>NZ_OZ245839.1:3782500-4391266 GCF_965228795.1 Ekhidna sp.
AAGATTCCACCTTCGGTATTTATTGAAAGTGATCGCATATTTACTTTTAGTTCTTCTGATATAATATTAGAAACATCACTAACCAAGCCCATCCTATCAGTGCCTATAATAGAAAGGGTTGCTTCGAATGAATGTTTACGAGAGGATGCCCATTTTGCCTTTATTATTCTATATCCATAATTCGATAGTAGCTCGGCCGCATTTGGACAGGTGGTTCTGTGGATTTTAATGCCATCACTAACAGTGACAAAACCAAACACATCATCCCCAGCAATTGGGTTACAGCATTTGGCGAATTTATAATCTATTATATCTAGGTCTTCTCCTAATAAAAGAAGGTCGCTATCGGTTTTTCTTACCCGACTCAGCTTTTCTTCAACATCTTTCGCACCTCTAACACTTGACTTGGGTGGCTCTTGTGACGATGACTTGGCGAAAGACTTTATTAGCGAGTGGTCAATTTTACCTGTACCAACAAGGTATAGTAAGTCAGATGCACTTTTAACGTTGAAATAGGAAGCAATTTCTTCCAGTACTGATTGTTTATATTCAACCTTTAGTTGCTTCAGCTTTCTTTTAACTATTTCTCTTCCCTCATCAATGAATACCTTCTTCTCTTCCTTGAGTGCATCCTTAATTTTGGATTTTGCTTTTGAACTAACAACATACTGTAGCCAACTCTCATTGGGTTTTTGTTTTGTTGATGTTAGTATTTCGACCTGATCTCCATTTTTTAACTCAAAGTTTAAAGGAACCAGCTTTTGATTCACTTTGGCTCCCAGGCAGTGTTCTCCAATTTCTGTATGGATATCGAATGCAAAGTCCAATGCAGTAGCTCCTTGTGGCAGGGTACGCAAATCTCCTTTAGGTGTAAAGACGAACACTTCATCACTATATAAATTCGATCTGAAGTCGTCGACGAACTCTATTGCGTTCCCATCATTTTGCTCAAGGATTTCCCTAACTTTTGAAATCCACATTTCCAAACCTGTCTCATCTTTTGATTTTCCATCTTTGTATTTCCAGTGAGCCGCATATCCTTTTTCAGCTATTTCATCCATGCGAGTGGTTCTGATTTGAACTTCCACCCATTTTCCTGTATCACTCATTACCGTAGTATGAAGTGACTCATAGCCATTTGCCTTGGGAATACTTATCCAGTCCCTTAACCTATCCGGATTTGGCTGATAATAATCAGTGACCATCGAATAGACCTGCCAGCAAAAAGCTTTCTCATCTCTATATGAAACGTCCAGGATTATTCTTATAGCAAATAAATCATACACCTCTTCAAAAGGCACATTCTGCTTCTTCATCTTATTCCATATAGAATGGATTGATTTTGGTCTACCTTTTATTTCATAGTCTACCCCCAATGAGTTGAGCTTGTCTTTAATCGGCCGAATGAAATTTCTAATAAATTTATTTCTGGCCTCTTTTGTTTCATTGATTTTACCTGAAATCTCATTGTAAACTTCCGTTTCGCTGTATTTGAGGTACAAATCTTCTAGTTCGGATTTGAAAGCGTAAAGTCCCAAACGGTGAGCCAATGGTGCATATAGATATATGGTTTCATTTGCAATCTTGAGCTGCTTATTTCTAGGCATGCTCTCGAGGGTACGCATATTATGCAGTCGGTCAGCTAGTTTGATCAAAATTACTCTTACATCATCCGATAGCGTAAGAAGCATCTTTCTAAAATTCTCCGCCTGCTGTGAGCTTCCATGATCAAATACTCCGGATATTTTCGTGAGGCCATCAATAATAATGGCCACCTTTTTACCGAAAAGCCTCTCGATATCGTCCAACTCATAGTCTGTATCTTCAACAACGTCGTGCAATAGTGCAGCAACAATAGAAGTGGTTCCTAATCCAATTTCTGCAACGCATATTTCTGCAACCTCTAAAGGATGAAAAATATAAGGCTCGCCAGATCTCCGACGCATACCACTATGTGCTTCCATCGAAGTGTTGAATGCCTTTTTGATGATTTTAGCATCACCATCTTTTAGGATTGGTTTCGCTTTTCGAAGCAGGCGTCTGTAACGCCTAATGATCTCTTTTTTTTCTGATTCTAAATCTTCCTCTACTACCATAATAATTTTACAAAATTAATCCCTTGTTGAATCAAAAATATTACCTACTTTTGCCTTCCAATTTTCAGAGCAAGAAAAAGTTCTTGAGATGAAAACTGCGGATGTGGCGAAATTGGTAGACGCACTAGACTTAGGATCTAGCGCCGCGAGGCATGGGGGTTCGAGTCCCTCCATCCGCACTGAAAAACAACCCTCTTTCCGAAACCTCCCGATAGCTATCGGGACAGGGTCGTGTAAGAGGGTTTTTATTTTATAAATACCAAACAATAGTACGTTGGATATAACTTTTGACAAAAACGAAAAAACACAAGGTGTAATTAAAATTAGCGTAAACCGAGCTGATTTTCAACCCGGTGTAGATCAAAAAATCAAAGAGTACAGCAAGACAGCTAACATCAAAGGATTCCGTCAAGGAAAAGTGCCTCCAGGTATGATCCGAAAGATGTATGGAAATGCTCTTATTGTAGAAGAAATCAACAAATTGGTTTCGGATAAGCTGAATACTTACCTGAAAGAAAGTGATACGCAATTCCTGGGAGAACCACTTCCGTCTGAAACCGATCAAGAGTTTGATTGGGAAAATCAGGACAGCTTTGAATTCAAATATGAAATTGGTTTTGCCGAGCCTTTTGAAATAAAAGTGGACAAAAAGCTTAAGCTTGACAAGCATTTCATAAAAGTGGATGATAAGGTGATCGATGAAACCATCGAAAATCTCCAAAGACAGTTTGGCGAAATGGAAAACCCAGACACCACATCTGAAAAAGACACGGTTTACGGTACAATCAAATCTAAGGATGGTTCAATCGACCAAGAAATAAACATTGATTTAAGAGATCTTGAAAAAGGAGCCTTGAAAAAGTTTACGGGAGTTAAGATTGGAACCGAGGTAGAAGTTGATCCTAAGAAAAGCTTTAAGCATGAAAATGCTCTCAAAAATCAACTTCGATTAGATGATGAAGAGTACAAAAAGTTGAAAAAACTGACTTTTACTGTTGAAGCGATCAACCATTACAAGTTGGCGCCAGTTGATCAGGAGTTATTTGATAAAACTTTTGGCAAGGATACAGTAAAAGATGAAGCAGGATTTAGAGATCGAGTAAAAGAGATCGTTTCTCAGAATTATGAGGGTGAATCTGAGCAGTTTTTTGATCACCAGGTCAGAGAAAAACTTACAGAAAACGCAAAAATCAATCTACCAGATGAGTTTTTGAAAAAATGGTTGATTAAAACCAACGAAAACATCACTCCTGAGCTTATGGAGCTGGAGTATACTTCTTATGCGAAAGAGTTGAAATGGTCGCTAATCAGAAATGAAATAGTGAAAAACAATGATATTAAGGTGGAGCATGAGGATGTGATTAATGAAGCTAAGGAACTGATCAAAAAACAGTTTGCCGGATCAGGGATTGGCAGTCAAATGGATGATCAATTAGATACTTTCGCTAACAACTATCTCCAGGGTGAAAATGGAGAGAATTATATGAAAGTATTCAATCAGGTTCAATCTAAGAAAGTACTTGATTATATAAAAGGTGAGATCACCGTGAAGGAAAAGACTGTTTCACTGGATGAATTCAGAAAACTTTGATTTTGAGCAGTTGGTCATCTAATCTGAACCATACAGCATCATTTTAAGTTTTGAAGAAGTCCTGTACACGGGACTTTTTTATTTTTACATTCTTATACCTTAAATTATAGAAATGATAAACACTGAGGAATTCAGAAAATATGCCGTAAAAGGCCAAAATATTAGCGGAACAGCAGTTGATGACTATGTTCATCACGTTGAAAATATGACCAGGGCGGTTATTGAAGAACGACCTACTAATTTCCGCGAAATTGATGTTTTCTCGAGACTTATTATGGATAGGATCATTTTCCTGGGCATGCAAGTAGAAGAAAACATTGCTAATATTATTACTGCTCAATTGCTATTCCTTGAATCTGTAGATGCCAAAAAGGATATTCTTTTGTACGTAAATAGTCCAGGAGGTTCTGTTTATGCAGGTTTAGGTATGTATGACACTATGCAGTACGTTAGCCCAGATGTGGCTACTATTTGTACAGGAATGGCAGCTTCAATGGGAGCTGTATTATTATCTGGAGGTGCTAAAGGAAAACGATCAGCACTTCCACATGCTCGAGTTATGATCCACCAACCAAGCGGCGGTATGCAGGGTCAATCTAGAGATATGGAAATCACACTTAAGCAAACTCTGGAGCTGAGAAAAGATCTATACAATATCTTAGCAAAGCATTCAGGTAAATCTTATAAGGATATTGAAAAAGACTCTGATCGAGATTACTGGATGAGAGCATCAGAAGCAAAAGAATATGGCCTCATAGATGAGGTTTTAGAAAAAAAATAAATCATGGCTCAGGTAACTTGTAGTTTTTGTGGTAGAAATAAAAAAGATGTAGATCTGATGATCTCTGGCATACATGCGCACATTTGCGATAAGTGTATTGCTCAGGCTCAGCAGATTTTGAATGAAGAGCTAAAAACTACATCTGACAATGAAAGTCCGAATTTCAAACTCATCAAGCCGGCTGACATGAAGTCTCACCTTGATGAGTTTGTTATTGGACAAGATGAAGCGAAGAAATATATCTCGGTAGCAGTATACAACCACTATAAAAGGCTAATGCAAGCCATCGATAAAGATGATGTTGTGATTGAAAAATCAAACATAATCATGGTGGGACAAACTGGAACAGGTAAGACTTACCTAGCCAGAACTTTGGCCAAAATCTTACAAGTCCCATTTTGTATTGCTGATGCCACGGTATTGACTGAAGCCGGATATGTTGGAGAAGACGTTGAAAGTATTTTGACACGACTGTTGCAGTCTGCCAATTATGACGTAGAAGCGGCAGAACGAGGTATTGTCTACATTGATGAAATTGATAAGATTGCTCGTAAGTCTGATAACCCTTCCATCACACGAGATGTGAGTGGTGAAGGTGTTCAGCAAGCATTGCTCAAACTTTTGGAGGGGACAACAGTAAATGTTCCGCCTCAAGGTGGCAGAAAGCACCCTGATCAAAAAATGATCAATGTCAATACGGAAAATATTCTATTTATCTGCGGTGGCGCTTTTGATGGAATTGAAAGACACATTGCCAATCGATTGAATACTCGACCAATTGGGTTTGCCAATGACAATGAATTTAAATCAGGTGCTATAGATAAGGACAATCTACTTCAGTATATCACAGCACAAGACATTAAAAGCTTTGGTTTAATTCCTGAATTAATTGGAAGATTGCCGGTGCTAACACATCTGGATCCATTAAATGCAGATGCACTGAAACGAATCCTTACCGAACCAAAGAATGCACTCGTAAAGCAATACACCAAGTTGTTTGAAATGGAAGATGTCAAACTTGAATTGCAAGAAGATGCTTTAGAGTATATTGTTGAAAAGGCAATGGAATTTAAACTGGGAGCTAGAGGTTTACGATCCATTTGTGAAGCCATTGTAACGGATGCTATGTTTGAGCTTCCTTCAAATAAGGATATCAAAGAAATGATGATCGATAGAGATTACGCAGCTGAAAAATTCGAAAAATCTAAGTTCAATAAGCTTAGAGCTGCATAATTTAGGTTTCCAACCAATTAACAACTTCTTGAGCAACAACCCTGGAAAAAGGTTGTGTACCTATGATAGACTTTAACTGTTGAAAGTCGTCCATCATTCCTGCACTATAATTATAGTCATTTAGAATTCTATCGAGTTGCTCAGAAATTAAAGCAATGTTCTTGTTCGAATAATTTCCAACTACATTTTTATCCAACATCTCATTCACTTTAGATAACCGATTTTGAGCTTTAGTGAATATTTTTTCTTGGTAGACGTTGATCAACGGACTATTAGAGAGAGCGGCAAGGATATTTGAAAATTGATCTACTGCAATTACTGCGTGGGATTTTTGTATTTCAATGATTGCTTCTTCCAAACCTGACGAAACGACTACTTTTTTAAAGTTTATATTCTCATTCATTTGAGAAAGTCTTTCACAAACTTTTGTTATCCACTTGCTTTCACGTAAGGATGCTAATGAAACTGTAGTAGAATCGTACGTATCAACTCTGTTCGTCTTTCTTAATACATCAATCAACAAACTTCCATCTAAAGGTTGATTCGTTTTAATTGGTGGTAAATCAGGATATAACTTATGATTGTGTGAATTCTCTTCTTCAGGTATTTGATTAGGACTTAGCAACGATTGATAAAAAAAACAGGATTTAACTCCATTCTTTCTAGCTAACCTGACAATCTTATGAGATGAACTTCCACCAAAAACAATGATTAAATCCGGTACACTTTTTTTCAGCGTAGCTGTAAAATTCTTGAGTGGTGTGTTAAAGACCTCAATATCATTACGAATGTCAAACCTCTCTAATTCAGGAATGAAATTAGAGGCAAGCTGTTGACAGATTTTACCTTCAGTTATTATAAGATACTTCACGTCCCGTAGTAGTCCACAAAATTACGGGGTGTCTCAATAAGTCTCAATCGATATAGTCTGGCTTTAGGTGTAATTGCATTAATCTTCGGTTCTAAAATTTTCCAAAATTCTACGATTAGATTTTCGCAACTTCCAATTTTTCCTTTCATAAATGGCACATCCAGATTAATATTTTTATGATCCACTTTTTCAATGATCTCTGATCTTATGATGTCTTTCAATTTTTTTAAATCAATAACAAATCCTGTATCGGGATCAACCTCTCCCTTTACAGAAGTAATCAACTCAAAGTTGTGTCCATGCCAGTTTTCATTGGCGCAAGGACCGAACACCTCAAGATTTTTTTCTTTTGACCAGTTGGGATTATAGAGCTTATGTGCTGCGTTAAAGTGTTCTTTTCGATTGACTAAAAGCATAGAACTATTTTTTCACAACTCTCCGAAATACTGTTCCTTCCGTAGTAACTATCTTCATTAGGTATGTTCCTGATTCAATGCTCAAAAGCTCTACCTTGACATCTTTTGCGCCATCTATATCAAACGCTAATTTATTTAAAAGGCGACCGTCCATTGCTAACAATTGAATCTCTCGGATATTTTTATCTGAGCTTAAATAAATTGACGATGTGAACGGATTAGGATATGATTTAATGGATATAGTTTCTGTTTCTTCAAAACCTAGTGGTAGGTCTTGAACAATTAAATTATCAATAGCCCAACCCCATCCATTTAATAACTGATCAGTGTGCAATCTAAATCTAAGTAATACTGTATCTCCTGCATCAAACCGATCCAGTAAATTCATCTTATGTTTTTTGTATAAGGTTGCATCTCCCAGCGCTAGAGAACTTCCGTTATTATCTGCATCTGTACTGCTATTAAATTTGTTTTCCCATACACTAAACCTTCTGCTGTCATAACCATCCTCGATTGGTGACCATGTAATACCTTCGTCTTTAGAACCTTCTACGATTACATAATCAAAAAACTCTTCTGAGCCGAAAGTAGATCCTGCTGTACCCGGCTCAACCAAAACAACCTCATCGAACTGAATCTCGCCATCACCTTCTCGTATAACTATTGGTTTCAGCAGCGTTGTGATGAAGTCAGATTCAAAGTTTTCATCAGATCCATTTGCATATGGATGATCTGAATGAAGGGCTTTAGAGTCAAAGCCTGATTCAAGTTCAATGCTGAAATCACCGCTTATAACTGTGATTTCAGAATCAAAATCCTCGATAAAGACTTCTTCTGCACTTGCAATTGAGTTTACTGAAACATTAAAATACTCAGACTCAGATGGTAGATATGCAAAATTCAACTGTGTAGATGAATCTCTGGCTCCAATTCGATATTGAAAAGCTGTAATGTCCTGTAGTGAATCAGAAACTAATAAATAACTATACTGATTGATTGCATTATTATCCATTGAAATACGTAACGTATCTCCCTCTTTCAGAATCAGGTCTATGAAAACAGAGTCAAGACCTAGATTATCTGATGCATTCACCTCAAATTCAACATCTTCATTAGCAACAATACTGACTATTTCATTATGAATAAGTGTTGGCTTTATTGTGTCAATACCAATATAAAAGCTAAATGGAACGTCCTCGGACCTTAAAAACGTCTTTTTCTCAACCACATCCTCTACCTCAAAATAGTACCTAACACTGGTTCCATCTCTTATCGTATCTGTCTTGTAAGTGAAATTATTATTCGAATTATCGGTCATTAAAATTCTATTAAAACCTTCCTCATTGATATCAATATTTATAAAGACAGAATCAGCAACAATCGATGAGTCACTTACAACAGCTATTTCAAAATCAACAGGTAAGTCAACATTTTCGGAATCAACAATTGGCTCATGATCAATTCTTGAGCTCAGCCATCCTAATTGAGCAAATAAACGTGTAGTAATCGGCCCAATATTATGATTTGCTTCAGCAGAACCAATTGATGGTGTCATCAATGAATTGAGTGTATTAGCATACCTACCCTCATCTAAATGAGAAATACTAGACCCTCCATCGAAGTTCGAGGGAGCATACAACTCTGCATTATTATTCCCATTCACATTTCTTATCAGATTACTCACAAAGAATAGATCACCACCAGTTAACTGAGTGGCTAGATCAGATGATGGATTATCGAAAATTTCAGAATCAATCAAGAGTTCTCCATCTCCATTCTCCATATAGAAATCAAATTCAAAAGGAAAATCTCCTAAGCCGATTGATCCTTCGTTATTCTCTACATCAGCAGTAGTAAAAAAACCAAGTCCATGACCTATTTCATGAAGGACCACAGATACCAGATCAAAGTTTCCTGAAGGCGGTTGAGCATTTGTCCCGAAATACCAATTTACATCTTTGTTGAATTGTGCTACTATTTCGAACTCATTCGCATCGTTTAACTCCTGGCCAGAAATCTTTTCGGCAAGGGCAATTGGATACCACGCGTTTACGTGCTGCGCTCCATTAAAATTTCTAAATACAGTAGTTGGGCCGGCCGAACCTAAAACTCCATCGTCTAATGAAACCCAATTGGCTTGGATTTTAATTGGGACATCAGAGATTATTAAATCTTCCCAAATATCAACTGCATATTGGAAGGCAGCCTCTGCTTGTGAAGAGAAACCAATGTATTCGACTTCTATTGTCGAATTTTGTTTTGCACTATTTCTTGCTTTATGATTTTGATAAGGGATAAAAACATTTTCATCTCTTTCATGATAATTACAAATTATAATTTCATGAATTTTATCTTTATCCAGCTTTATACTTTCTTGTCCCTTAAGCGAACTTGCTAAAAATATAAAAGACAACCCGATGAAAAATGCTCTCCTTATCATAGTATTAGTGCTAACAAGTTGCAAAGTAAATAACCTTAAAGACTCAGCTAGTATGATTCTTAAAAAAAGCACCTGTGTGCCGTCCTGCGGCACTTATTCAGTTGAGGTTAATAGTAATAACAAAGGTTCGATTTCCTATTCCATCGAGGGTGAGAACACTTCAATGTTTGATAAAGAATTAACCAGAAAGGAAGTAGAACAACTTCTTTCCTTCGCAAGAAGCTATTCTAAGTCAGATAAGGAGAAACTAATGACCAAAGATTTTAATACTTACTATATTTCCATAAGTGGCGAGAATGAGCTGGAGGATAGACTAGAAACTATCTATCCTCCAACACAGGAAATATTTAAATATTTAAATGAATTAATAAAGAAATATAAAACTTGAATTAAATAGCTATTTCTTTATAATTCTTCTTGTAATGGATCTTCCTTCATCCATGATTTTTACCAAATAGACTCCTTTAGGAAGATAGGACAGGTCAATAAGCTTTTGGTTTTCATATCTTGTAATTGACCTACCAGAAACATCGAGCAGGTTCACTGAAAACCTGCTGATATTACTCGTTCCAAAGTTTATCGATATGTAATCCTCAGCAGGGTTTGGAGATAACGTGATATTAATTGATTTCTCAGCTGATAGAATCACAAATGGATCTGAAATAGATGAGCACGGGCCTGAAATCAACTCAGCTTCATAAGTACCAGAGGAAGGATTTAATAAACTTGCTGAGGTCTCTCCATCAATCACCTCACCATCCAAATACCATACAATAGTTTGCCCTACACCTGCGTTGATTTGAAGAAAATCCCCAATTTGTCTAATCTCTGGTTTATTAGGTCTCGTATCAATGAATGATACATTTACTACCTCATCCTTTACACTTCCATTCTCAATTTTCTTGATTAGAACTCTGTAATCTCCTGGTGCTAAATTTTCGAATGTGTTAGACGAGCGGTAGACCACATCTTCACTTTCAATAGCGTATTCAAACGTGCCTTCCCCGGAAGTATTTACAACTATTTGCCCGTCATTAGAATCATTGCACGTAGAAGGTGTTACAATTATCTCATCGACTGTAAATGTCGGGTCAACACTTTGGATTTTGTAATCATCTATATATATGTTGTTACCAAAATCATTGACGGATTCGAATGCCAACTCAAAACGATCTACATTATCAGGGACTTCAAATTGAACAATCTCGTTCTCCCATTGATCATCCTCTGGAACGAAATAATATCGGAGATCACCCGCAGTACTAAGCTCTTCCCCATACTTCTCCCATACGGTTACCCAATCTCCACATTGATCTCTGTAAACTAACCTCAAACCATCATTAGATGAACCATATTGAGCATTGGCATAACTAAACTCTACCTCATATATTTTATTGAGATCAGAATTGATTGTTGACAATAAAACCTGATCTTTTTGTCCCCTTGATCGATATCCATATAGCTCGATGAATAGTGATTTGTTACCATCAAATGAAGCTCTACCAGTTGAAGTAAATGTAATGTCATTATCCGGATTTAGAATTTCTTCCACAAATTCTGAGTCCTCAAAGGAGCTTCGAATAATACCTTCTCTTAGTTCCACAAATTCATTTTCTACAACAATGTAATCTTCTAAAAGAAGTTCTTCTTGATTATTCTGATCATCAAAAAGTGTCAATTTAACATCAAATCTTCCGGCCTCATTATAAGTGACAGATACATTTTCATCCAAACTTGTTGAGGGTTCTCCCCCCTCAAACTCCCATTGAATGGATGAGTAATTATTTGATATGTTTTCAAATTGTACCTTTGAACCTGTGCATGCAAATCGATTAGAAAGGGTTAATTCCGGATTAAGGATATCACGAGAAAGATATGTTTTAAATGTCTGAAAGGCATTAATGACTCTATCATATTGTCCTGATGTGAATTGCTCACGACAGCTACTGATTGAGTAAGACATGATGTTTTTAGGAAATGGATCAAAAAAATCTCCATTTTCGTCTGCTTCGCCACCTGTGTAAGAACACAATCCATCAACATTCCCAGATAAATTAGGGTCAGCAGGAGTATCACAAACGTCATCCCCAGCAACAGAACAATTTGATCCGTCTACCAGCTCATCTGTTGTTCCCGTATTCGTTTTCCCATGCGTATGATATAAGGCAAAATAATGACCAACTTCATGTGGCAATGTAGAGGAGGCAGCACAACCATTTGCCATCATAATGTGATCTCGCCCTGAAGAAGGGAAGTAAGCGTATCCACACAAATTAGATCCTCCGGAGGTGAGTGAGTTGAAAAAATAAATATTTATCGTACTGCTTATATTGTTGTTACCTGTAAGCTCTGCTTCTCTGGAAGAATCAAAATCATAGAATCCTGAATTATCTATGTACTTAATCTCTTCGTTTATAAAAAAATTAAAATTAATTGGCTTATAGGCATCATTTAGAATCATTAACGCCTCATTCAATTCCTGAACGGCTAAACCACCTGAGCCATCATCTTCCCTTAGAATATGAATTGTTAAAGGAATGTTGACTGTAGGATAAGTACTATTAGATCTTGCCTTAGATCCTGAGGCAAGTAATTCGGTCATTACTTTGATATCATGCTCAGTAGCTATTGTTCCACAGGTATGCTGAGCAAATGAGGTAATAGTTTTAAAAAAAACTATAAGAGCTAATACGTATTTCATGAGTTATTCTTCAGATCTCAACTGTTCAGTAAACTTCACTAAATCAATAATGTTGGCATCCTCCTTGAATTTGACCTTATTCTTTTTTATGAACTTCTTGATTTTATCTTCATTAGAAGAAAACAACTCCAAATATTCATTGCGCTTATCAATTGGTACAATAGTCGCCTCTGGTGAAGAAGCAACAAAATAGATTTGTTTTTCTATAAATTCATCTTGTTTGGTGGTAGCGTTGTAACCATTAGCCTCAGGTGCTTTTCTTATTTCCTTCGCGATTTTCTTATAAAGTGAGACATCTCCATCGTAAAGCACTTGCAGAAATCCATGATATGGAATATGCTTGAATAGGTAGCTGTTACCTTCAGCATCATTAAACTGAAACCAATTTATTTTTTCTCGCGCCAATGCACGCTCAATATTATCCTCAGACAGGAAGAACAATTGATCAGAGTATGCTTCGTATTTAATTTTCATGTTGGGATATGATGTACCAATTTTGGTCATTATTTCCCCGCTATACCATTCATCAAAATAGAATGGAGATCCTTTTATGTTACTGTTTTCTTCCTTCCAAAGCTGCCTGTTCATGAAATTTGGATCAATAACATCTCCTATTTGTTGAGCAGAAATAGGTAACGATATTAAAATAGTGATTAATAGAAGTGAGTTTATTAATAGCTTTTTCATAATTAAAATTGATTGTAAATAAAAAACTCCCACATAAATCATGCGGGAGTTTAATGAAATTGAAATTATTTATTGCTTCGTGAGAACCACAGTGTATTCCCCAAAGTTACTTCCAGCAACATTTCCCATATTACCTACGATTGTAATCTGGTTGCCACTAGTGAAAGTAGCTTCAAAGATATCGTAAGCAGCTTGTTCTCCATTAACTGTGAATCCTAACAATAAAGGATTTTCATCAAAGCTCAATGTTTGAGGACAAGTATTGAATGTAACCGGAGTATCATCAAGGAAGAAAGAAGTTCCTAACAATGCAGTAATACCTGCGGCATCAGATGCATCAGCAGCTAAGGATATCGGTCCAGTAAAACCGAAGGATAGTCCTGCGTTACCACCTGCTGTGAACTCTTCACTGATATCATAGTCTCCTGCCCAATCTCCTGCTAAATCAATAGGACAATCATCATCCTGAATAACTGCAGTTACGCTTGCATAAAATCCAGCATTAGATGCAGTCCCTACAGAATAGCTACTAACAGATGGATTAGTTAGTGTTATTGATACATTCTTGTCACCACTTGATGCAAGGTCATCAACACTTGTAATCACAATCGTATCAGAAGACACATTTGCATCAAAAGAAACTGATGTCTTGCTCAAAGTATATGTACCAGGAGCAGCATCACCAGCATCAAATAATGGAGTAGTGCTCGCATATGTAGCAGAAACTTCTAAATCCACCGTCAACGATTGGGAAAAATCAGAGGTCGTTCTAAAAACAACAATGCTAGTAGAAGAACCGTTTTCTCCTATTGTGGTTGTTGTATCTTGTAAGTACACAACATTTGCTAAGCTAGATGCCCCCACTAATTCATCTTCTTTACAAGAGGTAAATCCTATGCCAATCAATATGGCAAATAGGAATATTAATTTATTGATCTTCATGTCTCTTTAGTTTTATTATACATTTTATTTATCTGTTTAACAGATAAATTTAGCTCCCACATTTTCTGATGTGGGAGCTTATTATTTTAATATAAAAACTATAAAGGAAACTCTGTCGTTCCGCTATCTCCGAATCCATTAGACCAATCAATGATCATCTTAGAAGCGCAGGCATCAATCTCTCCAGTACCATCAAACTGATCACCACCATAAACAACGTCCGGCTGAGCCGTCATTGTCACGGTAGTTCCATCAGCAGCTACAACAATGTTTCCAGGGTTGTCTGCAGAACCATAACAGTTTGCATATAGACCACCAGTCACATCAGACATGCTGTATGTGGTGCTACCATCAGGATTATCAGAGACTTTAGTGATAGTCACTACGTTTGTAACTCCATCACAACCTGCAGGGCTTGTATCAGTAGTTGTAACACTGAACTCTCCTACGATTGACGGAATCGGACAATCATTATCCACAATCTCCACAGTAGTAAATGCATGGAACGATGATTTCTCATCTGTACCTATTGTGTATCCACTAGCTTCACTCAGCGTAACAGTAACCAGTTTTGGACCGCTTGCATTCAAATCATCAACAGCTGTCACAATAATTGTGTCTTGTGACACATTTGAAGCAAACTCTACTGTTGTTTTATTGATTGTATACGATCCTGTTGCGTCATCTCCAGCATTAGCAAATTCTGTAGTAGTAGCATAAACTGCACTAACAGAAACACTAACAGAGAGAGAAGAACTGTAATCACTAGTAGTACGCGCGACAACTAATGCTGTTGAACCACCTGCTTCAGAAACTGAAGCAGATGTATCACTCAGATAAACAACATTATTCAAACTACTTGGTCCCACCAATGCTTCATCCTTACATGACGTAAATACGAACACTGCAATGAAAGCAATAACTGGTAAGAGTTTATTTATAATCTTCATATCAGGTTCATCTTAGTATCCAGGATTTTGCTCTGTAATTGCAGGGTTTGCATCCAACTCAACCAACGGGATAGGTAACGTAAACCTAAAGTCAGTTGAAGCTAACGTACAAGCTCCATACACATCACACTCAGCAGAAGGCCTGCTGATTCCAACACTTGCTCTTGATCCAAGTCTTTTCAAATCTCTGTATCTGTGACCCTCAAAAGCAAACTCTACTCTTCTTTCCTGAAGAACAAGCGCATACCCTGCTGTTTGGTTAGCTATTGTAGGTGTTGCTTGATCAGAACCATATCTAGCATCTCTCAATTGATCAATGTAACCAGCAGCAGCAGCTAAATTATTATTTGCAACTGCAGCCTCAGCTCTTATCAATAGCATATCAGCAGCCCTGAAGATCTTTAGATCATTCAAAAGTGGCTGACCACCTGATCCCGGGTATTTACCAACAGGTAATACATCATAAGCAGGAGCAGCAGATTCATCGATGTAAACATCTCTTCTGATGTCTCCAGCAGGCATCAATGCAAACAAATCAGAGCTTGCTACAAAGTAAGGAGAACCGTCTACCGTTGGATTAACGAATGCATAGTTTGCACCAGCCCATCCACCAGCAAAAGCACTTCCAGTAGATCCTTGACCATCGTATGGATCACCTACAGAACGCTCTAACTTGAAAATAACTTCAGTATTGTCAGCATCATCCCACATTGCTGTAAACTGAGCTTGATTAGCAAGGTTATAAGAACCTAATAATGAAGCAGCTGCAGCATCTGCAGTTGTGTAATCCTGTGTATACAGTGCTACACGAGCTCTTAGTGCTGTCACAAAGTCCTGACTTACTCTTGTAGGATCTGAAGTTACTTGAAGCAACTGAGCTGCTCGATCTAAGTCTGAAGTTACTTGTGCTAAAATTTCAGCACTAGTACTTCTTGACAACTGATCACTTACACCAGGTACAAAATTCACCAATAAAACAGAAGGTGAATTAGCATCCAAATAGTCCGGGGTAAAATAACTCCAAAGTTCGAAGTGTGCCCAAGCCCTTAATGCATGAGCTTCACCCAACACGTTATTATAGTCAGCTTCTTCACCGGTTTCAGGTGTAATATTAGCTGCAGCTTCAATAATTCTATTCGCTGAATTCAAAGCCGCGTAATAATTAGTCCATAGTGCTACAGAAGCAGCAGACTGAGGAGTAACTACCCATTGATATATACCAATGCCCTGTCCGCCGTTATCTGGACCGATTGCAATCTCATCTGTAAAATTAGATTCCCATTGGATAGAAGGTGTATAGTCAAAATTGTTATACGTACCTAAAATCCCTGACTCAAGATCGGAAACTGTCTCAAATGCTTGCTCAGCACCAAGTCGTCCGACCTGCTCTATTTCTATCGCATCGTTACAGCTAAAAGTGACTGCCGCAATGCTCAATACCATGTATTTATATATTTTCTTCATAATGTCAAATTGTTATGATTAAAATCCTAGTTCAACACCCAGTGAAACTGTTCTTGGTGTAGGATACAGTCTACTTGTATTAGACTGGGCCTCCGCGTCAAAACCTCTCCACTCAGTAATTGTAAATAGGTTCTCTCCATTTACAAACACTCTGGCAGATTTAAAGAAATTGGTCTGATCCAACATTGCTTTAGGGAAGTCATATCCCACTGTAGCAAACCTTAGTCTCAGGTAATCAGCATTTCTCAGGAATCTGTCAGATGCTCCACCTAAGCTTCTGTTAGGAGCGTTCAAGCGTGGAATATCTGTAAATCTGTTTTCTGGCGTCCAAGCACGCAACATATCTCTTGAGTGTCTGAATTGACCGATGTTATCAGGGTTAACAAAACCACTGTAGTCAAAGTCAAGTCTATCAACACCTAAAGTATAGTTCATTTGAACCTGAACGAAGAAACCTTTGTAATCAAAGTCGACTGAGAAACTACCGATATAGTCAGGGTAGATGTTTCTTCCTAACCATACTCGATCTGTATCAGCATCCGGATTTTCTGTTACTTCTCCGTCAGCAGTTAAGAATAATAGGTTACCATTTGCTGGATTAACACCCGCATACCTGTATCGGAATTGCTCATTAAGAGGACCTCCGATTCGGCCAGTACCTACTTGTTCTTGCAGACCTCCAGGGAATTCAAGTAGCTCGATTTTGTTGTAGTTACCTACGGTTCTAACTGTAAGGTTAGCTCCATTAGGATCTCTTAAGATGTCATAAGCTACCTCCCAATCAAATCCAGAGTTTTTCATCTCTCCAAAGTTTGAGTTAAGAGATGTTACAGAGTTGATCGCTGATACAGGTACAGATTGGAATAATCCACTTGTCAACTTATTATAAACGTCAAACTTTACTCTCAACTTGTTGTTAAATGCCTCAGCATCTAAACCAATGTTCCACTGAGCTACCTCTTCCCATCTTAATGCATTATTAGGAATTTGAGAAAGCTGAAGTGAATTCTGTCCTCCATATCCTGCTCCAGTCGCAAAAAGTGCTCTTGTTAAATCAGGTGCAGAGAATACACTACTTTCATTGAATTCAGTGTCAAAAACGTTTACGTTTTGGTTACCAGTAACCCCATAGGAAGCTCTTAACTTCAAAACATCGAAAGGAAGGTTTGAAGCGAATGCCTCATTGTGGATATTCCATCTTGCCGATGCAGACCAGAAAGTACCCCATCTGTTACTTTCAGCAAATCGGAAAGATGCATCTCTTCGTACTACAAAGGCTGCACCGTACTTGCTGTCATAATCGTAATCAAGCGTTCCAAAGTAAGAGAACAATCCTGCTTTCAAGATGTTAGCAGCAATTGGATCCACGAACCAGTCGTTTGACGCGTTATCAGGAACGAATGCACTACCATCTCCAGGGAAGAATGTCTTAGGATCAAGACCTTCACTGAAGAATCGGAAGTGATCATATCTAGCTCTGAACTCCTCGGCGTATGCTCCTGCTGTTACTGTATGAACATCAAAAGATTTAGAGTAATTGATACTAGCTACCTGGTTAAATCTGAATTCTCTTGTAAACATTTGCTGTTGGAATCCAGGCGTTGTATTACCAGTCTGAGCAAAAAGTAATGCATTGAAAGATGTTGGTCCTTCAGCTCTCGTTAATGTCTCTTCCTGGAAATCTCCAGATACTCGATAGTTAACAGAAAGTCCTTCAATGATCTCATATCCTGCACTGATTGTACCAATCAATTTCACTTCATCCTCTACCCTTGTATAAGTTTCTAATCTATCGATTAGGAATAAAGGAGTATTAGCAAACGCTAGTGGAGATAAAAGATCAGCTCCATTTGAATAGTCGTTAGGAGATATGTATTGAACTGATTGATATGCACCTAGTACATAGTTTCTGTTAATTCCACTACCACCAATTGAATTTGGCTCTTCGTTGGTTGAGTAGTTAACAGAAGTATTTACTGAATAGGTGAATTTTTGATTATCACTTCTTCCAGAAATATTTGTTCTGATATTACCTCTCTCAAGACTACTGCTTTGAAGAATACCTTCCTGGTTTAAGTAACCAAAACTTAAGGCCATTCTCATATTCTCTGTACCTCTTGTTAAGGACAGGTTATGCTGCTGAGCTGTTCCCTGGCTAAAGAACCAATCTTCCCAACTAGTACCACCATCAACTCGAGCCACCATAGAGTCAATTTGTGCATCTGTTATTGGAGATGCTAGACCATTAATAGGCCCGTAAGGAGTGTTAGGTCGGTTTTGATAATAAATAGGAGTTGCACCTACGCCAAGACCAATAGAAGATCTTTCAAACTCAAGTTGCTCTCTGGCGTTCATTAGATCGTAATCGTTATCCTGTAGACTTGACTTACCTACTCGGTAAGTATACTGGATATCAAGTGGGCTGTTGTAGCTACCAGATCTAGTGGTAATAAGTACCACACCATTTGCACCTCTGTTACCATAAATAGCAGTTGCACCAGCATCTTTTAATACTGAAACTGACTCAATATCATTTGGGTTGATACTTCTAAAGTTATCTGCATCAACAGGAGCTCCATCAATTACAAAAAGTGGCTCAGTATCTCCATTAATGGATGATACACCTCTAATTTGGAAAGTGGAATTAGCTCCAGGCTGTCCAGAGTTAGTCACAATATTCACACCCGCAACCTGTCCAGAAAGTGTCTGAACAAATGAAGGGTTTGGTCTATTTGCAATGTCCTTGTTGGTCACAGTAGCTGAAGAAATACTAGAACGCTCTTTCGTCGTACTACTATAACCCGTCACAACTACCTCTTGAAGCTCAGTAGCTCCACCAAGAGTTACATCGATTGTAGATCTTGCCCCAACCTGAATCTCTTGTGTTTCAAAACCAACATAAGAAAAGACAAGCGTAGCGCCATCATCTACTGATAAACGGTAATTTCCGTCCAAATCAGTAGTAACACCAGTTGTTGTGCCTTTAATCACAACATTCACTCCTGGTAATGCCTCACCGGTATCATCGGTGACCTTACCAGAAACCGTCCTTTGCGCCATTGCACTGAAGGCAATAACAGTTAAGAACGCAAAACTTAGTAGTAAAATCCTCTTCATACTAACTAGTTAATCGTTAAACATTAATTATTTGAAACGCGCAATATATGCTTTTTTAAGATTATTTAACAAATTAAAAATCAGCGTTTTCAATAGTTAAATGGTCGAAATGTTGGAAAAAAAAGAAATTTGATCAAAAAATTCGTAGAATAATTAATCACCAAATTTTTCCTTACAACTTACCTTTATTCTTCAATAAAATTTTGATTCCTTATTTGTAAATAATTTGTCAAAAACGCAACATTATCAGCGCATCATCCGTAGGACACGAAATTCTATCCTACGGTTGGATTTTCTGCCCATTTCTGTTTCATTTGATTCGGTGGGCTGGGTATCGGCATACCCTTTATACGAGATTCTATCATCAGAAATCCCTCTTAGAATCATTTTTTCATAAACAGCCTTTGCTCTAAGCTCTGATAAAGACAAATTGTATAAATAATCACCCGTATTGTCTGTATGACCAGCAATTTCCACTTTTATATCAGGGTTTTCTTTCAATAGTTCATACGCATTTTGAAGTTCTGAAAGTGACCTGTCATTAAGTTTATAGGAATCAACTTCGAAGTAAATATTCTTCAATATCAACTTTTTCCCTTCATTAACAGGGGTTAGGTAAATATCTATTGTATCCGGACGATGAAGACTATTATTTTCTGTAGTAAACTGAAAATCCGAATATAGATATCCCTTTTTCTTCACATAAGCTGCTAGATCCAGACCAACCGGAAGAACCATGTAATACGATCCACTGATGGAATCTGAAGTGCTATTATAAACTGTTTCATTATTTAATAAGGAAACAACTTGTATATCAGCTTTTAGAGGAGATTCATCGTTAGCGTCCATAATTTTACCTATTATATATGATGCCGCTTTTGGCTCTAGTTGTTTAGGTAATTGGATACTAACTAATTTACTATCTAAAATCTCGTAATTTTTTTGTTGCTCCTTGGCAAAATAAGCTGCTGAACCAGACGCATTGATGACAATAGACACCTCATCTTTATATGTATTTATTGGATAACCTAGATTTTTTGGTTGTGACCAGGTTGAGTCAAGCCTTTCTGATACATATAAATCGTACCCTCCCATTCCCGGGTAACCATTTGCTGAGAAATATAAACTACTCCCGTTCGGATGAATGAATGGAGTCGTTTCGTCCTTTCTGGTATTGACATTCTCACCAAGATTTATGGGTTTAGACCAATTTCCTTTTTTGTTGGTGGAAACCCACAAATCCCTTCCTCCAAAGCCTCCTCGTCGATTAGATGAAAAGTAGAGTGTCTTTCCATCTGCAGATAGTGATGGTTGTGATTCCCAGTACATCGTATTCACTGGCTTACCTAGATTTTTCGGGTATGACCATTGATCTCCAACTTTTTTTGAAATGTATAGGTCACAGCTTCCCAAGGAATTTCTTCCATCACAGGAAGTAAAGATCATTGTGCGTCCATCCGCAGAAACGGCGCAAGCACCTTCATTCAATGGTGTGTTGATCCGTGAAGAGACAGATTGCGCCGGAAGCCACTCCCCGTCCTTCTTATAACTAACTACAATATCCTCATCCCCTCTGACATTATCCCTTTTAGTATAAAATATGGCTGCATCATCAATCGTAACCGAAGGCAAGTACTGTAATCTAAATCGATTGACTTCTTTGGGAAGGGTGGCTACTAGAACTGAATCCTTAGAATTAGTTACCTGGTTAATTGCAAAATCAATGCTTCGTGAAAGTAAATTGATTTCAAAGTCACTGGATCGCTCAGGTACTTTATCCAAAAACTTAGAGAGGTAGGAAGACGACCTGTAATACTCACCTCGATCGAATGCCATAAATGCCAGTCTTTCAATAACTGATGCAATTGGGTCCGGTGCAGTTCTTATGTAAGAAGTGAATTTTGAATAGACAGAATCCTCTCGTCCTATGGCATTATATAGACTGCCCATTCGTATATAAGCTTCAAAAAAGTCAGGATCTTCCCGGACGGATTGTTCGAGGTAATCTATCGCAGCATAAAAATCTCTGTTCTTATACTGCTTATCTGCTTTTTCATAGAGTTTTCGTGCTTTTTTACTCGATGTAGATAGGCTTGACTGTCCGAAGCAGAAGTGGGAGAAGCTAATTATAAGTAGGCATGAAATACAAAAGGAAAAAAACCCGCCACTTGTCTTTACACGAGGGTGTAGTCCCCTTAAGGTATATCCATGTATTTGTGGGTCTGTAGCGAAATTCTCCATTGTGGGTTTTCCTTCACGAAATCAACGATCAAAGGTGTCATTTCTTTTTCTTTTGACCATTCGGGTTGAAGGAATAATTGCGCTTTGGAATTCATTTGTTTGCCATGGCTAGCAGCCCATTTGAAATCGCTTTTGTTGTAAGCGACAACTTTCAATTCATGTGAGGACGAATAAAACTCCTGAAGTGGTGCTTTGAATTTCTTGGGGGAAAAGCAGATCCAATCCCAGCTTCCTGACAATGGATAGGCTCCAGATGTTTCAATATTGGTTTGTAGGCCTTCGCTTTTAAGCGCATTCGTTAGTAATGAAAGGTCATACATTAAAGGCTCACCCCCTGTAACTACCACCAAGTGGGCTCCAGATTCTTTAGCCTTTTTTGTAATTTCTTGGACTGAATACCAATCAAACTGAGACGCATCCCATGATTCTTTGACATCACACCACACACAGCCAACATCACACCCTCCCAATCGAATGAAATAAGCAGGAGTACCGGAATAGAAGCCCTCACCCTGAATAGTAAAAAAAGACTCCATCACCGGAAGGTATTCCGGATCAGTGATTGAGCTCATAAGCTTTGATCGTATTTAATAAGAGTGACGCAATGGTCATTGGTCCTACACCCCCTGGTACCGGAGTAATGTGGCTAGCTAGTGGGGCAACATCATCGTACACTACATCACCTGAAAGACGAAATCCTGACTTTTTCGAAGCATCTTCTACACGTGTAGTACCTACATCGATCACAACTACACCCTCTTTCACCATATCTTTAGTGATGAGACCGGGCTTACCAACTGCAACCACAAGAATGTCTGCTTCTCTTGTATGGTGAGCAAGATCCTGAGTTAATTTATGACAAACAGTGACCGTAGCTCCTCCATCTTGTAACATCATTAAACTCAAAGGTGCACCAGCAATTCTAGAAGCGCCCACGACAACACAATGCTTCCCCTCTGTTGGTATATCATACCTACGGATAAGCTCCATCACTCCAAAAGGTGTAGCCGGGAGTAGTAATTGATGATGCGACATGATACTTCCGAAGTTTTGATTCGTGAAGCCATCGACATCCTTCCGCGGAGCTATTCTTTCGGTAATATGTTCTACTGAAATGTGCTCTGGTAATGGAATCTGAACGATAAAGCCATCGATATCATCGTCATCATTGAGTTGCTCGATGTGTTTGATGAGCTTTTCTTCAGAGATTGTGCTTGCGAAATGCATCAAAGTAAAGTCAAAACCAACCGCCTTACATGCATTGATCTTCCCATTCACATATGAATGACTAGCCCCATCATCACCTACAATAATAATCGCAAGATGAGGGACTCTGTTTCCTTCCGCCTTGATTTTTTCTACTTTCTCGGCGATTTCGTTTTTGATGTCTTTGGAGACTTTTCTCCCATCTATGATTAGAGGATTAGAGTCTGAAGCTCGAAGTTTGGAGTTAGACATTTTCTTAGTTTATTTTTTTTCTAAAAGCAATGGTCATATTCATCAAATCAAAGCATCTTTTGTAAAAGCAATTAAATTCCTCTTTATCAAGATATTTTCTTCTATGAGCCTTATGAAGACAAGTAACTACTTCAGCAATAGATCTTATTGAGTATCCTAGAAATCGGCGGTATTCAGGATTTGATTGCAAAATAGCACCCTCTGAAATATTTAATGCTATTGAATCTGATGCTCTTCTAATTTGAGAAATTAAGTTATACATTTCATCTTTCGGAAATTTAGAGCTTGATTGATGGATATTTTCAGCAAGATCCATTGAATCATTCCATATTCTAAGTTTCTCAAATTTGAATTTATGCTTTAATTCTTCCATCTTCCGGCTACCAGCTAATCCAACTTTAAAACAGCCATAAATGCTTCTTGCGGTATCTCAACATTACCTACCTGTCGCATTCGTTTCTTTCCTTTTTTCTGTTTTTCTAATAGCTTTCTTTTACGAGAGATATCTCCTCCGTAACATTTAGCCAAAACGTTCTTCCGCATGGCCTTTACGGTCTCTCTTGCAATAATCTTGGTTCCGATAGCTGCCTGAACGGCAATTTCAAACATTTGACGTGGGATCAGTTCTTTAAGCTTTTCACAAAGTCTTTTCCCCCACTCGTAGGCCTTATCACGATGCACGATTGCTGAAAGTGCATCTACTGTGTCTCCATTGAGCATAATATCAAGCTTCACCATGTTTGATCTTCGGTAACCGATCAATTCATAATCCAATGAAGCATATCCACGAGAAAGTGTCTTGAGCTTATCAAAGAAGTCAAATACAATTTCAGCGAGTGGAATTTCGAATGTAAGCTCTACTCGATCAGAGGTTAAGTAAACTTGATTCTTGATTTCCCCCCGCTTATCCATACAAAGCGCTATGATAGGTCCGATAAATTCAGATTTGGTGATAATCTGAGCCCGAATGAATGGTTCTTCGATATGATCGATCATATTTGGCTCTGGAAGCTCTGAAGGAGCACTTACTTTTAATATCTCTCCATCACTTTCTATTGCGTGAAACTGCACGGACGGTACGGTAGTGATCACCGTCATATCAAACTCTCGCTCTAATCGCTCTTGCACAATCTCCATGTGAAGCATGCCCAGGAATCCACATCTAAATCCGAATCCAAGTGCTGCTGATGTCTCCGGTTCCCATATAAGAGAGGCATCATTGAGTTGAAGCTTTTCCATTGAGGCCCTCAACTCTTCGAATTCACTGGTGTCTACCGGGTAAATTCCTGCAAAAACCATCGGCTTCACATCTTCAAAGCCTTTGACTTGTCGTTGAGTAGGTCGTTCCACATGCGTGATTGTATCTCCTACTTTTACCTCCTTCGCTACCTTGATTCCGGAAATAAGGTAGCCCACATTGCCCGCTGCAATGGATTTTTGAGGCTGGTGCTCTAATCTGAGAACTCCAATCTCATCAGCTTCGTATGTCTTGCCTGTGTTGACAAATTTTACTTTGTCTCCTTTATTGAGCGTACCATTAAATACTCTAAAAAATACTTCAATGCCTCTGTAAGGATTGAAAACAGAGTCAAAAATCATGGCCTGAAGCGGCTCATCCGCATCTCCTTTAGGAGCTGATACTCTACTTACAATTGCTTCCAGAATTTCTGTGATCCCAATGCCTTCCTTTGCACTGGCATGAATGATGTCTTCCTTATCACACCCGATCAAATCAATGATCTGATCTGATACTTCATCTGGCATGGCTCCAGGGAGGTCGATTTTGTTGAGTACCGGGATAATTTCCAGGTCGTGCTCAAGCGCTAAGTATAGGTTTGAGATTGTTTGAGCTTCAATTCCCTGTGCAGCGTCAACTACTAAAAGGGCACCTTCGCATGCCGCTATTGATCGTGAAACTTCGTAAGAAAAATCTACGTGTCCAGGAGTGTCTATCAGATTTAAGGTGTATTTCTCACCATTTAACTCATAGTCCATTTGAATGGCATGACTTTTAATTGTAATGCCTCGCTCACGCTCAAGATCCATATTATCTAAAAGCTGAGCCTGCATATCACGCTCATTCACTGTCTGAGTGAACTCCAAAAGCCTATCAGCCAGGGTACTTTTACCATGATCGATGTGGGCAATGATGCAGAAGTTTCTTATGTTCTTCATAGTGTATTTAAGTGAGTCGGGATCATCACAAATCGCCCAACTCTTTGAAAATTAGGCGCAAAGGTAACATGCTGTCAACCACCTTCAAAGGTGTGACCAGGTATTTGGCTAAAAATAAATTACTGCTTGTTTTTAGTGTCAACCAAAATAGTTACCGGTCCATCATTAACTAGTGCGACTTTCATGTCAGCACCAAATTCGCCGGTCTCTACACGCTTGCCAATGTTGGTAGAAAGTTCGTCCACAAACGCTTCGTATAAAGGTATTGCAATATCCGGTTTTGCTGCCTGAATATAGCTAGGACGATTTCCTTTTTTAGTGCTGGCATGTAATGTGAATTGACTAACCACCAAAGCATCTCCGTTGATATCAAGAAGACTCTTATTCATTACCCCATCTTCATCAGGGAAGATGCGCATATTGCTGATTTTTCTGCATAGCCAGTCAATATCTTCCCTGGTGTCAGCGTCTTCAATCCCCAGAAGGATCATCAGTCCCACTCCTATTTTAGATTTTACATGAGCATCGATGGTTACAGATGCTTCTGAAACACGTTGGATTACTGCTCTCATGCTGAATGCGCAATTTCTATCATTTCTTTTGGCTTGAAGCGTTTGAAACCTGACTCGTTTTTATGAGCCAGTTCAATCATAGCTGTAGCCACTTCTTCATCACAAATGGCTCCTATCTTTTTCGATCCCGGCACAAAAAAAGAAGCAATCTTACTAATCGTCTTGGCTACTTCCTCAAATAACCGAAACTCCTTACGGTCACCCAATAGCAATGAAGGTTGGAATATTTTTAATGATCGGAGTTTAAGTTCTTGTAATCTATCCTCCAACTCCCCCTTTGCTTTATTATATAATAGAAATGAACTGCTATTAGCGCCTAAAGCTGAAACAACCAGTAACTGTTGGAAATTCTTTTGCTTTTTCGCGATTTCTGCAAAGGCGAGAGGATACTCAACATCCACCTTTAAAAATGCTTCTTTAGATCCTGCCTTTTTGCGGGTGGTTCCAAGTGCACAATAGAAATCATGACCATCCATATTGGAACTGTAATTTCCCAATTCACCAAAATCCTTAATCCTTAACTCAACCAGCTTTGGATCATTGATTTCAAAGGGCCTCCTCGTGATTATAGTTATTGTATGATACCGATCATCCTTAACCATTAACCGGACAAGTTGTGTCCCTATCAATCCCGTTGCTCCAATGACCACTGCTTTCCTGTCTGACATTTCTACTGTTTTTAGAACATGTACTACACGAAATTCAGTCTGCTTGTTCCCATTGTTCCTCCTCCCATTGATGGAACTTCTTAATGTCTCGATTAAGCTTCTTAACAATCAGAAGAACTACGGAAGCATCATCTGTGAATCCAATAGCGGGAATGAAATCGGGAATAAGGTCTGTTGGAGTAATGAAATAAACCAGCGCAAACACAATCAAAACTATCGTGGAAACCGGAAATGCTCGGTATTCGCCATCGAGATGTGAGCGAAACATGCGTAATAAAATCTCAAGTTTAGATTTTAATTCCTGGAGCTCATTGGAGTTTTGGGCAAGGCGCTTCAATTTATTTCCAGCTTTGGATAAAGTGGATTTCATTGCCTCCTTGTCAGTGGCTGTTTTTTTTGCTTTTTCCCATATTTTCTCCGTTTTTTCCATTGCTTAAAAAACGTCCTGAATTTCTTCTTTAATATATCTTATTGCCTGCTTGGATGTATCCTCTTCTCCTGCGGTACTTTCTAATATGTTTCTGGCCAAGTCAAATCCTTTGGCTTCTTTATCTAACGAATTAGCTGCAGAATTGATAACCGAGATCGTCTGCTCTACAGCCGTGGTGACATACGTCCAGGCACTGTCAGACATATAAACCTGCTGAGAGAGGTTATGATTGAATTCATTTCTGATTTCATGGATTAATATATGCTGAAACTCTTCAGCACTGTAATCCGAACTGCTTAATCTGGAAACTAAGTTTGCAGGCGTAATTCGTTCGAGGAGAAGGACGATTCGTTCATATGCTTGCAGCCGAATAGGAACTACGATCTCCTGATTTTTTTGACGGACGCTAAAGGCAATCTCATCCAATTGCTTTTGAAGAAATGACCGGACTAGCAGATATGCGAGATATAATACCAGGCCGGCAGGGATTGTAATTTTCAGAAGGTCGTAAACCATTTCCATTGATTGGATTGTTAGTTGTTTAAAATTAGCTTCATCAAGCTAAGCGTTTTTTACCTTGTCCTCTCCCTACACCCTCTCCAGAGAGGGAGATTTCGTTGCTTATCTTGATGACAATGATAAACGTCAAAAATAATACTTTTACACGGAGGCAATAAGTAAATCATAAAGTGATGAAACCACCTGTGGAAATAACGAATAAAGCGCTGGAAGAGGTTAAGAATATCTTAAAAAATAAAGGTATACCTGAAGGATATGGATTACGTATCGCCACGAAAGGAATGGGCTGTGGCGTAGGCTTTAAACTGGGCTTTGATAAAAAGAAGGAAACGGATGATGTATACGACCTGGATGGCGTACAGGTGCTCATCCGAAAAAGTGAAATGATGTTTTTAGTAGGAAAAAAAATTGAATTTTACGATGAATCTGATGGGAGAGGGTTTGTGTTTGTATGACTTAAAGATTTTTTGAATAATGGACTATTCCACTTCCCTTTATTAGCATTGAAATCACCTTGGGTTCATTTAAATCCTTTTCTAGGGCAGAAGCAATTGAAAGATCATGGACTTTAAGCTTTACTTTGTATATACCTTTTTTCAAAGTAATCTTTTTAAGCGCAACTTCTATTTCTGAATTCGAATTCTCATTTTGAACGAATCGATACAATTGATCCTCATGATTAAAAATAACATCAGGTTCCCCCTCATACACCTTGTTGATTACCTCACGTACCTCAGATTGATTAAATATGGATTCAACAATTTTTGGTTCTAAATCTTGAGCAAACGAAAAAAAGGAAATGAAGAGGAAAGTGATTGTTAGTGAAAATTTCATTTGATTAAGTTTTTTATGCATGATGCTAATTCGCTTAAAAGGGTTGCTTCTTCTTTTCAACCATTTAGTTCCACTGTAGCCTTATGGCACAATCCTTTAATCGGTGGGTTGTACTTACTGATTCGAACCTGCACATGATTGACTTGAGAGAAGTTTTCCTTTAAGGCTTTGATCATTTTACCTGCCAGATGTTCCAGTAGGTTCGCATCAATGCTCATTACATTCTGAACAATCTCGTATACCTTCTCATAATTGACTGTGCCTTCCAGTTTATCGTCTGAGGCTGCTTCAGTAAAATCAACATCCAACGTGACGTCAACACTGTACTTGTTGCCAATCACACGCTCTTCTTCATAATACCCGTGACGAGCATAGAATTCCATACCCTCCAAAGAAACCTTTCCCATACGATCAATCAGTATCTAGTTCGTCAAAGAATGAAACGGTTTTAGAGACTCTAGGCCCTTTTTTCTCTTCAGCAGGTTTTTCCTCTGTCTGCTTTTGTTCGGCTTTAGGATCAGCTCTGCGCGCTTCGTCTTTCCTTTCAGTAACTTCCCCCTTTGGAGTCTCTTCGGGCTTTTTAATATTCAATTCCTCTTTAGCCTGTTCAGGCTCAACCTTTGTTTCAGCACGTTGAGTAATTCGCTCCTTAAGTTCCTCCGTTTTTGGTGGTTCGCTTTCCACTTGCTTTGGCTCGTCCTTGATCGTTGGTTGCGGGATTTCCGCTTTAGGAGCTTCTACGTCAATGGGAGGAGCCTCGAGTTTTTTGCTTTCTGCATGAACTTCTGTCTTTTCTGACTTGATTCGTTCTTCACTTTCACGAGCCAGTTTTTTCACTCGTTTTACATAATCATCAAACTTGAATTCTTTATTAGCTCCAGTATTCTTCTCCACTTTTTCAATAAGTGTTACTGAAAGATTTTTCAGTTCCTGGAGTGCATTTTGACGATGATTTTCAATGTCTCGATGATTTTGCTCTATGCTTTTTACAGCATCCTGTAATTCTTCAATGATTTGGCGAGCTTCCATTTCAGCCTGCTCGATCATTGCGCGCGCTTTATTTTTAGATTCGCTAAGAAGTGCCTCCGCATTCATCTTGGTTTCCTTCATGTGAAGCTCTGCGGCTTTATTTGCCTGCTCTATCACATTAGCCCCAGTATCCTCGGCGGTTTTCAGTGTTTTATAAAGCGAGCTTTCTACCTCACGTAGTTTTTCAACTTCTTTTTCAGCTTGCTTTAATTTGAGAGTGAGCTCCTTATTTTCTTCAAGCATACGCTCCCACTCGTTCGAGAGTGACTGTAAAAAAGCGTTTACTTCATCTTTATCGTACCCTCGCAGCTTCTTTTCAAAATCTTTCTGACGAATTTCCAGCGGTGTTATCTTCATTCTGCAAATTTAATTTCCCAAACGGAGATCGAGCGATCATCGCTACAAGTTACTAACAAGTCGCGATAATTCATCCAAAGCAACTTATTAACGCTATTTCCATGTCCAGCGTGCCTGTGTTTATCCAACACTTTTAAGAGTTTGAAATTATGAGCATCCCATAATTTTATTGATTTATCCATGCTAGCCGTTACAAAATATCGACCATCAGCTCTAAAAATCACATCATTAATTGTATAAAGGTGAGCTGCAATTGATTCACGAAGCACATAATCAACTTGCGTGTCCCACACCTTCAATTGGGCATCTCTTCCGGCAGTTATCAAATATTTTCCCGATGGGTGAAATTTTGATGCAAAAACAGAGTTCTTATGACCCTTTAATTCGAACAATACCTCGTCTGAACTTCGATCAATTATCCTTGTAATATTATCACTACAGCCCAGTGCGATTTGATTTTCAAACTGATCAATGCATCGAATGCGATCGCTCGCATACTTTTTTCTGTTTTCAATTGACAAACTCTTTGATAGTGTAATTACTTCTCCATTGGAAAGACCTACACTTACTTTGTCATCAACCAACTGCAGGTCAAATATTTGATGATCCCCTAAGTGGATTGACTTTACCTCTTTTTTACCTTGCAAGTCAATTTTGTGGATGCCCTCATTATTCTGACCTACGTACAAATAGCCTTCGTCAGGATCATAAGTTAATGCATAAACAGAGTTGGGAATTTTAACAATGACTTCCCCTTCATCGGGTGACTCAAGGTCCCATAGGACTATCATTCCATCACCTCCGGCAGAAATGAATCGTTTATCATCCACTACCTGAAGGGTGTAGATGCTATCATTATGCCCCAGAAAGGTGTGGAGTTTTTTTACTTCGATTTTGCTCATTTGGTATACAAAATTATTACAATTGCTACATGCCTTTGCTATTGAACAAGGAGATTGACGATCAATCTGCCTATGCTGTTTGGAATATTCAGGAAACATTCTTAGAACTTCCCTATTTATCTCCGGAACCATTTCCCGCTGAATTGCACCCAGTAAGGCAAGCAGAGTGGATCATTGGGCGTATGCTTGTTAAAAGTCTCTGCGAAAAATTCAACATTGAATACCAGGGCATCAGCAAACAAGATAAAGGCAAACCTTACCTTAATGGTAGTGATGCTAACATCTCTATCTCACATTCGTTCCCTATTGCAGCAGCGATGATTCATTTGGAGAAGCCTTGCGGTATCGACATGGAGCGGCCAAGGGATAAGCATGAATATGTAAAGCATAAATTTCTGCATGAATCGGAAATGCAATATCAAGAAGACCTCCATAAACTTTGCACCATCTGGTGTGCAAAGGAGGTGATCTATAAAATATTTGGTCGAAAGTTTCTCAGCTTAAAAGATGAGATCAAGCTGTCTTTTGAATCTGACAGCCTGATCAAAGGAGAAATTCTTAAGCCGGGTCACGAAGAAGTGCATCACATTCATTATGAGTGGGTGAAAGAATACCTTCTTGCTTTTGGTACCTGATTACTCATCTCTCAAAGTACCAACCGGATTTGCTTTAGCAGCCTGGTAGGATTTAAAACTTACCGTAACAGCTCCAATCACAAACGTTAGGATTCCAGCAACGATGAAAAGTACTGGTTTCAGATTGGTTCTATATTCAAATCCCTCCAGCCATTGCTGTGAATAATAGTAGGCAAATGGAACTGAAAGGATAAATGCAATGATCATCAATACCGTATAATCCTTTGATAGTAATAGGATTAGTTGATTGATGCTTGCTCCGTGCACTTTACGAACACCTATTTCTTTCGAACGCTGCTCTGCAGTAAATGCTGAGAGCCCAAAAAGCCCTAAGCAGGATATGAAAATGGAAATTCCAGCAAAGATTCGCGCAAGAGTGCCAACAGTCATTTCTGCCTGATAGCTCTCTGCATATGCCTGATCGACAAATTCATAATCAAATTCACTTTCAGGATTTAAAGTAGTCAAGACATTTTCCATTGACTTAAGTGCATTATTCGGATCTCCCTGAATTCTCACCAATGCCAGGCTGGTACCTGCAGGGTCAATACAACTAATGATCAGCGGAGCAATAGGTTCGTGAAGATTCCGCATATGGAAGTTTTTTACTACTCCAACTACCCGACCTTCAATTCCCCAGAATGTCAGTCTCTTATTTATCGGATCTTCAAACCCCATAAGTTCAGCCATCACTTCATTGATTATAAAATTAGTGGAGTCGGATAGCTGATCATCAAATGCTCTACCGGTTCTCATTTCCATTCCCATGGTTTCAATGAAGCGTTCATCTGTCAGCAAAACATTGATTTCATACCCTTCCTCATTCATACCCTCCCATCGCGCAGAGCTTGTGGATCGACCATATGAAATGGGATTTCCAGATGAGGCTGTCACAGAAATTACTTCTGGAATGTTTTTTAACTCATTCCGATAAGTTTCAAGCCTTTCTCCAAAGCGCTCTCCAATACTCAGTGCAACCAGATTTTCCTTCTCCACTCCTAGATCTTTGTTCAACACATAGTCCAGTTGCATATAGATAACACCAGTCCCAATGATTAAAAGCGTGGAAATGGCAAACTGAAATACGACCAACCCTTTCCTGAAATATGCAGCGCCATTAGACTGCCTAACAGTTCCTTTAAGAGAATTAATTATTCCAAAAGTTGGTAAGAGCAGCGCTGGGTATAAACCTGAAAAAAATCCAACAACTACAGGTATTCCAATCAAAATATACCATGTAAGTGGAAGTGAGAAATCAATAAATAATTGTTTATCAACCAGCTGATTGAAGTAAGGCATCAGTAGCATAACAATGAGTACTGAGACCATCATCGCGAAAAAACAAAGCAGAATTGATTCTATTAAAAATTGGAAGCTGATGGAAGACTTATAAGCTCCCATCACTTTCCTTAATCCAATCTCTTTTGACCTTCTTCCTGATCGGGCAGTAGCCAGGTTCATAAAATTAATTGAAGCAATCAAAAGGACGAATATGGCTACCGCACTCATTATTCTAACATATTCAATCCGTCCACCGGAAACAGTCCCGTTTTCAAAATTTGAATAGAGGTAGTAATCCTGAAATTTATGAGTTACTAGATACTCTTCACCTGAATTATCCTGACCTGCCGCATGGGTAATGATCTCATCATATAACCTATCGGCAACTGCCTTTTCATCGCCTTCACTATTCGTAGTAAAATAAATCCTAAAGCTTCCGTTCCCCCAGTCATCTACCCACTCATTGCGATTAAAAAAGAACTCTGCAGGCAGTAGCCAGTCAAACTGCAGAGAGGAATTTGGCGCAACATTTTCAATAACTCCGGTTACAATTGCTTCTCGTTCTCCATCGATTTCTAAGGAGTTTCCTATTGCTTTCGATTTCCACTGCGACCCGAAATACTTTTCAGCAATCGTTCTTGAAATAACAACCCCACTCAAGTCATCCAAAGCGGTCTCCTTATCACCCGCCAGCCACTCAAATGAAAATAGGGTTAGGAAATTAGGAGTCGCGAAATACCCCTGTTCATTTGAAGCATCATCACCCTTCTGAAACCGCATCTCTATAGGCCAACTGACCTGGACCACCTCATCAACTTCGGGGTATTCAGCTCTCATCAGGTCGGCTACCGGCTTAGGTATTGTCCATGTAGTATTAACCATACCACCGGATTGTTTCATGTTTCGAAATACCTGATGAATCTTATCGCCATTTGCATGGAATTTATCCACCTGTATTTCATTATTAACCCATAAAAGTATGAGCATTGAAGATACCAATCCGACAACTAGTCCTAAAAGGTTCAACGCTGTAAACCCTTTGTATCTTTTTGCATTTCTAAATGCGATTTTTAAATAGTTTTTGATCATAACAGTATTTATTAGTCCGTTTTTGAGTTCGATATTTTTAATTATTCCGGGGCGGAACAGGAACAGTACATCTCGTAAGTATATGAGGCTGGCGGTTTTTCTGTTTTTCTCCGCTCGCTCTGCGAAGAGCTCCGACAAATCACCCTCTACATCTTCCAGGAGGTCTGCATTGCAAAACCATCTAAGAAATTTGGTTGGAAATTTTGGAGGCGATATGCTTTGGCGTTTGCTCATGTAAATTTGAAGTCAAATGCCACCGAAGGAATGGAATCCCAAAGCTGCTTGCGCGTTTCCATTACCTCTTCCAATACTTTCTTTCCTAAAGGCGTTACTTTGAAGTAACGCTTTCGTTTTCCACCTCTGACAGCTGTAGCTTCTCCAAATTCAGATTCTAAAAACCCTTTTTTTTCGAGTCTATTGAGAGCTGTACGCATGGCGCCCACACTCACTTTTCGCTTTAGACGGTTTTCTATTTCTTCTTTAATTGAGATTCCATATGCATCATTAAAAAGGATGGCCACCGTTAGCATGACAACCTCCTCAAACTCTCCAATCGAATATTTTCCCATAGAATTTTTATTTTAAATCCTAAATGTAGTCAAAATATTTAAGTCTTAATTGTAATCTTAATACTTAATCAGAATATAAAGGTTACATGAAAGCCATTCGAATTATGATTTTAGCCTCTCAATCGCTCCTGAACTCTGGTGCTAGTTAATTCTCTGAGAGCATCCGCAGCAATCCATTTTGCTGCTTTTGAATCTTGAAGTTTTATGCGCTCAGCTACTTCGGTAGCCTGAGCATTAAGATTCAGATTTCGTTTACCGATTTGACGAAGTGCCCAATTCACTGCCTTTTTCACAAAGTTGCGATCATCGCAGGCTTCTCTTTCTATGATCGGGAAAAATTGGACAATCTTTTCATCTGTTTGCTTAGCCCCTTTCAATGCAAGACCTACCATAGTTGCAAACGCCATTCGTTTTTCAAATTCAGGCTCTCGCCTACTCCATTCTCTAATTTTTTTGAAGGCAAATGCCGTTCTTGGTAAAATTTTCATCCCAATTCCATCTACTAAATCCCAGGAATAGCATTCACTGGTCCACTTTTCCGCAACTTCCTCAGTAAAAAGTTTTGGTTCTGAAAGCAGAATGGCTAAATGCTTGCATTCATGAATCGGTTGATCCCAAAGGTTGTTTGCTAAGTTCTGACTTTTACCGATTTCCTTTGCATAGGGCTTTAAAACTGCATTTTTGATCCCAAGAGCCTTCCCCCCTCTTATACCAAAATACTCCATCTGACTGACATATTTTGGATCAGCTAGCCTTTGGAGATCGTCCAATATTTCTTCGACACTTTTCACATGATCAAATTAACCATTTCGAAGCGATGGCTTATAGACTAAAATATTGATCATCCATTTTTTGAAGTATCAACTTAATCTCATCTGCTTTGTGATAGTCGCCCAACTTCTCAAAAGACACAATAAGGTTTCGGAGTGCACGAAGTATAATATCCAGATTTGAACATGGATCATAAAAAATATCCTGTTTTTCTAATTGCAGGCTTTCCAGGTAATTGTCAATATCCGATCGCGTAAAAATCAGTCCCCGGTTGAAAACATTGATATAAAAGGATTCATCTCCTATCTGATAGGTTAGAATGAAAAGATTAGGAAGGTTTACTCCATAAATGGGCAAATCCATTTTCTGTGCCAGTAATAAGTAAACTGCACATAATGAAATCGGATTTCCTTTTTTGGTTTCCAGAACAGCATTGATCATGGAATTGGCCGGAGAGTGAAAGTTTTTAGTGTTTGCTCTAAATTTAAACTTGCTGAAAAAAACTTCATTAAACACCCGAATCCTGTCATAAGGCATCATGCTATCTTCCATGTGTCGCCAAAGCTCATGATACAATTGATCAATAGATTCACTTAATTCTTCGATTTCAATATCAGGATACAGATAGGTAGCAACGATCCATAGCCCTTCCAGGAGGTTTTCTGCACCTGACTCTTTCCAATCTAAAAACCTCTCCTTTAAGAGCTCAAACTGAAGCTCATGAACAAGGTCTTCGATTTTACTTTGAATGATTGGATTGAACGTGCTTTCCCACTCTTGCTCGAGCAGCGGAATCACACTTGTCCCAATGGACATGATTTTTTCCTCTACATGAGTTACCACCTCATGGTCTTCATCGTCCAACAGGACGACTAATGCCTTTATTTCGGATTCTTTTAACACCTATATAAAGGTATTAAGTTTGAATGACACCAACATTCATGCGCTCCTCAATTGGCGCATGATTAGCCATCTCTATACCTCTCGAGATAACGTTCCGAGTTTCTTTCGGATCGATAATCCCATCTACCCACAACCTTGAAGCTGCATAGTATGGGCTCAATTTTTCTTTATAGGAGTCTTCAATCTTTTTCAACTGTTCTTTCTTATCTTCTTCAGTTAGTTCTTTGCCTTTTGACTTAGCAGAAGCAATCTCAATTTGAAGTAATGTCTTAGCTGCTGAGCCTCCACTCATTACTGCTATTTCGGCAGTTGGCCATGCATAGATGAGACGAGGATCATACGCTTTACCACACATGGCATAATTCCCTGCGCCATAAGAGCTTCCCATCACAATGCTAAATTTCGGAACGACAGAGTTAGAAACGGCATTTACCATCTTCGCTCCGTCTTTAATAATTCCTCCATGCTCTGAACGCGACCCTACCATAAAACCATTTACGTCATGAAGGAAGACCAATGGAATTTTTCGTTGATTGCAGTTCATAATGAAGCGTGCAGCTTTGTCCGCTGAATCAGAGTAGATCACCCCACCCATCTGCATTTCACCTTTCTTGGTCTTCACTACTTTTCGTTGATTGGCTACAATACCTACACTCCAACCATCTATTCGGCCATACCCGCAGACGATTGACTTTCCGTAAAGCTCTTTGTACTGATCAAATTCTGAATCATCCACCAGGCATTTGATCACATCGACAGCATCATACTGAATGCCCCGATTAGCAGGAAACTCCCCATAAATGTCTTCCAGTTTTTTCTTAGGAAGTTTACTCTCTGCTCTATTAAAACCTGCTGTTTCCGGATTTCCGGTTTTATCGAAAATCTTCTTGATTGCATCAAGAGCTGCTTTATCATCCGGGAATTTATTATCGGTTACTCCGGAAATTTCACAGTGAGTAGTAGCTCCACCAAGGGTTTCATTGTCTATATCCTCGCCAATGGCGGATTTCACCAGGTAACTACCTGCTAAAAATACTGACCCAGTACCATCAACAATCAGAGCTTCATCCGCCATGATCGGTAAGTAAGCACCGCCGGCAACACAGCTACCCATGATAGCTGCTATTTGAATAATACCCTTTGACGACATTACAGCATTATTTCTGAACTGTCGTCCAAAGTGCTCCTTGTCAGGGAAAATCTCATCCTGCATTGGAAGAAAAACTCCAGCGCTATCGACCAAATAGATGATTGGCAGGTTATTTTCAATGGAAATTTCCTGAGCTCTTAGATTCTTTTTGGCTGTCATCGGAAACCAGGCACCCGCTTTTACAGTAGCATCATTTGCAACGATCATGCACTGCCTTCCTGATACCTTCCCAATTCCAGTAACTACACCGGCAGAAGGGCACCCACCTACCTCTTTATACATTCCATCTGCCGCAAAAGCTCCTACTTCCAAAAATTCCTTGGGATCATCCAGAAGGTATTCTATTCGTTCTCTGGCGGTAAGCTTTCCCTTCTTGTGGTGGGACTCGATTTTCTTCTCGCCACCTCCAAGTTTCACCTTTTTTAAACGCTCGTTTAGCTTATACACCAACTGCTTGTTGGCGTCTTCATTTTTGTTGAATTGAATATCCATGAAATTTTTCTCTACTTTCCTTCCTGTGAAACACCTTTAAGCTTTTTGCTTTTACGACCTAAAGGTGACATGAAATCTTTTGGGTAATTATTGAAGTGAATAATTAACTCATCCATATCTACTAAAAGCTTATTGAGATTGTTATAAACAGAGTCATTTTTGAGCATTTTCCCAACGGTTCCTTCCTCTGATTGAATGGCTAATAATAACTGATTCACTTGATCCAATGATTCGTTAACTTTTTTCAATGTTGCAGATAATGGAACTTGATTCAATGAATCCATTAGTTTAGTGGAGCTTGTCAATAATCCCTCCAATTCATCTGATCGATCTTTCAAACTATTCATCAGGGAATCTGTGGAGGCCACTACCCGCTCAATTTTCAGGTTGTTTGCTTTATTGGTTAGAGTTCCAATAGAATACTTCAAAGTATCTACCGTCCCTCGAATATCAGTAGCATTGAGCTCGTCTAACAGGTCATTTAGCTTGGTAATAGTTGTATTTAAGTTATCAGCTACCGGCTCAAATTGAGACATTAAACCTCCATCCATTTCGGAACCCAACGTATCTCCTGGCTGCATTAATTCAGTAGACTTTCCAACATCCAAAACAATCGCCTTTCCACCAAATAGTCCATCATTGGCCAGAGTTGCGGATGCATCCTTACCAATCTTAAGACCTTCATCTATGTCAATAGACACGACGATATACCCCTTATTCTGTACCAGGTCAAAACCACTCACTCTTCCTACCGGAAGTCCATTGAAATAGACCGGATTGGACACGTTTAATCCTGATACATTGGTGTAAGTAGCATAATATCGATTGGAAGGAGAGAACAGGTCTGACCCTCTTAAGAAGTTGAAACCATAATAAAGGAGAGCACCTGCAATAATTGTAATAAGACCAATCTTGAATTCTTTTGACACAGTTCTTAATTTTTAATTCTGAGCATCAAATGCTTCTTTGTATTCTTTTATAGCTCGATAGATGCCGGAGGCTATGTACGACTGCACATCCGGGTTATTTAATTCTTTTTCTTCGTCAGGGTTGGAAAGGTAGCCAATTTCTACCAACACACTTGGCATGGCTGTGCTCCACATTACGTAGAGACTTGACTGTTTCACTCCATAACTTCTTCTACCTGCTCTGTTCTTTAGCTGATCATCTATAAAGCTAGCAAGCATCAAACTATTATCCTGATAAGCAGACTGAGTTAAGTTGAACAGAATGTATGATTCTTCTGATTGCGGATCAAAATCATAGTTCTTCTCATAATCTTCCTCCAGTAAGATTACGGAGTTTTCTCTTTTTGCTACTTCTAAGGCTCTATCTGTATTTTGGGCTCCCATTACATAAACCTCAGAGCCTTTGATAGCCTTCTTTCTTGAGTATGGCGTTGTTTTTGGTAAGGAGTTTGCATGGATCGACACAAACAAGTCAGCACTATGATTATTTGCGATTTCAGATCTTTTTTTCAAGTCAATAAACGTGTCATCCTTACGGGTAAAAATCACCTCTACTCCCGGAACATATTTCTCAACATACTCACCCACTTTTAATGCTACTTGTAAAGCAACATCTTTTTCTTTGGTATAGGTACCCAGTGTCCCCGGATCTTTTCCTCCATGACCCGCGTCAATTACAATCTTTGTTACGGCAAAATTCTTTTCACCAACCGGATGAAATGATGCCAGAACAAAAAAACTTGTTAATCCAATCAGTAGTACTAGGTTTCTCACGCCCTTTATTGTCTAAAATGAAATACTTTTACACAAAAGTTAGAAAAAGCAGCAATTATTGCAGTTTTCAATTGCTTCCATTTGCAAAAAATCTGCCAACATTGCTAACAATTAAACATCTCAAAGATAGTTTGGTCATCATTCATTTTCAAAAAAGCGAGTTGGATTGAGGTGTCTCATTTTACTTTTCTGTTTTATCTCTGCTTTCTGTGCCTTTACACAGGAAACAGCACCGCTGGATTCGGCTGAAAACATTCAGATCGGAGGAATTGCAGACTCCTTAGATGTCGATTTAGTTGATACCTTAATTACGGATTCCACGGTGGTTGAACCGCAACAATCTGTAGCGAGAAGTGACATTGAAACCACGATCAATTATCACGCGAAGGATTCACTATTTTTCGACATCAAAACAAGAGAATTATTTCTTTATGGTGAAACCCACATTGACTATGGAAAAATTGCCTTGGATGCCGAGCGAACTGATGTCAATTGGGATAAACGAACTCTCAAAGCAAAGTATATAACAGACTCTACGGGCAAGAAGATAGGTAAACCTGTTTTTACTGAAGGACCGGATACGTATGTGACCGACAATATCATTTACAACTTCAAGAGTGAACGAGCACTTATCAAAGGAGTTGTGACTGAGCAGCAAGGTGGTTTCATGCATGGAGAAGATGTAAAGAAAAATGCAGAAGATGAATTGTTTATTAGAGGAGCTGAATACACAACCTGTAATCTGGAAGACCCCCATTTTTCAATCAGGTCTTCCAGATTGAAAGTAATCCCAAATAATAAGGTAGTGTCCGGACCATTTAATATGCGCTTCAGAGATGTTCCTACCCCCCTGTTCTTTCCGTTTGGAATGTTTCCTCAACCTAAAGAAAAATCATCAGGCATAATTGTGCCTTCTTACGGAGAAGAACGTCGAAGAGGATTCTTTTTACGAAATGGCGGGTACTATTTTGCAATAAGCGATTATGTGGATCTAAGGCTGACAGGCGATATTTACTCTAAAGGTGGCAATGCAGTAAACGCTGTTTCCAACTACTACAAACGATACTCTTTTAGAGGAACATTTGATTTTTCATATAATAAATCTGTGTCTGACGATCTTGAAAACCCTCTTGAAACCAACGACTACTGGGTGCGATGGAATCACACTCCGGAATCCAGAGGAAACTCATCTATTTCAGCTTCTGTTTCTGCAGGAACCTCCTCTTACAACAATAATAACAACCTTGTCAATCAGGATTTTACCAGAAGTATTAATTCACAGTTCACCTCTAATGTGAGCTATCGAAAAACTTTTGTAGGTACTCCTTTTAATATGTCTTCCAACCTTAGACATAGTCAAAATATTCAAACAGGCGTAGTTAACTTGACTCTTCCCGATTTTACCTTAAATATGAATCGAATTTATCCATTTAAGAATGTGGTAAAATCGAGCAATTCACCACTTAGTAAATTGAATTTTAGTCACAATTTTGTAGCTAAAAATGAGCTATCAAACGATGTGGTTAGGGATAATTTTCGATTTAATGTCTTAAACAGAGATGCCAAGTCTGACTCCATTATTACATTTAATCAGGATAATTTTTCTGAAATTTTAAAACGATCGCAATTGGGGGGTAAGCACTCCATCCCTATTTCAACCTCCATTAGCATTCTAAAGTATTTCACTTTAAACCCTTCATTTAACTATCAGGAACTTTGGTACACAAAGGAACTTCAATATGAATATGTTCCGGAAGAAAACGGTGTTGTAGTTGATACTGTAGATGGATTTAGCAGAGCAGGTAGCTGGACATCCGGAGCATCGCTTAATACTCGAATTTATGGTTATGCGGCTTTTAATAGCAATAAAATACAGGCCATACGTCATGTAATGACTCCAAGCCTTTCATTCAATTATAATCCTGACTTCTCTGACACTAAATATGGGGTCTATAGTGATGTTCAGATTGATTCGACAGGCAATACCCAGCGAGTAAGCAAATACCAAGGTTTTGCATATGGATCACCAACAGGTAGAGAAAGTAAAACAATCGGTTTCTCTCTTTCTAACAATATTGAGATGAAGGTAGCCAGTAAAAAGGATACCGTGACCGGATCTCAAAAAATCAAACTTTTTGAAAATCTAGGGCTCAGCACAGGGTATAATTTAGCAGCAGACTCTTTTAAACTAAGTGATATAAGTGTCAATGCCAGAACAAGTCTTTTCAATGGTTTAGTCTCGATCAACTTTACTGGAGGAATTGACCCCTATGAATACCTTCTAATCTCAGAAGAAGTCAATTCCAGAGGGGAGCGCGTAGTAGATCAACGCCGACTAGATCGGTATGCCTGGAATAATGGAAATGGACTTGGTCAATTATCTCGTATGACCACTGCGATTGGTCTAAACTTTACAGGAAAGCGCTCACAAGGTAAAAATGAGAATTCTTCTGATCCGACAAATACAACCAGAGGCATAAACCCTCCAGATGAGCAGGTAGGATTTGATGGCTACACTGATTTTGAAAGACAGCAGGTGGATCATATTCAAAATAATCCCGAAATGTATGTTGACTTCAGTGTCCCCTGGAGCTTGAGGATGAATTACTCCATAAATAGAAACAAAAGAGGCTTTGAAGAAGCCAAGATCAATCAAAGCTTTCAGTTTAGTGGCACACTGGGTTTAACAGACAAGACGCAAATCACTTTCAATTCGGGTTATGATTTTGAAGCAAAAGACTTTACCACTACACGAATAGGTGTTTCAAGAGATCTTCACTGCTGGACAATGAATTTTGACTGGGTTCCATTCGGAAGGTACCAGTCCTATTTTCTCTCTATTAGGGTTAAATCAGCAGTACTACAAGACTTGAAACTTGAAAAAAGGAGGAGCTTCTTTGACTTTTTTAATTAATCAAACATTAGGAACAACTACGTTAAAGTTTGTAAATTAATTGCTCATATGATCAATTAAACCCTAATCACCATGATTCAGCATATCGATTTTACTCCTAAGGTCACAAAAAAAGGTGGTCTTTTTAAGTCTGCTCAAATCGAAAGCTTCACTGATATTATGAATGAAATGAATGAGTGGATCGATTCTACAGGTAACGAAATAGTGAGTGTCGAGACAGTAGTATTACCTAATATTCATGATTCCGACGAAGAAGGAAGTGAGGACACTATGTTAGGTACAGGTCGCGAGAGCTCATCGCATTGGTACCAACTGATTCGTGTGTGGTACAAGTCCTGATTTTAAAAGACCCGCTTAATTAATTTGTGGTTGGAATACTGCTTTAACTACCCCTGAGCGTATTTTCCCTACATATTGGGTGCTTCTTTTTTACAATTTTTCAGACTTTTTCAAAGCTAATCTTACTTGTTTAAATCATTTTTAAACAAACAATTCATGCTTATGAAAAAGTTTTACTTTTCATTAATTGCGTGTCTTTTGGCTTTGACGCAAGTCATGGCTCAAAGGACAGTATCCGGAACGGTCACCGATGATGAAGGTGTGTCCCTACCCGGAGTGAATGTGGTGATAAAAGGCACCACTACGGGAGTCACTACAGATATTGATGGTAACTATCGGTTACAAGTCAATGATGGTGATGTTCTGGTCTTCTCTTATGTAGGCTTTGAGCCACAAGAGATTAATGTTGGCACCAGGTCGGTTGTCGATGTAACCCTTGGAGGAGCAACTGAATTACAGGAAGTAGTAGTTACAGCATATGGTACTTCCTCCAAGAGAGAATTTACAGGATCAGCCCAAACCGTCGGGTCAAGAGAGCTTGCAAGTAGACAAGTGACAAATGCTCTTTCTGCGATAGAAGGAAACGCAACTGGTGTTCAATTCACTTCTCCTGCTGGTCCGGGTGCAGCACCTGGAATTGTCATTAGAGGAGTCGGGACATTAAATGGCTCTACTGCACCCCTTTATATTGTTGATGGCATTCAGTTTACTGCACCCCTAAATACCTTGAATCAGGATGATATTGAATCATTTACAATTCTTAAAGATGCCGCCTCAACTTCACTTTATGGATCAAGAGCAGCAAATGGTGTAGTGATAATTACTACCAAAAAAGGAAGTAAAGGTGATATAAAAGTAAATGCTTCCTCTCAAATTGGTAGAGTTACTCGAGCAGTCCCATTTTATGATCAAGTAACTCCAGGGCAGTATTATGAAACCTATTGGGAAGCGCTTAGGAATACGAGTGCAGCTGGTGGGGATCCAGCTTTCGCCTCCGCAAATATTTTTGGTCAGCTAGGATATAATCCTTTTAATGTCCCAGATGATCAAATAGTTGGAGTTGATGGTAATATAAACCCGAACGCTGATGTAATCTACCAAAGCCTGGATTGGTTTGATCAAATGCAAAGAACTGGAATAAGAACCAATAACAATGTGAACGTATCTGCAGGTGGTGAAGATCATTCTGTATTTTTCTCCGTATCGCATCTTTCGGATGAGAGCTATGTAATTCGTTCCGGTTTTGAACGGTTAACCTCTCGACTGAGCGCAGAGTTTGATGTGAGTGAACGACTAAAAATTGGTGGTAGTGGTAATGTCTCACTTACCGAAACCCGTGGGCCTAGTTCAGCTGGTACAGGAAGCATTGTGAACCCTTTTGGTTTTTCGCAAAACATGGGTGCTATTTACCCTGTCTTTGTAAATGACAGAGATGGAAATATTGTTAGAGATGCTGAAGGTAAACCTGTTTGGGATAATGGAGAAGGTTTTCCTGAGTATGGTATTGGCTCAAGGCCAAGAAACCAGGGACGTCACGCCATTCAAGAGCTGGTATTAAATAATGAATTCGATGATGATAATACATATGGTTTCAGACTCTTTGGTGATATTGAAATAATTGACGGTCTTAACCTCAGGTTAAGTTATGGTGGTGATTTCACTGATTTTTTTGAAAGTGAATATGAAAACCCTGTGATTGGAGATGCTCAGCCTGACGGCAGGCTAAGCCAAGAAAGGGAACGCCAAACAGCCATAACCTTTAATCAAATTTTGACTTATAAAAAGAGCTTTGGAGATCATAATCTTGACCTAACTGCAGGACATGAAAGTTATGAACGAAAAGTGTCGGATTTAAATGGTCTAGCTACTATACAAACAGCTGGCGGAATCTATGAGTTTGATAATTTTTCAAACATTGTAAGCCTTACCGGCAGAACGTTTGACAGAGCTCTTGAAGGTTATTTTTTCAGAACAGTTTACAATTTTAAAACTAAGTATTTCTTGAGTGCATCTTTTAGAAGAGATGGGTCTTCCACATTTGATTCTGAAAATAGATGGGGTAATTTCTATTCTGTTGGTGCTTCTTGGCTTTTGGATCAAGAATCGTTTATTCAAAACATTCCTGCCATAAGTCAATTAAAGATTAGAGCTTCCTATGGTGAAGTTGGTAATGACAACCTTGGTTTTCCAGATTGGTATTTATCCCAGGCATTATTCGGCATAACTTCAAATGCAGCAAGTCCTGCGATTTTGATAGATGCAATTGGTAACTCCGCTTTAAAATGGGAAACTTCTGCAAACTACGATGTAGCGCTTGAGTTTGGCTTATTTGATGATTTTGTTGAAGGTTCAATAGAGTTTTACAGAAGAAACTCAACAGATTTACTTTATTTCCTTCCAATAGCTCCAAGTAACGGCATAAACGAAGTAGCTGTTAATGCTGGGGACATGTTTAATCAAGGTATAGAAATCGCACTTACAACCCATGTGATTGATAAAGATGATTTGAGATGGGATGTAACACTTCTTGGTACTACTTTCAAAAATGAAATAACCAGCCTACCATCTCCATTTGTAGACGGCAGCAAGAGATGGACAGAAGGACGTTCAAGATTTGATTTCTTCCTATATCGTACTGCTGGTGTAGACCCTGAAACAGGCGACCAGTTATATTACCAGTATGATTTCGATGAAAACAACAATAGCGTACCTGTACTTGATTCTGAAGGAAATCATTTAACTACTACTGACTGGTCTAGCACTCAAAGAGGTTATACTGGCGATTCAGCAGTTCCTGACTTTTTGGGTTCAATCTCAAATAGCGTTAGCTACAAAGGATTTGATTTCAATGTACTCGTTACTTATGGAATTGGCGGAAGCGTTTTGGATAATGCTTACGCTGGGTTAATGCTTTCTAGTGCATACGGTCGCGCATTGCACCCAGATATTTTACGAGCCTGGAGACAAGCAGGTGATGTGACAGATGTACCAAGATTGGAAGCTGGAAATGTTGAATTGGTTCAGACTCAATCAGATCGATTTATAACTGACGCGTCATTTATGGCTATTCGTAATGCTAGTTTAGGATACAATTTCAGTTCTGCAATCCTTGATAAGATAGGTCTTAACAGTTTGAGAGTTTCTGTAATCGGAGAGAATTTATTGCTTCGAAGTAAAAGAGACGGATTGGATCCTCAATACAATTTGGCAGGTACTGCTCCAGGAGATGATTTTGTTCCTGGAAGAATCGTATCTCTAGGAGTGAATTTGTCATTTTAATACATTTAAAAATATTTATTATGTCATATAAATTAAAAACTTCGTTTTTGGTGTTTTTTATATTCTTTCTTACATCGTGTGATGAGGATTTTCTAGAAAGAACACCAACGGATGCAATCTCAGCAGCTGATGCACTTGCCAGTGTTGAGAATATGCAGCTTGTACTCAATGGTATACATAGGGGATTGTACTCTCAATCTCAGACAGTTTTTCCTGGTGGTAATACAGCTAGAGCTAATAATCACTACTGGGTACCAATGGGAGATAATTTGGTAGGAATACTTATTCATTCGGCCAATGCAAATAATCTAAGCTGGAGGGATGTCATGCAATGGAATGAACATACTGTACCTACTTCACTTACTGTAGAGTTAATGTGGTACCATAGATACAATATCATTGCGCATGCGAATCTTTTGATAAATGGTGTGGCAGAAGGTGGTTTTACGGAAACTCCTGAACTCAATGAGATTTTAGGCCAAGCCTATGCTTATAGAGCTTACGCATATTTATCATTGGTTCAACATTTTGCAAGAGGATACTTAATTGGTAATCCAAGCACAGACCCAGGAGTTCCGTTGTTGTTTTCTTCAGATGCACCTTTTACTAGTCAACCAAGATCAACGGTACAGGAAATCTATGATCAGGTTGAATCAGATTTGAATGCAGCTATTACTGCTTTTGGATCAGGTACAGGGAGAACTGGTTCTGGTAGAGCAGCCAAATCTCAATTGAATATTAATGTCGCGCATGGATTGATGGCGAGAATGGCATTATCGCAAGGAAGATGGACACTTGCTGCTTCATCCGCAATAGAAGCCAGAAGTGGATTTCCATTGATGGATGAGACCGCATGGCTCAGTGGATTTAATAGTAATGACCTTTCCGAATTTATCTGGGGAAGTAACGTGATAGCAGCAGAGACCACATTCTTCCGCTCTTATTTCTATTTGGCAAGCAATACCTTCAACGGTAGCCAGATAAGAAATAATCCTAAAATAGCAGATAGAAGAATGGTTGATGCCATACCTGCTTCTGATTATAGAGGGCAAGTATTTGAAGTCGATGCACCAAATTCCAATACTTCAGCAGCGAATGGTGAAGGCGGTTGGGCAAACAATACCAATCCTTTATATACAACCGAAGCTGAGTTTGATGATGCAGTAGCTGCATTAAAAGCAAAATACGGTCTTGCATCAGGACATAATACACATCCTTACCAAGCTTTTAAGTTAAAGCAGGCAAATCCTGGGACTATAGATCCAGATGATGTGGTTTATATGCGTTCCGCAGAGATGTATCTAATTGAAGCAGAGGCAGAGGCTATGCAAGGGAACATCGGTGCAGCCCAAGCTGCATTGCAAGCGTTAGTTGGCACGAGGGATTCAGCATATGATGCAACTGCCTTTTCAACACAAGCTGACCTAATGGATGAAATCAAGTTTCAGTGGCATTTGGAAATGTGGGGAGAGGGTTTCGGATATACCAATTACATTCGATGGGATGATGGTGTAGATCACGCAGCAAATGGTGGTTCAGGTGCATCTCAAGTCTTATATCAAGATGGATGGCAAATAGCAAGTCCATCGACTAATGATGATTGGATCTTCAAGATTCCTCAGGCTGAGATCGACGCAAATCCAAATCTTTCGTCTTCTGATCAGAATTGATAACAAAGAAGTAATTAATGCAAAAGCTGTCTCAAAAGAGGCAGCTTTTGTTGTTTAAAGTGTGTTATGGAGCTTTATCACAGGATTTTAATCTAAAACTACTTACCTGTAATTGCAGAAATATTTTTTTGGGCTTGTATCAAGGAAATACTTAAAATCTTTTATGAGATGTGATTGATCATAATATCCACATTGATAGGTTAGTTCGGTAAAGCTTTGATCCGAGTTATTATAATATAGATTGATAAAGCAATTAATCTTTTCAATTTTACAGAACTCCTTTGGCGTTAAGCCAATTTCTCTATTGAAATGCTGCTCCAGCTTGGATTTACTTACATTCAAAGATTTATAAATCTCTTTAACAGAAATTGTGCCACATGAATGCCTAATTCTATCAATGGATTCTAAAATTGTGAGATTGTAATCGAACCAATCAATGCCAGACACACAAATATCACGTATCAAATCACTAGCCTCATAAACGTCAGCATTATGATATGATTCAATTAGTTTGCTACAGAGCTCACTAGAAATTGAGAACTCAAAAATTCCATTTGATGTTTCCGCAAGACTTTCAGATATTTTTTTTGAATAAATGGGATTCACCTTTAAAATCAGGCATTTCATTCCATTAGTAAGGTTCACCTCAGCCCCTCTCCTTCTTGGCATCATAAAATACCCCTTCCCCTTTTCAATAATAAGCGGTCGAATACTACCTAAAGATTTAAAACTCATCTTACCGGTCAAAGCAATGTAGATTTCTGCTTTATTATCCGGCACCATCATAATTTCTTGATTTGCATCCTTAATTCGCAGTAGCTGAATTTCGTCAACTATTGCATATTCTTCTTTTAGTCCTAGTTCTTGAGTATACATATAGGTGATTGTTGTTTCAGCCTACAACGTGTTTAAAGGTCCTATCACCTATCCATTGTCTGCCGTTGTTGTAAATAATCGCGATTGTTTATATTAAAAATCCTGTCATACCATTAATTGAAAGCTTTTTTAAGATGATTGTTTTAATGCTCTAAATTCTGTTGGAGACATTCCTGTACAGCTCTTAAAAGCATTATAGAATGAAACTTTATTAGCGAATCCGCAATCTTCTGCAATTGCCTCGATTGTATAATGATCGAATTGTCCTCCAATCAATATTTCCTTCGCATACTCTATTCTGAAAGAGTTAATAAACTTGTTAAAGTTTCCATTTCCATACTTGTTTATTGAGCGGGATAGCTGCCTTTCATTACAAGAAAGTTCACTAGCCAAATTGGACAGTTTCAAGTTCTTATTTAAGAAGTACTTTTCACTTTGGATTAAATCAATCGTCTTATTAAAAATCACCTCTAATTCATGTTCGTCTACTTCCCTGTTAGCAACTTGAGTGTGCTTTAGTCTGAAGCGGGTATACCAAATCAAGGCTATTCCTAATAATGTCATGCCTATGGCAATCATAATCCAATTCATTTTGAGTCCTTTTTATACAACAAGTAATGGAGCTAACAACCCTCATTGGTGAGCAACAATCTTCTTTTTTACAGTTGATTAGTTTCAGCCTTTTTTACAATCTTCGGCATATACCCTGCTCTAATCTTGTATTCCTCTTCATACTCAATAGGGGGGTACCGGGTTGCTATCTGGCCCCTCTTTTATATAAGTGGTCAAATAGACTTATAGAATTATTCCAAGATTAGCATTTCATAATTCAGTGTTATTTTGAACTTAATAACATCTTGTACATTTTTTTCGTTAAAAAATGTAGATTTACTTAATCAATCAGCTAAACTGTCAATCATGGAAAAGAAAAAGAAAAGGGACAACTGGCTAAACTTCAAAAACATCATTCATTATGCTTTTGATGACATGTGGACAAGCATGTGGCGCTTTCTCTTAAAAAGGCAGAATCGTTTCCATAGGCATCACGCTCATCATGAAAATGATTGAGCTTAACAAAAAAGACTTTTTAAAAAGCTGGCTATATGTCAGCTTTTTTTGTTTTTAAATAATTTCACCCTCACGCAACCATTAGCTGAATAGCTGCATCTACCCCATGAAGGTCAAAACCATGCTGCGAATTAATAAGTCACTAACCGAAGAAGAATTGCTTGAAGGCTGCCGAAAAGGCAAAGCCTCAGCACAGCGTGGTATGTATGACAGATTGGCTCCTAAAATGTTAGGGGTTTGCCTCAGATACATCAAAGACCGTGAAGAAGCGGAACACGTAATGATCGGAGGCATAGTAAAAGTATTTGACAAACTGGATCAGTTTAAAAGCGAAGGAAGCTTTGAGGGTTGGGTGCGTAGAATTATTGTCAATGATTGCCTGATGTATATCCGAAAAAACCGGAATATGTCATTGCAAACAGACATTGAAACTGCATCAAACAATCCGAACCTGAGCGTAATGGAAGATTCATTAAGACAAGAAGATCTTCTGAAACTGATAAATGAACTCCCTGTTGGGTATAGGACAGTTTTTAACCTTTATGCAATAGAGGGATATAATCACGCAGAGATTGCGAAGCAACTGGATATCAGTGAAAACACTTCAAAATCTCAGTTGAGCAGAGCCAGAAAATGGTTGCAAGCAAGACTTGCAGAAATTGAAAATGAACTAGAAAACAAGATTACCAATGGATCAACAAAACATTGATCGGTTATTTAGAGAGAAGCTAGACCAGCTAGAGGTTACACCTTCTAGCAACGCATGGTCTCAGGTTGAAAAACAAATTCGACCTCAAAAAACACCTGTAATTTATTGGGTGGCTGCTTCAGTATCGTTATTGCTAATATCATGGATGGTGTGGCCTGAAGCTCCTTCTCAGACTCAATCATTTAGTCCAATTGCATCAGGCATTGATCACCCTGTGCAATCTGAGATGCCTGAATTTGTAATCCCAACCATAAAAGATAGAAAGAAAGAGGAAGTGCAAAAGCAAATAAAAGCACTTCAAAAACGTCAACCGGTTCAGCCTCAATTCGCTAAAAATGAACCACAGGAAGTCTTGAAAGATCCGGTGGTAGAAATGCCAGTAATTGATGTCGAATCAAAAACCATGGTGGCCATAGAGGATGTTGATAATCCTGACATTTTGGAAGGTGTGAAAGGGACTGTGGAAAAGCCGGCTTTTAGACAAGTGAAAATCACTTATATCGCTTCATCAAGCAGTGCAGATGCAAGCGCAAGTACTCAAAAAACTGATTCTACAGGGGTGATTAAGAAGTTTATCGCTTTTGCAGAAAAAATAGACCCGGGAGATGTGTTGGCCGACATTAAAACGGCTAAAGACAATCTACTAAATGGTGGATTGAAAAGTAAAAAGGACAGAAACTCATTATAAAAAGGACGGACATGAAAAATCAAATGAAAATAGAAACACGGATGAAATCAATAGTAGCCATACTGATGCTTGCACTCATATTTCCTGCGGCAGCATTTAGTGACACTGACCCTAAGCAGGATACTGTAATCATCGAACTGGATAGTAACAGTAAGATCGTAATCATTACAAAGAATAGGTCAGACTTAGCATCCTTAGAGAATTATGACATCAATCAAATGATCAAAGATCTAAATGCTCAATTGTCAGACAGTGTTGAGTATCTTGAAATAAGTGACGGAAAAGCTTACGTTAATGACGATGATGAAGTGGAAATGAAGGACTGGAAAATCAATGATGATGAAGTGAGGATTAAACTTGGTGGTGTAGAAGTGGATGTAGATCCTGATGAAGTAGATGACTGGGATGATGATGATTGGAATGATCGCAAAAAAGTCACTTATGAAGCAGGTCGAGCTGACAGGACCACTCATCACTTTAACATAGATATTGGTTTGAATAACTGGCTGGAGGATGGTACATTCCCGGATGCTAACAATTCTCCATATTCGATAAAACCTTTCGGTTCGTGGTATGTCGGGCTTAACAGCACAAATAGAACCTGGGTTGGCGGGCCACTATTCCTTGAGTGGGGACTTGGAATCAACTGGTACAACTGGAAGCTGGAAGACACTGACTATATCATAGAAGAAGGTTCTGAAAGAATTGAATTTAATGAAGTACCTAACACAATTAACGGACAAAAAAGCAAGCTTACAGCTTCGTACATCAATGCCACAGTGGTACCAATGTTTGACTTTTCCAGAGGTAGAAGAAAGATCACCAGTATTGAATCAGGAGGTGTAAGGATCAAGAAATACTCAAGAAAAGGATTCCGCTTTGGAGTTGGCGGATATGCGGGATACCGTATTGGAAGCCATACCAAATACAAATTCAAGGAAAATGGCAGCAATGAAAAAGACAAAGAGCGAGATAACTTCTTCCTGGAAAACTTTCGTTACGGAATAAGAGCTCAAGTCGGTTGGAAAGGTGTAGAACTATTTGCAACCTATGATCTAAACGAAGTATTCTCTCCAAATCGCGGACCTTTAAACGCTGATAATCAAAGTGCCGCTCTAAATGCGGTAAGTTTCGGAATAACGCTGTAATTATCACTTAGAACCAGAATGAAAGCACTGCAATTCGGCAGTGCTTTTTTTATGCGCTTTCATGCAAAGCTTTTCTGTCATTTTTGGTGAGTCGCATATCGCGAACGATTTTATCTTCAGAGGGTCGTAGAAACGAAAATTGCACGAGTATCAATAGATAAGCAATAACAAAAATAAAAGAAGGTTGAACCCACATTGCGAAGGAAGCAATCGCTCCGCCAAGAGCCAACAAGGCATACTTAAATAGATTTTTCTTTCTAAACTCTTTTAGTTTTTCCAACAAGTCAAGACCGTCAATAAGGTCATATTGAACCTTCCCACCTTTCCAAGCATACCAAGATAGATAACCAATAATCCAAAGTGATTGAATGACCAGGATAAATAACAAACTGGAATAATCTACGGGCGCTACCAAACTCTCAGAATCCCACTGCAAAAAAAGAAGCGCAAAAGGCACCAAAGTAATGGCAATGATCCCATGATAAATCTGGTAAATCTGATGGTGATAATCCTTCCAGCTAAAGTCCTCTTTATTCATAATGCAAAGGAATGAAATTATTAACTCATAACCATTTTGATAATAATGTCGTATATTACTATGATATCATTTTAATATCACCTAATATTATAACACATGAAACGATTAATTATACCTTTAATATTCTTTCTCAGCCTTTCGACTACTGCTCAGCAACCCAATGAGAAGCAGGTAGAAATAGGAGATCTAAAGGGTACATTGACTACTCCTAAGATAAAGACAGACACTGCCATCCTGATAATTGCCGGATCCGGTCCAACAGATCGAAATGGTAATAGTGCAATGGGACTTAATAATAATTCATTAAAAATGCTTGCAACCGAGCTAACCCAAGCCGGTTATGCAGTGCTTAGATATGACAAAAGAGGCATTGCGGAAAGCAGTGAAGCGGTATCAGATCAGCAAGATTTGAGGTTTGAACATTTTGTAGAAGATGCGGTAAGATGGCTTTCTAAACTCAAAGAAGAAGGATATAACAAATTAATAGTTGCAGGACATAGTCAGGGATCCTTAGTTGGGATGTTGGCAGCTCAAAATGCAGAAGATGTCATTGCATTCATTTCCATTTCAGGACTCAGTGAGGATGCCGGTGAAGCAATAGTTAGACAACTTGGTAGCCAGTCTCCTGCTTTAGCTGAAGATGCCCGAATAAATATCGACTCAATGAAGGCTGGACATACGGTAAAGAAATTTAACCCATACCTTATTTCAATTTTCGGTCCTGCTATTCAGCCATTTCTGAAATCATATATTTCATATAATCCTACAGAAGAGTTAAAAAAACTTGGAGTGCCAGTGCTTCTTATCAATGGGACCAAGGACTTGCAAATTGGAGTGGATCAGGCGGAAGCACTCAAGGATGCTTATCCAAATGCAAATCTTTTGATCATTGAGGATATGAATCATGTCCTAAAGAGCATCGCTTCAGATGATGTGGCGTTAAATGCGGCCGCATACAATAATCCTGAATTACCACTAAGTGAAAATTTAGTCTCAGGAATCGTTCAATTCATTCAAAACCTTAACAAATAAAATCATGCAATCACAAGAAAAAACGTATACCCCCGCCTCCGGCTACCTTGGCTTGTTTGTCAATGTGGTCATACTAGGAGCTGCCATCGCTATGATTGGCATCACAGACAATCCGGTTTGGACTCTGCTTTTTCTACCATGGATATTAATGATACCCGGATTCTTTTACGTCAACCCAAATGGATCCAGAGTGTTGGTTCTATTTGGTAAGTATATCGGTACAGTGAAAAAAAACGGGTTCTATTGGGTGAATCCTTTTTATGCAAAGAAAAAGATCAGTCTCCGGGCCAGAAACTTTGATAGTGAGCGAATCAAAGTAAATGACAGCATTGGCAATCCGATAATGATCTCAGTGATCCTGGTATGGCGCGTAAGAGATACCTTTTCAGCAGCATTTGAGGTCGACGACTATGAAAATTTCGTTAGGGTACAGACAGATGCAGCAGTAAGAAAGCTTGCAGGTACTTATCCATATGACAACTTTGATGATGAGCAAGCTGAGGTAACGCTAAGATCCGGCATTAAAGAAGTAAACGAGGATCTTGAAAAAGAGCTGGATGAGAGACTTGCTATCGCGGGTATTGAAATATTGGAAGCTAGAATAGGCTACCTGGCTTATGCTCAAGAGATAGCAAGCGCAATGCTGAGAAGACAGCAAGCGACAGCTATAGTGGCAGCAAGGCATAAGATTGTAGAAGGTGCAGTCAGCATGGTAGAAATGGCTCTGGATCAGCTGAAAGAGAAAGATGTAATTGATCTGGATGATGAAAGACGAGCTGCTATGGTCAGCAATCTTATGGTTGTCTTATGTGCAGACAAAGATGTTTCACCGGTTGTTAATTCAGGAACCCTAAATCACTAATCATGAATAACTATAAGTTTTTAAAGCAAAAAGCATTTGAAAAAGTGGAACGCTTCGAGAAAAGAATGCAGGAGTCTATGAGTCAGGGATGGAAGGTCAATAGCTTCACCTCTGACCATGGTTCGTTGGTAGTATTGCTTGAAAGAGAACGATAATATTATGTCATGAAAGGAAAAATTCAATTCAAAGAAGAACAGAGTTTTATAGGAACATGGATGTTTTACCTGGTGATCGGCATTACTACGCTTTCTTTTATAGGTGCATCAATAACCATTTGGTTAAATGAAACCAAAGAAGAGGGTATCATTGGGTTAATCATTGCCGGAGTTGTATGCGGTGGAGTTGTCGTATTATTTATTTATTCTAAGTTATACGTCACCATAGATGATCGTGCCATTTATTATAGATATCCGCCTTTTGTCAATTCCGAACATAAACTCACCCAGACAGACATTAAAGAAGTATATGTCAGAGAGTATAACCCGATTTGGGAATATGGAGGATGGGGGTATCGAATAAGGCCCGGTAAAGGAAGAGCACTGAATGTCTCCGGTAATCAAGGGCTTCAATTAGAATTATCAAATGGCAAAAAGATCCTTTTAGGCACTCAAAAACCAGAGGCAATGAAGCAGGCAGTGAGGAGATTGAAAGAAAATTGGGGATTAGATGGCTAAGAAAAAACCATTTGCGCTACGGTTAAATGAAGACACTATGAAAGCCCTGGAGAAATGGGCAGCAGACGAATTTCGCTCTACCAACGGCCAGATTGAGTGGATTATTCATAAAGCATTAAAGGAAAATGGAAAACTAAAAAAAGAAGAGTAATTACTTTAGTAATATGAGCAAATTCATGTGTCCAAATTGCCAAAGTAAGCTCTCACTTACCCGACTGATTTTTAAGCAAAACAAGCCTTTCAAGTGTTTAAGTTGCGATTCAAAGCTCATTTTAGATAAAATTCAATATCAGACCTTTGGGGCATGGATTGGTGGATCAGTTGGAGCTTTGGGTACTTTTACCGCACTAGTCCTGCTCAGGAATTACAACTTAGTCATTAAGTTTTTAGGCCTATTAATTATTAGCATAATTATTCTAGCCCTTGGCACATATATCTTCAAACAAAATGCAAAAGTGATTTCAATTAATTGATCGATTAATATCCTTCATTGATAGCATAAGTACATTCAAATAGGGGAAACATTTCTTTCCAGTTTATCAAAAGTTTATATTTGGATGACTGGCTATTTTCAAAAATGTATAAAATCAACCTCCTATTTGCTTTATGCGCACTTTCTATTCCGTTGTTAGGACAAGTATCCACTATAGATAGTCTACGCACCGAAATAACCAATTCGGATTACGATACAACTAAGATCAGCTTATTAATAGATTTAGCTTACGAACTAAATGATTCCAGCAGTCTCGATGTAGCCAGAGAAGCCTTCCAACTGGGAAAAAATGTTACTTTTCCTAAATATCGTGGAAGATCAGAGGCCGTATACGGACTATTTCTATCTAGCTATAACCTTGATTCAGGTCTTTTTTACATAACCCAAGGTGCCAATAGATACCTAGAAAATGATCTCACAAGTAGAGCTGCTAATGCTTTTTATATCAAGGGAATCTTGCAAGAAGTCAATGAACTCACTGACGAAGCAGTACGCTCCTATGAAAAAACGGTAGAAATAAGTGAAGCAAACGATCATTTTAAAGAGTTGGGAGATGCAGCCTATGCCCTGGCCAATATTTATAACATAAGAGGAAGAAACGTCGAAGCGCTTGAGCTTGCTCTTAAAGCAAAGGATGCATTCCAAAATGGTGAATTCACCCGTGAAATCGGACAGACCTTGAATCAAATAGGTATTATATATGATCAGAAAGGATTATACTCTGAGGCCCTTGAAAACTACCTTCAGGCAAGAGATATTGCCATCCAAACTAAAGACATTAACGGAGAGATTTTAATCAACAATAACATGGGGGTCATTTATGATAACATGAATGACTCTGACAAAGCGCTACAATACTACGGAGATGCACTTGAAAAAGCCCGTATAAATGGCCTTGAAGATAGCGAAGCGACTCTTTTAAATAACCTTTCCTATATCCACTTAAAAAATGGAGATACTTCACAGGCTATATCTTTACTAAAGCGTTCATTAGATATTGACCTTTCAGAGATTTATCCGTGCTTTGAAAGCTACCCTCTCGAAGGTCTTGGATCAATATTTATTGCTCAGGGAAAGGTTGACTCGGCTGAATATCTGCTGAAAAAATCACTGGAGCGAGGAATAAAATGTGAAGATGTGGCTGTCCTATCATCTGTTTATAAGGATTTAGGAATGCTTTATGCTAAAATCGGTCAAAACAACAAAGCAAAAGAGGCCTTTAGAAAAGCGCTGGATGTTAGCTCAACATCTAATCTGATTGTAGAAACAAAAGAGATACTTTACGAACTGTATAAGTTTTACAAAAAGAATAACAACACCACCCTGGCGATGGATTATTTGGAGTCTTATCAAACACTCGTTGACTCCATTTATGAGGCTAAAAACGTAGAAAAAGCTACGCAACTAGCCGCTGAATACGATTTCAGAAAACAGGTCGCTGAAATGGAAAATGAGCGACTTCAGTCTGAGCAAAAACTGGCACAAGAGATTGAGGCAAAGAAGAGTGAAAACCGATTGATTTTACTAGCCCTGGTATTATTCTTTTTATTGGCAATTTCTCTGGGCAGGTCATACTACGTAATCCAGAAAAGAAACAAGAAACTCCGCTGGCTCAATGATGAAAAGAACAAACTAATGGGGATTGTTGCCCATGATCTTCGGAATCCCTTAAACATGATTATCGGGCTCATTCCATTATTTAAAGATCATTTAAGCCAGAACAAAGATCCACACCTGGAAAAATATGTAGAGCTCATGGAGGCTTCCTCTGAGCGTATGCGAGATATGATTGACCGGGTGCTTGATATCAGTGCTATTGAAAACATGAAAGTCAATCTCAAACTTGAGAAAACCGACCTTACCACTCTTACTTATGAGTCTATCCATAATTTTGACGTGATTGCTGCTCAAAAGAAGATCAAAATCGTAGATGATATTGACAAATCTGAGGAGCGATTCTCAGTTGTAGACCCGAATTATCTGGTGCAGGTTATTGATAATCTTCTTTCAAATGCAATCAAATTTTCAGATAAAGGAAAACAAATAGAAGTCTCTCTCATATCTGAAAATGAACACTACGAAATTAAAGTGAAAGACGAGGGGCCTGGAATTCCAGAGAAAGATCAAAAAAACCTATTCAAAGCGTATACCACACTAAGTTCGAAACCCACCGGTCAAGAACGCTCAACCGGATTAGGTCTATCAATCGCTTATAAATTCATCAAAGCAATGGGAGGAGAAATTAAAGTGGATAGTACGCCCGGTGAGGGCACCTCTTTCAATCTAAGATTTAAAAAAGCTTAACCGATTTCTACTCGAACCCTATCAGTAAGTGGTTTCCCTACACATGTAAGTACGTATCCGTCATCAAGTTCCTCTTGGGAGAGTCCTTCTGCCTCATCTATACTAATTTGACCTTCCACACACTTTCCTCGACAAGCGGTACACAACCCACTCTGGCAAGAATATGGCATATCCAGATCGTTATCAAGAGCAGTTTCCAAGATGGCGGCACTCTTTTTCATCGTAATTGAGTACTCCTCGCCATCTAATAAAATGGTTACCTCACTTTCCGTGGTGTCCTTATCAATAATTTCAGTAGGTGAAGTTTTACCGGCTTCAAAACTTTCCATTCTGATTTTTCCTGCCTTCACTCCTATTTTATCCAGACCTTCAGAAACAACATCCATCATTGGCTGTGGTCCACATATATAGTATTCGGTTTTGTCACTTACTTTAATTGCCTTACAGATATCCCCTATCATATTTGGGGTAGGTCTACCCTGATATTCTGCCTCACCTTCTTCCAAAATGTGTATAGCTCTAAACCTTGCAGGATATTTCTGCTCTAGTTCAGCGATCAATTCTTTAAAAATGACATACTCTTCTTTCCTATTCCCGTAGATAAGTGTTGTCTTACTATTTGATTCTTTAAGAAGTATTGAGCGAATAATTGACATCAATGGAGTTATACCACTTCCTCCTCCGAAGAACACAGCATCTCTATTATTTCCCTCGTCATAGGCAGTCGTAAACATACCCATCGGTTCCATGATCTGTATTTGATCACCTGCCTTGGCATGATCATTCAAATCATTCGACATGGCCCCTCCATCCACTCGCTTAACCGTAACAGCCGGATTTTCATCTTCAAATGGCGTTGTACATAGAGAGTATGCTCTTCTTATTTTTTTTCCGTTCACATCTTTAATCAATGTGATAAACTGTCCCGGCTCATATTCAAACGACTCTGGTTTTTCAAAAACAAGATTTACAGCATCCTTTGCCACGTTGACAACTTCCTTGATCGTCAGCATTTGATACCTATCGTCTTTTTGTTTTTTCTTTTTCTTGAATAATGAGAATGCCATAATTTGAATTTTAAGGGCGCAAAGATAGTTCTCGAATCAAGTCAAGCAAAGCAAACTTGATTTATCAATCAACTTCGGCAAGTAAACATGATGAGGTACTTTTGTGTTCGTTTTTACAATCACATATTTGAATGAATTTTAATCCACTTGAAGGGATCTCCCCTATCGACGGAAGATATAGATCTAAAGTATCACTACTTTCTGATTATTTCTCTGAAAAAGCATTAATCCAATACCGGGTCAAGGTAGAGGTGCTGTATTTTATCGCATTATATGAAAGTGGCATCCCACAATTAGCCGCCTACAATGCAGACAAGAATGAAGCCTTGAAAAAGATCTACGAGACGTTTTCACTGGAAGATGCAGAGGCAATCAAAGAAATTGAGAAAACGACCAACCATGATGTAAAAGCGGTTGAATATTTTCTAAAGGAAAAATTTGATGAGTTAGGTCTTTCAGATTTTAAAGAATTCATTCACTTTGGACTGACCTCCCAGGATATCAACAACACCTCCATACCTCTTTCACTAAAAGAAGCCCTAAATGAGGTGTTTGTACCAAAATTATTGAGTCTGGTATCATCTCTGGAAAGTAAATCGGATGAGTGGAGTGAAATACCAATGTTGGCAAAGACACATGGACAGCCGGCCTCACCGACCAGATTAGGCAAAGAAATAAATGTATTTGCAGTTAGGCTTAAAGAGCAACTCGACCTTTTGAATCAGGTGCCATTTGCAGCGAAGTTTGGTGGCGCCACAGGTAATTTTAATGCGCATACAGTGGCATATCCTAATTACGACTGGCATGCGTTTGGTGATCAGTTTGTGAAAGAAAAACTGGGACTTAAAAGAAGTCACCCTACCACACAAATCGAGCATTACGATCACTTAGCCGCATTGTTTGATGCCTTAAAGCGGATAAATACCATCTTGATTGATTTTTCAAGGGATGTGTGGCAATACATCTCCATGAATTATTTCACTCAAACCATCGCTAAAAATGAGGTGGGTTCATCAGCTATGCCTCATAAGGTCAACCCAATTGACTTTGAGAATGCAGAAGGTAATCTCGGAATGGCTAACGCGATTTTTGAACATCTGAGTGCCAAATTACCTATTTCAAGGCTGCAAAGAGATTTAACAGACTCGACTGTTTTGAGAAATATCGGTACTCCAATCGCCCATTCATTCATTGCCATTCTTTCGCTGGAAAAGGGACTTTCTAAAATCCATGCGAATGAAAAAGCCATTCGTGCTGACCTTGAAGAGAACTGGGCGGTAGTTGCAGAAGCCATTCAAACCATATTGAGGAGGGAAGGCTATCCTAAACCTTATGAAGCATTAAAGGCATTAACACGAACCAATGAAGCCATCACCCAAGAATCCATTAGTGTATTCATTGACGGCTTGAATGTATCGGAAGAAGTTAAGGCAGAACTCAAGGTGATTACACCGTATAACTACACAGGGAAATAACAACTATATCTGTTCAACACAAATTTTGATCAAGATTCCATTTTTACTCACCAGCGGTAGACATGTATGTCCCATCGACAAGTAATTCTATTTTAATGCCATCCGAAACCAGTGCTTCGTTTCCATTTTCTGTTACGGTAACCTTAATCGGCACAATCGGATTTAAAGATTTGAATTGAGCTTCAAGCCTTTTATCATCAATTTCTAAATAGTACGGTGTTTTAAATGTTTCAGCGCTAGACCCACTCGTTATCATCTCAAACTGAACAGGTGATTCAGCAGTAACACTCATTTCTCTGCTCACTTTTTGACCACAAGAAACCAGCAAAATGCATAGCATTGGTAAAATTCGTATCATTCGATTACAGGTTAGTTATTTGCAAAATAAAAATAAAACACAAATAATAAACTTACGAAAAATAATTTCAGATTAGTGTCAAATCTTTTGAACTAGGCCACACCTGCTAAAAGATAAAGCACGGCCATTCTTACTGCTACCCCATTTTCAACCTGCTGTAGAATGATCGAGTGCTCAGAGTCAGCTACATCGCTGGTTATTTCCACACCACGATTAATTGGCCCGGGATGCATAATGGTGATTTCTTTATTCAAGGAATCAAGCAGTTGCTTGTTTACTCCAAAATACTGAGAATATTCTCTAAGCGAAGGAAAGTATCTCATCTGTTGTCGTTCAAGCTGAATTCGTAGAATATTCGCTATATCACACCACTCAAGTGCTTTTCTAATGCTTGTTTCCACTTTAACTCCCAACTCTCCAATGTGCTTGGGTAATAGTGTGGCGGGCCCACAAACCATCACTTCAGCACCCAGCGTTTGAAGAGCAAAAATGTTTGATAGTGCCACTCTCGAGTGAAGAATATCTCCTACGATTACGACTTTCTTTCCCTCTACCGCACCGCATTTTTCCTGTATTGAAAAGGTATCTAACAGTGCCTGTGTGGGGTGCTCGTGCGTTCCATCTCCTGCATTAATGATATTAGCATCAATATGTTTTGAGAGAAAGTGTGGAGCTCCGGGGCTGGAGTGTCTCATCACCACCATGTCTACCTTCATCGCCAAAATGTTATTGACGGTATCTAGTAGAGTCTCACCCTTTTTAACAGAACTACCTGAAGCTGAAAAATTGACAACATCTGCGGATAGTCTCTTCTCCGCCAGCTCAAAAGATAGCTTAGTACGGGTCGAGTTCTCAAAGAATATGTTAGCAACCGTGACATCCCTCAAGGAAGGTACCTTTTTAATCGGCCGGTTAATTACTTCTTTAAAATTGGTTGCGGTTTGAAAAATGAGTTCTATTTCCTCTCTATCAAGGTTTTTAATTCCAAGTAGATGTTTTGTTTTTAGTTGACTCATTCTTCTTTTGTGATTAACCAAATACGATCTTCAGTTTGCTTGGCATCCAATTCTACCAATACTTTTTGCGATTGAATGGTATTTACTTTTCTCCCAACATAGTTAGCCTCTACCGGGATATGCCTACTATACAATCGATCAATGAGCACCAGTAATTCCACCTTAGCCGGCCTCCCGAAAGTATTCATAGCATCAAGAGCTGCTCGCACTGTTCGCCCGGTGAATAACACATCATCCACCAGGATTACATTTTTATTTTCTATCAAAAATGGAATTTTTGTCTGACTCGGAGTGATGGGTTCGTCTCTTCTCCTAAAGTCATCTCTATGAAAAGTAGTATCTAAATATCCCAGGTGGATATCTTTCTTGATTAGTTTTTCCAGCTGTGTTTTAACACGTTCAGCCAGAAATATCCCTCGCGGTTGCATCCCTATGATTACCGACTGGGAAAAATCTTCATGAACTTCAATGAGTTGTTGGCACAATCGGCTGATCGTGACTTTTAGGAGTGGGCTATCGAAAAGCAGTCGCTTTTGCATGAGTAATTCTTACTGCAAAAGTAATGTGTTAGCACTAATTTGGCTCAATATCTAAATCGTATTGAATTTTATTTATGTAGAAAACTCTTCTGCTTGTTTTTCCACCAACTCCATTTTGGTTTTTGATATTTTGCTCGCCGTAAGCAAAGAGTGTTTCATCATACCATTTCTTAAGCCCCTCTACATTCGGATCTTTCGTTTTTAGCTCATCTTGTTCAAACGATAATTTGACTGGACTAAAAGTTCTTCCTTCTACGATATTATTTCCCTCGACGACCTTTGATCGTATCTCATTTTCTTCCAGATACATTAAAATAACACGGTCACCAGACCCACTTACCACTACATTCTCTTCCAGAGAAAAGGTTTGTATATCCTCAATTTTAAAAGTCTGATCCCATAATAAGTTACAATTCGGATCAAACGCAATCACAACAGCGTGTGTGTACTTGTATCCCAAAAAATAAGGATTATTTCTACCGAAACCATCTTGACGAAAAGCTCCATAACCCCCAAGAGCAGTACCTGTAGTTGAATAATTATATCGTGGATAATAGGCTTCTCCAATCATAATGTACTCTCCATCACGCTCCAGTATATCATGAACCAATAATCTGTAGTTAAATTTCTTGGTTTTTCCCTTCGCTTTTTTTCGTTCAATTCGATTCATAATCCGTTCTTCTCGTTTTGGCTTCAGGTGGCCAAAAAAGTTATTTAGATCTGCAAATGGATAAAATTTATTGAACTGCTGTTGTCCGTTAATAAATTTACTCAAGTAGAAGCCCTGACTGTATTGCAACGATTTTTTGGAATGCGTTCCGGCAAGATATTGCAACCCTCCGGCGAAGGTGGTACTCGCTGCGTCTAACAAACTTTTCTTTTCACCGGGATTTACAAGGTTGTCCTGAATGATATCTCCTTTAGATGTGAAAGTCTTAACACGCACAGTGTATTTTTTATTCCGCATTTTTTCTTGAAGAATAACCGTAAACAGTTCAGACGTTTCCTCTACTACGATATCCAGGATTTCATTCCTGTTATCATAAAATCCGGGGACTACTCTCGGGATGCGATCATTGATGTTGTAGGTGATAACTACCGGGCGATAATTAGCATATCCTGCAATTAAAAGCGTTTCCCCTACTGATTCAAAATGTGTTATTCCTATTGGGAAAACAGTTGTGATTTCATACGTTTCAAAGTCTGTAGTCTTATTATTGAACTGATAAACCACTAAATCCTCCACTCGATATCTACTTTTGCTGAACAACAAGTAGAACCTCCCTTCAAAATACTCATAGCCAATGATTGAGCCGTCTACCGGGATTACAAGTGTGCTCGCCCAAATAACCTGAAGCGAAGTGTCAACCATATGCAGCTTCCATTGATATCCTCCTCCTTTAGCAGCATCTTGCGTTTCTTCAACGACAAGGATGCCATCTTTATCGCCAGGGACAATGTAGAATTCTGAGACATCTCTCTGCTTTTCAAATTCGATTCTATTGGGCTGAAGAATGACCGCACTGGTATCTCTATCCTTCTTACGTTGGGAGAACGTTACAAGGGGTAATAACAATAGGATAATAACAAGTTTATTCATGGCTTGTATAACAATTACGGAACGACTGCCCCTATCGTTCACTCAACTCAATAATAATATCAAATTCCTCCTTTTTCACAGACTGTACTGAAAGTCTTGAATATTTAACCAACTGCATTTCCTGCAGCCTGTCATCAGCCTTCACTTCAGCTAATGTCACTGACCTCTTTAGCCTTCTTAAAGGAACAACATCCATCACATACCACCTGTGATCATCCGTAGTAGGGTCATTGTAAAACTCCTTGACTACTTCTGCAATTCCAACAATGGCTTTTTCTTTAACGCTATGATAGAAAAGGCATAAATCTCCAACCTTCATTTGTTTGATATTGTTTCGGGCCTTAAAATTTCTTACTCCATCCCAGTGATCCCTTCCCAATTTCACCAAATCATCCCACGAATAGGTATTGGGCTCACTTTTTATCAGCCAATAGTTCATTGCTAATTTTTTGAATTAAAACTATACAAAACGAAATATCGAATTGATTTAATTAATCTAAAATGTTTTTAAACAATTTAGGTTTGTTCCATTTTTACCTGACATGAATATACTTCTAATCCAGTCTGGTTCTTTAGAGAATGCTTTATTGATTACTCCAATCATTCGGTCATTGAAAACAGAACTTGACGCCAAAATCCACCTTCTTTCGGATGGTAATCACCGTGTGTTGTTTGAAGAAAATCCTTATTTAGACCATTTCCACCAGTTGGAGCAAGGTAAAAAAGCAATCAAGGGATTGGAATTTGAGTGGGTATTTGACTTTCACAACTCACTTAAAACCAAAATCATAAGACTTGGAGTTGGGAAAAACACAAAAGCTTTTAAGTCTCAAAAATTTAGACAATGGCTTTATAGCAAAACGAAGATCAATCTTCTGAGCAAAAAACATCTTGTAGACCGTTATTTTGATTTGATAGCGCCTTTAGGAGCAAAGCCTGATCAATTGGGACTCGACTTTTACATACCTGAAAAGGATGAGGTTGAAAAGGACTGGTTGCCCGGATCACACCATGAAGGATATGCAGCTGTTGTTTTAAGTGCTTCTCATTCCACCAGAAAACTTCCTGTAAATCGTCTTATCGAACTGTGTGATAGAATCAATAAGCCAATTGTTCTAATTGGGAATAAGGACGATACATCGCAGGCAAATGAAATTGAAGCGTTTTTTAAAAGGGGCACAGAGGCCGAGGAAGAAGCTATTGAAAATCTTAACAAAAATGCCATCATATTCAATGCCTGTGGGAAGTTTAACTTCAACCAGTCTGCATCCTTGATCAATCAAGCGAATTGGGTGTTCTCACATGACAATGTCATGATGCATATAGCTGCTTCATTCAAAAAGAAGTTGTACACTATTTGGGGTAATACAACCCCTTTATTTGGCAAATATCCGTACAGGGCACAGTTCACCATTTTTGAAAACAATAAGCTTCGATGCAGACCTTGCTCATCCAAAGGATTTACTAATTGTCCAAAAGGACATTTTAAATGCATGAATGATTTAACTTTTGACTTCTATTTACCAGATTGATGAAGACAGTATACCTCATCCGCCATGCCAAATCTTCCTGGTCGTTTGATTTGAATGATCATGACCGCCCTCTTGGAAAACGAGGCAGAAAAGATGTCATTAAGATGGGAAAGCATCTTGGAGAACACCAGCCAAAACCGGAGGTTTTGATATCCAGCACCGCTAGTCGAGCATTTTACACAGCACTTCACATCTGTGATCAAATAGGGATAGATGAGGGTCATATCCGACTAGATAAAAACCTCTACCATGCAGGGGCTGCTGAAATATTAAAGAAAATTAAGGAAGCACCGAATTGTGATCGACTTGCACTGTTTGGGCATAATCCGGGTTTCACAAGCGCTGCGAATGCACTTGCAAATTTAGATTTTGATAATGTGCCCACTTGTGGAATGGTCGGCATCAACTTCAATGTGAAATATTGGAAAGATGTGGAATTTGGTTCAGGAATGCTGTCATTCTTTTACTTTCCTAAGGAGATTTAGTTTAAGAGAAGCCTACCATTAATTATGAACAAGCCAACAATTACAGGAATGACCATTGCAGTAACCGAAATGGATAAAATGGTCACGTTTTATTCTCAAGTATTACAGCTAACCTTTGAAGAACTCGAAATGTACGGATCCAAGTTGTTTAAAACCCGTATAGGTCAAATTGAGGTATTATTCTGCCCTGCTGAGATCGCTCAAAATACCGCCAAGCAGAATAGACATCAATTGGATTTTGAAATAAGCAACTTGAATGAAACCATCTCCACTGTAGAAAAATATCACGGATCAATTATGGGTGAACCCACCCAAGACTCCAATCATATTCAGGTTGGAATTAAAGACCCGGATAACAACTCGTTAGTCATTAAGCAGCGACTAGAAAATTAGAGTATATACCTGCTTAAATCTTTATCCTTCACTAATCCGGCTAATTTCTCCTGGACCATATTCTTATCTATCACAATCTGCGCATTTGGCCCTATTGTATCCGGAATATCGAATAAAATTTCATTTAACAATTTGCTCATCACTGTATGCAACCTTCTCGCTCCGATATTCTCCACTTCCTCGTTTATCTGAAATGCCATTTCGGCAATTTCTTCCAATGCCTCATTTTGAAAAGTGAGCTTCACTTCCTCAGAGGCTACCAATGCCTCATATTGCTTGGTTAGTGCATTCTTAGGCTCTGTTAGAATCCTTAGAAAATCTTCCTTAGTAAGGTTATCCAATTCTACACGGATCGGAAAACGTCCTTGCAATTCTGGGATCAAGTCCGATGGCTTGCTGAAATGGAAAGCTCCTGCTGCTACAAACAAAATATGATCTGTATTAATGATACCGTATTTAGTGTTTACAGCACTTCCTTCTACAATTGGTAGCATATCACGCTGCACACCCTCTCTACTCACATCAGGACCGCCTTTTCCGGATTCTCCGCCCTTTGCGATTTTATCCACTTCATCAATGAAGATGATACCTGTATTTTCTGCCTTAAAGATCGCTTCTTCCTTTACCTCATCCATATCAATCATCTTGGAAGCTTCCTCCTCAAGTAAAATTTTACGAGCTTCCGCAATTGTGACTTTTCGCTTTTTCTTCTTTTTGGGCATCATATTACCAATCATCTCCTGGATGTTGATCATGGATGCTTCATCCATACCTCCCCCAACCATTCCCACATTCCCACTAGGATTAGCAGTCACATCGATTTCGATCTTTCGATCATCCAACTCCCCATTTCTTATTTTATCTCTAAATCGTGCCCTAGTTTGCTCATTAAGCTCCACCTCACTTTCTGGTTCATCACTTCCTATTTTGGTGGCATAAGCATTGGGGCTACCCTTTAGTGGCGGAATCAAAGCGTCCAGGATTAACCCTTCTACTACCTCTGCAGCTTTCTCTTTTACTTCCTCTTTTTTAGCAACTTTCACCATGTTGACTGCCTGCTCCACTAAGTCACGCACCATGCTCTCAACATCCCTTCCAACATATCCCACTTCTGTGAATTTGGAAGCTTCAACTTTCGTAAATGGTGCATCGGCAATCTTAGCAAGTCGCCTGGCGATTTCTGTTTTTCCTACTCCTGTGGAACCTATTAGCAGAATATTATTAGGTACTATTTCTCCCTGGATCTCCTCTTTCACATTCATTCTCCTCCATCGGTTTCTCAAGGCAATTGCGACATTGCGTTTTGCATCCTTTTGGCCAATGATGTACTTATCCAGTTCCTCTACTATCTGTTTCGGTGTTAAATCGTTTTTTATCTCACTCATAAAATTCTCTTGAAATCATTTAAATCGGTTCTCAAACTGATGAAACTACTCCCACCTGCTACATGATAGGTTGCTCTTGAAAACCTGAACTCAACTTGCTTTACTTTTAGCATGATGCCGTAAGAAAAACCGGCACCTCCCCCTCTGTCTTCCAACCTCAATTCTTGTTTTCTTTTATGATTATACCCTAAAAGAAACTGAAAGTTTTTACTTAACAATACTTCTGCCCCAAGGTTTACTCGCTTCCATACTTTGTCAACCGCGCTATTATTTCTACCACCTGTATCCTCTTGTTCTACAAAATTGTCTTCAACGAGGCTATTTGACGTAACCGTAAAGCGAATAGGCATATATTCCGGTTTGAAAGACGTGCCTATCATTACATCAAATGGTACACTCGGTCTGGACAATGTAGTACTGTTAGAAATGGTTGTCCCGAAATTTCTGAATACCATCCCCACGGTCCAACTTTTGGACACCCGGAAAACACCTCCCAAATCCATCATCATAGCAGTAGAACCATATGAGTCTATGGAAGAATGAGCCAGCTTCAAGTTAGCCCCTAAGGTGAAAGGTCCCAAAACCTGTGATTTACCCACCCAAAAGGTATAATCCTGCGCATTGAAAGTCCCCAATCCATTCCCGGTTTGGTCAATTAGATTAAACTCACCAAAGTTTACGTAATGAATCCCGGCAGCAAATGTTCCCATATTACCCACATCAAATGAGTATGCTCCTGAGTAGACGAATACATCAGCAAAATATGGATTTATGTGAAAAAAAAGATTCTTTGTGCCAACCGAATCCAAAGTAGCCGGGTTTTCAAAAAATTGAGAAATATCTTCATCAGCCAATGATACACTCGACCCACCCAATGCGGCAGATCGAGGATTGGTACTTAAATTCAATGACTGATACCCAAACTGACCTCCAATCTGGGAAAAACCAACCAGTGGAATTAAACATACTATAGCTATGACTACCTTCAACCTTTGTTTTCTTCAGGGAGAATAAATTCGATGGGATTACTCGCCTTTTGATTTGTTAACGCTATATCCAACACTTGCGGTACATATTCTACGAAATGGATTTTTAGTCCCTTCAAATACTTCTCATTGATTTCTTCAAGATCCTTTTGATTACGCTTACACATAATAATCTCTTTGATACCTGCTCTTCTCGCCGCAAGGATTTTTTCCTTGATGCCTCCCACCGGAAGCACTTTGCCTCTAAGCGTGATTTCTCCGGTCATTGCTATCTGCTTCTTAACTTTCCTTTGCGTAAATACTGACGCAAGAGAAGTAAGCATTGTAATTCCTGCTGAAGGGCCATCTTTTGGAATGGCTCCTGCCGGAACATGGACATGCAAGTCATAGTGATCAAACACCCGGTGGTCTATACCAATAGATTCAGAATGAGAACGTAAATAGGATAGTGCAGCTACCGCCGACTCTTTCATTACATCTCCTAACTGGCCGGATAACGTAAGCTTTCCTTTACCACGACTCAAAGACGATTCAATGAATAAGATATCTCCACCTGAAGGGGTCCATGCCAGGCCGGTTACTACCCCAGGCACTGAGTTATCTTCGTAGTTATCCTTATCGAAAATTTCAGGGCCTAATATCTCCCGTACGCGCTCTGCGTTGATTTTAGATTCGTATTCTTCTTCCATCGCAACAGATTTCGCGACTGAACGGATCACTGACGCTATCTTTCGCTCAAGGCTCCTTACACCTGACTCTCTGGTATAATCATTGATAAGCTTGGCGATTGCTGACTTATCAAAGGAGATGTCAGTTGCCTTTAGGCCGTGTTCTTTTCTTTGTTTAGGTATTAAATGCTTTTTAGCTATTTCTACCTTTTCCTCTAATGTATACCCGCTAATGTCTATGATTTCCATTCGGTCTCTAAGAGCCGGCTGAATGGTGTCAAGTGAGTTTGCCGTTGCAATGAATAACACTTTTGAAAGGTCATAATCGACCTCAAGGTAGTTGTCCTTAAAGGTTGAATTCTGCTCAGGATCAAGGACTTCAAGTAGCGCAGACGATGGATCACCCCTAAAATCGGAGCTTACCTTATCTATCTCATCTAAAATAAAGACCGGGTTTGAGGACTTAGCGCGATTAAGGTTTTGAATGATCTTGCCCGGCATGGCGCCTATGTATGTTTTCCGATGACCTCTAACCTCTGCTTCATCATGAACACCACCAAGTGACATTCTTACATACTTCCTATTCAATGAATCAGCAATGGATTTTCCGAGGGAAGTTTTTCCGACTCCCGGAGGGCCATACAGGCAAAGAATTGGTCCTTTTAGATCTTGTTTTAGCTTTCTTACAGCTAGATATTCAATGATTCGATCTTTTACTTTTTCAAGTCCAAAGTGATCCCTATCAAGCACTTTTCGTGCATTCTTCAAGTCAAAGTTGTCTTCAGTAACTTCATTCCATGGTAGATCAACTAAAAGCTCAACATAACTCATGGCTACAGGAAACTCTGCAGCAGCAGGATTCATGCGGGTAATTTTGTCCAGCTCTTTTTCAAAATGATCCTTCACTTCATCAGGCCAGTTTTTATTATTTCCGCGCTTACGCAGAGCCTTCACCTCCTGATCAGGTCCATCCTGCCCTAGCTCATCTTGTAAAATTCTGATCTGCTGCCTCAAAAAATAGTCTCGCTGCTGCTGATCAATATCAGTATGCACCTTTTCCTGTATCTCCTGCTTCAATTCAAGCATTTGCAAGTCCTTCAACATAAACTGAAGGAGCTTCTCTGACCGTTCTTTCGGATCATCAATCTCTAAAAGCGACTGCTTATCACTCACCTCAGCATTGATATTGGAAGAAAGAAAATGCGTTAGAAAATTGAAGTTATCAATGTTATCCACTGCGACCCTTGCCTCCTTCGGAATTTCCGGACTCAAGCCCATAATCTTAGTCGCCGTATCTTTCAAGGACTGGATAATTGCTTTTTGCTCCTTTTTAGAAAGGGGATTTGGTTTATCAGGTAGCGCTTCATATTTCACTATATGATGCGGATCTTCCTGCACCTTATCCGTAACCTTAAATCTTTTCTGACCTTGAATAATAATTGTTGTGTTACCATCTGGCAGCACAATCATTTTCAAGATTTTTGCAATGGTTCCTATTTCATATAGGTCAGTAAACTCCGGCTCTTCAGTTTTCACATTTGTCTGAGCAATTACTCCAATGATCCGGTCACCTTTGTAAGCCTTCTTAACCAGACGAATTGACTTTGTTCTTCCTACGGTAATTGGAAGAACCACCCCCGGAAAAAGCACAGTATTTCTAATAGGAAGAATCGGCAGATTCTCCGGAAGATCAGCCTCAGACATCTGATTATCTTCAGGTGAGACAATCTGAATAAGCTCTTCTGAGTCTTCGTCTACAAATTCAGGTATAAAAATTGATTTGAAATTAGTGTCATTCATAAAATGCCAATGTGTCAGATATTTTGTGCACATACCCTCGATTGAGGGAAAGGTACATAATAGTCAATCGCTATGCCAAAGTAGCAGCTCATAACAAATAGTGCTAACTTTAATTTAACTCGAATTATTCAATAGAATTTTTATCAGGTGATGACGCTTGCGGTCACAGTCAGACAAGTTTCACTTCGTTTGGGTCTTTGGTACTGACCAAGGCGTCAGTGCAAATTATGTTTATTGCATAATTTGGGTTCTATGCCGTTTAGTTAAGACTTTCTCACCCTCAGTCCCTAAAGGGATGACTTACCGATTTCAGTCATTCCCCCTTTAGGGGTCAGGGGTTTCAATCAAATTGCTGAAAATTTTCTTAACTAAACGGCATTAAATTTGGGTTTAATTTTAATTTTTACTGACGAATCGACAGCATGCGCCATAATTTTCATCGCCATATTGGACTTTTCCTAGTTATTCTTTGCCTCACTGCTGGTGCTCAGCGAGGCAGAAAAGAAGTGCAGCTAGTGACTGATTCTGTCCCTAAAGATGTGGTTTTTAATGTCTACGATTTTAAAGGAATTAATAAATATCCTGAATATTTCAACAAACAAAAGCTGCAACGAATCATAAAGTTGGATAAGGAAGAAAAGTGGGAAGAGCTGTATGATGCGTTAAAAGATTATGTCAGCAGGTTTGGTATTCAAAATTTTTATAAAGACACAAAGCTAATCTGGAAGCTGGCTAAGCTAACAGAACTGCTTGGTGATCCAGATGAAGCAATGACGCTGTACCGAATGGTCCTAAGACACCACTACCAGGGTATTAGTATTAAAGAAATTGAGCTCTACTACGATTCATTGAACCGACAAGCTGCCGAACAATTTGTGCCCATTGATTATTACTATGAATTGGTGGAGCACAGAAAGCTAATTGATACACTACGCCCACCCAGAGGTGTACTATTGAATATGGGGATGCTTGTAAATAGTGCAAGTGCAGATTATGGGCCTTCACTCAATATCCACAATGACATTCTTGTTTTTACCTCTAAGCGAAAAAAAGTAGATGAAACCATTCGTTTCAGAGAAGACGAAGATCTCTACTTTAGCCGAAAAGACCCGTATGGCACCTGGTCTAAAGCCAAGCCGATAGAAAAACTCAACACTCAGTATAACGAAGGATCGCCGTGTATTAGTGGAGATGGCACTACATTGGTTTTTTCCAGATGTGATTCTCCTGATTCCTATGGGGATTGTGATTTGTTTATAGCAACACTGCAGGAAGATAGCACCTGGACCAGGCCTGCAAATCTGGGGGTTACAGTTAATTCTCTTGCCTGGGATTCCCATCCAGCATTATCTCATACCGGAGACACACTTTTCTTTTCATCAGATCGATTAGGTGGGTTTGGTTTGGCAGACATCTATTACACTACTAAAAATGATAAGGGAAAATGGTCACCTGCATTAAATATGGGGCCTGTAATCAATACACGTCAAAACGATGTGAGTCCTTTTTACCATCCGGTATATGAAGTGCTTTACTTCAGCTCCAATGGACAGCTCTATAATTTCGGTGAGTTTGACATCTATAAAGCATTCAATGTAGATGGTTACTGGACGGAACCTCAGAATATAGGCCCTCTTGTCAATGGAAGAGGAAGTGAATTTTATTTCACAATCGACTCTGAATCTGAGCTTCTTTTTTATGCCAGGTCCTCTACCAGAGACTTAAATAAGCAGGATATTTATTCGTTCCCACTACCGATGGGTGCACAACCTGAAGCGACCACTACTGTTACTGGATCACTTACTGATTCTCTTACCGGAGCACCATTCCAAGGGATTGTTTCTATCATAGACTTAGACAATGGGCGTGAGGTGGCGCCAAGGTATTTAAAGCCGGATGGGTCTTTTGAGTTTGAATTAATTAATCAAACGAATTATTTACTTGTTCTTCAGGGAGATGATTTTTTCAGAATTGAAGAAGTATTTTACCTGGATGGACCAATGGAGTTAAATACAGTTACCGAACCATTGGTATCCAAAATGAAATTTGAATCCATCGAGTTTGATGTGGGCAAAGCTGAGTTAAAAACCGAAATGTATGCCGACCTGAATAAGGTGGTCAATTTCCTTTATGATAATCCTGAATTCAAGCTTAAAATTTCCGGCCATACAGACTCAGTTGGTGACCCGGAAAAAAACCTGAAACTATCGAAAGAAAGAGCGCAGAATATTCGAGACTACATTGTCATTTTTGCCGGGATTATAAAAGAGCGGGTACAGGCCGAAGGCTATGGTGACACACGTCCGATCGTAGAAAATGAAGTCACCGAAGAGGACCGAAAAATAAACCGAAGGGTAGAATTTGAAATTTACAGAGAAGCTCCCCCAACAGAAGAGTCAGAGGAAACTTCAAATGATTTCTAGAACAGACTGATCGTATCGTTGATGATCACAAATGCCATTAATGACAAAAGAATGACCATTCCTACCTTTTGAGCATTTTCTAAAAAACGATCTGATGGTTTTCTGCCGGTAACGATTTCCCAGGTTAAGAATACCACATGACCACCATCTAATGCTGGTATTGGTAGAAAATTCATAAATGCCAAAACCATTGAAAGAAGTCCTACGATTCTCCAGAAATTATTCCAGTCCCATGTTCCTCCAAAAAATGTAGCTATCTTAATTGGACCTGAAAGAGACTTGCGAACGTCCACATCTCCTGCAATCATTTTTTGAAAGCCCTTGATATTAAGCCATACAACTGCAAATGCATTGTACGTTCCTTCTCCAATTGCTTCCGTAAAACCAAACTTTCTGGTCACATAATCAATTTCGTATTGTGCAACAAAACCAAGCGTACCATCATCATTTACGGTTGCTTCCATGTCAATGATTTCATTGTCCCTATTCGTTTTAAAAGCAATTTCTTGCCCTTTAAGGGAATCCAGCGTGGCACTTAGTTGATCAAAATACTTTATATCCTTTCCATTTATTGCGACGATAACATCTCCAGCTTCCAGGCCTGCCTTTGCCGCACTCGAACCCGGCACAACAGACTGAATGGAGAATGGAATTCTTGGGCTAATAACATCGACACGATTGCGCTTATCCGCAAACTTGTCTATGAAATCATTCGGCATATCTACTCGAATCTCTTTCCCATTTCTCAGTACCGTATAATAAGAGTCAGTTCCAAGAAGTAGATCCGGACTAAGGATATCAGAAAAGCGATCATAATCTTGACCATTAATAGCTAGAACTCGGTCTCCGGTTTTAAATCCCAGCTGCTCGCCAAGATCATAAGCCACAATTCCATGTTCGTTTAGTTCTTCTTTTGGTATGTATGCCTCACCATTTGCTAAAGCCAGTCCGATGAAAATGATGATCCCGGTGACCACATTAACGATAATCCCTCCCATCATCACGATTAACCTCTGCCATGCAGGCTTAGCTCTAAACTCGTATGGTTCCGGCTCTGCATTCAATGTTTTTGTATCCAGAGATTCGTCGATCATCCCTGTGATCTTTACGAATCCACCCAGTGGAATGGCTCCAATGGAGTATTCTGTCTCTCCTATTTGTTTCCCCCAAATTTTTGGTGGGAAGCCTATTGAAAATTTCTCGACGCGCATACCAAACGATTTGGCTGCTACCATGTGTCCCCACTCATGCACTCCCACTAAAATTGACAGCCCGAGAAGCAGCTGTCCTACCATTATTAAAGTTTCCATTATTTAATCAATTCGAGCGCTCTGGCTCTTGTTTCTTTGTCTGTTTGTATAAAATCTTCCAATTCGGGATTGCGAATATAGCTCACCTTTTTGAGGCAATTTTCGATCACATCTGAAATCTCAAGAAATCCTACCTTGTCTTCCAGAAAACCTTGAACAGCGATTTCGTTTGCTGCGTTCAATATGCATGGCTGATTGCCACCTTCTTTAGCAACATCAAAAGCTAACTTTAGATTACGGAAAGTTTCCACATCCGGTTTTTCAAATGTCAGTTCCGGATAGTCCAGAAAGTCAAATCTTGGAAAATCTGACTTTAACCTTCCGGGATATGTCATGGCAAACTGAATAGGCACACGCATATCCGGTAAGCCCATTTGAGCCTTCATTGACCCGTCTTCAAACTGAACGATCGAATGTATGATTGACTGAGGGTGAACAATCACATCAATTTGATCCAAAGACACGCCAAACAACCATTTCGCTTCAATCACCTCTAGTCCTTTATTCATCATGGTCGCAGAATCTATGGTGATTTTGGCTCCCATATCCCAGTTGGGATGCTTTAGTGCTTGTTCTTTCGTAACCGAAGCGAGCAACTCTCGATTTTTTCCTCGAAAAGGACCACCTGAAGCAGTTAATACCAGTTTTTCTATTGGATTATGGAATTCCCCCACAATGCATTGAAAAATTGCAGAATGTTCAGAATCTACCGGTAGAATATTCACTCCTTTCTCCTGGGCTAACTTGGTAATGAGTTCACCGGCAACTACCAGGGTTTCCTTATTTGCCAATGCAATAGCCTTACCGGCGTTAATCGCCCTAATGGTTGGCAATAAACCCGAATATCCAACCAATGCAGTCAATACCATGTCGATGCTATCCATTTCAACAACGGAGGCAAGTGCATTTGTTCCTGCATACACTTTTATGCCCTGCGGATCTAAGGCATCAAAAACCTTTTGATACAACCCTTCATTTGCAATAACTACAACATTTGGTTTGAATTCAAGAGCCTGTGTTATCAGTAAGTCCGAACTGTTTTGTGCCGTAAGCACTTCCACTTCAAAGCTTTCCGGGTGCTTTTTGATTACATCCAAAGCCTGCGTGCCTATTGAGCCAGTAGAGCCAAGAATGGCAATATTTCTTTTCTTCATGCAATTCAGTTCCTCTCTTTTTTATAAGAACAGTCGGCAAAGGTAAGAGTTTGCATTTTTTAACAACCTTATGGAATAAATTTTGAGGTATTGTAGTTTACTTCATTACAGGTAATTACAAGGATATGAATACGATCAAGACTATTTGCATTGGTTTAATCGCTGGGATGATTGGCGCATTGATTATCACTAGCATTGATGATAGTGACAACATTCAACTCTCTCAGCAATTACAGCAGCCGGAATCCATCCATCAGCAAGAACCATCAATGCCTATTAGTCAGGTTTCATACGGATCAATCATTCCCAACGAGAATTTTATTGAAGCCTCTGAGAAAAGTACGGGGAGTGTCGTATTCATACAAACATTGAGCGAAGTAGAATCTGGTGGTTGGATGGATTGGTTTTTCGAGCCAAGATCTTCACAACGTATCGGGAGTGGATCTGGAGTGGTTTTTTCGAATGACGGATACATTGTAACGAATAACCACGTAATCATGGATGCAGATGAGATTACGGTAATAGCAGGTAAAAGAAGCTATCAGGCAGAGCTGGTAGGTCGTGATCCCAGTACTGACCTTGCGGTAATAAAAATAAATTCCAATGATCTGCCGGTCATTGAAAAAGCTAATTCAGAACAAGTAAAAGTTGGTGAATGGGTATTGGCAGTCGGAAATCCATTCAACCTTACTTCAACCGTGACTGCAGGTATTGTAAGTGCCAAGGGACGCAACATCAATATCTTAAGGGACAAATTTCCAATAGAAAGCTTTATTCAAACAGATGCTGCAATTAACCCTGGTAATAGTGGTGGCGCACTCGTAAACGCTCAAGGAAAACTGATAGGTATCAATACTGCAATACTTTCAAGGACTGGCTCGTACGCCGGATATGGGTTTGCTATTCCTGTCAATATTGTCAAGAAAGTCTTTAATGATCTGGTGAAGTACGGGGAAGTTCAAAAAGCATTTACAGGGGCAGAATTTATTGATATCGATAGTGAGTTAGCCACACGAATTGGAATTGAAGATTTGGATGGCGTCATTATCACCGATGTAAAAGATGGAAGTGCTGCAGATAAAGCCGGTTTGAAGAAACGAGATGTCATTAGAAAAATTAATGGTAGGCAGATCACCAATAAAGCTAATCTGGAAGAATTGATCGCAAAAAGTTATCCGGGGGATGAATTGAACATTGTAGCTGAACGCGATAGTGAAATGATTTCAAAGAAAATGATTCTGACCAATAGAGAAGGTACTACCAGCATTATTACCAGAGATATCTATCATGCAGATGATTTAGATGCCAGTTTCGAAAGTGTTTCAAAGGTGGAGCGTGACCTACTGGGAATCAACAGTGGAGTGAAAGTAGTGGATTATCAAGGCAATGGTTTTTTTGCCAGCCTGGGTATTCCAAAGGGGTTTATAATCACCCAAATAAATAACCGAGCAATCGATACTCCGGAAGAATTAGCAAAAATTCTCGAAAATATTAGAGGACGATTTGATATTATAGGAATCGATGAACGAGGAAGAAAAGTGTACTATCCGTTTAGACGTTAGGCAGTACGCATTTTCAGTTTCTTCTTTAGCTCATCCACTGAGTAGCGAAATTTGGAATCAGTATCCATCATATCATTAACAGACTGCAATGCATGGATGACAGTGCTATGATCCCTTCCACCGAAATGGTATCCGATGGATTTTAAAGAATGGTTGGTATAGTCTTTAGAGAAATACATTGCCACCTGACGTGCTATGACAATTTCTTTTTTACGAGTTTTCGCTTTCAGGTCATCCTGGCCAACGTGGAAGTAATCAGAAACAGTTTTCTGTATATAGTCGATACCAACCTCGGAATCAATTTCCTTCACGATGTTTTTGAGCACCTTCTTGGCCAACTCCAGATCAACATCCACTTGCATTAATGAAGCATGAGCAATGAGTGACACCACCACTCCTTCAAGCTCCCTGATATTGGTATCAACTGTGTAGGCAATGTATTCAATCACTTCTTCAGGGATGTGTATTCCATCTTCCTGAATTTTTCGTTGAATGATCGCCATCCGTGTTTCAAAAGCAGGTTGTTGAAGATCTGCTGTCAACCCCCATTTGAATCGAGATACTAAGCGCTCTTGCAGCCCTTTCAGGTCTTTCGGAGCACAATCACTCGTCATCACAATCTGTTTTCCGGACTGATGAAGGTGATTAAAAATATGGAAGAATATTTCTTGAGTTTTTTCTTTGTCTCGAAGAAATTGAACATCATCAAGAATCAAAATATCAACTTCCCGATAGTAAGAGATAAAGCTCTGAACATTATTGTTCTTCAAAGAATCAATGAATTGATTTGTAAATTTCTCAGAAGCTACATAAATAATTTTCTTGTTAGGGTTATCCTTTTTAATATGATTCCCTATTGCCTGTACTAAGTGTGTCTTTCCAAGTCCAACACCCCCGTATATCATAAGTGGATTGAATGAAGTTATACCAGGCTTTTTAGCTACTGCATATCCCGCAGAGCGTCCTAAACGGTTGCAGTCTCCTTCAATGAAATTCTCAAAAGTATAGGTTGGATTTAAATTATTCTCACTCTTTAAATCATCGATAAATGCAGTATTAATCCCCTTAGCATTACTTCCATTACGATCAGTTAGGTTGTTGATTTTCAGGGAAGTGGAGGAATTTTTTGGTGATTTTTCATTTTCAACCACAACAGAATATTCCAATCTTGCACCCTCATCCATTTCCTTAGCAATGGCTTCTTTCAAGATGTGAACGTAGTGTTCTTCAAGCCACTCATAGAAAAACTGACTGGGAACTTGAATAGTAAGAACGTTACCCTCTGTCTTTAAGGGGGTTATAGGCTCAAACCAGGTGCTAAAACTTTGGTTAGGAATGCGCTCTTTAATATACTCAAGGCAGTTTTTCCATATATTCTCGTGCATTTTCGATTAGCGTTATAAGTGGTTTATTTTGGCTTAGGTGGCCCTTCTTTTTTTCGAAAGGGCATCAAATATGTCTCAAATAATTTTCATAAAAAAATGGATTTTAAACTTGATTATTTCAAATAGTTTCATATGTTCTCATAACCGCATTTTCAATTGAAAATTCTTTAAAAAATGCAATTTTTCTTAACATCCTATTTCTGGTCTAATTTCGTGAAAGATTCATCTCAACATATAAAATTTTGAAAGATTTAAACCTGAATATTTTTCCCGATACTAATAAGGATCAATGGAAAAAATTGGCCGAAAAGCAACTCAAAGGTCAAAATCCTGACGAGCAATTAAAATGGGAAAATGATAGCCGAATGACGCTCGAAGGCTATTATGACCACAGTGACGTGAGTGACCTTCAATATCTGGATGAATATTTTGCAAGCCTTCCATCACATAGATGGAAACTCTATGAAGAGGTCAAAGTTGACGAACCCAAAGACGCTAACAAGCAAGTACTAAAAGCATTAATGGGAGGATGTGATGGAATAATTCTAAATGTAGAAGATGAAAATTACATTGAAAGAGCACTTAATGATGTGGATAGGTCCATTTGCGATATAGCAATTAGGTCAAGTAAAAAATTAGACGTTAAGAATTCGTCCGGAATGAAGATGATTCCTGATGGGAATTGCTTAGTCGTTCGCTCTACAAACCCGATCGAACAATTACTGGAAATTTTAGGTGAAAAGCCCCTCCCATTCATCTACCGGTCATCGAATTCGGATTTCTTTTTAGAGATCGCATCAGTCAGGGCCCTAAACTATTTATTACATGAATCAAACGGTGGGGACGTTCATATTCACACGCACATCCCTAACCACCCATCTCAAGAACATCAATGGTTTCTGAATACCACCGCAGGGCTGGCAAGTGTTTTAGGGGGTAGTCATTCGATTGATTTTACCACAGCCATTGGCGACCCAAGAATAAGCAGGAATACAGGCAACCTGATCAGAGAAGAAAGCGGCATTGAAGAATATACGGATCAATGCAGAGGATCATATTACATCGAAGTGTTGACCGATAAAATCATTAAAAGCGTAAAAGAAAAGCTGAAATAATGGGAAAGGAACAATTTATACAAGACGGATTTTCAGCTGGCACACCACCATTCTTAAGAGGTCCATATGCTACCATGTACACATCAAGACCATGGACTATTCGACAATATGCCGGATTCAGTACTGCGGAGGAATCGAATGCATTCTACAGACGGAATTTAGCCGCTGGTCAAAAAGGGCTTTCCGTTGCTTTTGACCTTGCAACTCATAGAGGATATGATAGTGACAACCCACGAGTGAAGGGGGATGTAGGAAAGGCAGGAGTTGCGATTGATTCAGTAGAGGATATGAAGATCCTTTTTGATCAAATTCCTCTTGATAAAATGTCTGTTTCAATGACTATGAATGGTGCCGTAATACCCGTTATGGCGTTTTTTATCGTGGCAGCTGAAGAACAAGGTGTATCACCTGATTTACTAACCGGTACCATTCAGAACGACATCCTCAAGGAGTTCATGGTAAGGAATACGTATATATATCCTCCAGCACAGTCAATGCGGATCATCGCCGACATATTCAAGTTTACTTCACAAAACATGCCGAAGTTTAATTCAATAAGTATCAGTGGGTATCATATGCATGAGGCTGGTGCAACGGCTGAATTGGAAATGGCTTTCACACTTGCAGACGGATTGGAATATGTGCGCACAGGAATAAGGGCTGGTATTGATATTGATTCTTTTGCCCCTAGATTATCATTCTTCTGGGGAATTGGAATGAACTTCTTCACGGAAATCGCAAAAATGAGAGCTGCGAGAGTACTTTGGGCTCGAATAATCAAAGAGTTTGATCCAAAGAATGAAAAATCAATGGCACTGAGAACACATAGCCAAACTTCCGGCTATAGTCTTACTGCCCAGGATCCTTACAATAACGTAGCTCGAACGACCATTGAAGCCCTGGCAGCTGCTCTTGGACACACACAATCCTTACATACCAACGCACTTGATGAAGCAATAGCACTGCCCACTGATTTTTCAGCAAAAATTGCCAGAAATACGCAAATCTACCTGCAAGAAGAGACCAACATCACCAAAGTGGTTGATCCAATGGGTGGCTCCAAACATGTTGAGCGTTTGACGAATGACCTTATCAAAAGAGGATGGGAAATCATTCAGGAAGTGGAAGAAATGGGTGGTATGTCGAAAGCGATTGAAGAAGGCTATCCAAAAATGAAAATCGAAGAAGCTGCCGCTCAAAAACAAGCGAGGATAGACTCAGGAGCTGAATCGATTATTGGTGTCAACAAATTCATAACTGATGAAAAAACAGAAATTGAACTGCTGGAGGTTGATAATAATGAAGTCCGCAGAAAGCAGATTGAGCGCATCAATAAAATCAAATCCACAAGAAACGAAGATCGCGTTCAGCAATGCCTGAAAAGCCTGGAAGAAGCGGCAGGAAATGACGGAAACCTACTAGAATTAGCAATTGAAGCAGCCAGGGAACGAGCCACGTTAGGAGAAATTTCAATGGCAATGGAAAAAGTTTTTGGTAGATTTCAGGCAACAAACCGAACCATTTCCGGAGTGTATTCATCAGCAATCAAAAACAATGAAGACTTTAAGAAAGCACTAGCTCTTTCAGATAAATTCGAAGAGTATGATGGCAGGCGTCCCCGTATTATGATTGCAAAAATGGGTCAGGATGGCCATGACAGAGGTGCAAAAGTTATCGCTACATCCTTCGCAGATTTAGGTTTTGATGTGGATATAGGACCACTCTTCCAAACTCCTGAAGAAGTGGCCAAGCAAGCGATTGAAAATGACGTTCATATCGTAGGGGCTTCATCACTGGCTGGTGGTCATAAAACGCTAATTCCTGAACTTATTGAAGAGCTTAGAAAGCAAGGAAGAGAAGATATTTTAGTAGTGGCAGGTGGTATTATTCCGGAAAATGATCATAAAGATCTCTTTGAAAAAGGTGTTACAGACATTTTCGGCCCGGGAACAATCATATCTAAGTCCGCACAAAGAATTCTTAACAAGCTGATGGGTTCATAGTTGAAGCAATTTCCATAACTTTATTCTTTATAAATCCTGTATAAAATGAAATATTTTCAATCAGTACTACTGGTGTTGCTAACACTATGTTTCACCGCCGTTGATGCTCAGTATCAAAAGTACATCGACAAGGCAGAGGAAAAATATGAATCTGGAGATTACTCGAAAGCCAGGAAGCAAATAGAGAAACTCGAGAAAAAAGCGACAAAAAGCCTGGGGTATAACAACCCGTACAATGCAATTGGCTTGGTGAAGCAGGCTAAAATCAATGTTGGACTTGGTGAGCTCGTAAGCGTGATGAAACCACTTCAAGAGGCCGTTGCTATGAGCCAAGAGGTTAATGGAGATCAAAGTGCCGAGCATGGATTTGTTTTGATGGAAGCTGCAGATGTGCTTATATCCTATGGTAATTTCCTCCTGGCTGGGGAGTTTATTGAAAAAGCTACATCAGCTTTTGAAGCATCGGGATCATTGATAGAAGATATCACTGCCAAACTGGATGTACAACGCGCCCAAGTTCTTTCAGGTAAAGGATTTTACAGTCAGGCAATCAAACTTGTAAACAATCAAGAAAACTATTATTTGCAACGTGCACTATCCGAAGAGGGAGATAAAGATCAACAGGAAGATCGAAAAGAGGAGTTTGCTGAAATGATGATTGTTAAAGCAAATTCATTGCGCCGCATGGGAGATTACCAATCCGCTGATTCAGCATTTATCTCCAATCTTCAATGGGTGGATGAAAATTTGAAAAAAAGTCACCTTTTATGGGCTAAAAATGCCTTTCTCAATGCAAAGCTTCTCGAAGAAAATGGATTGGCTATAGATGCACAAGCCAAGCTTTATGAAGATGCATATATATGGGCCGTGCGGAAGTATGACCTATCTCATAATACGGTGATGACTGTGCAAGCCAACTTAATGCGAGCATATTACCAAAATGGACAGAAAGCTCGATTGAAAATCACTCAAGCTGATTTCAAGAAATCACTAAGGGAATTTGATCGTTCCAGTATCTTCAACCTAGCAGAGGATAAGATGGATCTCACGTTTGATTTAGCAAACCAGGACATTAAAAGGATGGAGAGTGACATCAATGAAATGTTAAGTAGTCCTACCATCCCGGAATTTCATTCTGAGCGAGTTGAATTGCTTGAATTAGCGAAAAAGGTGTCACTATTCGCTGGAAATCATAAAAACACAGAGGCTTATGACAGTGAGATTCTAAGAATCAAAGAATTTCTTCTAGGAACTGATGCTCCGGAGTATCATCTTACGAAAGTGAAGCTAGCCAACTACTATGTTGACTTTACCGATAAGTTCACCGAGGCTAAAAAAATCTATGATGAAAGTTTTCACGGGATTGTAGAACCGGAAATAACGAAAGGTCATGTCGATTACCTTGAAATTATGAATCACCTGGCCAAGTTTTACGAGGAAACTGACAATTACGCTAAGGCTTCTGAAATTCTTGATGAAGCCCTTCTGACGGCTCGGATTAAATATGACAATCAAGACATAGAGTATGGACGTGAACTTGATAAAATTGCCAGCCTTCAAATCAACATTGGTGAGTACGAAAAGGCTTCTGAAAATATTAAGAATGCCATTCGGATCATAAGCAATACCAAAACAGATGAAGCTAAAAGCTATTTATCATCAGCTTACATTACGAATGCCAAACTACTCTCTATAAGAGGAGAATATGATGAGGCTGAAGAGCATATTTATGATTCCGAAGACTTACGTACCTCAGGCGCATTGACAGCTGATGGAGCGGGGTTAGGGTTTCAGGACGATCTTGGTGGACTTTATATAAACATTGGTCGCTATGCTGATGCTACCAAACTGCTAACTGAATCTCTCAAAGATAAAAGCAAACAATTCGGAGCAACCAGTAGGCACTTAAATAGAACATTGGTGCTAAATGCCCGCCTTAATCTTATTAAGGGTGATTATACAGAAGCTGAACAGCAGGCCAGAAGAGCTAATACATTAGCGACATCAATCTTTGGTGAGTCTTCTACCAAAATCGTCCCTTCTATGTTACAACTTGCTGATGTCTACACAACAATAGGTGATTATGATAAGGCTGAGACACTGCTTAAGAATGCTATAAGGGTTCAAAAAGACAAGTTCGGACCGGAACACGTTGATGTTGGAAACTCCACATCAAAGCTTGCGCTTGTTTATTTCTACCAAGATAAGCCGCTCCCACAGATTCAGTCACTCTTCCAGGAGGCCGAAAAAATCATCGGCAAGAAGCTGGGGTCAAACAATCCGGCCTATGCAGAAATATTAAAAAATATGGCCATTGCCAATATTGCTGCGGGTAATTACTCGCTTGCTTTTACCTACTTAAATCAAGCTGAGAGCATCTGGAAAGCTAAAATTGGAAAGAGAAATAATATCAATGCTGCAACTTCACTTGTACTGAAAGGGGATATCTTCTACAAGCAGCGTAACTACTCAGAAGCTGAAAAGTATTATGGAGATGCTCAAAAACAATATCAACGGGTATTCAATGATACACACCCCGAATATGTAAAGGTTCAATCGAAGCTTGCCAAGACATATTTCATGCAGGCTAGATATAAGGACTCTCAAAATGAGATGGAGGAAGTATTGGCTAACTATAAAATCTTTATTCAGGAGTACTTCCCTGCACTTAGTGAGAGAGAGAAAGCCAAATTCTGGAATACCATTAAAGGTGACTATGAATTTTACAACACTTTAATCATCAGTAGAAACAGAAGCACCAGATACATAGGAGAACTTTACAATAATGCATTGCTTACAAAAGCCTTACTTCTAAACTCCTCTATTAAGGTTCGTCAGCGAATCATGAATAGTAATGATGAGGAACTGATAAGCATGTATACCAAATGGATTGAAGACAAAGAACTCCTTACTGCGGCTCTATCTATGAGTACCCAAGATTTAGAAGAAAATGGAATTGATCCGGTTAAACTATCGAATGATCTGGAGCTTCTTGAAAAGAATATCAGTTTAAAATCAGAGCTATTCTCACAAAGTGCTGATAGCCGGCAAATCCTTTGGGAGGATGTTAAAAATGCCTTAGGAGAAAATGAGGTTGCTATTGAAATGGTCCGTTTCCGGGTATTTGATCATGTATTCACAGATTCTGTGATGTACGCGCTTCTCTATGTCAAAGGAGACAAGCGCTCAGAACCAAAAATGATCTTACTTGAAAATGGAAAAGAGCTGGAAAGTAAATACCTCAAAACGTACCGAAACAGTATCAAATTCAAGATTCAGGATAAGTATTCATATGATCAATACTGGAAGCCAATTGAGCAGGAATTAGGCGTGGTGTCAACGCTTTATCTATCTCCGGATGGAGTTTATAACCAAATAAATCTGGAAGCGATACCAACACCTGATGGAAAATACGTGCTTGATAACTCCAACATTTTATTGATTAGTAATACCAAGGATTTGTTCATCAACAAAATCAGAACCAAGGTGGTAGCAGAGAAAGAATACGCTATGATGTTTGGCAACCCTGAATTTTATATTCAAACACAACCGGGTAAACCTTTGGCAAGCTCAGGGTTAACCAGGTCTACAGCGGAGGTGGTTAGTCCACTACCAGGTACCAAAGCAGAAATTGAGGAATTGAACGATTTACTTGATAGAAAGGGTTGGACCACCGACAAGTTTACTGAGAAAAATGCAGATGAATCCTCCATCAAGCAGGTTTCAAACCCAAGAGTATTTCACGTAGCTACGCATGGATTCTTTAAAGAAGCTGCACCAAAGGCATCAACCTTGGATCAAGAATATAATCAGACAGCTGCTTATGAAAATCCGCTTCTAAAAACCGGACTATTACTGGCAGGCGCGGGTGACATTCTCAATCAGACTCAATACAACTACAATGTTGATAATGGAATTCTGACAGCCTATGAGGCCATGAATCTGAACCTTGACCAGACGGACCTGGTAGTGCTCTCAGCATGTGAAACAGGTTTAGGTGAGGTGCAGGCCGGAGAGGGAGTTTACGGGTTGCAGAGAGCATTCCTTGTAGCTGGAGCACGAACAATCATCATGTCCCTTTTTAAAGTAAGTGATGAAGCCACTCAGCAGCTTATGATTAAGTTTTATCGTAAATGGATTGAAACCGGCAATAAGCGTCAAGCATTTATCGATGCGAAGAAAGAAATTCGAAATGAATACAGAGACCCAATATACTGGGGACCTTTCGTAATGATTGGGTTAGATTAATTTATTATCAATTAGAACTTTCAAAGGACATCTGATTCAGGTGTCCTTTTTTTATGTTTTCAAAACAACCCCCCTTGCACTTCCTCCAACTCTGGATAATATTTACGTGCTTGAATATCGGGTGTGTTTCCTAAATATGTCCGATTTAGTTTCTTATTTGCCTTTATTGGCTGGCAGGGATAATAATCCAGCATTCCATCAGGGAGTGGTTTTATAAGTGATTTTGCATCTTCTTCAGAACCATGAAGCCAGGTATCATCATCCCCGGAATCTACAATGTATATCATCCGTGAATCGGGCGAATAAGCCGGTTCATTGTGAATCCAGGCCATTTCTTTATTTGCTGGTCCAGTCACCAGAGTCACTGTATTAATAGAAATGTTATCCGTTGGGTCGTGAAATGTTTGCCACAGACCACCGACCAGAAATGGTTCCTTCGTCTTTAATTGAATAAAGTATGGATATGCCACGCCATCCTTCTTGCGATGATCATAAAATCCATCTAACATCACAAGACATCTCTTGTTTTCGGCTGAAGGCTTATAAACACTTTTATCTGAGAAGATTTTGTCGTCTCTGGCGTTCAGTGTGGTCATAGGTCTGCCATTAATCTTTGGAGCGTAAACCAGCGGAACGAACGCCCAGTGATGAAAACTCACAATGTCTGGTTTTTCATTGGTAATAACCGGAAGATCGGGCTCATCAAAACCATTTAAATGATACATCTCAGGGTATTTCAATTTGGCTTGTTCCCATACAGCAGGATACCCATATCGCTTTGCATAGTGCTTAGCCTTTTTGGTCATTGTAGCAACATCATAGCACATATCTAAAAATATCGATTATTGTACGTCTCAGCCTCAATCAAATCGAAATAAAAAACCCTGGCTCGATATCGAGCCAGGGTTTTTGAAAATTGTTTCTATTCTAAAACTACTTATTCTTCTCCTTCTTGTTTGTAGACTTTGATTCCATTTCTCTCGATGATATCCTTTTTAAGGATTTTGAAATCATCTACTTCAGGATTCATTTTAATCGCTTCTTCTATCGCAGTAAGGGCATCTACGATCAACCCATTTTCCTCATAGAAAGAAGCATAAATCACTTTATTAAGTGGGCTTGACTCATCTACCTCAGCTTTTAGGCTGTTTAATCCTTCTTCGTATTGTGACGGATTTTCAGGTCGCTTAATAGCAATGTCCCCTGAAGAAACATCCTGATTTTCTTTTGCTTTTACGTTGATGATCCAAAGACCTTCTTCGTTTTGCATTTGCTCTTGTGTGAAGTCAAGCTCGATAGCGTTACCGGAAACTTCTTCTTTCATGATCTCCTCATCGAAGATGTTTTTAACTGTAACGATGAATGTATTTTCTTCCATTCCTTCCGGGGTATCCCAGTTTAGAATTGCATTATCTCCAAGTACACTAGCATCCTCTGCAGGAATCAATACTTGAATTTGCTCATCACCCGCCAAAGCTCTTGAAACCGCTCCTGTGGCGTTCAATCTAGCTCGGTAGTTTGGCTTTTCTTTTTCATTCATCTTGTTCGCTAAGAAATTGGCATATCTACTAGACACGCTAGATGCTTTAGTATTAACCATTTTAGCAAGCTCTGATACTTTCTTAGTGCCAGGAGTTCTTACTTCAAGTGTCTTACCGGATTTGTGCATCAATCCAATGTAAGCTCCCTGCGAGGCAATCAATTCATCACCTTCGCTAAGCGTAGCTCCTGTTTTAAGTGCAACAGCTGTGGATGCACCTTCTTTTTTAACTTGATTCTGACCCTTGTTGGCCAAAACTCTAAATGTATATCCTTGTCCGTTGGCTACTCCAACAGCAAAAACAAGCATAGTGGTAATTGCGATAGAAACAAACTTTCTCATAATAGTTCCAATAATAATTTGGCGTTTTCTAAAAATTTATAATCGTGATACTTTAAATAATTCCTTTCTTCCTTCTCTGGTGAGTGAATTCTTCACCACACCGTAAAATACTTCCAGTCCGTCACCCGATAAGGCGACAGCAAATAATAACAATGTCAGATCCAATTTAAAACTAAATATATCCATGAAGTAAATCATGATATAAATAATCCCTACAAACTCTACCAGCTGGATTACTTTGGTAATACCATCGTACCATTTTGGTAGTTTTTTGTATATCCAGGAGAAGGCCATGATGTTCAAGAATAGCATGATAAATGCTACCGTAATTTTTTGCCATTCTTTCAAATAAAATATGTAATTCTCATTGAGAATCATGGATACAATATTTGCATGGATTACTCCTCCATACATATCCGGAAATGCCCTTCCAATATATTTTTCATTCAAAGGAGTAAAAAACTTGTCTTCAAAATTTTCTCTGTCTCCTAAATATTCACCTAAAAAACAGAAAATAACAATTTTACCTTCAATGATATCTGGTGTATAATTTGCACCAAAAACATCTCCCACATCCAAAGCATAGTATTTATTCCCAAACTTTGTAGCACCATAATCAAGTACGTTTCCCCTGTAATTGATTACTTCCTCCTCATTTCCTCTATCTATGAACTCCTGTGCATTTTCAGGAGACATGTAAGAAGCGAGCTTGACTGCAAAGGCAGTGTGCGTAACTGAATCAGTAGTCGTAAGGGTTGGATTAAATGTTCTGCACATTTTTAAATCCTCCTGTACTTCCGCGTCTGTAATCAGATTAGCGAAAGCCGGTTCAGCATTGAACGTAAACCACGGCCATGACATGTGAACTGAATCTAACTTTTCAGTGTCAGGGTTATATAAAACCTTGGTAACCATTACCAGATTCTCTACCCTACTCAGCGCATCCATTAGCATCATATCTCCCAAAGTATCTTCTTTGGGTAAATCAAAGAATGAATCCACTCCGATCACTGCCGGATTATGCTGACTGATTGAATCAATCATCATTGCAATACCGGCTCTAGACTCAAGGCCCATATTCACAAGCACCACATTTTCATCAGCTATTGGATCATCCAATAATTGTGAAAAGTAGATGTCGGTAAACTCCATGTCGCCGAAAGCATCTCCAATTGGATCAAATATGTCAAAGACCTTAAATGCTGATACCGATGCGAAAGTCGCCATCAGCGCTATGATAAAAAACGTTCCCAGGATTACATCCCGCCAGAATCTTCTAAACATTGTCTATTCGTTGGTGAGTTAGTCAGTTAAGATTATATATGCAATTAAAACATTTATCATCAACGTTCATAATCACCCTATTAGAAGAGTTCAATTTTTTCTTCAAATTACGCAATAAAAACTTTAATAATCGGCCTATGGATTCAACTTTTCGGCGAACACCTAATATTCATCTACAAGACTTAATAGATGGCCTGACGAGCGGAAATAGGGTTTTTCTAAGCAGGGCTATCACTTTAATCGAAAGTAAAAGAGTTGATGACAAAAAAGAGGGAGCAGAATTAATCGATCGAATTATCAGTAATACCGGCAAAAGTTTACGCATTGGGATAACCGGAGTGCCTGGTGTTGGGAAAAGTACATTCATAGAGGCTTTTGGTAAACTACTAACTGATGCCGGGAAAAAAGTAGCTGTATTATCCATTGACCCGAGTAGCAGTCGCACCAAAGGAAGCATCCTTGGAGATAAAACACGAATGGATGAGCTTTCAAAAGATCCTAATGCTTTTATACGTCCGTCAGCTTCCGGATCCAGTCTTGGAGGTGTTGCATCCAGCACCAGAGAAGCCATGTTATTATGTGAAGCAGCAGGATTTGAGATCATTATAGTGGAGACAGTAGGTGTAGGTCAGAGTGAAACGGTAGTTAGGGACATGGTAGATTATTTTCTCCTTTTGATGCTAGCCGGTGGTGGCGATGAACTTCAGGGAATTAAGCGAGGAATTATGGAAATGGCCGACCATATTGTCATCAACAAGGCTGACGGTGCGAACATTAAATCTGCAAAAAAGGCTCGAGATGATTATAAAAATGCCGTTCACTTGTTCCCTCCTAATGAGGCAGATTGGATCATTCCGGTAGGTGTTTGTTCTTCAACTGAGAAATCCGGAATCAAAGATGTATGGATGGAAATTGATAAATATCAAACCCATACGGAAAAAAATGGATGGTTTGCTGAAAATCGTCAGAAACAGGCCATTAAATGGTTTCATGAGCGTATACAGGCGAGGCTTGAAGAGACATTTTACTCAAAACCGAATATTAAAATAGAAATACAAAAAAGGGAGGAGCTGATCTCCTCCCAAAAGCTTTCAGTAAGAAAAGCGGTGGATGAGTTGTTTAATTGAACTGATACTTTATCCCCGCTGTGTAGTTTCTTCCAACACTATTAAATCCTGCTATCGCCTGATAATCTGTATCGAATAGATTTCTAACAGCGCCTGAAAAAGTAAAATCCTTCCAGTGGTAAGAAGTGTTCAAGTCAACCAGATCAAACGAATCTCCATTTACTTCCTGAGTAGTAAATGTTGTATTATCGAAGTACCTCAACGGCCGATCTCCTGTGTGGAGGTAATTAATTGAAGTTGTCAAGTTTTTAATTGGAGTGAGCGTCACAGTCGCACCATATTTATGAGCAGGAATTCTGTACATCACTTCATCATTGAGCCTCCGTGTGTATGTATAGTTAGCACTTACCGAAAATTTTTCTGATACTTTAAGGGTTGAGATTAGTTCCAGCCCATCTGTTTCTATTCGCTCTTCTGAATTTTGATATCGATCGGTAAAAATGATGAGATTCTCATCGTTTCGATAGAAATAAACTACGTCAAGCTGGAGTCCATTGAAGTAAGATGTAGTTCCAATTTCTGCAGATTCTGAATCTTCCGGCTTCAGATCTGGATTTGCACCAAATGGTCCAAATAACTGAAATAAACTAGGTGTAATAAATGCGGTGGCATAAGACCCGTATACCTTTACATCTACTTCATCTAGATCAAAAATATAAGATGGATTTACATTGTAAACGAAGTTAGATCCATAGTCACTGTGCACGTTCAGACGACCACCAACCTGAATATTGAAATCATTCTTGTCATAGATTAGTGTCGCATACGGATCTAACATATTGAAGCTCTGCTCTTCAGCATCAGGTTGACTATAAGCTAGCTGCTGATAGTTAATGCCTCCAATTAGCTTAATTTGATCTGTTATGTTTTGATCAATCACCAAATCAACCTGGTAGTTTTTTGCATCATATTCAGTTTGTGTTCCAAAGGAATCAAACATTCGATCTAGATTATTCACAAAGAGATTACCCTTTAAACTACCATCCGTCCATTTAATGGATGGTCTTAAACCAAAACGAACTTGCTTATACTCGGAAAAATTTGTTTCGGAATCTGTAAATGCGCCTGTATCAAAGTCGTTTTCGAATTGATCAAATCCTGTTGTAAACCCAAGAGTGAATGAGCTGCTAAACTGATAGTCCAATTTCCCTAGAAAATTGTATCCCTCAAACCCATCATCATCAAAATTCCCTGTTCCAGACTCATCTTTTGCAGCCGAAAAACCATCAGACTTTTTCAATCCGGCATTGGCTAAATAAGAGATTTTGCCAATTGTTCCGGAGAGTCCGGTATTGGCATTGAAAGTATTGAAACTTCCATACTCTAACTTGGTATACCCCCCAATCTGCTGTTCTTCAGGCTTTCTCAACTGAATGTTGATCACCCCAGCAGCGGCACCTGTACCATAGAGAGTACTAAGCCCTCCTTTAAGAATTTCAATTGATTTTACTTGATCCAGATCCAACAATCTCAAATCATACGTTTGATCAATTCCCGAGGCATCATTAAATGGTACTCCATCAATAAGTACAAGGGTACGCTTACTGGAAGCACCCCTTACAAAATAGCCAATGTTTGTACCTGGTGCACCAAAATTTCCATCCATTTGAACGCCAGGAACCTGATTCAGTACTTCCGCTACTGTATTTGCCCCGCTGTTTTCAATTTGATTTCTGGTGAATTTAACGATTGATTTACCGGATTTTTCAACAGGTATTTCACTTTTGGTGCCAGTTACCACCACTTCATCCAATTGGACGGCCTTGAGGGAGTCCTGTGCCTTGACAGTCCATCCCATGCATGTTAATGCAATGATTAATTGTAGTTTCCTCATAGATTTTTAGTTACTATGAGCCTCGTAGAAAGAATGGAGATTACCCCTTCCTCTGCTTTCACCCGAAGCTTCGAATAAAATGACTTTGGCAGGTCTCCTGGCTTATCTGGTTTTGGCTTCCTTCCCACAGTGACGTACATAAGTCACTGCAGTGGATTTCGATTAGACCAAAACATTCTACAGAATTACAGTTGCGGGGACAGCTCTCGATTTTCAGCAGCAAGGCAGATCACGAGATTCCCATTTTAATTCAAACAGGTAAGTAATACCTATTCAAAACCATAGTCTATCACAAAACTAAGCAACTTCCCATGTTGATGGGCTACTTTTGAGACATGAATCGATTCATTTTCGGAATAATCACGGTTGCATGTGCCTGTTCTGCGCCTAACAAGGATCAATCTTCGATTTCGACCCATAAAGGGGTAGAATATGCAAAGGGCTTTCACTTTGAAAGCGATAGTGATGGATCAGAATACCTGGTAATTGATGAACCCTGGCCAAATGCTTCGCAAGCAATCAGGTATCAACTTGATCAAAGGCCTAAAAGAATTGTTTGCACTTCTACCTCTCACCTGCCTTTTTTGGAGCTTTTAGATGCTGAAGATCTGGTTGTAGGATTCCCAAACCTCAACTACATCTCTTCAGAGACATTTATTGCAAGAGCCGAAGATGGTCTACTTACTGACTTAGGTCCTGATGGCAGTATGAATATGGAATTGCTACTTGGTATTAACCCGGATGCAGTGATTGCTTTTGATATGGGAGGAGAATCTCAAACGCTCGATAAAATCAAAGAAGCGGGTATTCCTGTATACTACAACTCCGATTTTTTGGAACAGTCGCCGCTAGGTAGAGCAGAGTGGATCAAGTTTTTCGGTGCTTTGCTAGGAAAGCAGGCAGAAGCTGACTCCATTTTCAGTGCCATCGAAAACGAATACCTAACGCTAAAAGATTTGGCTGAAAATGAAAAAATCAAACCTAAAATTCTAAGTGGTGTGGTCTATGGGGATACATGGTTTCTTCCCGGCGGGAACAACTGGGCTGCCACTTTTTTTAATAACGCAGGAGGTGAATATTTATGGGATAGTGATTCTACATCCGGATGGATGGAGCTGAGTTTTGAATCGGTTTATGAAAAAGGTAATAAAGCTGATAAATGGATCGGAACTTCTACCCTAAACTCTAGAAAAGAGATGCTTGGACAGGATGCCAGATATGCTTCATTTAAGGCATTTAAAGCAGATGAAGTATATAACTACAACAAGCGAATCGGGCCTAATGGTGGCTATGACTTCTTTGAGTCCGGATATTCCAGACCAGATATTGTTCTTGCAGATTTAATCAAAATCATTCATCCTGAATTACTACCTAACTACGAAACTGTATACTTTCAAAAATTGCCATGATTGAATCACACCTGGATGAATCAAGTAAGAAATGGAAGATTACATTTCTAGTACTGACTATTCTAGTAGTGCTTTTCTTTATTTCAAGCATTTCCCTGGGTTCAGTAAAGATCCCATTAGGCTCTATCATCGATCACTTTTTGGGGAATTCTCAAAATGAAGTCTGGTCGAACATTATCACCAACTTCAGAATTCCCAAAGCATTAACTGCCCTTTTAGCCGGAAGTGCGCTAGCAATTAGTGGTTTGCAGATGCAAACATTATTTAGAAACCCACTTGCAGGTCCATTTATTTTGGGCATTAGTTCCGGAGCAGGACTTGGGGTTGCTTTGGTAATCTTTCTTGGTGTGTGGATTGGTGGCTTTATAGAAATGACCGGAATAGGAAGAAGTTGGCTTTTGGTAGGAGCTTCTGGACTTGGCTCATTTTTAGTTTTATCAATCGTGTTAATCGCTTCTTTTAGAATCAGGTCAGGCGTATCATTACTAATTATAGGCCTTATGTTCGGATCAGCCGTGAGTGCATTAGTGAGCATTCTCCAATATTTTAGCCAGGCAGAGAACATTCAGGCATATGTAATCTGGACATTTGGCAGTCTAGGAAGCTTATCCTGGGAGGAATTAAGGGTGATGATACCTGTGATTACTTTTTCATTAGGCTTATCATTTTTACTCTCAAAACCTCTCAACGCACTTTTACTAGGTGAAAATTATGCCGAATCATTAGGGTTGAACCTTAAAAGAGCACGAATGCTGATCATCATTAATACCAGCTTACTAGCAGGGACTGTGACAGCTTTTTGTGGTCCCATTGCGTTTATCGGATTAGCGGTTCCCCATATTGCGCGAATGCTCTTCAATACCGGGAATCATTTATTGCTTACACCACTGGTTGTTCTTGTTGGAGGAATTCTACTATTGTTGTTCGACATTTTAGCCCAACTGCCAGGGTTGCAGGAAACATTGCCTATCAATGCGGTTACTTCACTTTTTGGAGCACCATTTGTGATTTGGCTAATTCTGAAAAAGTCTAACCTTAATTACCGATTCTGATGGCTTTGCTTGAAACCAAAAACCTTAGTATTGGATATGGTGCAGATAAAGTACTCATGGAGTCGATTAACCTGGTGATTGAATCGGGTAATCTTATCGGATTAGTTGGACAAAATGGAGTCGGTAAATCCACCTTCATACGAACCATATGTGGATTGCAACCTGAAATTAACGGTCAGGTGTTTCTCAATAAAAGACCGATCAAAAATATTCATGGAAAAGATATAGCTAAAAACATCAGCGTTGTACTTACCGGACGACCTGAATCTTTAAATCTTTCAGTGCTTGAACTGGTCGCATTAGGAAGACATCCTTATTCCGGTTGGCTGGGAAATCTGAAAAAGATGGATAAGGAGAAAATAGAAGAAGCTATTTCCACGATGGAAATCAATTACCTGGCCAAAAAACGCTTGTTTGAACTAAGCGATGGACAGTTGCAAAAAGTAATGATTGCAAGGGCCTTAGCACAGGAAACGGATCTTATCATTTTGGATGAGCCTACCTCCCACCTCGATTTAAAGAACAAAATTGATGTGCTGCACTTGTTAAAAAAGATTGCTAAATCCGGAAAGGGTGTATTGATTTCAACCCATGAAATTCAGCTGTCTGCACAAGTCTGTGACCTGTTTTGGTGTATGGACTTTGGTCAGAATATGCTGATTGGAGAACCAAAAAAATTGATTGATTCAGGGGAGCTTCAAAAATACCTTCACATCCCAAAAGCAACATTAGGGTAAAAAAGAAGGGGCCCTGGCGGGCCCCTATATATGGGTGAGAATAATCGTAACCTAACCTAACCGAATAGAAACGTGCCTTTGCACGTTAAACCCACCCATTTCACCTAATCACCAATATGTGGTACGTAAATAACAGAAAAATGATTGGGAAGGTTTAAATATTTTTTTGTCAAGTGATTGACAAACGGTTGACTATCTGCCTAACTTGAAGAATCAACCCGCCAATATCACCGTATTATTGGCTTTATATAAATTCTACATGCAGAAAATAGTCATCATTGGTAATGGAATTGCCGGTATTACAGCGGCAAGACATATAAGAAAACTTTCTGATCATGAAATAACGGTAATCTCCGGAGAAACAGATCATTTCTTCTCAAGAACGGCTCTCATGTATATCTATATGGGTCATATGACCTATGAAAACACCAAACCCTATGAGGACTGGTTTTGGGATAAAAACAATATCAATCTGAAACGAGCATGGGTGAAATCAATTGATTTCGATGATAAGAAGATAAAGTTTGAAAGCGGAGAGACTCAAATGTATGACAAGCTAATTCTGGCAACAGGTAGTCAGTCAAACAAATTCGGTTGGCCGGGTCAAGATTTAGAGGGGGTTCAAGGGCTTTATTCGTATCAAGACCTGGAACTGATGGAAAAAAACACCCAAAACATTGATCGTGCTATCATCCTCGGTGGAGGCCTGATTGGAGTGGAAATGGCAGAAATGCTTCACTCCAGACATATTACTGTCACCTATCTCATTAGAGAAAAACATTTCTGGGACAATATGCTTCCGAAAGAAGAAGCCACATTAATTGATGGTCATTTATACAAGCACGGCATTGATCTCCGACAAGAAACCGAACTGGAAGAGATTTTGGATGATGGCAATGGAAAAGTAAAAGCAATTAAAACGAAATCCGGAGAAGTAATCGAATGTCAGTTTGTGGGTCTTACAGTAGGTGTCCACCCAAACATAGATTTGGTAAAAGAATCAAAAGTAGAAACTGATAGAGGGATTTTAGTTGATGAGTATCTACAAACGAACATTCCGGATGTCTATGCAATAGGCGATTGTGCGCAATTAAGAAATCCACCTAATCACAGAAGAGCGATAGAGGCCGTATGGTACGCAGGAAGAATGATGGGTGAGACCGTGGCTAGAACGGTCGTTGGCAAAAAAACGGAATACAAACCAGGCATTTGGTTCAATTCTGCCAAGTTTTTTGATATTGAGTATCAAAACTACGGCACTGTTCTTCCTCAGTGTCCTGATGATTCCTCCTCTTTTTATTGGGAGTGCGATGATCATGAAAAGTGCATGAAAATCATTTACAAAAAGGATTCACTCGAAGTACAAGGTGTAAATCTTTTTGGAATCAGAAACAGGCATGAAGTGTGGGATAAATGGCTAAATGAAAAGCGATCATTAGACTATATTATTGCCCGTCTCCCAGAAGCAAACTTTGACCCGGAGTTTTATAAACATTGGGAAGGTGAGATACAGGAGAAGTTTAATGAGGAATTCCCGGAAAAGAGTGTTGAAGTGAGGAAGAAAGGGTTCCTGGAAAAGATTTTTGGCTAAAAGACCTTTCAGGTTTTCAAAACCTAAAAGGTCTAAAATTAAAAATATGAAAGCAATCAGATATACCGGACTTATTTTATATACCGGACTTATTTTATTCCTCTTTTCGCTGGGGTTATTTCTAGGTAGCTTCTTTATGTCCAATTTCACACTAAGTGAAGAGACATTTGAGGCTATTGTCAAGGACGAGCACAAAGAGAAATTGAAGCCTGAAATTGAGCCTTTATTTGGAAAAGAATACAGCATCAGCATTCCATTTGTAAAAGATATAAAGCGAGCTGTTGAGACAGTAAACCAAGAAGCCAGAGCCAATCAGGAATGGGATAAAGTCATCTACGATGATTATGCAGGGTCGCTTGCCCGAGCATCGGCAAAAGGGGCCGTTCCGAATAACAAATTATTGTTTTTTTTACTGATTTACGTGGTGGGTGCCATTGGAGCACTGATGTTCATCGTACCTCAAGCACAATTAAATGAGCCTCCGGGAATCAAAAACAATCACATTTTTCATCATGCGCTCAACAACAGAGGCTGGATGGGTATACTAACCGGAGCACTACTCATTGGCTTTTACATTTTACTTTATTTCTTCCCGGCCTACATCACTAACTGGATTATTATTGTTGACCCACTCCAGAAATTGATCAATCCATCAGCTTCCTCTAGTCAATGGTTCCTGTATGGATTTCTTTACACGTTTGCCGTAGTTGTGATGGGGGTTCGAATGATCATCAAATATCGGCATAGTAAATACCAGGTATTTAGAACTTGCTCAGTCATGTTCTTTCAGCTTGCATTTGCATTTTTAATCCCTGAAATACTCGTAAGACTAAATCAGCCCTATTTCGATTTCAAAAATATGTGGCCACTAGATTACGATTTCTTTGATGCCTGGCATATCAATACGCTCACTTCAGCAGGCGGATTAGGAATATTCATGTTTGTTTGGGGAATCACATTATTTGTAGTCGGTGTGCCTGTATTCGTTTATTTCTTTGGGAAAAGATGGTACTGCAGCTGGGTATGCGGATGTGGTGGACTGGCCGAAACAGCCGGCGATCCTTTCAGGCAACTTTCTGATAAGTCCACTGAAGCATGGCAAATCGAGCGGTATCTGGTACATGGAGTGTTGGTTTTTGCAGTGATAATGACCGGGCTGGTTCTCTATAATTTCTTTGGTGGAGATTTTTATCTGGCATTCAATAAGTGGATTGTGCTTGGAGCAGTAGCCACAATTGGTGCAGCACTTTTCCTTCTTCATAGAAAATACTATCCATCAATGTCAGGCAAAAAAGTCAGAAATGTGGTTGTTGGGATAGCTGGATTTTTTGCAATCGGCATCATCCTGAGTGAGGTTTCAGTTTTTGCTAAATACATGCCTGTGGATGGTGATAATTTTGGATTTTCAAGTGGGAATATCCGAACAGTTTATGGATTCATGATAGGATCCATTTTCTCCGGAGTGGTGGGAACCGGATTTTATCCATTGATGGGTAACCGGGTCTGGTGCCGGTTTGGGTGTCCACTTGCAGCATACTTGGGATTGGTTCAGCGATTTAAATCAAAATTCAGAATAACAACCAATGGAGGTCAATGCATTTCATGTGGCAACTGTTCCACATATTGTGAAATGGGAATAGACGTTCGATGGTATGCGCAGAGAGGTCAAAACATCATACGATCATCATGTGTAGGCTGTGGCGTTTGTTCTGCCGTTTGTCCGCGAGGCGTCCTTAACCTCGAAAACCGTGATGAAGAAGGGCGATTTAACCAACCTATTTTGCTTGGAAACGATAGTATCTCCGTAAATAATTAGTATGAAGAAGATTATTCCCTTTGCCTTGATAGTAGCCGGATGTGTTGGTCAGGATGTTTTACTGGATGAGGTACCCCCAGAGGTTCGAATAACCAACCCAATCAGCACCATGGAGGTGAATACAAGCTATCAGTTTGAACACATGTTCCTGGATAATGTAGGAATGGAAACAGAACCATCATCTGTTTTGTGGACAACATCTGATATGTCGAAACTAACCATTGACAATACTGGCTTGGCACAGGCTTTAGACAATGGAATGGTGACAGTATCAGTTTTTGCCTCCACTGGAGAATTAGAAGCTGATACCTCTATTACATTTGAAATTACTGGTGACCCTACCATGATGTTGGAGGGTGATCGCTCCGGGACAATTGCAACAACAAGCAGCTATGTTTTGGAAGGGGATTTCGTTCTTTCTGAAGATGGAGAAGATCTGATCATTGATATCAATGAGAACTATAGAGCGGATGATAATCTACCTGGCCTGTATGTCTATTTAACAAATAATCCTAATTCCCCCAGTGGAGGGTATGAAATAGGGCCGGTGCAGGTTTTTTCCGGAGCTCATCAATATGTGATTCCTGAGGTAGACATCTTTGAATATGATTACCTATTCTACTATTGTAAACCATTTAAAGTCAAAGTTGGACATGGAGAAATTGAATAGTTTAAAAATCTTTTTGATTGCGCTGCTTGCTTTACCAATGCTCTCCTTTGCAGGGGGAGGATGGACAAAACCCAAAGGTGAAGCCTATTACAAAGTTTCGCAATGGTGGGTGGTTGCTGCAAAACATTACACGGGAACCGGAGGTACAGATCCTAATATTACTACCGGTATATTCAATAGCTCCATTTACGGAGAGTATGGAATCACAGATCGCATTACTGGTATTGTCTACTTCCCATTTTTCTCAAGAACTTATCGGAATGAACAAGTTTCAGGGACAAATGGAATGGTAACATCACCCGGAGAATCAGTGAACTCAATTGGTGATACCGACATAGCAATTAAGTATGGAATTAGTAAGCCGGGAAGCAAGTTCGTTTTTGCTGGCACGTTGTTATTTGGCCTACCCTTAGGAAATGATTCCGGGGGAAGCGATGGATCATTACAGACAGGCGATGGAGAATTCAATCAAATGATTCGTTTCGATTTAAGTAAGTCATTTTCAGTTGGAAAAATAAATGCCTATGCGAACATTTACAGTGGCTTTAACAACAGAACAAAAAACTTCTCCGATGAATTTAGAGCCGGTGGAGAAGTGGGAGGTGCTTTTCTAAACAACAAGCTTTGGGGCATTTTTAGAGTAGACATGGTCGAATCATTACAAAATGGATTAAGTTCCGCTGAGGGAAGCAGTGGGGCAACTATTTTCGCAAATAACACGGAATTTGTAGCTTATACTTATGAAGCAGCTTATTATGCTACTGAAAAACTAGGGTTCTCCGCATCTTATAGTGGAGCATTTAGCGCTAAGCTCATTTTTGCTGCTCCTTCATATTCTGTTGGAGTGTTTCTCGATTTAAAATAGCTGCCCATTAATTGGCTATCTTCTCGTCATAAATAAAAAAACATGGGACAAAAAGGAGATAAGCACACCAATGAAGCACAGCTTTCAGCTGAACTGATTATTAAGAAATTATCAGAGATAGGTGGAATTACTTCTAAGAAAATGTTTGGTGGTCATGGCATTTTCCATGATGAGAAAATGTTCGGAATGATTGATTCGAAAGGAAATCCTGCCCTTAAAGTTGATGAAGAATTGGAGAAAAAATACATTAAAATGGCAAGCACTAAACATGGAAAAATGCCTTACTATGCCGTTCCCAATGAAATTTTCAATTCCGATGAATTTATTGATTGGGCGAAAAAGTCCATTGCTATTGCCTAAGCGTTAATAATTGAATAACACTTAAGGTTAAGAATTTCATAAAGCTTCTTGATATCTTCGTGATAACGATTTTGCTTATGAAATATTTACACCTCATTGCTTTACTGTTCTTAATCTTCAACTGCAGTCAGCCGGTTGAATACCCTAAATTATCGGAAGACACCTCTCACTTAAGAGACAGCTCAATGGCTCCATTCTATCATGGAGTTGCATCGGGAGACCCTTTATATGATCGTGTGATTATTTGGACAAGGGTTACTCCGCAAGATTCTTTACCCAGTGTTGATGTTGTTTGGGAAATAGCAACTGATGACAGCTTTCAGGAAATTGTTAAAAATGGAACAATATCAACAAGCCCGGAAAGGGACTTTACAGTGAAAGTAGATGTGGATGGACTTGATGCAGGAACCGGCTATTTCTATCGGTTTCATGCGCTAGGTAAAAGCTCAATAATTGGTCGAACAAAAACAGCATCATTGACCCCAGAAGAAGTCCAGTTTGGTGTTGTTAGCTGCAGCAATTACGAATGGGGATACTTTAATGCATATGGCGCAATCGCAAAGGAAGAGTTGGATGCTGTCATTCATCTTGGTGACTACATTTATGAATATGCCCCTGGTGGATACGGAGACACTTCACTAAACAGGAAACACATTCCAGCAAAAGAGATTATTACGCTACATGATTATCGCTTGAGATACTCACAATATAGGCTTGACAAAGACTTAATTGCGGCTCACGCCAATCATCCATTCATTAATATCTGGGATGATCATGAGATCGCGAACAATTCCTACAAAGATGGCGCACAAAATCACCAGGAAAATGAAGGCAGCTATGAAGATCGTAAGAATATTGCCAGGCAAGTATTCTACGAATGGATACCTATTCGAGAGGAAGGTAAGCATTATAGAAAATTTGGATACGGCGATATGGTAGATCTCGTTATGCTGGACGAACGACTTGAGGGCAGAACTTTTATTGCGGATAGTTTAGGAGATCCTTCACTGGCTGACTCTTCAAGAACTATGTTGGGTAAGGAACAACGCAACTGGTTAATTGCTCAGCTTAGAAGTTCTGATGCACAATGGAAGGTGATCGGCAACCAGGTAATCTTTTCCTATCTAAACTGGGGTCATGAGTCTTTTAACATAAACCTGGACTCCTGGGATGGATATCCGATCGAGCAACAAATGATTGCAGATGTAATTCAGGAATTGGATAATGTAATCTTTATTACCGGAGACACACATACTGCCTGGGCTTTTGAGGCTACAAACAAACCGTTCGAAGTATACAATCAAAAAACCGGAGAAGGTGCTTTTGCTGTAGAATTTGGCACTACTTCTATCAACTCTGCGAATTCCAATGAACGATTCTCTGATAGCCTGGTATTCCTTCATGAACAGAAAATCATTAATTCAAGCGTCAATCCGCATTTAAAGTGGGGCAACATGAGAGATCATGGATATATGATCTTAAACTTAAATGCAGAAAAAGCTAGCGCCACCTGGAAGTTCATGGAAACATTGAGAGAACCGAATCTGGCTATAAAAGATACCAAAACTTTATATGTAAAGAGTGATGAAGTGAAACTAAGAGAATATTGATTTTAATGTTTGAACTTCATGCATTTCGAACGTTTTGAACCTTCTGACACCTTAAAAACCCTTGTAAAGGAATACTGGATCTATGAGGATGAAAATTCGACTCCAGTTGAACAAAAAATAATTCCAGACGGATTTAGTGAGATTATCATTCATTATGGAGATGCATACCTCATCAACTTGCATGGAGAATGGGAGTTACAATCCGGCATTCTTTTCTCTAGTCAGATTAGTAAATACTTCTTCCTGAAAAATTCAGGGAGTTCTAAAATGCTAGGAATTAAACTCTACCCTTCAGCATTTTATTCACTTTTTCAACAAAACATGAGTGCTACGGTGGACAAGGTTCTTCCTTTGGAACAAATTCTTTCACAAGACCTTTATGAGCTTCATGAAATCAAAAGGAATGATTCAGGTCCTAATAAGAAAATTTCTGTAGCGGAAGAGTGGCTAATTAAACAATTACCATTGCATAAACAGCAAATCAAAATTGATCAATGCATTGCAACCATTTTAGAGAAAAAAGGAATGATTGAAATTGAACATTTAGCAGACACATTGGGTCTTAGCACGCGCCAATTGGAACGATTATTTAAAAAAGTGATTGGGGTCACTCCAAAGTTCTATTGCCGGATTATTCGATTCAACTACATTTTTGAAGTGATGAAAGATCATAAAGATTCATGGATTAGAACCGCATTGCAATCCGGCTATTTTGATCAATCACATTTCATCAAAAACTTCAAGGAATTCACTGGAGAAGAGCCCTCGAACTATGGTTTTAATGAGAAAAACCTTGCTAATTCCTTTCTGAAAAAGTAGGTGTCGTTTTTTTACAATACCTCAATATTTCCCTGATCTATCATTGTTTCAAAAAAACCATGAAAAAGATCACTCTCACACTAACATTACTGATAATTGCTCAACTTTCACTTGCTCAATCACTCGAAGATTTCAAATGGCTTGTTGGAAAGTGGGAGCGTCACAATGTTAAGCCAGGCACATCTGCTTTTGAAATTTGGGGAAAGACAGGGGGCGAATTGACAGGCATGGGTGTCTCCATGAAAGGTACCGATACCACCTTTACTGAAAAACTAAAAATTATAAAGAAAGACGGAAGTATGTATTATGTTGCTGATGTGAGCTCGAATGCATCACCCACCTACTTTAAAATTATGTCCGTATCTACAAATGGATTCGTAAGTGAAAATCCACAGCATGATTTTCCCAAAAAAATTGAATATATACTTGAAGGAAATCGAATGACTGCAATCATTTCAGCTGGAGAACAAAAGATGGGATTTGTCTTTGAGAAGATTGAATAAGTTCAAATGCATTCGGAGCAGGATTTATGTCAGAATGATACAATTTTGACAAATGATTCATGTGTGCATAGATCTATAAAGAGAATCTATGCCTCTGTCATGACTAAGTCATTTTTAGTGCTCCCATAAACCTACCTTTGCGCTCACAATAGAAGTGCATCTTGAGTAAGCCAGACATACGTGTAATTATCCCTGCATTTAATGAGCAAAACGCCGTTGGATTAGTCATCGATGAAATTCCAAAAGAATGGGTGTCTGAGGTCATAGTAGTGGATAATGGCTCCACAGATGACACATTCGATCAAGCCAAAAACAGGGGAGCTACCGCCCTTAAGGAACCTAATCGTGGATATGGCAATGCCTGCCTGAAAGGAATGGCACATATAGCCTCCTCTCCCACTCAGCCGGATATTGTGGTGTTTCTCGACGGAGATCACTCGGATTATCCTGAACAGTTGACTGATCTGGTCAAACCTATTTTAGAAGAAAATGTTGATCTGGTAATAGGATCTAGGGCACTAGGCCAAAAAGAAAAAGGTAGTATGACCCCTCAGCAGGTATTTGGAAACTGGCTTGCAACCACCCTGATCAAAATTTTTTACAGAAAGAAGTACACGGATTTGGGTCCCTTTCGCGCCATTCGGTATGAGAGTTTACTAGCAATAAATATGAAGGATAGAACCTATGGGTGGACGGTAGAGATGCAATTAAAAGCAGCTAAACTAAATTTGCAGACGAAAGACATACCTGTGAACTACAGACAAAGAATCGGGGTTTCGAAAGTCAGCGGTACGATCAAAGGCACACTAGGTGCGGGCTATAAAATCATCTATACAATTTTTAAATACCTATAAGAATGGAGTGGTTGGTAATTACACTTTACGGACTCACCTTGATGATTATTTGCCTATTCAGCTTAGGCCAATTCAATCTAACCTGGCACTACCTGAAATCGCGGAAGCTTAGACAAGATGAACACCAGGAACTCAGCGAATACCCCTTTGTTACTGTTCAGCTTCCTGTATATAATGAAAAATATGTGGTGGAGCGCCTTATCGATGCAGTCTGCCAGATGCAATATCCAAAAGATAAACTTGAGATACAGGTATTGGATGATTCCTCAGACGAGACCATTCAGATCATAGCAAACAAAGTTCAAGAGCATGCTAAAACTGGCTGGAATATTCAGCATGTGAGGAGACCGGATCGAGTGGGTTATAAAGCAGGCGCACTTGCTTATGGCTTAGAGAAAGCTATAGGTGAGTACATCGCTATTTTTGATGCAGATTTTGTTCCAAACCCTGAATTCCTGATCCGTACCTTGCCAAAATTTAAGCATGAAAAAGTAGGCATGGTGCAGACCAAGTGGAGTCACCTGAATACAGACTATGGATGGCTAACAAAAATTCAGGCATTTTGGCTGGATGCACACTTCACTGTAGAGCAAAAGGGACGTGAACATGCAGGTAGTTTCATCAATTTTAATGGCACAGCCGGAGTGTGGCGAAAAGCATGCATTGAGGATGCTGGAGGCTGGCAATATGATACGATTACTGAAGATCTTGATTTGAGTTACCGAGCGCAGCTCAAAGGGTGGAAATTTGTTTATCGCGAAGAAATCGAATCACCGGCAGAACTTCCCGTGGTTATTCCTGCAGTAAAATCCCAGCAATACCGATGGAACAAAGGAGCAGCGGAAACTGCTCGCAAGACCTTAGGAAAAGTCTTAACTTCTAACATTGGATGGAAACATAAGGTAAGGGCGGTTTTGCATTTGCTAAACAGCTCGGTATTCTTGTTGCTTTTAATTGCTGCAGTTTTGAGCATCCCAATGCTTTACATCAAAGAATACAACCCGGATCTTGCACTGGTCTTTGATCTGGGAAGCATCTTCATTATTGGTTTTTTAGCTATGGGCTTTTTCTATTGGGTGGCGGCAAAAGCGACGCATCCGGAGTATACCTTTCGCTATTTCATTAAAAACTTTCCGGTCTTTCTGGCTTTCTCCATGGGAATGGCATTGCACAATTCCATCGCGGTAATTGAAGGATACTTAGGCATTAAAACGCCATTTGTTCGAACTCCTAAATTTAATGTGCAATCCAAAGGAGACTCCTGGAAAGGCAACATTTACCTAAAAAATGTCCTTACCCCGGTGACTCTTATGGAAGGCCTGTTATCTATATATTTTATTTACGGGATTTTCTCAGGGTTCAAATTGGAAGATTACGGCCTCATGCTTTTCCATGCCATGCTAGCCATTGGTTTCGCATACGTTTTTATCTTGTCGGTGAAACCGATAAACAATGCCTAACCTGAGTAAATTCAGGGACTAAATTTATTTTATTGAAGAAAATGTGTTTAATAAGTCTGAGAAGGATTTTTTAATGAACCATGAGAGTTAAATAAGTGAAAACAGGCTATTATACTTTTTTGGTAATCTTTCTATTGGCCATTTTCTCCATTGGCAGCTGGATTGAAAGGTACCAATCATTGCCATTGATTTTGGCATATACCAGTGCGTTTATGGCGTACATTTTTTTGCTTCAGCGGCAAGAAAATCAAAAATTGCTTTTCAACGCCGGTATCATTATTCGCGTGCTTTTATTCCTGAATTTACCTACCCTCTCTGACGACCTCTACCGATTTATTTGGGATGGTACATTATTAAAAAATGGCATTCATCCTTTCGCAGCACTACCCGAATACTATTTAGATAAAAACATAGGCGGAATATCAGAAGAGCTTTTCTCGGCGCTAAACTCACCCAATTATTTTACCATTTACCCGCCCCTCAACCAAGCTATATTTTGGTTAGGTGCAGTGATTGGCAATGGTGATTGGCTGGTTTCAGCCAATGTGATTCGATTGATTTTGTATGGAGCGGATGTTGGTTCCTTCTTCCTTTTGAAAGCCATTCTAAAAAGGAACGACAAATCGTCATTCCTGGCCTATTGGTATTGGCTTAACCCGCTGGTTATTCTTGAAGTTGTAGGAAATCTGCATTTTGAGGGATTAGTCATTTTCTTCCTATTATTAGGAATATATGCATTTCAGAAAGGAAAAAATATTGCATCAGCCATGGGATTTGGATTTGCAGTTGGAGCCAAGCTGCTCCCTCTGATTTATCTCCCCTTCCTCTTTTTGAAAGGCCTGAAAAATCGAACATGTTGGGTCTCCATCCTCGCAGGAGTCATTGCAATAGGTACACTACTTCCAATGTTGAGTCAATCGTTCGTAGCTGGGATGACTGAAAGTCTGGATCTTTATTTTCGTTCCTTTGAATTTAATGCCAGCATTTACTTCATTGCGCGACAGATTGGGTTTTTGATTTACGGGTACAATAACATAGCTGTAATTGGCCCACTTCTGTCCGTACTTTCGTTGCTGTCGATTCTTTCCATATCCATAGTAGGTTACTCCAAAAAATGGAGCCTTCCGAAGACATTCTTATTCGTATTGACCGCATACTTGCTATTCGCAACTACCATGCATCCCTGGTATATTTTACCATTGATTGCATTTGGAATACTGTCTGGTTATTGGTACCCAATCATATGGTCGTTCCTTATTTTTCTTACATATATCGGATATGATCAAAATGGATTTGAACTTCCAATGTATATCGTTGTTATCGAGTATGTGGTTGTTTTATCAACCATGATTATCGAATGTGGAAACACCCCTATAGTCCCCGCTTCCGCGGACGGCTCAAGGGGACATTCCACTAATAGCAACGAAGGGAAATCCCCCTTTGAAGGGGGATAGGATGTTATTTTTGTAAGTAAATGAAAATCAAAGCGTGAAAAAGTACCTTCCACCATTTATACTAATCATTATTTCCACTTTCACTTCATGTGGACAAAAGACGTTTGATGAAAAGATGCAAAGTCTGTATAAGAACACAGTCCCTTTGATCAAAGCGGATTCCTTAAAACCCAGACTTTCGGAAGTTATCATGTTAGATACCAGATCGGAGGAAGAGTATCAGGTGAGCCACATTCAGGGAGCGCGCTTTGTAGACTATGATGATTTTGAGATAGAGGAAGTCAGTGACATCCCAAAAGATCAAGAAATAATTGTCTACTGCTCAGTGGGATACAGAAGCGAAAGAGTAGGCGAAAAACTACAAAAGGCAGGATATTCCAATGTCAAGAATCTCTACGGAGGTATTTTTGGCTGGAAAAATGAGGGGTATAAGGTGTATGGACCCAAAAATCAACCTACTGATAGTGTCCATGCCTATAACAGATTGTGGGGCAAGTGGTTATACAAGGGAACTAAAGTTTACTAAGAAAGAGAGAAGTTTATGAGTGATAGTTTGTTAATGATATTCGTTAAGAACTTAATTCCGGGCATGGTAAAAACACGCCTGGCTGAGGATATTGGAATAGATAAAGCATTAGATGTATACCAGGAATTGGTTCATCACACCCATAAAATCACCAAAAAACTTGAAGTAGATAAATCTGTTTTTTATTCGGAATATGTGGAAATAGAAGACATCTGGGACAATGGTGATTTTAAACTCACCTCACAAAAAGGGTTTACACTTGGTGAGAAAATGTCAAATGCCTTTGATGAGGGATTTGATTCTTACAACAAAGTGATAATCATCGGTAGCGATTGCTATGATCTGTCTTCCAAGCATATCAAGCTCGCTTTTGAAATGTTGGAAGAAAACGATGTAGTAGTTGGACCGGCGAAAGATGGCGGATATTACCTGCTGGGCATGAGTGAATACTTTCCACAGCTCTTTCAGGACAAAGAATACAGCACAGATAAAGTGCTCAAAGAGCTTTTAGAGGAAGCTGAAGAGCTAGAGCTATCGGTATACAAACTACCTGTACTTAATGATATCGACACCCTGGAAGACCTGAAGGAAACAAACATCGACTGGACTAAGCTAGGTGCTGATGCTGAGGTGGATTCAGATGATGAGGGTGCTTATTAGCATTCTTTCTTATCATAATTGGCTTCAATCTCTGTTGCAATTTTTTAGCAATAAATATTGCAGAATTTTGATTGCAAACTTTTAGCAATGGAAGTGAATGAAGATCTCCGAAAAGCTCTGACTATTAAATAATTATGCTTATTGCATGATTTAGGTTCAATGCCGTTTAGCCCATGCGATGGGGTCGAATTAAAAAGAGACACTTGAAAACGACCGTAAACTTTTCAATATCAATAAGTTGCGGTTTTCAATGTATGTGAGTTAAGAAAAATTTTCAGCAAGTTGATCGTAACCCCTGACCCCTTAAGGGGAAATGACTTAAACCTGTAAGTCATCCCTTTAGGGACTGAGGGTAAGAAAGTCTTAACTAAACGGCATTGAATTTGGGTTAGAAATACTGCCCGATTCCAAGCACAAAACCATTGACGGCCGGTTCTTGAAGGTTGAAGCCATAGTCTATTCTGAGAATGGCATTGTAGAATTTCTTGTGAATAAAACGAAATCCTCCTCCGGCAAAAAGTACGAAGTTTTCATCATTAGAAAAGTCAGAAAAATCACCACCCGGATTCCTCCACGAACCGGAATCTGAGAAAATCACTCCCTGTATAGCAACATTGGCCCTTTCGATAAACGCATGCCTGTACTCGGCATTTAAAATGATGGCGCCCGTTCCCCTATCCACCCGATTGCCTACTCCACGGATGTTCAGGTAGCTATCCAGTACAAATGGCGCAAAAGGACTTTCCTGATTTCGACTTAAACCCAATCGCAGACGAGCAGCCAGGTTACCTTTTGCACCCATTCGAATAAACCTTTTTACATCATTGAAAACGATATAGAAATTAGGGTCTTCATCAAAGGAGTGAACAGATTCAATATTCAGCTGATTGTGCCATCCATCCAGGTAGAAGTAATGATAATCAATTCGGTTATGAATGAGAATTACTTTCGCCAGTGCTTTCTGTTTACTGACTTTCTCAGGAGCACCTTCAAACATTCCTTCAGTGAACTTCATGTAGTCTTCTGTAAAAAATGCTCCTCCTATTTGAATACGGTCGTTGAAATTTAAATGCCTGATGAGGTCCAGGCCAATTGTATAATTATCATACTCATACTCTACCGTGTGATTATCAAAAAAAAGTGGTTCAAGTGTTGACCATTTAATCAGATTGATATTCACCCCCCAATTGCTCTTGCGGATTCGATCAAACGTAAGGTGCGCTGCAAATGAACTTCGATCATAATATTGATAATAACTGGTGATTTTATTTCCTCTGCCTCCAAGGTTTACCTCCGATGCGCCTGCCTGAATCCAGAAATTTTCCTCAATTCCCCCAAAGCTAAAAATCGGTAAAAGTGTGTAGACTTCTTTGCATTGAAAAACTACTGCCACTCCCCCTCCTTCTTGCAAAACCGCAAAATCAACATCCGCAAACATTTCCAAATTTGCCAACCGCTGCTTGTTCATAAAAAGCAGGGTGGAATCGAGCCGATCGCCTGCTGAAATCGTCAGAAATTGTTCTACATAATCACTCTTTGTCTTCTTGAGTCCTTCAAAAGATATGGACTGAATGCGCTGACTGTAACAGCAGATAGATGTAAGAAATAGAAAAAAAAGACTTAAATGCTTCACTTTTGGCGTATCACTCGGATACCCAAATTTATCGTTTCTCCTGCACCTTTGAATTCACTACCATTCCAGAAGTTGGTATAAAGTGCCTCCAGTTCAATTAAGTTAGGAATCAACTGGTATTTGAGCCCCAGACCAGACTGTAAAAAGTAGGCAAAAAACGCCTCTGGTCGATCGCCTCCAAAATCATAGTGGGTAGGGAAATATTCTGTCATTCCATAGATGGTCCACCTGGAGGTAGGGAAATAGCTATAGAAAACACTGGTCTGTGTTTCCATAAAATTATTCTCTGCAGAGGTACTCTCTTTAGTCATTCGATACCAAAAAGCCTGCTGAAAGAAAAGCTGTGATTTTTCATTCAGGGGAAGATCAAAATAGATTTGATTCAACCAAAGGTTGGCATCCCATTCCAGAAAATACCTGGAACCATTTGCACCCTCAGGATCATCCACGGTGTTGAACAAAAAAGTACTTTGGATGGAAAGGCGAGGGATATTTTTGAATGGCGCAATCTTAATTTTTGGACCAATACCTGTAAGCCCGGAGGTGGTGCTAAAATTGTCTGCTGAATTATTAGATGCTTTTACCCAAACATCCAATCCAACATTTATCTGATCATTCAATCCATATAAAAATTGATTGATAGAGGTGAAAAAAGTTTCTCTCTGACCTGTGTCCACTTTCCCACCATCAGCATCAAACTGTTTGGTCTGCGTGTACAGGTTTTGGAATGTCTTGTATTCCCAATCACCTTTTTTGAAAAGAATGGATGGGGTATAATTCTGCAGATTGTTTTGACTGAAGCTTAGAAAGACAGTCAGCATAAAAAAGGGAAGGAGGGTGGCTCGCATATACGCTATTTTAATTCAGTATAAAGAAACGGCGAATCACCCTAAATCAAGGGTCAACTAGCAGACAATCCCTATTCGTAACGCAAGGAATCCACAGGGTTTGCATCAGAAGCCTTCCATATTTTCAGCCCTATTGACAATAAGGCAATGGCAATGGAGATGAAACCGCCAAGCCCATAAATCCACCAGGAAATGTTTGTTTTATAGGTGAAGTCTTCCATCCAGTTATTGATGAGAAAATAGGCCACCGGTATAGCGATTAAAAATGCTACCAGGATAAGCATTAAGAATTCTTTTGATAAAATCGTCCCAATATTTACGATGGATGCTCCAAGTACTTTTCGAATACCCACTTCCTTAGACTTCTGTAAAATGTTGTAGGAAATAAGCCCGAACAATCCTAAACAAGAAATCAAAATTGCTACAACAGTAGCCACTCCAGCCACTTTCGACGTGCGCTTTTCCGCTTCATAAAAGCTCTCTACCGTCTCATCCATAAACTTCACTTCAAGTGGATCATCAGGATACACTTGATTCCAGACATCCGTCAGTTTGTTAATGGTCATGTTTAAGTCCTTTGTAGGAACGGATAGACCAATACATTTTGAGTAATCTTCATCGTACGTATACATCAATGGCTCAATAGCCACATGAAGCGACTGAAAGTGGAAATCTTTAAGGATTCCCACCACTTCGTACACCCGATCACCATTGGATACCTGTGCTCCAATTGCAGCCTCCACATTCTCATATCCAAGCGTTTTAGCATACGTTTCATTGATCACCGTTTCAAGCTTCCCTTCCTTTTTTCTCACATTTCTGCCAGCTATTAGCTCAAGCTGGTACACATCGAAATAATGCTCATCTCCTTTCTTTTGGTGCACAGATTCTACAGACTCGGTTGAATCTTTATCATAAAACTTCATGGTAGAAGTAGACCACCCATTCCTTGCCGGTGGATTCTGATGTACGGTTACTTCCGGAATTTGAGGGATGCTTTTTATTTCGTTTACCAATACTTGCAGCTTTTCGATTTTATCAAGGGTAGGTGTTCTAAAATAGATAACACCGTCATCCTTAAAACCTAATTCTTTGTCCAGCATGTAAGATATCTGCCACACAATAGCCAGCGTGCAGATGACCAATAGCTGCGAAAAAACAAACTGCGAGGTAATCAACACTTTTCTTATGACCTGACTCCCTCCTGATTTTCCGGAAAACTTTATGGTCGATTTTAACGCCTGCACGGGAGAGTAAGAAGAAGCAACAAATGCCGGGTATAGACCTGCCAGGGATCCCACAATCACTACCAAGCTAAAGAGGTAGAACCAAAATAATGGATTGGACCACTCGATTGAAAAACCATCAGGCACAAGCTCAGAGAAAAGGGTTACTCCGTAATATGAAATTGGAAGTGAGACCAGTGCAGCTAAAAAGGTCACCAAAATGCTTTCGGTCAAAAACCTCGCAATTAAAGATGGCTTAGAGACACCCAGTGATTTCCTGAGTCCTACCTCCTTTGATTTATTAATGGCCTGGGCTGTTTCTAAATTGATGAAATTAAAAATTGCTATGGAAAGCAAAGCGATAGCCACGGCTAACAGGATGTTTAGTGTCTTTAAATCTGTAGGAGCACCGGAATGATCAAAAATTCCAACATCTAAGCTGTAATGGATCTCATCTAAAGGCTGAATAATTAACTCGGTATGCCATGTTTCGCTATCTGATTCGTGCTCAGACATTTCCCTATTCAAGTCATCATTCATTGCTGCTATTTGAGACTGGGTAACATTGTCGTGCAACTTTACAAAGACCTGCCAGGCACTGTTAACACTTGTCCATTCATCTTTTGGGTATTGATCTTTAACCCATGTGGTGTAAATGGTGCTGAAAGAAATGAGGTCTGTAAAATCAAAATCAGTTCTTTCGGATTTCAGTAAGACAACTCCTGAAACAGTGACATTAAGCGAATCTCGATAGACCACCTCTCTCCCAATCATATCAAGAGGTGATATTTTTCCGAAATACTTTTCCCCTTGCTCTTGGGTAAGTACAAGCTTGTTTGGTTTATCAAGGGATGTTTTTGGTGTGCCTGCCAGCCAATCATATTGATCGATCACATTAAAATATCGCTCATCGACAAATGCTATTCCATTATTCAGATCAAATTTCTTAACCCTACTATCGACCCCTTCTGCTTTTACCTTTGCCTGGAAAGTATAAACCCGGGCAAGCGACTCGATAATGCTGGCGTTTTCCTCTAAATAGTCGGGTATAGGAATGGCTACTGCCGGATTCGTGCCTGAAAAAGCTCCACCAAACGCTGTATGTATTCGGTATATTTTATCTCTATCAGGAAGATGCTTGTTGAAGCTTAGTTCGTATGAAACAAGGCTATAAATCGCCACAAACCCGCCAATACCAATAGCTAGGCCAATCACATTGATGGCCGTAGTGGTTTTCCTTCGAATGATATTTCTCCATGCAATCTTGATGTTGTGCGACAGAGAAGCAATTGAGAGTAGTTGTCCTTGATTATCCATTTTTGTCCTTTTCAGTGCGAATGATCTAAAACTTCGGATGACCAACCACCAATAAAAAAGCGATGCAAATCGCGTCCCCTTTTCTGCGATCCTCTCCTGAAAAACTTCATAGAGGTCTCCTTCCAATTCTTCTAAGCGTTCTTCGCTACAGTAGGAGCGAAATAGTTTCAATGGAAGCTTAGGTGGCTGAATTCCTTTCATCTTAAATGTTCAAATGCGATCTCTGGAATTTGATTTCTCATTCTGTTGCGAAGCTCATTGGCTTTTTCCAGCGCCTCTTTCCCGGCTTGCGAGATCGTAAATATGCGCTTGCGCTTGCCTCCTCTTTCGCTTGACATTTCACCCATCCTGGAATCTAATAGTCCCTTTTCTTCAAGACGATAAACAGCAGCATGCACAGAACTGATGCTTACCTTTCGATCCGTTTGCCTATTTAGCTCCTGCTGAATGGCGACACTATACGCATTATCATAGAGGATACCGACAGTCAGCAATACAAGCTCCTCAAACTCTCCTAAATTCGTTCCTTTCATAATCCTTTTCGAACATTAATTTCGTAAATGTAAGTAAAATTAAATAGTTAATTTCGTATTTGTAAGTTTTATACTAAAAAAGAAAGAGAAGGTTGCGTTCTTCTCTTTTTTATTTTTCAAGATAACTTCTCCAAATCCCTAATCAGGATTCTTCGCCTGTCAAATGTGATGAGATTCTTGTCTCGCAGTTCATTCATGACAGTAGTCACTGTCTGTCGAGATGTTCCGGTGAGGCTGGCAATGTCTTTATGAGTGAGGTGATTTTTGATCATTGTTTCAAATCCTACTTTCTGACCTTTCTCCTGAGCCATTTCTTTGAGAAACTCCACAATGCGCGTTCTTGCATCTTTAAATACGAGTGATTCAATTTTACGCTCCATTTTTCTTAAACGGAACCCTACAATTTTCAAAATCTTAAAGCTGAGTTCTTTATTATCAACCATTAAGTTTTGGAGATCTTCAATCATCATTGCACAAACGCGCGTGTCATTATCCATGGCTTGAGCAAAATCCTGTCTTTTTTCTTCGCCTGCTAAGGCCATTTCACCAAACAATTCTCCTTTCGTGAGGATGGCTTTAACAATCTCTTTCCCATCGGGACCATAAGTACCTATTTTCACACGACCATTAGAGACCATGTAAATATTTTCGGAAGATTGATCTTTGAAATAGACAAATTCATCCTTTTTATAAACCCCTGGTGTGTGCTTATCTTCCATTGTCGGGGTTTTGGATGGACACAGCACCTTAAACAGGTCCACATCTTCAAAATACCATAGATTTCTTTCGGCGCTCATGAATGGGTATCAGGTTTTAAAGCAAATTTGTAAACAACACTGATCAACAACAATTATAATTAAAAAGCTCCCTTGATGGACTATTTATATCTGAAAGCTCTTCATATCATATTCGTAATTACCTGGTTCGCCGGATTGTTTTATATCGTTCGCTTATTTATTTATCATACGGAAGCATTGGAAAAGGGAGAGCCGGATCGCACCATTCTTTCTGATCAGCTCGCCTTAATGAGCAAGAAGCTGTGGTTCATCATTACCTGGCCTTCAGCAGTAATAACAGTAATTCTTGGAACTTCATTGCTTATTTCACAGCCATCATGGCTGAAAATGCCCTTTATGCATGTTAAACTCGGTTTCGTTGTACTGCTTATTCTTTACCATCTTGGCTGTCATATGATTTTCAAACAGCTTCAAAAAGGTATAGCTAAGTATACCTCTACACAACTACGCGTATTTAATGAAGTAGCTACCCTCATTTTATTTGCAGTCGTGTTCTTAATTGTCCTAAAAATTGAAATCAGTTGGATCTATGGTACCATGGGACTTATTAGCTTCGCAATTGTGTTAATGGTAGCGATCAAAATTTATAAACGATTTAGAAATAAATGATGAAAAACCTCATTCTAACCGTCGTATCTTTTTTCATTTTGGCAGCCTGCACACAGCAGTCAGGAAGTGAACGACTCCCAATTCTTGGCAATAAAGTGTTTGAAGAAAACGATACCATTTATCATACCATAGCGGATTTCAAACTGGTGGATCAGGATAGTAGTATTGTTACAAACGATACATTTGATAACAAAATCTATGTGGCAGATTTCTTTTTCACCTCTTGCCCAACCATCTGCCCAACCATGAAAGCACAGATGCTCAGAGTTTATGAATCATATGAAAATAATGATCAGGTCGCGATTCTTTCCCACACAATAGATCCTACGTATGATTCAGTGGCACTTTTAAAAGACTATGCTGAACGATTAGGTGTAAAATCAGATAAGTGGAAGTTTGTGACCGGCAATCAGGATTCAATTTATGATTTAGCTGAAGGAAGTTATATGTCAATCGTGGATGAAGATTCAGATGCTCCCGGTGGCTACATTCATTCCGGTGCATTTTTACTGGTGGACAAACAACGTCGAATACGTGGTGTATATGATGGGACCGTGCCAGAGCAGGTAGATGTATTAATTAATGATATTGAAAAACTATTGAATGAATATTCATATGAAAAATAAAGTATTGATCGGCATTTTTACCCTTCTGCTTTTTGCTTGCGGAAGCGGAGAAGAAAAAAAGGAAGAAAAAGAATCGATGAATTCCAGAGACGAAATCCGCCTGAAGCAGTATCAAGTGCAGGGGGCAAAAGTATATGCCACCTACTGTGCTAATTGCCACCAACAAGATGGAAAAGGCCTGGCATCATTGTACCCACCCCTGGCAGGGGCTGACTACTTATTGGAAAATCTACCTAGAGCTGCCTGCATTATCAAAAATGGCCAGAGCAAAGAGATTGTGGTGAATGGTGTAACCTACAATCAGATGATGCCTGGTAACCCTATTACAAACCTCGAGGTAGCTGAAGTGCTAACCTATATTGGCAATGCCTGGGGCAATGAGGCAGGATTGGTTGGTGTGAAAGATGTAGATAAGTGGTTGGAGGAATGTGAGGATTAGTTTTCCAGAATCTCCTGTCCTTTAGCAAGAGACCCATTCATTTGCTCCTTCACTTCCTGAATAGCTTTCTTCTGATCTTCCAGGTACTGCTTGATCTCCTCATCTGTACCTTCAAATTCAGGTTCATAGGCACGCATCCATTGCATCATACTTTCATTAGCGTCTGCAATTTCATCTGCCACAGTTGTCAGCATAGCAGCTCTATCAGGATTTGACTCCATCAGCGAATCTGCCTGAAGTAGCAAGTCTTTTCTAGCTCTTCTTAGTTCACCCATCTTTGGCATTACCTCATCATGGATGGCCATCACCTCATCTTTAAGTGAGGAAAGCTCTTCTTTATCACCTGAGGAAGCACATGAGAATAGTAAAACAAAAGGGATAAGTAGGAATAGGTATTTCATTTATTAGTCAATTTTTACTTCAGCGTCTTTCAAAATATACATGAGCTGATCATAGTCCGTATCGTTCAACTCCAGCCTTCCGGTCACCGTCACAGGCTTTGCTGTATACTTCACTTCCTCTTTCAAATATGCTTCAGCGACCGTTTCGGGTCCACTCCCACCGCAAAAGAAACATGCAGCTATCGGCAAGGAAGAAATGATGATATGTTTTGGTTCAAACATGCCCTCAAATGGAATAATGAATCCTTTCAAGGAAACCTTCTTGCCATTCATTTTCTGAACTTCATCCCCAAACTTAGGAACATATATTTCGCCATATTCATCTTGTGATTTTTCGTACTTCACATCGGCCAGCGTCTCCCAGTTTTCACTGGAATTATCAAATTGTGCGTTTGCACAAATGGAAATTAGCACTGCTATTAAAAAAAATATTTGCTTCATAATTATGCTTTTGAAAGCGTTTCAGAAATATCAGACTTATACGCAAGAAATGCCGGAATGATTGAGGCAAAAATACCTACAGAGAGACTTCCCAGCATTACTTTGTATTCATCATTCACAAAAAACATTCCACTCGTCTGAATTTGTTCCATTGAATCAGCAAGAATGGCAAAACCAAGATGAGCCAACCCAAAACCAAAGGCACTTCCTATCAATGTCAGCACAATTCCTTCAGTCAAAATGAGCATAAATATTTTCATTTGACTAGCTCCCATAGATCGCATGATAGCTAATTCATATTTCCGCTCCTTCAAAGAATTGATCAACGCAATGAAAACACTTGTTGCACTCAAAATGATGATGACTAGCCCCAATACATTTACAACATCCACTCCAACACCAATGATATTGAACAAACGTGCCGTCTCGTAAGGAGGTGAAGCGGCCTGTAGGTTGCTCGTGCCATTTACAATTCGGGGAAGCTGCACTGCGGCCATAGGTGAGCGATACTTAATAAGAAGTGAAGTAATATCTTCGTTTTCGAGTTGCTCTTTGGTCACCTCCAACCCAAGTCTATCCAGAGAAACAATCTCATGATGATCTCCTCCTTCCTCGTGTTCATGTTCTTCATGACCTCCATGCACTTCCCATACGCTATGCACAGAAACAAGTATTAATTGATCAAGGGCGGATCCTGACGGCTCCATAATTCCCACAACCTTAAAAGGGTGCTCTTCATGACCTCCGGCTCCCTCAGACAAGCCATGCGCACTTTCCAGCTGATCTCCAATTTTTATTCCAAGGTTTTTTGCTACAGCAGCACCAACTGTGGCTGTCATCTCCTCCGCAAACCATTCGCCGCTTGCAAGTGATGCATTATACAATGCTGCATAAGCATGTGTGGTTCCAACGATTCTGTACCCCTGATAGCTATCGCCCAAAGACATTGGAATAGCTGAAGAAACCAGTCTGTTTCTTGTGAGATTATTGGCATCCTGAAGAGAAATATTTCCGGTAGGAAAGTCAATGTGAAAAATACTCGCCAGGATGATTTGAAGCGGACTTCCTTTTGCTCCTACCACCAGGTCTATTCCTTGGGCATTCTTATTGATCTCATTTTTCAAAAAAGAACTAGTCAATAAAATGGACACAATAATTGCTACACCAAAACCAAACAATAACACGCTCAAAAGTGAGCTTAACGGCTTTGCAAATACGTTTTTTATACTTAGTGAAAAAAGATTCATAAAGTCAGCTGGTTTTTAAATTCATTCTTTACTCTATGATCATGCGTAGCTACTATGAGTGTTGCACCTGTTTCTTCTGCCTGAGCTTTTAGTAAGCCAACTACTTTTTGACAATTTTCATCATCCAGACTGGCTGTAGGCTCATCTGCCAACAAAAGCTTGGGGTTATTGATGACCGCCCTGGCGATCGAAACCCGCTGAGCTTGTCCCTGACTGATCTGATGAATTTTTCTATTTGCAAGCTCTTTTATACTCAACCTTTCCAGAACAGCTTCAGCTCGCTTTCCATCCGTCCTTTTCCTTCCCAGATATTGAGACAATATGAGGTTTTCCTTCACTGTCAACGACTTTACCAGATGTGGCTTTTGAAAAACAATACCAATATTTTCACCTCTAAATCGATCCAGTCGGGTATTTGATTTTTCAGACAGTTTTTCTCCTGCTACTTCCAATTCGCCCTCTTTCGGTGGCATTAAGCCTCCAATCAAATGCAGTAACGTTGTTTTTCCACATCCTGAATTACCTAAAATAATCCCATGATTTCCTTCCTCCACCTCCCAATCGGGATAACTGATCAACGCCTCCCCATCATAGGTGTGTTTTAGCCCTCTAATTTTTAACATTAAACTCCAAGTTGTTTTTTTATTCGATTGATTTGATGCATGTGGTGAATTTGATGGTAAATGAAAGAATCCACCGCATTGTTCAAGTTTTGCCTGCCACCCATTGGGTGCTTATACACCAATTTATTCATCCATTTATCCGGATACTCCTCTACAAACCCTTGGATAGCCGCTCTGGTTTCCATCCACTTTGACTTCATTTCCTCTAAGGGATATGATAGAGGATTAGAAATGTAAGAGGGTGCTTTCCATTTAAGAGAACTTTTAAGTGCCTGATTGGTCATCCACATTCGAAGCGAATTACCAACCCCTGAATTCTTCATTTTATCTCCGGCCTGCACTTTCTTTTTCATGTACTTCAAGGAAGCTGTTTCTGCATCATTAAGGTGGGATAAAACCTGAATAATGCTCCAACCATTACTGGCATCCTCCAACTTTTCAGGTGAAAGCTGTTCGATTTGCTGAAATATTTTTTCAGTATCTGCATTGAGTCTCTGGAGCTTCTTATTGATCTTTTTTTTCACCACAATACATTTTTTGCTAAGAAATATAAAAAAAGTTATCTTCGTTCCTGTAAATCAGCCTTTTATAAAGGTATAACCCACCAAAAAAGACCCTAATTATAGGGCAGGTACTTAAAGAGGTACCAAATTATAAAAGTATTGATCAACAATCGTGATGAATTCACGGCTCGTGTCAATACTAAAAACTACTCTCAAACGCTTGTATTTTAGTTCGTACTGTTAGTTTTTAAAATTAATATTGCGTTGAATCACCTTTAAATGACACGGACGTGAGTATTCTTGACATCATCGCCTTGTTTATCTTCCTATCGGGAGCGTTTATTTTTATAAACACCTTCTACCTAAAGCTACCGTCATCTATAGGATTGATGATAATGGCTCTTGTATTGTCTTTTCTGGTATTGATACTAGGAAATGCATTTCCCGATCTACACCTCGCAGAGCATGTGAAAGAGTACGAGTTTGAAGAGGTGCTCTATCAAATTGTACTTAGTTTCATGCTCTTCTCCGGAGCTTTGAATATTGATTTCAGGAAATTAAGCAGTCAAAGAAGCTCAGTTTTGGTGTTAGCCATAGTAGGTGTATTGATATCTACTTTAGTAATTGGTACCGGCGTTTATTACATGCTGGATGCAATGAATATTCACCTGGAATATTTGTATTGCCTGGTATTCGGTGCATTAATCTCACCAACTGACCCAATAGCGGTCACCAAAACCATTAAAAGATTTAATCTGTCGAAAGAGCTTGAGATTAAAATTGCCGGAGAATCGCTATTTAATGATGGAATTGCGGTAGTACTAGCATTGACATTACTGGATATCGCCCATGCCGGCGAAGATCACACATTAACTTTCTTTGAGACTGCCTACATAGTAGTGGCAGATGTTGGAGGAGGAATTTTCATTGGTCTCCTACTAGGATACATTGGTTACAGGCTTTTAAAGTATGTAGATAACGATGCTGTAGAAGTTGAGGTATTGATTACCCTAGCTTTAGTAATGGCAGGTTCTCAACTAGCCGATTTCATTCATGTTTCTGCTAAGCAGGCAGCCGTTGTGATGGGGCTGGTGTTAGGCAATGAAGGGAAAAGCACACATGTTGCTAGTGCTGTCGGAGATTACGTTTTCAAATTCTGGAAACTACTTGAAGAAACATTCAGTGCGATGCTATTCGTACTTATTGGACTGGAAATGCTGGTTCTGGACCTAAGGTTAGACTTCATTGCAGCTGGGTTCTTTGCAATTTGTATTGTGCTCTTCGGTAGATGGACAAGTGTGTTTATTCCAATTAAATTGATGTCTGTTAAAAATCACTTTGCTCCTAATACCATTTCCGTGCTTACATGGGGTGCGCTTAGGGGAGGTTTGCCAATAGCCCTTTCCCTCTCTCTAACAGATTTCAATGGTAAAGATGTGATTGTAACTATGACTTATATCGTGGTTGTATGCTCTGTACTCTATCAAGGACTCACAGTTCCAACACTTATGCGATCAACTGACAGAAGTCAAGGGTCACAATCATAAACATCTTTGCTAATTTTATGGCATGATCAAACTTAGCTATGTGATCCTTGCAACCTCATTATTATTGACTAGTTGCAAGGAAGGGAAAGAAGAATCAGAAAAACCATCTTCACCTCGTATTAGAAAAAACACAAGTGTAACTGCACCTTCACAAAATCAAACATTTGTAAGGGGTAATCAAATTGATGTATCAATAACTTCAAACGAAGATTTCCCTATTGATTCTGTTGAAGTTACGTTTGGAGACCATTCAATTACGTATTACGATCCGAGCTTTCAAATCAACATCACAGATCGAAAAGTAGGATCACGGAGAATTTTGATAAAAGCATATAATAGAAATGCATCTGAGACACATTATCGATCGGTGATTATCCTACCCGAAAATGCTCCTGAGGAATTAAGTTACAAAATAGTAAATACCTATCCACATGATACGGAAGACTACACGCAGGGATTATTGATTAAGGATGGATACCTGTATGAAAGTACCGGCCAAAAAGGTGAGTCTACCTTTAAAAAGAAAGAAATAACAACAGGAGAAACATTGAAGGTCATCAACCTTGCCGCTAACTACTTTGGAGAAGGTTTAGCATTAATAAATGACGAGTTTTACCAACTGACCTGGACGTCCGGTGTTGGCTTTGTCTACAATATGGATATGGAGCAAGTAAGAACGTTCAACTATCAAATGCAGGGTTGGGGTTTAACTACCCTTGGAGATGAATTGGTATTTACCGATGAGACAGAAAAGCTTTTTTTTATTGAACCCAAAAGTTTCACTGTTCAGAGGGAGCTGGAAGTATATGACAATGAAGGAAAAGTAGATTCACTCAATGAGCTGGAAGTAATTGATGGACGGATCTATGCGAATGTTTACCAGGAGGATTATATCGTTATTATTGATCCTGAAACCGGTGAAGTTTTGCAAAAAATTGATTTCACAGGAATATTATCCGATGAAGAAGCAAGCAAGGCCGATGTGCTTAATGGAATCGCTTATGATCAGGAAACGGGGAAAATTTATGTGACCGGAAAATGGTGGCCTAAGCTATTCGAAGTAACTTTTCAACCAAAACCGATATAACAAATGACTTTAGAAGAAATCAGTGATAAAATAAAAAAGCTGGCCGATAAACACAGTGGTCAGTTCCAGGGTAAAGCAAACTTTAAATTCGAGGAAGGAGTGGTGCATCTGGATGATACTGTATCGCCTACCGTAGTTGTGAATGAGGAACGAGATGCTCCATTTGCGATTAAAATGACTGCCGAAAATTTCAATAAAATACTTACCGGAGATTTAAATGTCATGATGGCATTTATGTCTGGAAAGCTAAAAATAGAAGGAGATAAAGGTGCAGCAATGAAACTTACTGCGCTGTTTTAAAGAAATGAAACTTAAAAAAAGAAAGCTCGGGAAAGCCCGAGCTTTTTTGATTTATGCTAGATCTGCAATCTTTTCCTCCTTGACCTCAAGGAGTTTTTCAATTGCCACAGGATCATCCAAAAACTTATTCACTGTAGTTTTATCTACTTCAGCCACAATCAACTGACCAACTTCCTCATGCACGTTTTTGTAGATATCCCTCTTAGCCATGCCCTCACATTGCTTCACATTATCTTCTGTCGGCGTTAAGTAGTGCACCACATTGGATTTAAAGCGATTAAGTAAAAACAGATGCTGCAGAGTCATTAAGCGCTTACGACGATATTTTGCTTCAAAGGTATTCTGATCACGTATTGATAGAATATTTTGATCATTTCGGTCCATCAAAGAACTGAAGACCACATTACTGATCACACTTTCATCCTTCAATACCATCAATTCAAGCACATTGGAACCAGGATTTTGTGGTCGCAACTTCACTTTGAATTCACCTTGCACTTCATTTAGTTCAGCCCATTGTTTCACCCATCCTGCTAATACCTTAGTTGGAAGTTCGATATTTACCAAATGCTGGAATTGAGTAGAGCCTTTCCCCATTGCTTTGGTAGTAGCTGTTCTTCCGGATGAAGCAGCCAAAGCACCATCCATTCTTGGTCCACCTACATGCGTTTGTGGTGTCTTATAAGGGGAATCCAGAAGTCTGAACTTTCGTTGAACCTTTGCCAGCGCAAGCATACCTTCTGAAAGCAGAGAGTTAGAGAATTCATCTGCTGCCAGACCATCAATCTGATGCCCTCCGTAGGTGATAAAGTTGAAAACAAAGCCCATTTTAGCCAACTCCTCAGGAAATGCCTTCATTTCTTCCTCTGTCATTCCGGTTGAATCCCAGTTAAAAGAAGGCGAAAGGTTATAAGCAAGCATTTGATCAGGATAAACCTTGTGGATTGCCTCTGCAAATAATTTAGCGTCAGCTAAGTCTGCGGTTTTTGTTTCCATCCAAAGTATATCTGCAAAAGGAGCGATAGCCAGAGATTTAGCAATAGCAAAGGGTATGCCTCCTCTGATCTGGTAGTAACCTTCAGGAGATCTCATTACCTCACAGTCCCATCTAAAAGTGACATTATGTCCTGTGCAGAAAGCTTTAACTTCCTCAAAAGACATACCTTTCAATTCATCTTTCCAGCCTTCCTGAAGATGGATTTCCAAACCGTCTTTAGTAGCAATTTCAATCGCCTCTATGGCAGCCTCAGAAATAGTCATAACAGCGGCTTCCTCTTCCCATTTCTCTACTGTCTTTGCATGTATTTCATCAAATTTTGGTTCGAACTGGAACGCATGATCAGACTGCAATGAAGAAAGATTTTCTTCGATAAGGTCTAAAACCCCTACTTGTTTCAACCATAGGATCGTTTCTTCTTTTACAACTCTTGCAGCATACAGCTCATGTCCAAATACAGGAACTCCTTTTTCCCTAAGCACCTGGTGAAGTCCTAAAATCACAGACTTATAGGATGGAACATCCGGATTGGTAGCACCCAATACAAACGGATGATCACGTTCATCACTAATTGTCTCCAATAAGGTGGCTGCTTCTGCGTCAGTACGTGCAACAATGATTCCCTCTACTCTCATCAAATCCAATTGAAAGCGAGCTGCATTGAGTCGCTTAATTTGCTCATCGCAGGAAACAAGGACTTTTCCTCCCAGGTGACCACACTTCTTGGTGCCGGGCTTCTGGTCTTCAATGTGATATCCTGGAACTCCTGCCTCAACAAATCTGCGAACCAGGTTTCTTATCTGTGCATCGCCTCCATGACCCGTATCCGCATCAGCAATTATGTAAGGGGAATAATCAATGGGAGTTATTTCTGATCTTTCAGCCTCATTCATCCGATGACGGGCGTACGTCTGATTCTTATCAGCTGCAAGTAAGGCTCTCACAATGGAGGCAGCTTCATTAGGAACCTGGCTTAGTGGATAACTTGCAACGTCAGCACCTGGATCTTCATCTGTAGATCCCTTCGCTGAGGTAGCCCAGCCACCAAGGTAGATACCCTCGATCCCGGATCGCTTCATCATCACAGCCTGACCAGGTGAATAGGGGCCAAAGGTGGTGATGGATTTTTTTTCGTTATACAGTTCTCTAAGACGTTTGTAAAAATTGTGCGCAGCATGTTTTGCGATTGAGTAGTCGTTGTAAAGCGTACCTTGCTGTTCAGCAATTTGTCGTGCTGTATACAGTCTTTTCACGCCCTTAAACCTGGACGAATTGAAGAAATTTTCCGCTTCCTCAACTGCCGCATTCATTACTGATGATTCATTTTTCATAATTATTAAGATTAAATAGTAATCAGGGTATCCGGGTTGGCGGTTATGCGTTCTCCGGATAGTTTAAATTCATTGTAGTATGTATCCACACGATCTTGTGCGATGCTTAGATCGTTATTATTGAGATTCAGATTGAGTAAGTCTATAAACCACGGAGCTTTCAATGAATCCGTTACAAATCGCTCAACAATCAATTTGGAAATGGGCAGTGTTGTATGTTTTGAATGCTCATGCACATCTTTATCATCAGCGCGTAACAGCTTGTCGTATTCTTCCTTGAGCAGTTGATCAAATACTTTTTTTGTGAACACATCTCCTGCTGAAATCTGGCAAGACTGGTCTGACTCAGTGAGTTTTGCAGACTTTTGTAGCCACTCCCACAATACACTGACGCGAATTTCTCCGGTGGCCATATCTTCCATCAAGTAGAGAATATTATCATCATCGAAGAAATCAGCAGGTTTTAATGCTGCAGCCTGGAATCCTTGTAAAAAGGCATTTCCATACTGTAATGCCACACTGATCAGATTTCGTGCGCCTCGAATGGTTCGGGGAGCTTCTTCCAGTTCGATAAGCTTTTTTTGATCTCCCTCGGTATACGTTAAAGGCTCAAATGATCGACCTAATTGATTCACTTCTCCTTTTTCCTCCCAAACCGGACGGATGATGTGAACCATTTTCCAGTGGGCTACCCACTTGCCGGAAGCACCGGCCACTTGTTCTCTTTTGGCCCCAGCCAGCGCTTTTTCCATGCTTGAAGCCACTCCTTTTTCTCCACCAACCGGGATATTCGGCTCCATACCACCTTGCCAGAGTGCAAAATTTCCATTTTGATCAGGGGTATTCACAGCCTTCCTAACACGATCCTCGTAGGCAGCCATGTAAGAGTAGGTCATCGAAATGGCTTCAATGTTAGGGTTGATAAAATCAGGTATTCCAGCCATTGCGTCTGCTACACTATTGATGTAGTCCCAGCGCCCGGTATTGAAACCTACGAAGTGTGGGCTTAAGGCAGCTCGTATTTCCATAAGCTGGAAAGTGGCTTCAAGCTGCTCAACCAACACGTATGCTTTGATTGTGCCAATAACCAAACCAAGATGCTTTTCGAGGGTAGAAATAATCTCATTCCAAAAAGCCGCCTCATGGGCAGTTTGAATTTTAGGTAAATAGACAACTATGCTGCGTCCCTGAGCTTGAAGCTCTTTGTAATTGTTAACAACATAAAGCGTCAGATCAGTGATGGAAGCAGAAAACGAGTCACCATTTTCCATCGTAATATGTCGGTCATCCAGGTGTAAACCCCTGGATCGGAAAATAATAGTGGTGAAGTCAAGTTGCTCATTGACATTTTTAACGATTTCTCTTCCAAGGAAATCTTTTGACCATTTATTCATTTCTACCGCTACCTTCTCAGCCGCTTGGATAAAAACAGGGTCGCGGTGAATCGTCAATTTTAAATTTCGCTGGTTGTCCAGCGACATGGAGTTGATTTGGCCTAGTGCATCTTCTCCATCGAACATCCAGCCATCCGCTCCAGACAACAAGGCATAAGCAACATTTCGAATGCTGCTCTCCACAGGTGCATTTGGTTTTGCTGCAGGACCTGTGCCCTGAATCCATTGACATTGAAGATCATTTGGAATCTGGCTTCCATTAAACTTTCCCTTTCTCGCATCAGAAGCAGTAAGACCGGAATTTCCAATAATGGTAGATGGTGACAAGAAGTCGATCACCCTTCCATCTGCTATTCGGTTTTTCCTTCGGGCATTTCGATCGGACATCAATGATTTCTGTTGCTCATTGAGTGGACTTAGAGCTTCAAGAGCGTTTAAAACTTCGTCGGTGAATACATCCTGATATTCGGCTAAGTATTCTGGTGTGATATGAGTGAGTGACATAAGTTAAATTTTCGGTAAATATATAAATTTTATCTAATAGCGGAAATTACGCTATTAATACTTTTTACTCTTTTAGTGTTTACCTTTGATGTTAATAGGCAGGTATGATATCAGACAATGACATTGTAAAGCTCATCTTGGGCTTCAAAATCAAGCATCTACGACTGAAAAAGGGGATTTCTTATCAAGCGCTTTCAGCGCAAACCGGACTATCCGTTTCATATTTAAATGACATAGAAAAAGGAAAAAAATATCCTAAGCCGGATAAGATAAATGCTTTGGCTTCTGCTTTCGAAATAGACTATGATGACTTAATCAGTACGAAAGCAGATAAGAAATTACTACCTGTTATTGAGTTATTGAACTCCGGTTTTTTTAAATACTTCCCCTCTGAAGAGTTCGGTTTCAATATTGAAAAAATCATTGATGTATTTAGCAATGCGCCTGACAGGATTAGTGCATTTATCAGTACGATTCTGAAAATGGTTCGCAGTTATCAGATCGAAAAAGAACACTTTTATCGGGTAGCACTCCGGAGCTATCAGGATATGCATGATAATTACTTTGAAGATATTGAAGAAAGTGCCAGGGAGTTTATTGAAGAGAATAATCTTAGTACACCTTCCAATTCTTATACACTGAAAGAAGCATTAAAATCACTATTTCATATAACTATCAATGATGAAAGGCTCGCCAAAGATCCCTTTCTTAAACAGGTTCGTTCTTATTATTCCAAAGAATCTAAAACGCTGTATCTGAACAGCAATTTGTCAGAAGAACAGATTCGATTCATGATCGCCAAAGAATTGGGATACCAGAAGATGGTTTTGAATGAACGATCATTCGAGACAAATTTGAATAAAGAAGCATCCTTTGAGAAACTCTTAAATAATTTCAAAGCGTCCTATTTTGCTTCTGCGTTGCTTCTCCCTTCGCATGAATTTGTTAAAGACATACAATCGTTTGCATTGGCTACTAAATGGTCGCCTGAACTCATAGGCAATTTATTGACCAAATATCATGTAACCCCTGAAACCCTTCTTCAGCGCCTTACCAATGTACTCCCTAAGTATTTTGGAGTTGACAATCTATTTTTCATACGTCTGGATGCACGAGGAGGCATGATTGATTACCAAATCACTAAAGAATTGCACTTATCAGGCTTACATAATCCTTACCAAAATCAATTAAGCGAGCATTTATGTCACCGTTGGGTTTCGATCAGTAGCATTAAAAATTTACAAGGTAACGACAAGTCATTTTTAGTTGATGCTCAAATCTCTGAATACTGGCAAACAGATAAAGCTTATTTCGTAATTTCCATTGCTCAACAAAGTCGGTTTGATAATAAAAATGGAAGTAGTGTATCCATTGGATTATCCATGAATGAAAAACTTAAAGGAGCTTTTAACTTTATCAAAGACTCAGACTTAAAGAAAAAAGTGGTTCATACAACCTGTGAAACATGTGCCATTTCTGATTGTGAACACAGAGTAGCACCTCCTGTGTATCTTGAGAAGAGAGAAATGGAAAAAGCGATGGAAATGGAACTTAAAAAATTATGAATGATTGAACCTCTCATCATCATCACTCAAATCCATTTCCGCCAGATCTTCATCCGGCGTATTCCATGGGCCTGCTTCTTCCCTGTTTAAGTATTTTTCAAACCCCATATAAAATGCAGCTGCTATAATAATACCTAACAAAGAACCAGCCATGATATCAATTAGAAAGTGCTGAGCAAGGTATACTCTCGATATAGCAGTTAGTGTAGCGCCAATTAGCAGGATAGTGGAGTAATTCTTATGCTGAAACATCAGCGCCAGTAAAGTGGTTATCCCAAATGCCGCCATGGCATGTCCGGAAGGAAATGAATGCTCGCTTAAAACATTCACCCCATCAACAAAGTCCAAAATCTTGTGATCCAGAAAATAGATTTTAGGTCGGGGTGCAGTATCAAACAAAACAAACTTAAAAAAGTAGGACACTGCCCCAATTGTGATACCAGAAACTGACATTATAATTCCAAGGCGCCTGTTGATAAATATGAGGGCTATTGATAACACAGCATAGAAAAACCCATTCCCCGTATACGTCCAGTATTTAAAAAAGAAATTCCAGACAGGATTATGTAACTCATTAAGAAATAACACAAAATCACCGTGTTCCTGATAGAAATAGAACACCATCCCTAATCCAAAAAGGATTAGATAAGAGATGAAGAACCAGCGAGTATTTCTCAGGCGATTAATCATAATGATCAACGCAAGATATATAGTTTACCAAAGCCATGCTTGAAGGCCTTATCGGCGCTTGTTGATCTACGCTCAAGTGCATTGCCATTGGCATTGATGAGTACTTTGTAGAAGTATACTCCATTAGCTAGCTGATCACCATTCTCATCTCTTCCATCCCATGCATAACTAGTGATGTTGTTTCCAACACGTATCGGCCCGATTTCATCCTGCGTGATTTCTCTCACTACCCGACCTGATACCGTCAAAATCTGAATCTTTATTTCATCAGGTATTTGAGAACCTGTAAGTGTAAAAACAAACCTACAACTAGTTGAAAAAGGATTTGGGTATGGATAGAAATGTGTTATAGTAGATTCATTAACCACCTCAAAACCAACTTCATAGGGTTCAGTTCCAGCTTGATTGCCTGCTTCATCTTCTGCTTGTATTCGAATGCTGTGAATTCCATCGCCTAACGGACCCGGATTAAATTCTATTTGAAAATCCTCGCTTTCACTCGCAACAGTATAGGTGAGTCTGGGATCTGTGAAGTTTATTCGTTGAAATTGAGATTCTTCTCCCGGAAGCTTCAATGATATGTTAATTCCAGTAGTATCTGTTTTAGAAATGAACGGGTTATCGTCACGCATTTTTATCACAATCCGTGGGTTAGGAGAAACAATATCGCCATCTAAAATGTGGTATCCATCAAAAGTCACATCCAATATCGGATTGGTTTCATCCGCATTTACTTCAACGGCATCCACAATTGTCAAGCGGTTGTTAGCTTGATAAGCTTCATTTTCTATGGGTATCACCTCTACTATGAGTGAGTTCATACCTTCTTTATCAAAGGATGAAAAATTAACAGAAAAAGAAGTGGTATCACCTGAAAGTGGTGGCGCAATTAAAAAGCTGGAATTAAACACTTCACCAGTACCTTGATTGATGAGTGACGCCATTACACTCAATGAATCAGTAAAATCTGATGTCCCCAAATTATAAAAATAAAATGACCTACTGATCTCCTCTCCTTCCTGAATGGACAATGCGTTCTTTTCAGACACCTGCAATATTCCTTCTGGCGGATAATCGTAGTTTAACTCCCAAAAATTAAGCTGGGGAGGTGTTTGATCTGTTTCATCAAAAAATGAAAAAAGCAACTCAATTTCAGGATATAGAACAGGATCTACTGACGCTATATCAATGGTTTCGGCTCTTGCTCTTGATGCGAGAGTGGTAGCATTTCCATTTTTATCAATACCAAAAACATCTACCTGAATATCATCATTGGCTTCCTCCGTAATATTGTAAGAAAAGGCCTCCCAGTTTTTCGCAGGGCCGATTTTCGTTGTTCTTATATTACCACTGACAAACCGGCCAACTACCTCAGCTTGATAATCAAGACTTTGTTCCGTTTTGGGATTACCCGAACCATCATCAGAAATCACAATTGCTGAACCTTGTGGATCTCCTTTTCTCCCAAGAATTATTACTGGCTGACCATCTGTTAATGAATTGATCGTTGCAGTCCCTACTCCCAGCGTATTGAGTGTGTTTTCAACTTCAGCATCCCAGTTTGAATAGTCGACATTTCCAATATTAAATAAGACAATCATGTCGCCATCCCTCATGTTATCTACTAGCACCTGAAATCTTCTTTCAGAGCCAATCATATCCTGCTCTCTGAACTGATAGATACGCTGCGGGATCCTGCCACATACTTCTCGATTAAAAACATCAATTTGGGTTGTTGTTATTGGCCTATATGGGTCGGCACTTTCCTTGTCAAAAGCAATGGCATTGAATGTGTTTGTTTGACAAAATGGATCGATGGTATTTGATGTGACGAAAAAATCAACGCCACCAATGATCGCCTGAAGGTCATCGTAAGTAAATGTTGAATTATCGGCTCCATAAGTGAAAACATCTAATGCAGTAATATTTTCATCAAACTCCCAACGATTAGCTACTTCATTGTAGCTAATACCGCTAATTATTTGAGTGTCAATCTGCTCAAATTCGTATTGACCCCAGCCTTCTTCTACATTATCAACCAATGTAAAAGATGAGGATACCCATTCATTGGTTTCATCCGGAGCGGTCGTTGCATACCTGGTTCTCCAATAAACGGTAGATGTATCGGGAAGTGCTAAAGCAGAAAAATCAAATGTATGATCGATCAACACCGCTCCTTCGACCGTGAATTTTCTATTATTCGGTCCACTAAAGTCCGCTTGTGTATCGATCTCTAATTGATAGCCTCGATTTTCCTCTAGTAAATCACTTGATTGCCACTTAAAGGTGACCTCATTTGAAGCAAGAACTGCATTGTCTACTGGAAATAGATTCAATGTGTTGCCGCTGAAGATTGTCAAATCAAGTGTTGCCGAATTGTTACTCTCATCTATTTCTTCAACCTCATTTTCCGGATCCAATATTACTGTTATAAGATTGGATCCATCTATATTCTTGGTAGGATCATTGTAAATAGTAATTTCTAAAGTGTCTTGCCTTAGTGGTCTTTCATACCTCTGTACATAAACCTCTTGTCCTCCATCCGGTAGTGTGCGGTTAACCTGAACGATCAGGGAATCAAGCACGGTTCTCCCAAAGTTTTTTACGACCATTTCTATTTTAAAAGAATCCTGAGAAGCCAATATTTCGTTTGCCTCGAATGCTTCAGCCGTGATAGCGTTTTCATCAATCTGGTAGTCTGGACTGTCCGCTCCGAAAACACGATAGGCCGGATCGCCCTGGAGCGTCATCTGCTGTATTTGGGTTAGACCAATATTGTTGGTTCCGCTCTGCGCTAAATACCTCCTCGATACCTCTACAATCACATTGCCCAATGACTCATCAATAAATTGTTCAGTGCCGAAGGCTACATCATAGAATAAGTCACTCCAAAGTTTCAAGGTAGAAGATAGCGCAACATTGGAATGCGCCATAAACCCAACTGCTCCCAGCTCAGGCGTCATCATCCAATCCTCGCCAAATGTAAAATTGTTCCCAAATATCTCTCCTGCTTGACAGCCGTTTACTAAAAAAATGGGGTACTTCCCTTTGTTGGCAAACCCAAATGAAGGATCACCCACTCTTCCGATTTCTATATCTGTAACGGTACCACTGGAATGACCAAAGAAAGTAATGTAACCTACACCTTTATTTACTCGATCTGTAACATCAACATACTCAACAGCTTCGCTTGTTTCTTTCCCTGTATTAAACGCTCTCCCGCCAACAAAATCAGCTTCAAGGATGTCAGTGAACCCTTGAACAATGTTTATAAAGGTTGCAATTTCAATGGCATTAATTCCTCCACTCAATTGTAAAAAATCTTTCCTGAAAAGATCGTCATAAGGAAGAGCTTCCATTTCAATGATTTTATTTAAATAGGCGGTGACATCCCCAGTATTAAGTGCATTTAGCCTCCCAACACCAATTCCGGGCAAATTAGGATCAGAATCAATACCTAACGTGTAGGCTAAATCGCTTCCCGGATAACCATAGGTTGGAACATTGATAGATGTCTGATCTCCGCGGTAATAATTAAAATTCGGGGTGAAGCCTTTCCCTATTAGAAATACATTTTGAACGTCATTTTGATTATTAGCATCTACTATAAAATTTCTGATCGCTAATGGCGTAGGATCACCGTAGCTATATAAATTATAGAGGTCATCAATATTTGCAACTTGCACATTATGTCCTCCTCCATCGACCGATTCCCTGTAATTTTTGTAATCAGTGACAGGGTCACCTGAAGTTCTTAACAGGGGATGAGTTACGATAAGGTAATTCTTATTTGAAAGATCGAACTCAGGAAAGTTGACCGGCTCAATCGAAGCAACTGAAAGCACATTACTAACAGCCAAAACTATTTGTCCGTCATTTACATTTGGCACTACAACCTCTACCCGATCTGAGAAATTTGTTGTTGCTAATCTTACTGGGTTGTAGCTGTCTGTTACATCGAAAATCCGAGTTCCTTCGGCATTGGTAGTAGCTATTTGCAACCATGCTTTTGACGATGTAGGGTTACTGATTGTAAAAACCTTGTTCTCATCATCCTCCATTTGAATGGATTGAGGATAACGCAATCGAATATAAGACACTGCGATGCGGTCTGCAGCCTCCGGGAAACCGACAGGCGTGACTCGTACCACAAATTCTCCATTTGCACCAATGTTTCCACTATTTAATGATCCTGAAAAAAACTGTTTCCCCCACCCTGAAAACGCTACACTTGAAAGTGCTCCTAATGAACTAACATCCGGCCCCACCTCAATGGATACATTGTGACTTAGACTATTACCACCTACGAGCACCATCTCAATGATTGGATTATTTCCCGTGGCATCATAATTCTCAAGGGTGAAGTTGAAATCTCTGGAAACGTTCTTTGATTGAAACGAACCTGTCCACCCCTCCCCATCATCATATTTGCTTAAACTAAAGGCTGAACCACTCCCAAACCTTACTCCAGAAGCATAACTATTTGTATATAATTGAAGTGAATCTTCAATGTGAAATGATTCAGGTGTCAGTCCTGTCGTATTCTTATCTGCCGAAAAATCCATGCGACTCCCATCATCATCACCTAACTTATATGTGAGGAAATAGCTTGCAGTATCAGTGAACAGATTATAATATGTATGTGGCTGATCACCGGCATCATATATCGGAGCATCTGACTGGCCGTCATTTCGTTGACCATAAAATTCCAGCCATTCAAAGGTGAAACCAGTATTTACATTTAATGCTACTTCCTGACCTCTTCTAAATAATTGAATTCGGTTTTTTGGAACGGTTTCTACCGGAAATCCGATAGACGCTAATTCTGCCCGTGTAATTCTATAAAAGCCGTCCTCTCCTACTTTTACTTTATAGTAGGACTGAGAAAAATCGATCCATTCGTTTCCAATCTGCGCGACAGAGGTGCTGCAAAAGGAAAAGAGTAAGAGTATGATACTAATTCTCCACATTGAAATTCACTTTTATAGAAAAAACATGCGAAAAAAGTCCTGGTGCCAGATTGCCAATGTCTGTCAAAGCATAATCTATGGTTAGCTCATTAAAATGAATGCCAACACCCATGTTGGGCTGAAAAGTCCACGAAGTAGAACCATCAAAATCTTTTATTTGCTGAAACTGGTTCACTCCCAACCTTAGAAAAGCCATTTTTTTGTAATCCGCTTCAATACCAACTTTCGGATCCAGAGATACTAATTCTGAATTAACAAGCGTGTTTCGTTTACCATCAAATGTGATATCCACATCCATAGAGGCCATCAGTCCAAGACTCTCGGTCAATTCAAAGTTGCGAGAGCCACCAATAATCATACGTGGAAGCGTGATCTCCACTGAGTTGACCGGAACATCATTACCAGTTAAAGCATAAATCTCTTCTACTTCTGATGAATTATGCGACCAGGCATTGAATGTCCCAAACACATCGCGAACAACCATTCCAAGCTTCCATTCATTAATTTCCTTTTGCACGCCTGCATCAAAACCAAATCCCCATGCTTTTGAAAAACTACCAACCGTTCTGTGGATCACTTTTACATTTCCTCCAAAATCCAAACCACCAAGAAAAGGGAGCTCTCGTGCGTAAGAGGCTAGAAAACCATAATCTGCGGATGAAAAAAACTGAATGTTGTCATAGTTAATGGATCCGTTGGCATCTACTAAGAATCGAGTATCAGGAATATCATCCACTGCAAAGCGGATAATCGAAATTGCTATTTTGCTTTGACTATCTACAGATGTAGCGAATGCCGCATAATCATAGTTTGCTAATCCACCGAAATAGGAAGAGTGCATTAAGGATAATTGATGATCTGACGACATGCTATTGAGTCCGGCAGGATTCCAATAACCTGAAGTGACATCATCAACAAAAGAGACCGCAGTGAAACCCATGCCGAAACTCCTGGCCCCCACTCCAATATTCATAAATTCATTGCTGTACTTAGGCGTATTATCCCTTTCATTAGAGGAATCTTGCGCATTCAGAAAAGTTGATAGCGCCAAACACAGAAATCCAACAAGTAATAGCCTCATATGAATCAATTCAACGGCAATTTAGTGATAGCTATTGGATAGATATAACGATCATTCGTTGAATAATACCTTATATACGACAAAGTGTAATATTCCCCTTTTATGTTATTTTTTCAATATTTTATATTACTATATAAAGAATATTGTTTGAATTGGATAATTTTCTGCAAAGTACTTGGCCATGCATAGTACCTTTCCGTATACAAGACCGAAACCTATCCAAAACTGTTAAAAAGTTGGACCGATACGAAAGTGATTCCCGCTTAATTCTAAGTTGATGAGAACTTTCGATAAATAAAAAGACGAATGAATATTGAAAACACACAAGTTCAAATGAGGAAGGGGATTCTGGAATTCTGCATCTTGCATATTATTTCCAGAGGAGAAGTCTATGCTTCAGATATGCTGGAGGAACTTACATCTGCTAAGATTATGGTTGTTGAAGGTACCTTATATCCCTTACTCACCAGATTACGCAAAGCCGGTTTGGTCGACTATAAATGGGTAGAATCCAAATCCGGACCTCCCAGAAAGTATTACACACTTACTGATGATGGCAATGAATTTCTAAAAAGCCTGGATCAAACCTGGACAGAGCTGGTGAGCTCAACCAAAAAAATCATTGCCAACAAAAACACAAAAAAGAAATCATAACGTAAGCTTTCCGGCTTATACCATGCGACTCAAAAAAAGACTACACAAATGAAAAAGAATATAAGTATCAACATTGGCGGCATCATATTCCATATCGAAGAAGATGGATATGATAAACTGAAAAATTACCTCGATTCAGTCAATACGTACTTTTCCTCTTTCGAAGACAGCAAGGAGATCATTGATGATATTGAAGGACGAATTGCTGAGATCTTCTTATCAAAACTTGATGAAGGCAAACAAATCATCACGAAAGAGGATGTGAATGATCTCATTGCAACGATGGGAACAACAAAGGATTTTGAAGCATCTATTGAAGCAGAGCCTGAAACTGAAAAAGAGAAGGAAAAGGAAGAAAAAGAAGAAGATGCCTCACAAGAGGAGCCTAAAAGTGCCTATGAAAAAGCGAAACGACTTTACAGAGATAACAAGCGAAAGGTTATTGGTGGGGTAGCTGCCGGTATTGCCAATTATTTTGGCATTGACCCGATTTGGGTCAGACTACTAATGCTTGCGTTCCTGTTTAACATCTTTTTCTGGGGACTAAGTGGGTTTATCTTTCTTGTTTACATTATCCTTTGGATAGCAGTACCCGGCAATGATTCCCTTGAGGACGACAAGGCGGTTAAAAAACTATTCAGAAGCACTGATGATCGAGTACTAGGTGGCGTTTCAGGAGGCATTGCCTCCTACTTTGGGACTGATCCTGTTGTTATTCGCGTAATTTTTGTGATCTCCATATTCCTGGGTGGTGCCGGCCTATTGGTGTATATAATCTTATGGATTATTACACCGGAAGCTCGTTCAATAACGGAAAAAATGCAGATGCAGGGCGAACCTGTAACTATTTCTAACATAGAAGAAAATGTGAAGAAAAGCCTGAATGTTAAAGAAGGCGAGGAAAACGTATTCGTGAAAATCCTGCTTTTTCCATTCCGCTTAATAGCCATCATATTTAAAGCGCTTGGTGAAATTTTAGGGCCTTTATTAAAGTTTGCAGTTGAAGCATTGCGAATTGCGGTAGGCGTATTCCTTGTTTTCCTGGGCTTTGTTTTAATGATCACATTCACGATCAGCCTGGCAGTACTATTTGGAGTAGGCGGAGCAATGGAATCGTGGGTGCATTTTGGAGACCTCCCAGTACAAGAGTTCTTCAGCTCGATGAGCACAGTGGCAATAGCATCAGCATATATCACTTCAATGGTACCATCATTAGCAATATTGCTTGTAGGCTTGATGATCATTGTTAAGAAAAAAGTGACCAATGCCTTAGTAGCGTGGAGCATGTTTGGATTGTGGTTACTTGGCTTGATCGGTCTGGCAATCTCTGTTCCCTCTATGATTAGAGATTACAGTGTAGAAAGCACATTCAAAGAAGAGAGATCTTATCCGATGAATGAAGGTGTGACTGAGCTAAAGCTCAACGACCTGGATTGGGACAACTATAACAGTGTTGATCTAAAGATCAGAGGATATGATGATACTGCCAGCTATTTGTTGGAATTAGAATTTGATGCGAGAGGTTACTCCCGAACCAATGCAAGAGAAAACGGTGAGGCAGTGGACTACATTGTAACACAAGAAGGAAATACGTTCTATTTCGATTCAGAAATAACCTTTGGAGATGCTCCATTTAGATTTCAGGATGTCTCCGCTACCTTTTATGTGCCTTATGGCAAGGTGTTCAAAATGGACTATAAGCTGAGAGAAATTCTGAGAAACACACTGTGGATTCATGATTATGACTCACGTGATTTAGGAGATAATGAATGGGTTTTTGATGAAGATGGACTGTCTTGCATTACTTGTGATAGAGATAATAAAAGCTCCTATAAACAAAGAACATTTGGCTCTGATAGTCAGGAGTATCAATTCTCTGATTTTGATGAAATCACATTCGTTTCCCTATTCGACTTTGAGATCATTCAGGGCGATGACTACCTGGTTAGACTTGAGGGTGATGATGACGAACTGGATAACGTTTACCTGAGCCAAAGTGGCGATGAGCTTGAGATCAGATATGGAAAGAATACTGATTGGTGGAAAAGCAGAAGGAGAAAAGATAAAATCAAGGTTTTTGTAGAAATGCCACAATTAGAATACCTGAAAGCATCAGGAGCATGCGAAGGAGAAATAAGAAATTTTGACGCATCTGATATGGCGTTAGATGTTGAAGGAGCTTCTGAAATATGGGCCGATATTCAGGTTAGATATTTAGAGGTTGACATTGCAGGTGCTTCTGAACTCACTTTAGTTGGTAGCGGTGATGACTTAAAGGTTGAGCTTAATGGAGCCTCCGAGTTAGACGCATTCAATTATATCGTTGAAGATGCCGACATCAATGCCTCTGGAGCATCTACCGCAAAGGTTTATGTGAAAAATGAACTTGAAGCTGATGCCTCCGGAGCTAGCAAGGTGAGATATCGAGGAAGCGCTACAGTCACATCAGACAGCAACGGATTCAGCTCTATTAAAAAGGATTAAAAATACTAACTGGTCGAGAGCTACTGCTCTGTCATTTAGGTTTTGGTATCCCCTGCTTTTGGTCGAGCAGGGGATTTTTCTTTGCTGCGAATTATTCCATATCATTTCATCAAAGTGTTGCCAAATTTTCTAATGAATAAACTATGCTTATTGCATAATTTGGGTTCAATGCCGTTTAGTTGAGACTTCCTTACCCTCAATCCCTAAAGGGATGACTTACTGGTTTAAGTCATTTCCCCTTTAGGGGTCAGGGGTTTTAATCAAATTACTAAAATTTTTCTTAACTAAACGGCATTGAATTTGGGTTTACTGAGGATCCAGTGAATATGCCAACGGTTTACCTCCAAACAGTATCTTCGTCTTGGCCCAGGTATCTTCGAACAATTTAGAGTGTCTATACTTCTCAAGATCTTTTTCACTTTCCCATTTGCTAAATGTATAATACACATGATCAAGTTTGGCATCCTTGCATAATTCGAGGTGATTGCAGCCTGGAAAGGTTGAGATTTTCTCTCTAACAGTTTCAAATAGCTCCAGAAAATCAGTCACTTTTTCCGGATCAAAATCCATTCGTACGATTCGTATAAGCATAAATTATCCGTTTGCAAATTCTATAAGTATGGGTGAGTCTACTGACAATCCTAGTAGTTCGGCAGCATTTCCCTTATTGATGCCTATCTGGAGCTGTCCGGAAGAGTTGAACAACACGTAGCAATCGCCAGACTCCACATCTGTGAAATAGCTATGAATACCCTGAAATTGTTCTCGACCAAATCGTATGGCATACCTTACCCCAGCTCCGTTTATTTCAATGATCTTTTCAAACTCCTCCTTTTTGATATTGGTAATCAGATTTCCAAAGTGATCCACCGTAATTACATGCCCGGCTATTTCCCGTTTAGTTACTTTCAACTGTCGGGCATACAATTCAGTCAATTCCTCTACCTTCTCACCCACATCCTTAAGGCTTTTTCCGCTTGCCAGCTTCAATGCAGTTTTTGCTAAAACATCTTTCGCCGGAAAAGTGGACTGACCATTTTCTAATAGCACGATTTCACTGGGCCTTTTTGACGAAATCAAACTAAAAATTCCGGAATCAAACCCTACAAAGAGGTGTCCATCAAGCTCGAGCGCCAATGCTCGCGATTTCTCTTTGACTGCATCTACAGCCACTATATGAACCGTTTTTTCCGGAAAATCCTTATATACATTACGAATAACATTGGCGGCATGCGAGATATCAAATGGGCGAATGTCATGTGTGATGTCAGTAATGGGCTGACTCGGTGACTCAGAAACAATGGCAGCCTTTACAGCAGCCACATAGTGATCTACCGTCCCAAAATCAGACATGAAGGTGATTAACGCCATTGAGGGAATTCAGCTTACATTTGTTGTCACAAAGCTATATATTTTACTTACACAGTGGGTTCTTAAGGGCCTGAGCTTTACAACAAAAAAACATAAAAAAAGCAGCTCATTTGAGCATTGTAGTTTATTAGAAAACAAACATTTGAAGCATTAACAAAAAGATCGATTGCTGGAAAAAATAATTACACTTGAAAACGTATCCCTTGTTGACTTTCTGGGGGTTGAAAATCAAAACATCAAAACCATTGCTACGGCCTTCCCGGATAGCAAAATAGTAAGTCGCGGGAATGAAATCAGGATCAAAGGATCTGCCCCACAGATTCTAAAAATCAATGAGATTTTAAATTCCCTTCTAGCTCATTACCATGAGTATGGCAAGGTGACTACCGAAAATGTAAAAGACTTTGTAGACAATGAAGAAAATACCATTGAGGCAGATAAAAATTCAGCCACTTTGGTTCATGGCACTCGTGGATTTCGTATTGTTCCCAAAACCGTCAATCAGAAAAAATTAGTAGCAGCAGTTGAGAAAAATGACCTGGTTTTCGCAATTGGCCCGGCAGGTACCGGTAAGACATACATTTCTGTTGCACTGGCTGTCAGAGCACTGAAGAACAAAGAAGTAAAAAAAATCATTATCACACGTCCGGCCGTAGAAGCAGGCGAAAACCTGGGATTTCTTCCCGGCGACTTGAAGGAAAAAATTGATCCATACCTGAGACCCATTTATGATGCACTCAGAGATATGATTCCGGCTGAGAAGCTTCGATACTATCAGGAAAATGGCGTGGTAGAAATTGCTCCTCTTGCCTACATGAGAGGTCGAACATTAAATGACGCTTATGTGCTGTTAGACGAAGCACAGAACACCACTCCGATGCAGATCAAGATGTTTTTGACACGAATGGGGCCTCAGTCTAAAGTGATCATAACCGGTGACGTATCACAAATAGATCTTCCAAAGAAGCAAAGTTCGGGACTCATCGAAACGATGAAAGTGCTGAAAGATGTGAATGGCATTGGGTTTGTAACCCTTGATGACCGGGATGTGGTCAGACATAAACTAGTTAAAGCAATCATAAAAGCCTATAATAAATATGATGTACAGGGTGATTCCGGCAACAAGTGAAGCACTTAGAAAGAAATCATTCCAAATTCGGGAGGAAGTTTTTGTAGTAGAGCAAGAAGTAGCTACCGAGGAAGAGTTTGATGAGTATGAAGACGAATCTCATCACTTTGTAGCACTGGATGAAAACGATGAACCAATCGGCTCTGCACGCTGGAGATACACTGAAAAAGGCATCAAGCTGGAGCGATTCACCGCAAAGAAAAGCTGGCGAGGAAAAGGATTGGGAACTGCTATTGTAAAAGCTGTATTGGACGACATTTCAGAAAAAGCTGAAAAGGGTACCTATCTCTACCTGCATGCACAGCTACAGGCTGTGCCACTCTATTTAAAATTTGGCTTCCAAACCAAAGGCGACCAGTTTGATGAGTGTGGGATCATGCATTATTTGATGTGGAGGGAGTTGTAGACTACTTCGTGTTTTGATACAATTACTCTATTAAGAGCTCTTCAAGGGCCGAGTCTAATAAATCAGAAGTCGATTCACTTCCTCCACTACTAAAATAAACTACTTTCCCATCCGGATTAATAATGAGATGCTTTGGATAACTATTTCCAAAGAGCTCAATGGTTTCTTTAGATCCAATGGATTGACTATATCTAAATTCTCTTTTTCCTAAAAACGATTTTAATACATGTTTGTCATCAGGAGAGATGGCAAGAAAAACAACCTCCGGCTCATCACGATATTTTTCAGTCAATTTATTAAGGCCTGGCATCTCGACGACACATGGTCTGCATTGTGTTGCCCACCAATTTATTACTAGATAACTATTTTGAAAATCATCCAATTCAATAATACTTCCGTCTAAACCAGAAACTTTAAAGAATGGCATTTTTTCACCAATTATAATCGAATTGGATTGGCTTTGAACGAAAGCAACATCACTAATGTCAGTATTGCCTAACCACTGATAACTTACGGTGTTGCTTACTGCATTATGTGTAACATAAACTTTAATTACATGCGATTTATCATTGAACTCCAAGTCTAATGTGTCACCATAAACTTGATTAGATATGGGACTTAAAGATACTAGGCTCCACATTATTGGTTTATCATGGATCAGTATACCAGACCAATAGCCATTTTTACCATTATATAAAATCGTCCCAAAGGCGACTTGCAATGAATCATTTCCGGTATTTAGAAACTTATAGCTAGCATCATCTGGCTTTAAGTATGATTTAACAGATTGAAATGGTTCTGGCAAACCTTCATTAAGCTGAACTTTCTCCTGCGCAAAGGACATAAAAGAAAGTAAAGTAAAAACACAGCTAATTATTGTGTTGATTCTCATATTCACTTTCTATACTTTTTTAATGATCATATCAATAAATCTTCAATAGCTTAATACTTTGGATCAAAGTTTTACAGTATTCAGGTCTGATAAGCAAATCAATCTAATGTACTGTGGCAAAACTGACAAAATAAAGTTTTAACTGATCTCGAAATTTGTACTTTCTGCTCAGATAGCTGCATTAATAGTTAGGCACAAGCGGACGCTTGCGCTAGTTGGCGTAAATTATAGTATAACCAATTGCTTTTTTCCGAATTACATTTCATTTTTGAAATGTAACGGCATGTATTTCTGGAACTCTTACCCTTTCATCAGATTCACATTTGCACTCATCTTTGGTATCCTCACCTTTGATCAAGTCCCGGCGATTTGGCGTAACTATCCGGCAGTTCTTATAGGTGGTTTTCTATTGCTATCTGTTTCTGTATTCTTATCTAGCAAATACAGCTATTTCAAACTTCGTCATGCCAATGGTATCATAAGCCTACTCCTCATCTTCATGATAGGCGGTAGCCTTACCAAAATCAAATATCATGACTACCCTGACACACATTACTTAAATGTTTCAACTAATCTGGAGGGATTCACAGGGACTGTTGTCAGCCCTCCAAACGAACGAACCAATCATATTCGATATGATTTCGAACTAGCATCAATAATTGATGAATACGATAGCCTGCAACCGGCATCAGGCACAATTCACCTATACGTAAGAAAGGATTCGATAAATAAGCTGTTTGACTATGGTGATCGATTGGTAATCTTTGGAAGGTATTATCCTGTACCCGGACCTGATAATCCCAATGAATTCAACTACAAAAAGTATTTAGAAAGACAGGGCATTTACTCACACGCATTTGTGAATAGCCATGATACTAAATTCATAACCAACAAGCCACCGAATGTCTTCTTACAATTTGCTTATACCCTGCGGCAACAAGCCTCCAACATCATTGATGAAAATATCGTATCGAATAGGGAGCGAGGAATTGCCAAAGCATTACTCATTGGTATCAAAGACCACCTGGAAAATGATATCAAGAAAGCATATTCTTCAGCAGGCGCTATGCACGTATTGGCAGTTTCAGGCTTACATGTTGGCATCATATACCTACTCATACAGCTCTTATTTAGCAGGCTAAAGAAAATAGGCAAATGGGGGAAGTTTGCATTCGCGGGCGTGAGTATTATTATCATTTGGATTTATGCATGCATGACAGGCCTTAGTCCTTCTGTGCTTAGAGCTGCAACTATGTTCTCATTTATATCCATTGGACAAATAGCAACTCGAGAAGGCAATATTTATAATACGCTTGGCTTTGCTGCATTTTTCTTACTCTTGATAGATCCATATTTAATTTACTCAGTCGGATTCCAATTATCCTTTGCTGCCGTCATTGGCATTGTATACCTCCAGCCAAAACTGTATCGACTACTGGATGTTAACTTTTGGTTGTTAGACAAGGCCTGGGCGATCACCTGTGTATCCATAGCGGCACAATTAGCCACCTTCCCACTCTCTGCTTACTATTTCCACCAGTTTCCAACCTATTTTCTGGCTTCCAATCTGATTGTTATCCCTTCATCATTTCTGATGCTTTTAGGTGGAATTCTAATGATAATATTAGATCCATTGGTTCCATTCTTAGGTAATTGGCTAGGTGTTTTACTTGAAAAATTCATCTGGATACTCAATGAGATTATTAGCTATGTTCATTATTTACCGAATAGTCTAATCGAATGGATTTATTTAGATAGAGCAGGGCTCATTCTTACCTACTTGATTGTGATTGCTCTAATAGCAGGTCTTCACTATCGATCATTTAAAACACTCATTGTTTCGGCGTGTTTAGGACTAATTTTTCTTGGTTCCGTAGTTATTTCTCATCATAATCAATCCACAAGAAAAGAGTTGATATTTTACGAAATAGCAGATAAAGTAGCGATAGACTTCATCAATGGTCATGCTTCTCAACTATACATTGATTTAGAAGAGAGTGAGGACTTGGAGTTACTTTCTTTTCAAATAGACCCACACAGACTGGCCTCTCATCTCAAACCTATCCGGGAGAGTCTGGTAAATACCAGTGATTCAATATTTATAAAAAAGAATACAATCAACAGTGGAGCTATAGCTAGTAAACGCATACTTGTATTTGATTCTACAACCTTCCACCTTGATTTCAAAAAGAGAATAGATACTGATTTAATCATCATCAATAATCAATCCGTCAAGAGCCTGAAGTGGCTAAAAGATCATTTTGATTTTGAATTGGTCGTCATAGGGAATAAGAATCCACGCTACTATTCCAGAAAAATGAAAGTCCAGGCAGCAGAATTTGACGTTGCATTACATAGCCTAAAGGAAGACGGAGCTTTGAGGCTTAATCTTCAATAGAATTACCTATTATTTTGAAGTGAAGATTGTATATCCTACAATAAAATTCAAATATGAATATTTGCTATTCCAGTTAGAACTGAAGTTTGAAAGGTTTCTATTAAGTCCATAGCTTATTTCAGCATAATAATTTCCACTTTTGAAATTAGCAGCAAGAATAAAATTACTTGCTGAATTTGTCTCAAAGAAAGGGTCATCTAGCACAACGGGCTTTGTGCCATCAGTGATTTCTAGCTGATTCAAATCGTTTAGGATCAAATCCATGACAAAGCCAGCTGAAAAGCCTAAACTTGATGATTTATTCAAAAAATAATTATATCTAATCGAAGGATATATTTCAATTGAAGAATACTCCATCCTGAAAGTGTGGTCATTCGGATAAAGTTCAGTATCAGACTTTTCATAGCTAGCCGACTGATATATAACATTTAAAGGGATACTTAATTTATTTTTCATAAACGGTAGTGTATACTCGAACTCTAACCCAAATACAGGCCCATTGGAGGCATCCAAATCCTCACTAATGATATTACTACCAAAACCACCAGAACCTCTTTCTGTTTCTATTGTATGACTTGTTATTCTATATCCTAATTTAACTTTAGCATTAAAAAGGCCAGAATTGGACTCTCTATACTGTTGATATTTCAACCCCTTACATTCATATACTTTTTTAACATAATTCAAAAGGCTTGATTTAGCATAACTGATATTTTGAGTTGATATCTTATCACCACAAGTAAATAAATATTTAAGTTGACCTTTATATTTATTATTTACTCCAACGTTAAAGGCGTCAACTCGATATCTTTTGTAAATAAGTTGAGTGGGTTCAATCTCTTCATTACTTATAAAAAATCTCTGAACATTACCTTCTATGTAGTTGAATAAATTCAATTCTCCTTCAATCAGTTGTCTTAAAAAAACCTCCTTTTCCGTAAATGATGGATTCTTATCTGCAGTTAATTCATCTACATTATCACTTGAAAGATCAACTTCAACAATATATTTCTTGTACTTAACCTCTGTACCAATTGCAAATACCTTAGTGTTGGATATGGTCCTAGTCAAGATTTCACTTGATTCATTTAATTTATAATCAAAGCTTGTTGGGTTTTCGAACCAACCCAAATTTTTAATTAAGCATTCTACTCTTTTCCCCTCTGCATCAAGAAAGTATCCTTTTTCAAACTCTACCTGCCCGAAGGATTCTGTTGGATTAAGAAATAAAATAGGAATAACGATTCTTATGAGATATTTCATTAGAACTAAACAATTATAAAATTAGAGATTGCACAAAAAAAGAGCGGACACTCCTGCCCGCTCTGTTCACCACCAATCCCGACTAGCATCGGGAAAAAACTTACTACCGCCTAGTAGTATCACAAATGTATATACATATGGCTTTTCACCAAAATAATTCCAAGAAAAGAGTTATTTTATATCTGCCATTTTAAAATAGCACCGGCAAATGTCAGCCCTCCGCCAAATCCGATCATTAAAATGGTATCTCCCTTTTTAATCCCGCCATTTGCCATCGATTTCTTAATTGCAAGCGGAATAGAGGCAGAAGAGGTATTTCCAAACTCAGTAACGCTTTCAGGAACTCTTTCAATGGGATAGTCTAAATTCTTTACAATCGCTTCTATAATGCGCAGGTTGGCGCTGTGGGGCACGATATAGTCTATATCATCTAAAGTCATCCCTGCCTTGGCCACAAGCTCTTTTATTTTTATTGGAATATTGCCCACTGCCCATTTAAATACCGATCTTCCATTTTGAACAATCTTTCCATGAGGGTTGATTCCTACACCATTGATGCTGTTCTTTTTATGACTCAAATAAAGATCATGTCCCAGATCTCCACTGGTGCCGGAGTTAAATGCTATGAAGTGTTCATCCTCCCCCGGCTCGATCAGGGCGGCACCTGCTGCATCACCAAACAGAATACAAGATGTGCGATCTTGCAAATCCATGATTTTGGTGAGCGTTTCAGCGCCAATTACCAATACTTTCTTATAAACCCCGGAATTAACGAACCCATGCGCCATTTGCAGCCCATACACAAAACCAGCACATGCTGCATAAATATCATTGCAACCGGTATTTTCTATCCCTAGCTTGTGCTGAACCCTGGAAGCAGCATTTGGCATAGGCTGATCCGGTGAAGTGGTGCAAACCACAATGAAATCAACATCTGAGACCTCTTTACCACTGCTTTCCATCAAATCGCGAACTGCTTTTACAGCCAGATCGCTGGTGTACTCACCGTCTTTGGAAAATCTTCTGGTTTTAATTCCTGTTCGTGAAATGATCCATTCATCATTCGTATCAATGAACTCTTCGAAATAATGGTTATCTACGACTTTTTCAGGCACATAAGTGCCAAACGCTGTAATTTGTGACATAGCAAATATTGGGGGATTTTGATTTGAAAAAGATTAATCTTTTAGGAATGTTATCTATTTCAAAAGCAAGTTGAAGCAGGATGTTCTCTTTTCCAAAGAAGCTAGTTGTTTTCTTTTATCAACTTTTCAACTTCCTGGAGTTCATCCCTTAAGCGGGCGGCTTCCATGAAGTCTAAGTCCCTGGCTGCACGCTCCATTTTCTTACGTGTTTCATCGGCCAGTTTCTTAAGCTGATCTTTAGACATATACGATACAACCGGATCGGCAGCCAGCGTATGCTCCTCTTCAATATAGTATTTCCTGGCACCCTTCTTTTTATCTGCCACTCCTGTCTGACGCAGTATTTCTTCCTTATTTTTTTTGAGTGATAGTGGAGTTATGCCATGCTTTTCATTGTATTCCATTTGAATACTTCTACGCCTGTTGGTTTCATCAATAGCCAGCTTCATTGACCCGGTAACCTTATCTGCATACATGATCACCTTACCACGATCATTCCGGGCTGCTCTACCTATTGTTTGTACCAATGATCGTTCATTTCGTAAATACCCTTCCTTGTCAGCATCCAATATGGCCACCAATGATACCTCAGGTAAGTCCAGACCTTCTCTTAATAGGTTCACTCCAACCAATACATCAAAAACACCAAGACGCAGCTCCCTTAAGATTTCCACACGATCAAGTGTATCTACCTCAGAATGTATATATCGCGTTTTTACGCCGGCATTAAGCAAATATTTCGTAAGCTCTTCCGCCATTCTTTTTGTCAGGGTAGTTACCAATACTCGATCCTCAAGCTCAATTCGCTGCTGAATTTCCTCCATCAAGTCATCAATCTGGTTTTGACTAGGCCTCACATCTATCACAGGATCTAAAAGTCCGGTTGGACGTATTAGCTGCTCTATAATGACACCCTCAGATTTACGCAGTTCATATTCCGCCGGGGTGGCACTAACAAAGACCACCTGATTCAGCATATCTTCAAACTCATTGAAAGTAAGCGGGCGATTATCCATTGCTGAAGGCAGTCTGAACCCATAGTCAACAAGATTCACTTTTCGTGCCCTATCTCCACCCCACATGCCACGAACTTGAGGTACAGTCACGTGACTTTCGTCAATAATCATGAGGTAGTCATCAGGAAAATAATCGAGCAAACAGAACGGTCGACTTCCGGGCTTTCTTCGATCAAAGTATCTGGAGTAGTTTTCAACACCCGAGCAGTATCCAATCTCGCGAATCATTTCCACGTCGAACTCTGTCCGCTCTTTTAATCGCTTTGCCTCAAGAAACCTGCGTTCATCTTCAAAAAACTGAACCTGCTCTACCATGTCGTCCTGAATTTCCTTTATGGCAACCTGAAGCTGATCTTTACCGGTAACAAAAAGATTAGCTGGAAAAATTGTGACAATTCGTTCATCAGACTGTTTTTCGCCGGTTTCAGGATCAATGCGTTGAATGGCTTCAATCTCATCTCCCCAGAAGATAAATCGATATGCGAAATCTGCATATGCAACAAATACATCCACCGTATCTCCTTTAACTCGAAAAGTGCCTCGTTTGAATTCCGCTTCAGTCCGGCTGTAAAGGATGTCTACTAAATCAAATAGAAATTTATTCCTGGCAATCATGTCCCCCTCCTGTAGCCTGATCACATTTTTACCAAACTCTTCAGGATTTCCAATACCATAAATACAGGATACCGAGGCAACCACAATTACATCTCTCCTGCCTGAAAGCAGTGCAGAAGTTGCGCTTAGGCGAAGTTTTTCAATCTCATCATTGATCGAGAGGTCCTTTTCAATGTAAACATTGCTGGTAGGAATGTAGGCTTCCGGCTGATAGTAGTCGTAATATGAAATGAAGTACTCAACCGCATTCTCAGGAAAAAATCTTTTAAACTCTCCATAAAGCTGAGCGGCAAGGGTCTTATTATGACTAAGTACCAGCGTAGGTTTCTGAACCTGTTCAATAAGATTTGCTACTGTGAATGTTTTACCAGATCCGGTCACACCAAGTAACGTCTGTGCAGCTTCACCTTCATTCACGCCTTCCACTAACTGTCTGATGGCTTCCGGCTGATCCCCTGTCGGGCTATATTCAGAGACGAGTTTAAAATCCATTAATTAGCTATTCCAGATATCCCATGATTTTTCGGCCTGAAGCTCCAACATCTCAAAACCATTTTTAGTTTTTGCCCCATTCATCTTACCCTGCTTTAAGAATTCTGTTTCCTCTGGGTTATAGATCAAATCAAACATAAAGCTACCTTTCTTTAATTTATGGTAAGGCAAGTCTGGCGAAGACGCAATATTCGGATACATCCCTAAGGGTGTAGTATTGACGATCAATTCAAAACGCTCAATGATTTCCGGATTGGATTTCAATTGTTCATAAGTGTAATCGGCACCATTGGCGTTGCGGCTAACCATATTAAATGGAATATCTAAATCAGTAAGCCCGGCCTGTACTGCCTTAGAAGAACCTCCGGTACCTAAAATCAGAGCCTCTCCGGAAAACTTTCCGATCCAGGAGCTCAATGACTCCCTGAAAGCCATGTAATCCGTGTTATATCCTATTAGTTTGCCTTTTTTACGATGAATAACATTGGCAGCTCCTACCTTAATTGCACTGGCATCTTGTCGATCCAGATACTTAAGTACATTTTCTTTATGGGGTACGGTTACATTTGTTCCAACCAGGTCTTGATGTCTCATCCAAAGAGCAGGGAATTCATTTAAAAATTCCATCTCAAACAGATCATATGCATGATCATCGAGCTTTAGTTTCTCAAATTTCTCTTTAAAAAAATTTTGAGAGTAGCTATGCCCAACCGGATATCCTATGAGACCAAATCTTTTCATAGATCATTAAAGTTATCGTGAAAAAACAAAGTCAGCAGACTTACGCTTGATTTAAACAGACTTTCTTCCTGTCCGTTCCAGCAAATACACTACCAAGCCTCCTATAATAAATAGAATGATTGACCAATTGACCTGACTAGGTATACCGGTAATTTCAGTGTATAAATACGGAGACACATTTTCTGTTAAATCATTTTCAATCAATTTCCATGGCCATATCTTATTCAAAGATCCAAACATGAATCCTGCCAAAGAAGCCATTGTGATGATTCGATATTTCTTCAAAAGCCAATGAATAAGTTTTGAAAAGGAAATCAAACCAATGACACAGCCCATCCCAAAAACCAGAATTGTAATTAAGTCAAAACTTTTTACTGCATTCAGAATGTATTCGTATTTGGCTAGTAGTATTAGAATAAATGATCCTGAAATACCGGGAAGAATCATGGCACAAATAGCAATAGAACCTGACAAGAAAATAAACCACAATTGATCAGGGCTTGAGGCCGGTGTAAGAGAGGTGATCAGGAAGGCAGCTACGGCTCCAATTAAAAAGGAAACGTAAGCAGATACCTCTTTTGTTCGAGGCATCACATAAAACGATGACACCAATATTAATCCAAAAAAGAATGACCAAAGCTGAATTGGATGGTGCAATAGCAAAAAGCTTATTCCACTTGAAAGTGAAAAAATACTCAGAAAAATTCCGGCAAAGACATGGAGCAAAAAAACACCATTAACCCGTGACCACAGTTCGTTAAACTTCCGTTTCAACAATAGCTTAACTGCTTGTCCATCAAATGATTTGATAGAGTCAATCAATTCTTCATAAATACCGGTAATCAATGCAATTGTTCCTCCGGAAACTCCAGGAATAAGATCCGCACAGCCCATTGCCACTCCTTTAAAGAAAAGCTTGAAATTAATCATAATGCGAACTTAGTCTAATAGGAAAAATTTCATATCAAGCCGGATAAAATAAAAATCAAATTAGGGGTATCTCCTTCAAATTATCTCTAATTATAAAAATCACACACTATGAAATTTATCACCATAACTCTAGCTCTGTTCACATCAACTATTCTTTTTTCACAGGAAATAGACACTGACTATACCAAGAATAAAAAGAAGGCAATCAAGTTTGAGTTCTTTTCTCCGCTAACAGGAAACTCAACTTTTGGCTATGAAAGCTACATTAAGGACTGGCTTTCATGGGAAGCTAAACTCGGAATCATTGGCTGGGGCGTAGGTGCTGCGAATGACATTCATCAGTCCGGCATCTTCATCAAAGGCGGACCAAAATTTAAATTAAATCCGGATTTTGTAACGGATGATTTAAAGGGAGCACACCTTTTAAGTGGTAAGTACATCCGGCCTGAAATAGTCTTCTCACAGTACACAGAAGACGTAGGAGACTTCTTTGGAAACAGTTTTGAAACTGAAAGAGAGAGCTTTACTTCTTTTGCATTCCTTATTACCTACGGCAGGCAATATATTCTGGCAAACATCATGACATTAGATTACCATTTTGGTATTGGCTATGGCTATGTTTCCGGAAGGGAAGGAAGATATAGCTACAGTCATTCAAACGGAGGTAGTGATTTCCCCATAGCATTTAGCACAGGGTTTACCATAGGTTTTCTTCTAAAATAATTACAGAAAGTGGCTAAACGTATCGCCTCTTAATCCAAGTCTGATAGTTTCAAGTGGAATGACTTCATTAGGGGCGATATTTCCAAGATTCACATTGGTGCCACACAGTTTGATAAACCAAACCTGCTGCGCTTTCTGCGGGGCTTCCCACAGTATTTTTTCTTCAGGAATTTGAGTCAAAATCTCCTCTACTAACCCTTGTCTCACCTCCCCTGAATCTCGGAAAAGACCAACATTTCCACTCTCTCTGGCCTCACCTATCACTTTCCATGCGCCTGCCTCAAGTTCAGTTTCCATCTGCTGTATCCACTTGTAAGGAGGAATGATTTTAGCAGCATCCTTGGATCCTACTTCACTTAAAACTGTTACCTGCTTAGCTAAGGTGCTGATGTATTCGCACTTCTCATCGTGATCCATTTCGATAGACCCATCAGAAACTTCAGCGAATTCAAGACCAAATTCATCTAGAACTCTTTGGTAGTCCTCAAACTGATCCCTTACAATGAAAGCTTCAAACAAAGTTCCTCCGAAATAAGACGGAATCCCCGCTTCTTTATAAAGGGCAATTTTTTCTTTGAGTTTAGGATATACAAAGGAAGTGGCCCATCCAAACTTGACAATATCAATGTATTCTCCGCTTGTTTCAATAAGGTCTTCCGCTTCTCTAAGGCTTAAGCCTTTGTCCATGACCATTGTAAATCCCTCAGTTCTTGGCTTATTGGTTCTCTTTGGTAGGTTATTAAGGTTATAATTCATGAATAGAATTTGATGCTCGTTTCAAAACAAGCCCCAAAAATCACAAATATTCTTTAGACCATCAAGATTATTTATTATCCTTCCTGAATTGATCGATTATTCTGTAGAGTGCTTTTTGAGTTGGCAGGTTAGGGAAAAAGTCAAAAAGTACTTCATGCCTGTCGAAATCAAGCATTAGAGCAGTTTCCAATCTATTAATGGCATTTTTATAGCTGCCCGATCCAATCAAATAAACGACACCCCGATAATACATCTCTGAGTTATCGGGACATTCATCAAGTCCTTGTTCTAAAACAGAGATGGCCTCCTCATAATCACCTTGCTCATAGTACACCATCGACCAATCTAGCCATATATTGGGATTCTCAGAATCCATTTCACTCGCTTCTCTATAAGCTTCTATGGATGAAACAAGGTTTCCGGTTTTATATTCGGCATCAGCCACAGCCTTCCAATAGTGTGCATTTTCTGAATCAAGCTTCAATGCTTTATTCAAAAAGTGAATAGCCTCATACCATTTATCCTGAAGCGCCAGACACACACCTACTCCATACCAAGCTTCATGATACATCTGATCCAGTTTGGTAGCCTTTTGATAGTATTTTATTGCAAGCTCTAGTTGCTGCAACTTTTCATAAGCTGCCCCAATATGGCAATAGGTTTCAGGTGAAGCTCCCTCCTGATCATAAGTCTTTAAATAGGCCGCAAGTGCGCGATCATACTTCTCTAAGTTCATGAGCGCATTACCCATATTAAACCAGGCACTGCTAAAATCCTCATCGATAGCAGTGGCATACTCGTATGCATCTACTGCATCTTCAAATTTGCCCAGCTTATTATACACGATACCTAAATTGTACCACGCATATTCAGAATAAGGATCCTGATCTATGAATTTTTGATAGTATGAAAGACTACTTTCCAACTCTCCGGATACATCCAGGCAATATGCTAATTCATAGAGTGCATTTTCATTGTGCATGTTAATCTCAATGGCCAGCTTATACTGCTCTGCTGCTTCCTTGTATTTGCCTAGTCCTTGATAAGCCATACCAATGCTGAAGTAAACTTCATCTTTCTCCTCAACATTGAGCAAAGCGCTTTCATAGGCATTAATCGCCTCATCAAATTCTGACAATAGGCAGTGAATCGCTCCCTTCTGGAGTAAGAGCTCAGGATCGTTCGGTTGAATATTCAATGTTTCATCAAGCAGATCAACAGCCTCGTCAGACTTTTCCAGCTTAACCAGCACATCAGACTTCTCTATTGTTAGGTCAATGGAATAAGGAAATTGTTCCAAGGCGATATCTGCTGCTCTCAAAGCATGCTTCAGCTTATCATTTACGCTGTAGTAACAAATAATTTGCACAAGAGCTTCTTCATCAAAGAAATGATTTTCCCTGTTTTTAAGGAAAGCTTCAAACTTTCTTATCAACTCTCTCTCTTCCTTACGCTTATGTTCCTCTGCCATTAGTAAACGTTAAAATTCGGTGGTATTATTAGTAGGAATTTAGGGGAATTTGAAATTAAAAACCTTCAAAAAAGGGTTAAAAAGTTTTCCACATCCCTATAAAAGTTCGTGATTTTTCATCACCCCTTTCTTAATCATCTTTTGTATTTCTCTGTCTTTTAGACCCTTTTTAAAGAACTCAATATGCTTTACATGATGAAGGTCAGAACCAAGAAAATCGATCATCCCTTTTTTTAAAAGCTGTGTTCCAATTTTCGACGGCATAGACCCATAGTAACCTCCTATTGATCCAATAGTGAGCTGAAACAGAACATTCATTGCTTTTAGTTCCTTTAGCCATTCTAAACTGCCCTCTAAAAATTGATAACGCTCTGGATGTGCTAAAACAGGCTTATAACCTTTCGATTGCAAATCGAAAATGGTTGACTCAAAAAAGAACGGTTTTACCTGAAATGGTGACTCAATTAAAACATACCTATCACCAAATGATAAAACAGGCTCATCATTCTGTACAGCCTTTTGAAATGTCTCATCTACATAATACTCTGCTGCCGCTTCAACCTCCATCTCCACATTATTTCTAGCCAAATAGTCCTGCAGACTCTTAAGGCCAAGCATGATATCTCTTGACGTGTTGGGATATCTTGGGTGGATATGAGGTGTGGTTATAATTTTCTTAACACCTAAGGATGATAGTTTTTTAGTTAAATCAAGGCTTTGCTCCAAGGATTGTGCTCCATCATCGATACCCGGAATGAGATGAGAGTGGATATCAACTGAAATTGGTTGGTAATCCTTTTTCCAAAAAAAAGGCATTAGAACAGATTTTTTAAACTTGAAGCGACTCTTTTCCTCTTAGAAGTACCTTCTTCTGTATAATAACCATAACCGTATCCATAACCGTATCCATACCCCGGCGTGGAATCTATTGAATTAAGGATGGCGGTCATTTTCGAAAATTGACCAGTCGCCTTTAAGTCATTCAGCACTTTTACAAAGCTTCGCTTAGAGTAATCGGCACGAACGATATATAGCTGGATATCACAATATTTCATCACCAGTCTTCCGTCAGTTACCAGGCCAACCGGTGGTGTATCTAAAATCACAACATCGAATTGATTTTTTAGATCATCCAGCATATTATCAAACTCTGCCTGTAGTAGCAATTCTGATGGATTTGGAGGGGTTGGACCTGCCGAAATGAAAAACAATCCATCTATAGGTGTTTTTTGAATGCTTTCTTTAACATTCGCTTTGCCGGCAAGTATGGTGCTAACACCTTCCTGCGTACTGACTGCACCGAAGGCCAAATGAACTTTCGGTTTCCTCATATCGATATCTACAACACATACTTTTTGACCGGTCATTGCCATAATTGCTCCCAAATTGGACGCAACAAAAGTCTTACCTTCTCCTGAAATTGTAGACGTTACGCTTATCGTCCGGGAGCCGCTACCATTATGGATAAAGTCCATATTTGTTCGTATCGTCCTTAGCGCCTCACTTAGTGAACTTTTCGAATCATTTTTTACAACTAATGACGTTTGATTGAGCTGCTCTTTTTTATAATGTGGCACAGCTCCTAATACCGGAACATTTACCAATCGTTCCAGCTCTCTCACACCTGCCACCTTATTATGAGCAAGATATCTAATCAAAAGGAACACAATGCTTAATACAACCCCAATCATAAAACCAGCACCAATAATCAATGCTTTTTGAGGCTTGATTGGAGATCCTGGCAATGAAGCAGGCGACAGGATTACATTTTTAGTAACTGTACCTGCACGTGTAATTTCAAGCTCCATTTTAGATGTTTGCAATTGAAGCATGAAATTCTCCTGAAGTCCGTAAACTCGTCTGTTTTTACCGTACTCTGTTCCCATTGACGGCATTTGAGACAGGTTACTCTCCAAAATCCGCCTACGCCTGTCAATCTGAACCAATCGATCCTGAAGTGCCTCATCGTAGGATTCAACAAGATTCGTCAATTCTTCTTTTGACTTTTCAAGCTTTAAATCAAGCTGCTCAATGACATAGGAAGTTTCGTTGTATGATGCCAGCTTCAACTCTTTTTGTTGTTGCAAGTCAGAGTACTCCACAATTGCCCTGCTCAACGGACCTGGTAGAGCCTCAAGTAGCAATGGATTAACAGACAAAGCACCCTTTGCCTTTACTCTTTTCTGAATAACACGAAGATCATTAGTGTTTTTTCTTAGACTGTAGCGTTGTGAGTCTAAAATAGAAAGTTGTTCAATGGTTCTATTGAGATCCTCACCCAGGTTGGTGGTTCTATTTTCAATGGTGAACTGCTCAAAATAATCTTCATATTCTGATAGTTTTTCCTCCGTGCTCTCAATCTGCTTATCCAGGAAATTGATCTTTTGCTCAATGGCAAGGTTTTTTACTTCGCGTGTATAATCCAAATACAACGAGTCAATCAAATCCACCAGATCTCTTGCTTTGTACTTATTATGATCTGAATAGGAAATTCTAATTGTTTTGGCGTTGAAGTTTTCCGGTAAAACAGAAAGGTTATTTTGGAGTGTCTTTACCTGTCTTTCTTCACTACTAATGATAAAGAAGTATGTGTTATCATCATCTGACCTGAAGTGATCGGTTCGGTGAATGAGGAAGTTAAAATTAGGCGTCTTTATTTCTTCACCGAAATTATAGATTTTGGTAACTTTTTCACCACCCCAATCATAGCTTAGGCTAAATGAATCTTCCGCTCCAAACTGCACATCAAAAGGTCGATTATAAAAATCAGTATTAATTATTTTGTAGGAAACCCTGAACGGCGAATTACGATACCTTTCATCGGTCAAATACCTGCCGTACAGATGGTATGATACATCCATTTTTGCAGCATTAGCAACCCTCGAAAGAAACAATGGTGATTTTATAAGCTCAATCTCACCGGAAATTTCATTTCGATCTTGTGTGTTACCAATATCCACTAAACCAAGTGTACTTGCCTCACTTTGAAATTCAAGCTTAATAACTGATTCGGAACTATAAACCGGTTTCGTATACCTCACATAGATATACGCTGCTGATGATGTAAGGATAATCAGGGCTAGCATCCAAAGCCTGCTTCTTTTCAATACATACCAAAACCTTTCCAGATCGAATGATTCTATTAAATCACGATCTCCATCAGGTACATTTTGTGGTAAATGGTTGTTTTCCATTACAAGTTCTGAACTACAACAATCAAAGTTAAGACACTGGAAACCAGGCTAAGGGCCGGAGAAACATCTCTTAATGTTTGCAGCCAAGGCCTTCTCCATGGCTCCACGTAAATTACATCACCCGGAACAACATTCATTTGTGTTTCTTTCATCCCGCTGATAGTTGAGAGATTGATTCGATATACCTCTTTTCCCCTGATCAATTTAATATTCTGCGCTTTAGCACCCATTTCCAAACCTCCCGCTGATGCAAGCACTTCAATAATGCTTGTATTTTCGTTCGGTAGCTGCACCACTCCTCCTCCGGGTGACCCAAGGACAAAAACACGTCTATTTGTTATTCTCAATTTGACAAATGTTCCTTTATAGACAGAATCAAACTTTGAAGCAATGGCTCTTTCTGCCTCAAAGAGTGTCATACCCTCCAAATTCATGTCACCAATCATTGGGAACGTAGCATTACCATTCGCCTGAATAATGTATTGAAAACGATCTCTGAACTGCTGTTGCTGCTGCCCCGGATTAGTCATCATTTCCTGGTTAGGATCAATAAGGCGTTCTCCATCATTGGTGAAAACATCCAGGAGTAATGCATCATTAGGCATTAACTTATAGTTACCATCCAGTTCTTCTTTCACCTCAGACAAATCGTCTGCTGTAAAATCCTTGTCTAAACGAAACATTATGTCTTGCTTGTAAGCTTTACAGCTGGTTAAAATAACAATTGAGAGTAGTAATATTAAGCGGTTCACAGATAAGTATTTATGAATCGTAAAAATAGAAGAATTATTCTAGGCTGACTCTAAGATTCGACGTATAGTTCGATCGTACGCATCAATTACAATATTTTCATCAAATCGCTCCTCGACTAACTTACGAGAATTAGTGGCAAGGAGCTCTCGTTCATCTGAACTTAGGGAAAGAAACAGCTTGATTTTATCCCGTAAACTCTTAGGATTTTTCACTTCAAATAGAAATCCATTGTAACCATCTCTCACTACTTCTCTGCATCCGGGAACATCTGAAGTCAAAAGAGGTCTTCCCATAGCAGCACCCTCTAGAAGTGTCCTTGGAGTGCCTTCCCTATAAGAGGGTAGTACAATTACATCAGATTCAGAAATCAAGGTTTTTATATGGTCTGAATGTGGAATGTATTTTATGTAACCACCTGAAATCCATTGATCAAGCTCAGTCTTTTCAATGGATCTGGAATGATCAGGGTCAAACCTACCAACCAGCGTGAATTTCACTTCTTTTTCATCCTTAAAAAAGGATGCAGCCTCCGCAAACTCTCGAACACCCTTTTCAATGATTACCCGCGAAATCATTAAGAATTGAACGTGATTATTTGAAGGCATTGAAGATGGTTTGAACTGAGTAAGATCAATACCGGATCCCGGTAAAACGCTCATTTGATCAGCAGCTAGCTTCACATGAGAAGAGAATAATTCTTTATCATCCTCATTTTGAAAAAAGATATGACTCGCTGATTTAAAAGCAATCTTATAAAGTCGCATAGCAATGGTTCCAATCAATCCTTTCACCAAAAAAACGGTTCCCAAACCACTGACATTGCAGATGACAGGAACAGACGTGAACCTCCCAACCAAAGATGCATATATGTTTGCCTTGATCGTGTAAGATAATGCGATATCAGGCTTTTCTTCTTTAAAAACGCTGTGGAGTTTTTTTAAGTATCCGAAATCCTTAACCGGATTTGCACCGGTACCCTGCAAAGGGGTATCAATCCACTTCAAACCCCAATCAACCACCTTCTGAGTATACTCGTCTTTTGGCGCCAGTACAAGTACTTCATCCCCTTTAGATAGAAAGTGATGAACGAGACCTCTTCGAAAATTGTAAATATTCCAGCAAGTATTGGCAACAAAAGCGATCTTCACAGTGTAGACTCTTTGGATAGCAAACTTTTGTAAGCTATGCTTAATTAGCAAACTTTGCGAAAAATATGATAGAAACTGGAAAAAAGAATGAGCGGGGTGTTCTCGTAGCTGTAGGTTCTAAATCAGAGTCTGATGAGCGAATGGAAGAAATGATGGATGAGCTGGAGTTCCTCTCCCAAACGCTGCAAATAGATATTTTAGGCAAATTCACTCAAAAGTTGGAGCATCCTGATCCTCGCACATTTGTAGGTAAAGGCAAGCTGGAAGAGATCAAGACCATGTGTAAAATGGATAAGATCGATGTGGTTGTTTTTGATGACGATCTATCCCCATCTCAACTTCGCAACCTTGAAAAAGAACTTAAGGTCAAGATTTATGATCGCAGTTTGCTGATACTTGATATTTTTCTAAAAAGAGCTAAAACTGCCCAGGCAAAAACTCAGGTTGAACTGGCACGATTTCAATACCTTCTACCTAGACTTACCCGAATGTGGACACACCTGGAACGACAAAGAGGAGGTACAGGTACTCGTGGTGGTGCCGGAGAAAAGGAGATCGAAACCGATAGAAGGATCATTCGAGATCAGATAAATGTCCTGAAAAAGAAACTTGAAAAAATAGAGAAGCAATCGAGCACACAAAGAAAATCGAGGAGTGGGATCGTAAGGGTTGCCCTGGTTGGTTATACAAATGCAGGAAAATCCACTCTAATGAAGATTCTGAGCAAAGAAAAGGTTTATGCCAAAGATGAACTTTTTGCGACTGTGGACTCCACAGTTAGAAAGGTCGTGTTGAATAATATCCCATTTCTTCTTTCCGATACCGTAGGATTTATACGAAAACTGCCTCACTCTTTAATTGAATCATTCAAATCAACACTTGCTGAGGTAATGGAAGCAGATATTTTGCTTCATGTAATTGACGCCTCGAATCCTTCGCATGAAGATCACATTAGCGTAGTGGATGAAACATTGGCTGAAATAGGGGCCGGAGAAATTACTACCATCAAGATCTTCAATAAAATTGACAAACTAGAAGAGCCTGTTTCTACAAATGGAAAAGGGTCATCTATACAAATCAGTGCCAAATCCGGAAAGGGAATTCCGGAATTAAGAGAACTACTCACTAAAGAAGTCAGAAAGGTTCATATGAAAATATATCCGCATTATATGCAACAGGAAACCTACTAATCTGACAAAATGACTTATAGTCTTTGGCTAAGAGATCAAAATTCCAAGTTGGAAAGAATTTTGAGATTGTAGCAGATAAAACAAGGAGGTAATATGGAAAAACTTGCAATCGGGCTTACTTTGATAAGTGTTGGAATTGCGATTTTTTTTATTGCATTATTAAAGTTGCTTGGAATCATTGACAATGATGATCTTAAACAATTAAAAAATTCACTTTTCTATTTAATCAAAATCAAGAGTACCAAGACCGATAACGATAGACTAAAAGGCAGCCACCACTAGGTGGCTTCTTCTTTACTAATCTCCAAAGGAAATCGAGATGATTTATCATAGGCTTTTACCTCAACAATATTGGCTGGCAAATTAATATCAGCTTCTCTAAGACTATCAATCACCCCATGCATCACTGTGGTACGTATTTCTGCAATCACTCCTAAAAAATTCTTCGAATCCACCCAGTAGAAGACATTGAAATCAATGGTATTTGTACCAAAGCCTTCAAGCTGAATAAATGGAGCTAATTCACCACCCTGAAGAATCCTCTCATTCTTAGCTAATGCCTCCTGGATGATCTTGCTAACCTTTGCTAAATCTTCATTGTAATCTACTCCGACAATGAAATTATATCTAAGCAATCCATCTCCGGTATAATTCTGAAGTGGATTTTTCAGAAGCATAGCATTGGGAATGTAGATGTCTTTTCCGTCAAACGTTCGAATATGCGTATTTCGGAAATTTAAGGCTTTCACTTTCCCCATTAGTCCATTTACCTCAATAACATCACCGATATTAAACGGCCTACCGAATGCTAAAAAAAATCCGGCTAGAAAATTTTCTCCAATGTCTTTAAAAGCAAACCCTATGATAATAGCGGAAACTCCAGCGCCTGCTAATAAGCCACCGGCAGCTTTACCGAGCCCAATTTGATTGAGAAATAAAACAGAGGCAAAAATAAAGAAGGTGAAAAAAACGATTCTGCCTATAAAATTTACCAGCAGTTGATCATTGGACCTTTTTTTCAACCTTATTACAACCAGCATTTTGATAGCATAACCAATGAAGAGAAAAAGGATAAATAGAATGATACCAATAATAATATCTGGTGCATTTTCATATATACTTTGGTAAATGTTCTGAAATGCTTCTTCAACTTTATTTAACATGACTTGGTAGGATTAACTTGATACTTTGTTTTCATTCCTTTAGTTAAGCTAAAGAATTAGATTATATAATTTTGGAATCTGTCTCTGTAGTTCAATGGATACCCGCCTGCCTTAATGGCAATATTGGCCTCTTAGTTCAATGGATAGAATAGGAGTTTCCTAAACTCTAGATCTAGGTTCGATTCCTAGAGAGGCCACTACGGCGGGTAGGGATTAGCAGTTTCCTAAACTTTTGACACAGGCGGGATTCTTTTCAAAAAAAATTTCCTCCCATTATTGCATTCACTTTCTCATTTTGAGAAATACCCCAAATGACTTGTCTTCAATTACAGAGGTTTTATCTGCTAAAAAGAGGGTTTTATCCTACTAGTCCCGATTGGCACAGGCTTAGCATCTATGCACAGCGAAATAAATGTAGAATTAAAATTTAATCGCTATGAAAAAGCTAAGAATAACATCGAAAATTTTAGGAATACTAGTATTAACAGGACTATTCGCATGTAGTGATGGCAGCTCTGAGATAGATTCAAAAGGTAAAGCCAGCGTATCCATGACTGATGCACGTGTTGATGCTGAAAATGTAAACAGTGTCAATCTTTCCATCAGTGAGGTGAGAGCTACTGCAAATGGTGAAACCCGAACAGTAGCGACTTTTGACTCACCAAAGTCCTTCAACTTGATGGCTTATCAAAACGGTGAAACCTATTTCCTTGGACAAGGTGATCTTGAAGCCGGAACATATGAAGACTTGAGATTCATCATTTCAGGTGAGTCTGATTCTTACATTGAATTTAAAGACGGATCAAGAGAGACACTGGAAATTCCAAGTGGAACGTCTTCAGGTTATAAAGTAAATGGAACCTTTGAAGTAGCTGCAAATACTACTTCAGAACTAGTTGCTGATGTAGACCTTAGAAAAGCACTAGTAGTTACCGGAAATGGTGAATACAAGCTTAGACCTAAGGCAAGACTGGTAGACATTAGCACAACCGGTACTATTGAAGGAACTGTGAATGGGTCTATGGAGTCAGGTAAACAGTATGTTGTGTATGCATATTCTGAAGGAACTTTCAGCGCATCAGAAGAAAATGAGCCCGCAGAAGGTAAAACCAGATATGAAGGTTCTGTAAACTCTGCAGTCGTTGCTGAAGATGGTTCATATACCCTGGCATTTATGGAAGAAGGCGACTATGAAATCATTGTAGCATCTTACGAAAACACTGACGATGATGAGGATCTTGAATTCCTAGGTCGAGTTGAATCTGACCTTATGATTGATGGATCACTTTTCAATAAGATAAGTGTAGATGCTGATGCTACTGTGATAGTTAACATCGCATTGAAATAATCTAAATTAATGACTAAAGGGGCCTAAACGGTCCCTTTTTTTAGTTACCACAAACTCTTATCAACTTTGTTAAAAACAAAGTCATTGAAGCGAAGTAGATTTCCCTACATTCTAGGAACCTCACTTTTGGTTCTCACCATAGGTGCATCCCTCCTGGGTTTTTTTGCTTACAGAAACCTCAACCAAATCATTGGCGCACTGGAGCGAGAGGTAGAACCCAATCTAAACCTCCTCCTCTTAAATAACATTGATTTAGAGCTTCAAAAAGTAGATCATGCAATGGAGCGCTATGTGTATACGAATGAAGAAATGCACATGCAGCATTTTAAAGAAAATATTGCCTCTACTGTTCGCATCATCGATACACTGGCTGAGCGAAATACAGATACAGCCATCCGCAATACACTTGACTCTTTGCAAAACTTAGTTCTAAATAAAGGAACGGTATTATCTCAGGTTGCTGATCTTGATTATGAAACAATGGATCAGTCAATCGCTGCGCTGAAACTTCAATTAAATGACGTTCAAACAGAAAGGATATTAGAAGACACGATCCTACGAAAAAAGCGTGGATTTCTTCAGAGCTTGTTTGGTAAAAAAGAGCAAGTCATCGAGTCAGATACAGTGGATATTTATGGCTCTTCAGAATACCGGGATCTAATCAACAGTCAACTGGACTCTATTGCGAATCAATCCAAAAGAAAAGCCTATGTGCAGAAATTGAAAGAATTTTCTCTTCAGCAAGACCATCAGGAAATTCAAGCCCGAATCAGTGATAAACTCAACTATCTAGAAAAAAGAGAATTAGATAGAATAAAGGCCCATGCTGCCAATGCCAGAGAAATCGCCCGATACACCAATAAGTATGTGACGATGTTCAGTATTGTCTTGCCTGTACTTCTACTGACAACATTGACTGTGCTCATTATTTATATTCTAAGAACCAAAAAACATCAGGAAGTGCTAAACACCTCCAGGAAAAACGCCCTAAAACTTGCTAAAGAAAAAGAACAGTTTCTGGCAAATATGAGCCACGAAATTCGTACGCCTATGAATGCCATTGGCGGGTTTGCAAAACTTTTACTTAAGTCGAATCTCGACAGTGATCAAAAAGAATACCTTCAAATCATTGATAAATCAACAGAGCATTTAACACACATTCTTAATGATGTTTTGGACTTTTCTAAACTGCAAAGTGGAAAAATCAAACTTGAAGAAAAACCATTCAGTATTGATGAGCTTCTAAATGACACAATTAAGCTCCTGGAGGACAAGGCCGAAGAAAAGAATTTGGATTTAGCATACACAGCTGAAAACCTACCGGAAATCGTTTATGGTGATCCATATCGTCTTCGTCAAATCCTCCTAAACCTGATTTTCAACGCTATAAAATTTACGGATAAAGGCAGAGTAGCAATACGTGTTAGAAAGGAAAAGCAAACGAAAAAGGGAGTACAGATCTGCTTTGAAATAAGTGATACAGGCGTAGGTATACCGCTCGAAAGAAAAAAGCAAATATTTAATGAGTTTGAACAAGTAAATCGTGAGGATAGAAGAAAAGGTACAGGACTTGGCCTATCAATCACCAAAAAATTAGTTACCATTCATCGAGGCAAAATCACGCTGGAAAGCACAGAAGGAGAAGGAAGTACATTTACAGTTACACTACCTTATAAGGTTGCTAGCGACAAAGAAGAGGTAAAAAACACAGAAGTAAAAAATGTGCAATCACAGCTTAAAATGCACGTGCTAATTGCCGATGACGAAGAGTTTAACAGAAAACTCCTGGAGGCTATTTTTAAGCAACATGAAGTAACGTATGATATTGCTGTGGACGGAAAAGAGGCTTATGACCTCTTAGTGGAACAACGATACGATTTAGTGCTAATGGATTTCAGAATGCCACATTTAAACGGTCCGGAGGTTGCAGAAAAAATCCGGAAACCTAACATGATCAACGAATCAACACCCATCATTGGTTTAACCGCAACAGTTTCAGATCAGGACATGAAATTGGCACAAAGTGCAGGAATAACCCAGGTGCTGAGAAAACCATTTGAAACAGATGAATTAATAAGGTTAATGAAGGAAAGTCAGAAGATAGAAAATCCTAAAAATGAAGGTATAGCAAATAATATCGAAGCTACCTACAACCTTGCTGGGCTAAAACGAATGGGAGATGATGCTTTTGTTAATGATATGATCGAAACCTTCATTTCCAGCACACGAGAAAACTTAAGAATGCTGGAGGGTGCATATTCTGATGAAAAATGGGAAGATGCCGGGGAAGTCCTGCACAAAATCATAGCTCCTGCAAGACATCTAAAGGCAGACCAGGTGGTAGCACTACTAAAAGAGTATGAACTAAAATCACGTGAAGGCCAGCCCCTTTCATTAGAAGAATACGAAAAAATCAAAAGTACTACTGAGGAACTCGTTCAAGCACTTCAATTACATTTACAAAAAAACAAAAAGTAATGTCCGAGCAGTCATTCAAAATATTCGTCGTTGAGGATGACGAATGGTACAGGAAGCTTTTAGTTCATACACTTAGCCTAAATCCGGACCACACAGTGAAGGCTTTTTCTGACGGTGAATCAATGCTCAAAGAACTAAAAGAGAAACCACAGCTAGTCACGCTGGATTTTCGCTTACCTGATTACTCCGGAACTGAACTTTTTGATAAAATCAAAGCGGTCGACCCATCGATTGAGATTATCATTATTTCTGAACAGCAAGATATTGAAACGGCCATCGATTTACTAAAAAAAGGAGCTTACGATTATCTCACAAAAACGGATGATATCAGAGATCGATTGGTTCACGTACTTAACAAGCTCGGTAAAAACAAAAAACTAGAGGCACGCGTAGCATCGCTTCAGGAAGAAGTAGAGAAGAAGTATGAATTCCAATCAAACATCATTGGTCAGAGTGCGAGAATAAAACGTGTATTCAAACTCATTGAGAAGGCAATTCAAACCAACATAACGGTAATGATCACCGGAGAAACCGGTACCGGAAAAGAAGTAGTTGCCAAATCCATTCATTACAACGGAAAGCAAAAGACAAAACCCTTCGTACCTGTGAACATGAGTGCCATTCCTAAGGATTTGGTAGAAAGTGAACTGTTCGGTCATGAAAAGGGATCGTTTACCGGAGCTACAGGTAAGCACATTGGAAAGTTTGAACAAGCTCAGGGAGGAACGCTATTCCTGGATGAAATTGGAGAAATGGAAATTTCACTTCAGGCGAAACTCTTGAGAGCTTTACAGGAGAGAGAAATTACACGAGTTGGCGGATCCGCTACAATAAAAATAAATTGTAGAGTCATTGTGGCCACACATAGAAATCTGCAACAAGAGGTGAAGAACGGTAACTTTAGAGAGGATCTATATTATCGGTTATTTGGATTGCCAATCGAACTACCACCACTTAGAGAACGCGATAAAGATGTAATAATATTAGCCAAACACTTTGCAAACGCGTTTGCGAACGAAAATGATCAAGAGCTCAAGTCATTTAGCAAGGAAGCACTTCAGAAACTCATGAATTACCCTTTCCCAGGGAATATTAGAGAACTGAAATCAATCGTCGAGCTTTCCATGGTAATGGCTGATGGAGAAGAAATCACTCCGGATGACATCACATTCGCGCAGAAAGATGTGTTATCAGATATTCTGACAGAAGAAATGAGCATGCGCGAATATCAAATGCGCATCATTCACTCATATCTGAAAAAGTATGATGATGACATAAAGCTTGTCGCAGACAAATTGGACATTGGGCAGTCAACCATCTACAGACTCCTCAAAGAAGAAAAAGAATCCTCTCAGTAAGATATATTTTCTCAAATCGAGAAAATTAATTGATGGTATATTTTTTTAAATAATTGATTATCAATTAGTTACAATTGAGGCACATCACTTGATCTTTCATAGTCAAAAAAGCAAGGACGACTATGAAATCATTGAAAATACTATCAATTTTTTTACTGAGTGCCATTATCACTTTGCCAGCAACCGGTCAACAACTTAAAACCGGCACCACTTACAAAACGGCAATTGGTGTAAGAGGTCTTGGGACATCAGGATTAACAATCAAACACTTTACAGAACCTAGCAAAGCAATTGAAGGTATAGTAGGATTTTATCCAAACGCCTTCTCTGCAACAGTATTAGTAGAGCGTTATGCTCCGGCATTTTCTGAGCCTGGATTGAACTGGTACTATGGTATCGGTGGTCATGTAGCCACCCAATCTGACGTGATTCGCAATGATGGCCTTTACCGTCGTGAAACATCAGAGTTGGGTCTGGGAATTGATGGCATATTCGGAATAGAATACAAAATTCAAGAAGTGCCTATCGCTATGAGCCTAGACTTCAAGCCGTTTTTTGAAGTTGCTACCGATGGAGATGCATTCATTGCATTGGATCCCGGTTTAGGAATTAAAGTAACATTCTAAAAAAGTGGTGATGGAATTTATCATCGAATTTATCGCTATAGCCTATGTCCTTTTTGGTGCGGCTGTTCTGATAGTCGCACACATCAACAGGCATGGCAACAATAATGAAGATAGCATCTCTTTAAGCCTAGGGATAGAGCGATTTAAAAGATGGATAAAATCAATAGTTAATCAAGTGAACATTTATAATATACCATTATGAAAAATAGAAACAAAAACATCTTAGCCGTTGTGATTGGTTTAGTAATCACAGCAGGACTTGTAGTGGCATTTACGTCTATGCAAGAAGAGAAAAAAGAATTGGTTGTACAATCTGTACAACTGGAAGAAGAGTTGCAGCGACGTGACTCTGCTTATAATGAAATCATTGACATCATGTATGGTGTAGAAAGCAAAATTGAAAAAATAAAGCAGCGAGAAAATATTCTTTCTGACGTTAGCAATACCAATGATTTTACTGCTGCAGACAAAAAGCAAATGGTCAAGGATATGAGCTTAATTGATAGTCTAATCTTGCAAACCAATGAAACGGTATCACGATTGGTGGCCAAGCTAGACAATGCGAATATCAATCTGAGCTCATTCAAAAGTCGTGTTAATCAGCTTTCTAAAGAACTTGAAGACCGTAAGCAGTCAATCGCTTCCCTTCGAGAGGAATTGAAAGAAAAAGATGTGGTTATTTCTGAAATGACTGCAGATCTTAAATCTCTTGAGTACCAGGTGGATTCTCAGGAAAATGAGCTTGATACGCAAATGAGAAAAATCAATATGCAGCAAGAAGAATTGAATAAAGCCTTTTTTGCAATTGGAACCGAAAAGTCACTTGTAGCAGATGGACTTGTCAATAAAGAAGGTGGATTCCTCTGGTTCGGTAAAATAAACGAACTGGATCCGGATGCTGCTAAAGATAAGTTTAGTGAAATCGATATCAGAACAACCAATCGACTGATAGTTGATGCTGAAAAAGTTGATTTAATCACCGACCACCCTTCTGACTCATATGAAATTGTAAAAGAAGGTGAAGTAGTAAAATATATTGACATCAAAAACCCAGAAAAATTCTGGGGAATTTCAAAATACCTGGTTGTAGCTGTGAAAAGCTAGGATCAGTTATGGGTTGTGGTGACTCCAAGGGTCCACGCTCCAGTGGGCCCTTATTTTATAATGATTTTCAAAGATTTAAATCAAGGAAGACATGAAAACTAAAGCAATATTATTAAGCGTATTATTTATTACATCAGGCCTACTCATGGCACAACGAAGCGGTATAAAAGGTGGTGCGAACTTCGCTAACCTATATGTCGATGATGTAAGTGACGAAAACATGAAAATAGGTCTCAATCTAGGTTTATGGCATCAATCAGCGAATGAGTCTTTTCAGGCCGAACTAGCATACTCCAATAAAGGTGCTGAAATTATTTATGATGGTGCACTTGGTAGTGGAAAGTATAAGTACAACTTAAACTACCTGGAAATGCCAATATTATTTGTTGGTCATGTAGGAGATTTTAACCTACACATTGGTCCATATGTCGGATTTTTGGTAGGCGTAAATGTCAAAGACGTTGACTCTAATGGTGATGTTAATGGCGTGGCTCAGTTAGATCGAGATGATTTTAACACATTTGATTACGGTCTTTCGGGAGGTGCTGCCATTGATTTTGACGCAAGTCAGATCGGATTAAGATATAACTATGGCCTAAGAGAGATAGGAAAGTCAGGTTCGTTTGCAGGAGAAGCGGCTAATAACGCTAAGAACTCCGTATTCCAGCTTTACGTAGCACTGGACTTCTAAAAACAAATTATCCCTCATTATAGAAGCCTACCCTCGTTGTGGGGTAGGCTTTCTATTTTTTTAATATGTTATACGATTAGGAAACTAATTCATTCCAACTCCGTATTATTCCCACATGAAGCATACACAGCTAGGAGAATTTGAAGAGCTGGTACTACTGGTGGTGGGGTCACTACATCAAAACGCGTACAGTATTTCCATTAAAAATGAATTAAAGGAAAAAACGAATCGCAAACCCAGCATTGGAGCAATGCACTCTGCCCTAAACAGATTGGAGAAGAAAGGATTTATAAAATCTCACGAAGGTGGAGCCACAGCAGAAAGAGGTGGGAGAAGAAAACGATTTTATGAAATCACTGCCTTTGGTAGAAAAGCGCTTGATCAGTCTTATGAGCTAAGATCCTCATTGTATCATACACTGCCACAGATCAATTATGCCGCGGACTAACTACAATGATACAAAGCATCAGCCTCCTCGGTGGGCAGATCAATTTCTGTGCTGGTTTTGTCACGATGACCACTTGGAAATCTTACGTGGCGATGTGCATGAACTGTATGAAGAGCGGATAAAAAAAATGAAGAAATGGAAAGCAGATTTTTTCTTCATTCTCGATACTCTGGGCCTTTGCCGTCCATTTGTTTTCAAAAAAAGAAGTCAAAACTCAACTCAAATTGCCATGTTCAAAAACTACTTTAAAATCACTTACAGAACGTTTGTGAAGCAAAAAGTATATTCCTTTCTGAATGTGTGCGGACTTGCCATAGGCCTGGCATGTTGCATGCTCATTTGCTTCTACATCTATGATGAACTAAGCTACGATACCTTCCATTCGAAATCGCATCGAACCTACCGGGTACTAGAAAAATTTGAAAGTGAAGGTGTGGGCGAGCATTCAGCCAGCCTCCCGTTCCCTACAGGACCTGCGTTGAAGCTTGATTATGGAAGACAGGTAGAACAGGTTGTTCGGTTCTTTAACTTTCAATCTCCTTCACTTGCATTGGCAAATAAGACAGCTGATAAGGGTTTTAATGAATCCAACATCTTTTTTGCAGATTCTACGCTATTTGATGTCTTTGATTTTGAATTGATGGCGGGAGACAAAGAAACAGCTCTGAACGAACCCAACTCAATACTGATTACGCGCTCGATGGTGAAAAAATACTTTGAGGATGAAGACCCAATAGGCAAGGTTTTGGAGTTTCAGGGAAATCAAAACCTGCAAGTAACCGGAGTACTTGAGGACACCCCTACCAACGCTCATTTTAAGTTTGATTTTATCATCTCATTTTCCAGCCTGAAGTCATCATTTGGAGGTGGTTATCCTACCACCTGGTATTGGAATCCTTGCTGGACGTACATCGTATTGGAAGAAAACACGAGCAAAGAAGACCTCCTGGCCCAGTTTCCGGATTTCGTTCAGAAATATTTCCCCGATTTTGTCAAAGACGACATCACACTTGAATTACAGCCGCTTGAAGATATTCATCTTCATAGCAAACTGGATTATGAAATCACAGCGAATAGCGATATCAAAAACGTCTATATTTTCGGGCTAGTAGCAATAATCGTCCTAATCATTGCTTCCATTAATTTCATCAACCTCAGCACAGCCAGAGCTAATAAAAGGGCTAAGGAAGTGGGAGTCAGAAAATCACTTGGAAGTGCGAAATCACAGCTGATCAATCAATTCATATTCGAATCCGTACTTCTTACATTTTTCTCACTTTTAGTAGCAGTTGCCATTGTTGCATTGGTGCTTCCGGGCTTTAATCAGTTGACAGAGAAGACTGTTTCGCTAGCTATTTTACTGGAGCCTATATTTCTTTTTGGTTTAATAGGAGCCGGACTGAGCATTGGGCTTTTATCAGGGTTTTATCCTGCATTTGTTCTCTCCTCCTTTAAGACAGTATCTGTTCTTAAAAACAATCATCTAAAAACCAGTGGACTGAACTTCAGAAGGCTACTAGTTACAACACAGTTTGCCATCTCAATCATGCTAATTATCGGTACGCTGATTGTCCTAAGTCAACTCAATTTCCTACAGAACAAGGATGCCGGTTTTGATGATGAAAATATTGTAATGGTACCAGTGATCCAGTCACCAATGGGAAATCATTATGAAAATTTCAAAACTGCTGCCTTACAGAGCCCTCATATTAAATCCATGACCGCAGTGGAAGAAATTGTAGGTGCAAAATTCCAGGTGGGTAATTACACATTTGAGGGCATGGACAAATCAAAACCTTTTCCAAGATTCAATGTACGACATGATTTTGTTGAGACTATGAATATTCCGTTAGCAGCAGGGAGAACGTACGATCAAACCATTCAAACAGATGATTCCCTCGCTTTGGTGGTTAATGAAACGTTTGTGAAAAGTATGGGATGGGAAAGTCCGGAGGCTGCAGTAGGAAAGAGATTTAACTACCGAGGTGAACTGAAAGGACAGGTGATTGGTGTAGTGGAAGACTACAACTTTGCCTCCAAACACCACCCGATTGCTCCGCTTGTAATCACCTTAAATACTCATCCTGGAGCATTCAATCTTTTCATTAAATACGTAGCAGTAAAAATTGAAGGTAAGCAAATGCAGGCCGCCATTTCAGATTTAGAAAATGCATGGGTCTCTGTATTACCAGAGCGCCCATTTGACTTTTTCTTTTTGGATGACACACTCAATGATTCATACAAGTCAGAGCAAAAGTTAAGTAGTGTTACATTGATCTTTTCTATGTTAGCCATTCTGGTAGCTTGTCTTGGACTTTTCGGGTTAGCCACTTTCAGTGTTGAACAGCGAACCAAAGAGATTGGTGTGAGGAAAGTACTGGGCATCAATACTTCTCAAATTCTTATGCTCTTATCCAAGGAATTTATGCTTTTGATTGGCATTGCATTCGTGATTGCGATCCCCCTATCCTACTATTTGGTAAATCAGTGGCTCAATGGATTTGCATTTAGGGTAAACATCGCACTTTGGCCATTCATTCTCGCTGGCTTGGTTACTTTTATTATCTCAATAGCTACCATTGCTTATCATGCGATGAAAGCATCAGCCATTAATCCGGTGGAGACATTAAAGTATGAGTGAGAGAAGGCTAGCTTTCTCTCCAGTTTTCCATTTTTAACAATGGAATTCTTTGAAATTCGCTGATATTAGATGTTACCAGCGTTAACTTATTTTCCAATGCCGTGGAGGCAATTAAAACATCATACGGCCCTATTGGATTTCCTTCGCGCTCAAGATTCGCTCGAATTTTCGCTGCGACCTGAGACTCCTCGGTTCTGAACGGAAGAATCTCCACATCACTTACAAACCCTAATACTGCCTCTTTGATACCTTTCTTAAGAGTTGCATTCTTAGACAACCCATAGAATAGCTCATAAGCAGTTACTGAAGATATTTTTACTTGAATTGGAGAAACAGACCTTAATTTTTCTAATGTAGCATTATCACCTTTTACAAAGTCACTGACGACACATGTATCCAAAAGATAGCTCATCAAAAAATGTCTGGATTTGGAGCTTTTAAATCACCTCTGGATTTTTCAAACGGTTCAATGGTACCATCTCCTTCGAATTTATCCATCCAACTTCCCCAGGATGTCTTCTTATCTTGCTTTAAAAGAAGTTCAATAGCTTTTCTAAAAGCAGCACTTCTGGAAATTCCTTTGCTTTGAACATACGCTTCGAATTGCTCTTTTAACTTATTCGGTAAGTAAATGGACATATTCATACCACAAATATATTATGTTATAATATAATACATAACTAGTAATCCGTCTTGATCGACTTATTGAAGGGCAATCCAAGCTGGTACTTGATGTTTTCATCCTTGGTGGGGTCAGTCACATCCAGGCCGTATTTGATTTTAGATGGATCGTCGTAGGTGAAGGTCCCAAACATTCGATCCCAGATAGAAAGCACATTACCAAAATTGGTATCCGTCCATGGACGTTCAAAATGATGGTGGAATTTATGCGTGTTTGGAGTAATGATAATGTAACTCAATGCTTTATCTAACCATTTCGGCAAGCTGATATTTGCATGAGTCCAGTAAGTAAAGAAGATCGTGATGATTCTGTAAAACAGATAATAAGCCACCGGCATTCCGAATAAAACAAATGTTGCCAGTGCCAATGCCTCTCTCAACACAAACTCAATGGGGTGCTGACGTACACCAGTAGTGAGATCTACTTTCGTATCACTGTGATGTACCATATGAAGTTTCCACATCCATTTTACACGGTGCAGCAGGAAGTGTGCAAAATATTGAGACACTAAATCAAGCGCGACAAATGAGATCAGTAACCCAAGCCAAACAGGCATCTCAAACCAGTTTAGAACACCAAACTCTGCCTGTGACGTCCATTTGGTTGCCCCGACGAGAGCTATTCCGTAGATCACATTGATGATCATTAGGAAAACGAAGAAAAACATATTCACACCATCGTGACGTAATCGCTTATAGTCATGCTTCACAAGGGGAATGAAATTCTCCAGTATAAAAAAGAAAGCCAGGCACATGCCCACCCAAATGATTTTTTGGATGGTTGTTAGCTCAGCAAAATAATTTAGAAAATCCTCCATGACATACTGCTTAATCCGGTAACGAATATACAACAGCAGCCATAAATTGTTTGTTTCTAAAACTCGTAATTACACTGAGTATACGTGAAATGAATTCTAACTCTAATATTGGAAGCCAAAAGCTAATTCAGCTCATATTCATGAGCTAGACTTACACTAATTCAAGATTTACCGACTAAACATCATTTCAACTTATACACCTCAGCTCCGATGGAATAAATATGTCTTTGTCCAGGCAAAGCGTATTGCCACTTTCCCAGGCTAGCATTCCGAACGAGCTGTTTTTTGGAAAGGGTATTGGACTCGGAGCATACAATGGAGAAATAACCTTCTGTTGGTTGCCACAACACATTCAAAAACTCGAAACAAACGAAGAAGTCTTCATTAAGCACCAAATTCATGTGACTCAAATCAACCTCAACCCATCCTTCCTGATGGGAAATATCCATAAAAGCTCCTTCGAATACATCTTGCCCCGGCAGTCCATTTGAGGTTTTCTCAAGTACCCGTACTCTCAGTTTGGCTTTTTCAAGGGTATTGTCTCCGATTTTTATTTTTGCTTTGGAGAGAATAACCGGATAAGTACTAGCTTCCATCAGTTGGGCTATTTGTGCTCCTCCCTTGAAGTTGGCATAGCATGAACCCCAATAAAACGTCGGTTTTACACCCAATTTTTCATACTTTCTTTTTTCCTTATCAGGTGTAATCTCGACAGTCTTAAGCTGTATAATGGCTTCATCAAGTGTTATTACATTTTCTTTGTTATTCAACAGGTAAGAAATGGATAGCTTCTTTCGAACGTGGACCACCTCAGAAAAAGTCAGTGAGTCATCCATATACTTGGCGGGGATGGCTAAGCGAAAGCGGCCATCTTCGTTGGATACTGTTCCAACGTTCTCACCTACTATTCCTATGGCAGCATACGGAATTGGCTGCCTGGTCTTTGCATCCACTACCAGTCCCTCAATGATTTGATCCTGCGAATAACAAAGCACACTACTGAAAACCAGCCAATAAAAAAATAGCTTATTCATCTCTTTGTTAATTTATAAAAACGATGGAATGCAGTAAGGAATAGTTACAATTTAGATTTTCCCTTACTTATTCATAAGCAACAAACGAGCTCTTAGAACTCGCAATTCCCAGGAGTACGTGGGAATGGAATCACGTCTCTGATATTCCCCATACCTGTCACAAACTGGATCATTCGTTCAAATCCCAGTCCGTATCCACTGTGAGGTACCGTTCCATACTTACGAGTATCCAAGTACCACTCAAGCTCCTCTTTTGGAATATCCATTTCTTGCATACGCTCCTCTAGCTTAGAACCACGTTCCTCACGTTGAGAGCCCCCTACTATCTCTCCTATTCCCGGGAAAAGCACATCCATAGCAGCTACCGTCTTGCCATCATCATTTTGACGCATATAAAACGCTTTGATGTCTTTCGGATAGTTGAAAAGGATCACCGGCTTTTTGAAATGTTTTTCAACAAGGAAACGCTCATGTTCAGACTGAAGGTCTGCTCCCCATTCCTCAATCAGGTATTGAAACTTCTTCTTTTGATTTGGTTTAGATCGCTTAAGTATTTCAATGGCGTCCGTATAGGAAACTCTTTCAAAATCATTTTCAGCTACAAACTCCAATCGTTCAACAAGCGTCATTTCACTTCGCTGATTTTGTGGTTTTTGTTTTTCCTCATCTTGCAATCGCTTGTTCAAAAATGCTAAATCATCTTTGCAGTGCTCTAGTGCGTGACGCACCATGTATTTAAGCATTTCCTCCGCCAGATCCATGTTATCATCCAGGTCGTAAAAAGCCATCTCAGGCTCTACCATCCAAAATTCCGCCAGGTGCCGTGTGGTGTTACTGTTCTCCGCTCTGAAAGTAGGTCCAAACGTATAAATCTCAGAAATGGCCAATGCCGCCAACTCCCCTTCTAATTGGCCGGAAACCGTCAGATTAGTCTCTTTCTCAAAGAAGTCTTGCTTGTAGTCTACCTGACCGTCATCGGTCTTCGGTACATTGTTCAAATCCAGCGTTGTGACTTTAAATGTCTCTCCTGCACCCTCTGCATCTGAGGCAGTTAGAATTGGGGTATGTAAATAAAAGAATCCTTTATTATGAAAGAACGTGTGTAAAGCATACGCCATTTCATGACGAATCCTGAATACTGCTCCGAAAGTGTTTGTTCTTGGGCGAAGGTGAGCAATCTCTCTTAAAAACTCCATCGAATGCCTTTTTGGCTGGAGTGGGTATTCGTCCGGATGAGCTTCACCCAACACTTCTATTACATCAACTAATAACTCAACGGATTGCCCGGCACCCTGAGATTCAGCTAATTTTCCAGTGGCAGAAATACTTGCACCTGTAGTGATTGTGCGAAGTACCTGCTCATCTACTTTTGACACATCCAGCACCAATTGCAAATTATTAATGGTGGAGCCATCATTAAGCGCTACAAAGGCCACATTCTTGCTTTCACGCTTCGTTCTAACCCAACCTTTTACACATAATTCTTCTCCAGATTTTCCATCCTTCAAGATTTGCCTGATTTTTGTTCTTCTTATTTTGTCCGCCATCGTTAAATATTTGCGCGGCAAAAGTAACGAATGTGATATTTTTGACTCACATAATAAGGTCTTAAGCTTTTTGGCTTGCCTTTAGCTAAGACTTTATTAGAATTACCAGGACTTAAAACATGCAAAAACTCTCACTAACACAATCGCTTCAACAGAAACTGTCTCCACAGCAGATACAGTTTATTAAGCTATTGCAAGTACCCACTGCTGAATTGGAAGCGCGTGTTGAAGAGGAACTGGAAGTGAATCCGGCTCTGGAGGAAGGAAAGGAAGAGAAGGAAGCTGATGATCCGGCAGAGGAGTATGATGAAGAGTACGATGATGTGGCTGAAGGGATAGAAGACTATCTGCAGGATGATTACGCCGGGTATAAGATGCAGGGGGACGGCAGGAATCCTGACGAGGAAGACAAAGAATCACCCATATCAATGGGGAAAACGCTTCACGAGCATTTGATTTCCCAGCTTGGTTACTTAAAGTTGGATGAAAGACAAGAGGTACTTGGAAGACAATTAATTGGCAGCATAGACTCTGATGGATATATCCGAAGAGAACTAGAGGCCATTGTAAATGATCTTGCCTTCTCTCAGGGAGTGGAAACTGATGAAGAAGAACTTGAAGCGCTGCTATATAAAATTCAAAATTTTGAACCTGCAGGAATTGGTGCCAGGAGTTTGCAGGAATGTCTCTCGATTCAATTGGAAAGAAAAGATAGTGACAGTGAAGTGGTTCAGATAGCTCAAAGAATCATTGACAATTGCTTCAACGAGTTTTCTAAAAAGCATTACGATAAAATCTCTAAGAAACTAGGCATTGAAAATGAGGACTTACTTCGTGAGGCGATCTATTTAATTACCAAGTTGAATCCCAAGCCTGGAGGTACCGGTGACGAAATGGTCAAGACCCAGTACATCATCCCTGACTTTATTTTAGTGAATAATGATGACAAACTTGAGCTCTCATTGAATTCGAGGAATGCTCCTCAGTTAAAAGTAAGCCGTTCGTATTCTGAAATGCTACAGGCTTATGATAAAAGCAACAAGAAGGACAAGAAACTAAAAGAAACTGTCTCATTCATCAAACAGAAACTCGACTCAGCTAAGTGGTTTATAGATGCCATCAGACAAAGGCAGCAAACACTTCTTAATACCATGCAAGCCATCATCGACTTTCAGTATGAATATTTCCTGGAAGGTGATGAAAGCAAGCTAAAACCAATGATATTGAAAGACATTGCTGACCGAATAGGCATGGACATTTCCACCATATCACGTGTAGCAAGTAGCAAAACGGTTCAAACCGAATTTGGTGTTTTCCCTCTCAAGTATTTCTTTTCAGAGGGAATTTCCACTGATTCTGGAGAGGATGTGAGCAGCAGGGAAGTAAAGAGTAAGTTGAAAGGATTTATTGAAGCTGAGGATAAATCAAAACCTCTATCGGATGAAAAATTGGAAAAAGCACTGAAAGAGTGTGGTTACAATATCGCCAGAAGGACGGTTGCAAAGTATAGGGAGCAATTAAATATACCTGTGGCTCGCCTCAGAAAGGAACTTTGAAAATATTGATGAAGATAACGTCAGTGGTGTTTCATCCACTGCTAATGGCTAGCTATTTAAGTGCTGTGCTGTTTAGAGAAGCTCCGGAGCTTTTTCCGAGGATAGTGCCTCAGATTATTCCTCAATTCGTACTTGTCATCTTTATCACAACCGCATTGATGCCGGCTCTGAGTATTTTTCTGTTAAGATCATTTTCCTATATCTCTAATCTTGAGCTAACAAAAAGACAAGAGCGCTTACGACCTTTTATATTCATTGCATTTTATTATGCTGCGTCATCGTATCTATTTGCAGAAAAACTTCAAATGGGACCTGTATTCATGACAGTGATGATTGGTGTATCCGTATTGATCGCTCTCCTATTGGTGATTACGACATGGTTTAAGATCAGCATCCATGCTACTGCTACCTGGAGTGGTGTGGGATTTGTAAGTGCGCTGGTGATAACTATGGGAGTAAATCTGGGATGGTATTTTTATGGCCTCATCATCGCAGCTGGATTAACCAGCACTAGCAGGCTATTTCTAGGCTATCATCAGCCAAAAGAAGTATGGACGGGAGCTATTCTTGGATTTATTTATAGCTTCCTGACCATCGTGATATTTCTTTAGAAGCCGGTTACATTTATTCCGATTGTTGTCATTACAGGATTTGAACCGTCCGCAAATTCATCATTGAACACGTTTGAAAGATACCTTTTGTAAAAGAGGTGCACTCCCTTAAAGCCTGCTCTTACCTGATAGCCATATCGGAAAGAATTTAGGTTGAACTTACCGCCTATTTTTTGTCTGGTGGTTTCACCGTTATTATCATACTTCCATTTAGTATGCGCATTCAATCTCAGACCAACAATACCGCCAGCTCCTATAAATAAACCCTCTCCATCTTCAGTTCCAAGTGGGTGAAACCTTAACTCAAATGGAATGTCAAGGTAGGTTGTTGCTAATTTATTTTTTGCGAAATTTTCAGGATTCGTTATTAGTGCGACAGGTCTAATAAAATCATCATCCGGATTATTGGGAGTATCATTATTATCAGAATAGTTACTTGCTAAAGTGACTGTATCCCCCAAACTCATTTTCTCAAGCCCGAGACCCACGCCATAATTAAAAGATAGTTTACCGCTCAATACCTTTCTTTTAGAGTAGTAAAGCCCTATGGATTTAGAGGACCACACACTTCTTTCTAAATCACCCGGCATGGAAGACCAAACATTAAAGCCTACATCCACCATCAAATCTCCCGGAATATCCGGTCGCTTCAATTCCTGTGCACTTACAACTAATAGTGAAAGGCTAAACAATGCTCCTAATAGGTACTTCATAAATTTCTTTTTAATAACTGCAAAGAAGGTTCTTTTTCACCGTTTTTGATCTTAATGAATGTTAAATGATAAAAAAGCGCGTGAAAAATTTCGGCAAAGATAGAATCATGGAGCACTAACGAAAATTTTCAAGCATAATTGTTACTTTTGCGCTCCTGTTCGACTCGTAGCACTCGCGGTAATTATCGGGAGGATAATGCATCCCGACGATACTGTCGGGAAGATTGAGAGTTCGAAAGGATGTATAGTTTTAAAAGGACTCGTAGCACAACTGGATAATGCACCTGGTTACGGCCCAGGAGATTGGGGGTTCGAATCCCTCCGAGTTCACATAAATTAAAAGACCAGCCTCGTGCTGGTTTTTTTATTTATAGGGATTTGGGATGAGAACCCCTTGGGGTTCGGAAATGGAACGCAGTGGAATTCACGAGGGGATGTGCGGTATGGATGTGCGCATGAGTAATCCCTCCGAGTTCACGAAGAATGAAAAGAATCGGTGCGTCAGTATCGATTTTTTTTGTTGTAAGCCGAGCCAAATTCATTTTGAGCGAGTGTGAAAAAACAATAAAAATGAATCGTAGATTTATTCTTTTCATTCGGAATTTTAACCTTTAAGGGATCATGAAATAATCCCTCCGAATACCTCCGCGTGATCACACGATGTAATTATCCGCGAGTGAGAGTCTGTCTTCCGAAAAACTATTTTTAGGTGCACATATTCCTAGAAATGTATGTCCACCGATTCTTTGAAGTTTAATGATCTGATTGTCTCCCTGGTAGGTATATGCGGATCTGTTTTTAGTGAGTAAATCAATCCCCTGTATTTTATCCAGGGATATGACTACCTGTTCGCAATCAGGACTATTTTTTGACTTGTAGAGAAACGATCGATCAGTGGTATCAAGCACAAACACGAACCCATCCGGCATTATTTTCCGTAATGCATCAATTTTTTGGTGAGTACTATTTACAATCATATCATACCATTTTATTCTTAATAGGTTAGAATCTGGTGGTTTATGCTCAAGTTTATTACTCAAACATAACTTTTAGAGCTTGTAAATAGTCAGATGGTAAATACGGTTCTTTAAATAGGCAAAATCACTAATAATCAGATCTTTATAAGTCCGAGATTCATCGCTTTTTTTATGAGTTCAGCCATGTTTTTAGCATTGAGCTTTTTCATGATATTGCCTCTATGTGCTTCTACGGTGCGTTCACTTATGAATAGTTTTTCAGCTATTTCCTGGCTTTTTAAGCCATCAGAAATATCATTTAACACTTCCAGTTCTCTCTTGGTTAGTTGAACACTATCCGCTTTCTTTTTCTCTTTTTTAATTTCCTTGTAAGAATTCAATGCGGTATCAATTACTTCTCTGCTAAAAAACTTTCCGCCCTCAAGCACCTTCTCTATTGCAATCAAAATTTCATCAGCAACACTGTCTTTTACCACATAACCGGCAATATTGAAATTAAGGCCTTCCATCACGTATTCTTCATCCTTATACATACTGAGGATTATGATCCTAAGGTCAGGGTATTTCTCGCCAATTATCTTAGCTGCTTCCAACCCTGTCATCTCGGGCATTGAAATATCCATCAAAATGATGTCAGGGGTATTGCCCTGCTCCAATGACTCAATTGCTTTTGCCGCGCGATCGTATTCACCGATAATCTCGATGGATTGATCCAGATCTATGATGCTTCTCACACCTTTTCGAACAAGTTCGTGATCTTCTACTAGAAATAATTTAGTCTTTTTCATTAAATGGAATCTTTAGGCTGATGAATGTTCCCTTCCCCTTTTGTGTATCAATATTACACTCTGCTTTCAAAACCTGAGCTCTAAACAAAATGTTTTGTATACCGTGATGTGAAGTATCTGTCGTGTAATCACCGACCTCAAACCCCATACCATCGTCTTCAATCGTCATTTGAAGGTGATTTTTAAATCCATACAATTGTATAGATGCAATATTAGCTTGTGAATGCTTAATAATGTTTGAAATGTTTTCTTGAGCTATTCGATAGATATTCACCTTATGCTTCATATCCAACTCCGGTAAATCCTCTGAATAAAATTCAAAAGTGATATCGGATGATTTATTCGCTTGATCTACAATTTTTCTCACACAAACATCAATAGGAAAATCACTAAGGAGTGTTGGTAACAAGCCATCAGTTACTTTTCGCATCTCATCCAAAAACTGATCGACCATATCAATAAGGCCCGGACCTGTATCTCCTTTCTTGACAGCCAGCTTAATCATATTGGCTACTTGACCAACTCCATCATGTAGATCTCTGGCTATTCGCTCCCGCTCCTTTTCCTGGCCCTCTATAAATGACACGAGCCTTCGGTTCTTCATTTCCTCATTGAACTCATGCATTTTTACCCTTTCAGAAATATCCTTGAAAAAGAACAGGGTGTATTCTTCATCAAGAGAAACATTGTGTGAGTAAAAATCACCAAATATTCGCTCTCCTTTTCCCAGAACCAGTTCTAACCCAGACACATCTTCTTTTCCTACGACCTCCATCACCTCTTTGGTTTTGTAATCACGGAACTCCAGGATATCAGATATTTTCTGATTCATTAGTTGATCAAAAGGCCGAAAGGTAATGTTTTCTACAATTGAGTTTGTGTACTTGATATTTCCTTCCGCATCCAAAAGAAAAATTGCTTTATCAATGGAGTTTATAATGGCTTGAAAAAGCTCACTATTCTCTTTAATTTTTTTCTCTGCCTGGGCCTTGTACAGCGCAACATCAATATTTGATAGGAGCTCCGCCTCATTGAATGGTTTTACAACATAGCCATAAGGCAAACTAAATTTGGCTTTTTCAATGGTTGGCTCATCGGTCAATGCTGTGAGAAAAATAATGGGAATATCCAGATCTTGTTTGATTTCAAATGCAGCATCAATTCCATCCGAATTGGTCTCCATCATAATATCCATTAAAATCAGATCCGGAATTTCTTCACGTGCCGTTGCTACTGCTTCTTTTCCTGAATAGACAGACACTACTTCATGACTACCTGATTCAAGCGCGTGTTTGATGTGTTGATTTACAATTAAAGAATCTTCTGCAACTAAAATTTTTCCCATAGCTTTCAGGCCGATTAATCCGAATTTATAAGAAATTGTAGGATATTACAATTTGAACTGTCATGAATCCGCCGATAAATGAAGCACGTTTTTATCTTATCTAAAAATACTTCTTTTCCAAACTACCTTTTTCTACTCATTGATGAAGTGTATCCTGATCAATGTGCACTGGCTCCTGACTTTCGAGATAATCTAGACTTAATCGTAGTAGACACTGAAACCGTTTTGCCCGAGGAGCTCAATGAGCTGGAAGCCAATGTGCCTATCGTTCTATATGCAAACCAGATCAAACCCAAACTCATTCAGTATACCAGCAGATATGACGTAAACGGAGTGATTTCATTTTCTATGGAAGCTTCCGAAATCATGAAGACAGTTAAGACAGCTTTGGATAAAGACATTTTTTACAATGAAGCTATGATTTCGATGCTCTTTTCCAATAAGACCAATGAAATTGCTGAGCGTATTGCATCATTGACAGAGAGAGAAAATGAGATTCTTTCACTGATGATGAAAGACATGACGAATGAAGAAATCGCTGAGAAGCTTGATCTGAGTGTGCGAACAGTAAATGCGCACAAAGGAAATATAATGCGTAAGGCAGGCTCTAAAACCACTAGTGGCCTCATCCAGATGTTGATAGAATACTCTGCCTCATTTAGAATTTAGTTTTAAATCCATTTTCTTCATCTACTTCAACAATTCCTCCAAGCTGCTTAGCAAATGTTTTTATCAATGAAATTCCTAAACCTGTAGACTTATTTAAAACGTCAGGTGTTAGTTGTTCGCCATTATTAATTACCCTTAGCAGGTGTTCACCACTCTTCTTTGTGAAAAGGATTTTTATTTCACCTTTTTCCATTTTCTTAAATCCATGCTTAACCGCATTTCCGACCATCTCGCTAACCATCAACCCGATTAAAAGCGCTTTTTCAACATCAAGAACTATCTGGTCAGATATTACCTCAATTGAAAAGTTGGATGACGACATGATAATGTGAAGTTCATTTGCAATATGATTCAAATATTCAGAAAGGTTAATTTCAGAAACATTGTAGAATGTATACAGCTTATCATGGATAACCGCCATGGCTTTAATTCTGTCATTAATCTCCTCAAAAATTGCCTTCGCTTTTTCATTTTCAAGCTCATAAGATTTTAAGGCCAATATCGATGAGATGAGTTGCATGTTGTTTTTAACTCGATGATGCACCTCTTTTATTAAAATATTTTTCTCTTCCAGAGAGCTTTCCAGTTGATTCTGTAGCTTCTTATCAATGGTGATATCATATACTACCCCAACCATCCCCTTCAACTTTCCCTTATGATCTCTCAAGACCCGTGTGAAAGCTCGCAAAAACTTGACATCATCTACGATTTTGATTTGAACCTCTGACTCCAGGAAATTCACTCCTTTCTTGATCATTTCCAGACTTGAATGCACTAGCTCCTGCCCTTCGTCGAAGAAATAATCTTTTAACTCCGATAACTGCAGCGGCTCATTAGCATTAGGAAAAATATTGTACATCTGGTCTTCCCAGAATATTTCATCTTTTTCCCTATCGTATTCCCAAACTCCCAGGTTGGCAATCTCCGTTGCAAGTAAAACCCTGTCAGTCAATTTGCGAATTTTCTGTTCAGCATGCTTCTGTTCAGAGATATCCTGTACAGTCCCAATCATTCTGACCACTTCTCCCTTTTCATTTTTGATCATCTTCCCTCTTCCGGAAATCCACTTTGTTTTTCTTGTTTTCAGATGTATGATTCGATAGATATGGAAAAAGTCTTTCCCATCCTTAATGCTTCTTTCGAGCTTTCGAGCAAACTCATCTATATCCTCAGGATGTATCAGTTTTTCAATTACAGATAATTGTCGATCTGATTTAGATAACCCCATCATCGAAATCATTTCTTCAGATGGTTCAAAGTAGCCGGTTGCCACTTCGTATTCATAGTTGGCGATTTTGGATATCCGTTGGGATTCAAGCAGCTTGAACTGACTATCCTGAAGTTTTCGTTCTGCTCTTTTAAGATCCGTCACATCAAGCATGCCGGTAATTGAGCGTTCGAATTTCCCATCATCGTCATACTCCGCGACAGCTGAAAGCAAGACATCTATCTCCTCGCCGTTTTTCTTTCTGTACTTATATGCCACGTTCCTGACATACCCCTCAGAGAAGAGGTTTTTGAGATTGGTTGCTATAGATCTCATGGAATCTTCTGAGAGGAAGTCAATAGGTGTCTTTCCAATTACTTCATTTCGTTCATAGCCCATTTTTTCAAGCCAATAATCACTAACACTAATAATTTCCAGCTTTTCATTAATGGAGTGCATCATGACCGGAGCTTTGTTGTAAATGTTTCGGTATTTTCTCAATGACTTTTCAAGAGCCATCTCGATCTCTTTTCTGGTATTGATATTTTGCCAGGTAATAACAGCTCCAAATGGTTCTTCGAGACAGGTCGCTCTTAAATTATACCACTTTCCATCAGCCATTTTCAGCTCATGTTCGATGACTTTTATTTCCTCATTCAGAATGGACCTGAGACCGTTTTTGAGATAGTCATCCTTATCCAGATATTGGATAAAGTTGAATAATGAAGTGCCTATTTTCAGGTCAGAATAAGGTTGTTTTCTTATGTAGGTTTTCAGTTTCTCGTTGACGTTGATGACATTTCCTTCAGAATCGATCACTAAAATTGCTTCATCAAGGGCATCTAAAATCCCTTGCTTTAGAGATTCCTCTTTCTGAATTTGTTCACTAGTTTCTACATACTCAGTGATGTCTTCTGTTATGTAGATTACATTTTCAAGGGTGTTTTCAGCATCAAATAATGGATAATATTTAATCCGAAAGTGTTTCTTAATTTTTGCATGTGTGAGCTCCACTGGAGCAGTCAGTTCTCCACTCTTTCCTTCGAAAGCTCGCTTTATTTCCTCTAGTTGAGATTCCTTGGTGAAAATGTCATTTTCAAAAATGTTAAACTCCCCTATATACTCTTTCAAGTTTACCAACCAGTAATCCTCGCATTTTGCATTCGCTGCAACCAGAAGTCCTTTAGCGTCATATATCGTAATAGCGTAAGGAGCTTCTGATATCATTCGCTGATAGCGCTGTTTGGTCTCCCTAAGCTGTATTCTTGAAGTTTTGCTCTCTGTGATGTCCAATGTGATGCCTCTCAGTTTGACAGGCTTGTTGTTATCTTTTACAACCTCAACCAGATCCCTTACCCAAATAAGTTTACCGTCTTTACGAACCATCCGGTATTCCAGCTGATAATTATCGACATCTTTTACCTTACTTTCTTCATAGGAAATAACACGCTCTTTATCCTCTGCGTGAATTCTCGATTGCCAAAACTTAGGAGTAAACCATTCAGTCTTTGGGAATCCCAATAGCTGCTTTGCTTTGGGGCTTACGTATGAAAAAGTATCCGTCCCAACTTCAGTCTCCCAAACAACACCATTGATATTTTCAACCAAAATCTTATACCTGGCAGCCTCTTCCTTCTGTTTTTTTTCTTCCTCAACCTTTTGTGTGATATCAGCAAAATGGGAAACTGCTCCAACTAATTGCTTATCGTCATAAACAGGGGATGCATTTATTGAAAACCACCTGGTTTTTCCTCCAATATCAATGCCCTGAATTTTAGAGGTAACAACTTTCTCCTTCTTTAGTGCTTCATAGAGTGCATGATCAGAAGCCTTAAGTGGCTTCTCGTTTTCATCAAATTGCGTCCAGTCATAGGATTCATAGTGGGCTCCAATCAAGGATTCACTTTTCGATACCTCCAGCAATTTTAAAGCTGACTTATTTGCATAAATAATACCGCCACCCTTGTCTACCTGGATTACTCCAAAGGGCGTATTATCCAATACATTGTGATGCTGAACGTTAATTTGATTATCCAAAATAGCTGGGTTATAGATAATGAGTTAATACCTAATTTAATGGGAAACAATGAAGAAATCAGAATTAGATCGGATGATCTCAACTGCATAAGCATTTTAACTAAATCAAATTCATCATTTGTACCGAGATGCAAAGCACTATTCTATTAGTCTATTTGTAAAGAAATAATTACAGAATTATTTCACTTCAATAAGAAGAAACAAAGAGTTAATTGGTGAGTTAATTCTTTTAAAAAAACAATGCGTTCAGCAGTGTGATTAGGTGATTAGGTGCCTCGGAGGAGGTACCTTTTTTTATGTCCATTTTTCTTTATTTAGATTGATTCTAAATAATTACATTTGCACAAAAAAACACTATGAGATATATAATTCTAATATTTATCACCTCCCTGATTGCCTGTACAGGCCCTAAGGAAAACAAACAGGAAAATACATCTTCAGAGCAAGTCTTAAATGTGTACTCACACAGGCATTATGATGCTGACAAGGCAGCCTTTGAGCGTTTTACCGAAGAAACAGGAATCAAAATTAACCTGGTAAAAGCGGGTGCTGATGAGCTTATCAGCAGATTAGAAATGGAAGGAGAAAACTCTCCTGCGGATGTTCTTATCACTGTGGATGCAGCTAAATTAAACAGAGCTAAATCTATGGGATTACTTCAGCCAGTAGATGCAAACACCAATCATAAAGAGGGCTTCATTGATCCGGATAAAAACTGGTATGCCCTTACATACAGAGCGCGTGTAATTGCCTATGACAAAGACGATGTTGATGTTTCCGAATTATCTACTTATGAGGATTTGGCGAATGAAAAATGGAAGAATAAAATTCTTATAAGATCTTCTAGCAGCTCTTATAACCAGTCACTTCTTTCATCTATCATACATGAAAATGGTGTAGAAGCAGCAAAAGAATGGGCAAATGGAATTGTTGCTAATATGGCTCGTGATCCTAAAGGTGGAGACAGAGATCAAATAAAAGCAATTGCATCCGGTATCGGTGATATTGCTGTTGTAAATACTTATTACGTAGGGCTGCTATTAAACTCTGATAACCCGGAAGAAGTGAAAGCCGGACAAAGCGTTGGCATCTATTTCCCAAATCAAGAAGGGCGCGGAGGTCACATTAATATTAGTGGAATCGGTGTTACCAAATATGCTCCAAACAAAGAGAATACGATCAAATTCATTGAGTACATGACAAGTGATGATATTCAAAAATTTTACGCGTCAAACTCCTTTGAATACCCTGTAAATAAGAATGTAGCACCTGACTCCACCGTTGCTGCATGGGGAGACTTCAAAATTGATGATTTGGATTACGCTAAAAACCCTGAACTACTGGATGAGGCGATAAAAGTATTTGATGAAGCTGGCTGGAATTAAACGTCCAAGACATCTTTTTTGGCGACTCGCCACAAACCTGGTATTAGCAGCGATATTGCTACCACTGGTTCTTGTGGCGAGTCGTTCATTTATGCTCGACACCTCCAACCTGCTTCACATCACCAAAAACCTACTGCCACTCTATCTCTGGAACACATCTATTTTAGTTATTGGCACATCCATACTGACATTGACAATTGGTGTTGCCACCGCCTGGTTTGTAACCGTTTTTGACTTTCCTTTTAGGAGACATTTTGAATGGATCCTCATCTTACCGCTTGCTATTCCGACATTTATTAATGCCATAGCATATGTAGGACTTACTGACTATGCCGGTCCATTACGTATTTTCTTTCGCTGGATAGGATCAGATATCTACATCGATGTAATGAATCATAGTGGAGCTATTATTATCATGAGTTTAGTGCTCTATCCGTATGTTTACGTTACATCCAGAAGTGCATTTTTACTTCAATCAGCATCTCTTATTGAAGTTTCAAGATCATTGGGACAGACGCTTGAAAAAACATTTTTTCGGGTAGTTCTTCCGCTTTCCTGGCCGGCCATTTTTGCCGGACTTATTTTAGTGATCATGGAAGTACTAAACGATTATGGAGTTGTCTCCTATTTTGGCATTCCCACATTTACCGTTGGTATTTTTAGGTCTTGGCTCGCACTTGGTGATCTATCTACTGCAATTTTTCTTTCAGTTGTTGTTCTCATTTTTGTGGTGATCTTACTTATTATCGAATTCCGTGCGAACAGTAAGAAAAAACTAACACATGATAAATCGGAACGACAATTTTCCAAAATCAGGCCTAAAAGAAAATGGCTTATTTTCAGTCTTTGCCTGGTGCCGGTTTTAGCCGGATTCATTATTCCTGTCAGTCAATTGACGTGGTGGTTTATACTGGCTTACTCCAATGATATTTGGGCGCAACTAATTGAACTAGCAGGAAATACGGCACTTCTCGGAGCACTCTCCAGCGGAATTGTTGTGATTCTTTCTATTTTGCTCACATACACCTTTAGACTCATTAATAAAAAGGGATGGAGGAAAACGACTTCCAAACTCCCAATGCTCGGTTACGCCATGCCGGGTGCGGTCATCGCTATTGGAATAGTTGCCTTTATTCTATACATAAACCCTAATTTGATTTATTCAGGGATTATGGCACTTATATTCGGTTATACCGTACGCTTCTTTGCAGTGGGATACGGGTCAATAGAATCAGGTTTTGATAAAATCCCCAAACAAATTGACGATGCTGCTGTCTCTTTAGGAAGTAATACTTTTAGAAATCTAATCAAAGTGCATATCCCAATACTAAAACCTGTACTCATCGGTTCTTTAATAATGGTGTTTGTAGATGTTGCCAAAGAGCTACCTATAACTTTGCTCTTACGTCCGTTCAATTATGAAACACTGGCTACCAATGCATTTCAGTATGCAAAAGATGAAATGGCTCCACGTTCTGCTTCCGCCAGTCTTCTCATTATTTTTGCCAGCGCAATCCCTGTGTATTATCTAAATAGAATTCTTCACAGAAAATGAACCTGAGAGTAGAACAAATAAATAAAGCGTTCGGAAAAAACGATGTGCTTAAAGATGTCTCTTTCGGGATACAAAAAGGAGAAATACTATCTCTGACAGGCGAAAGTGGATGTGGCAAAAGCACTTTGCTGCGAATCATTTCAGGTTTAGAATTTCCTGATTCCGGAAATATTCTTCTTGAAGGTGAAGACATTACTCACTGGAAACCTGAAAAACGACAATTTGGATTCGTCTTTCAAAACCTTTCGCTTTTTCCTCACCTGGATGTAAAAGAGAATATTTTCTACGCACTTAAGAAAAAAGACCAAACGAGTAGCAAACTGAATGAATTACTGGAGATGACCGGACTCCAAGGTCTCCACAAAAGATTTCCTCATCAACTTTCCGGTGGTCAACAACAGCGTGTAGCACTTGCTCGTGCTCTTGCAATTAACCCCAGGCTATTGATTTTGGATGAGCCTTTTAGCAGCTTGGATGAGCTACTGAAAACAAAAATCAGAGAGGAGATATTTGACCTGCTAAGAAAACTTGAAATTACGACTATTTTGGTCAGTCATCAGGCGTCAGATGCTTTTCTCATTGCCGACAGGCTTGTAGTAATGCGAAATGGTGAGATCCAACAAGAAGGAACACCGTCTGATGTATATATGAACCCTGTATCTCCATACGTTTCAGAATTTTTCGGAGCAAGTGTCATCATCAAAGGCAGGAATACGGAAAAAGACACGGTAAGGACTTCTTTCGGAGAATTAAACTTCAAGAGTGATCGATCGGATGATATTCAATTATTTATGCGGCCGGAAAATATCCTCATCTCTAACGAAAATGATTATAACCTTTCAGGAACAGTGATTCGTAAAGAGTTTAAAGGTCCTCATGATGTGCTTAGAATTGGCAATGAATCTACCGATGAATTTATAAGTCTGGAGACCGAAAGATGCCCTGTCGGAGAAGGCCAAACGATCTACTTAAAAGTACCCGAAGATCAAATACAGGTATTTAAATAGTGTTCAGTCTGCCTGAAAAAACTGTGCAAAAATGCACAGTTGGAATTTTATCATTTGAGTTAACTACCTGCTATACAGGCAATTAAAAACTCTGGCATACCATTTGTGTTTTAAAGAGCAAATGGCAACCAACCGAACAAATATTAGACTAAATCGTACCTTAATTATTCTATTGGGTATACTGTTAGCGTGTCTTATTACGCTTAATGCAAAGTCTCTTTATACTGCAGACTTCAATGGTAAGCCAACCAAAATACAAACTGCAGATTCGCCATCTCCCAAAACCTTAATTGACCAAATTGGAAAGATCAGTTTTTCAGAAATTCGTAAAAAAGTTTCATCTTTAAACTAAAGAATTAATGGAAATGACAAAACGACTTTTCAGATCAAATGATCGATTACTTGGTGGAGTATGTGCCGGAATAGCTGAGTACCTTGGCTGGGATCCAACCCTAGTTCGAGTTGCCTATGCTTTGATTACAATATTCGGTATAGGAAGCCCCATACTCATTTACATTCTATTGTGGATCATCATGCCTCCCAGGTAAATAAGTTTCAGACTTTATTGTAGAAGCTCATCCATCGGTCTGGTAGTTCTCCTTTAAGTGCCAAATCATAGTCACTGTAATTACAAGCAATCATTCGATTTCTATTGAAAAGACCCTCTGCTTCAGGATTTGGAACCTCCATCCACCATCTTTCTGACAGCTTACTTTTATAGAACCTGACTGTCTCCGGTTCCCCACCCAGGTGTACTTCGTACATCATGTAATCATTGGATTTGAAGTTTTTATCACCTTTTCGATGATAGTAACCCTCAATGAAATACCACACCATTGTAGACATTACAAAAGCAGTTTTTCGATCTTCTGAATCCAAAGCTGCATCATAATTATATAGACCTACTGAGCTCATTTTCTCATTTTGACCCGCATACCAGCATAGCTGACATGCCTCCTCTCCTGTCAGTCCATATACTTTTGCATCAGATGCTGCAGGTGCATAAAACGCCTGAATAGCAGAGAGATCAAAGGTCATCATATCTGCATCTCGTACCAGTGGTTCCATCTCCTTGATGTTTTCTTTGACCACCCCAAGTCTCACTGACTCAAACGAAAGTTTTTCAAGAAGCTCTATTGATTTCTGATTAGTCAGATAGCTCTGATAAGCTAACTGATAATAGCTGAACAGATAATTTGGACTATGCTTAAATATCTTACTGATGTGACCTTCTGATGCTGATTTATCATCATCAAAATCCATCGAGTTGTCAATATTTAGGACTGTTATTAGCTTATCTGAGGGTTCATAAGCATAATATTGCCCCAGGTCTAAGTCATGAGAGCCGCCAAAAAGAACCGGAATTATACTTTTTTCCATCAAATAGGCACATACTTCTTTTAATCGCAAATACGTATCATCTAGTGCAGGGCCATTTCGGAAATTGCCCAGATCAACAATGGCATAGTCTCCAAATCCCTTTTTAAGCTTGTATAATTGTTTCCTCACTTCATCCGCTGACGATGTATCCGCACCTTCATCAGCACCTCGATATTCACTTAACCCAATTAATGCGATATCCATCCCCTCATGATCAGGCATCTTGTGTCTGTTGATATAGATGGAAGACTGAAAAGAAGAAGGATCGGTATCTACGTCTATTTCCGTGGGATTAAAAAAGAGCTTCAAGTCCATGAAGCTAAGATAGGTATAGTCAGAAAATGATGGTTGGTCTTGATGAAACAATCAACAAACAAAAAAGCCTCACAAAATTGCGAGGCTCCTGTGCTCTTTGGTTATTTCGTTTTATCGGATGGTAAATCCGAAAGTTTCCTCGTAATCTTTCCCTTGAAGTAGAACGGTATAAGTTCCTTCAGATAGTTCAATCAGAGATGAAATTTCGATTTTATCAGAGTTTGTAATTAGATCTACCTGATCATTGATTACAACTCTAACATCTTCCAGATTGGCTGTTTTAAGAATTGCTTTTGTCTCATCGGTAAATACAGGCTGACCACTTTCAAAGTCTATTGCAGACTGAGAGAACTCAATACTTGGTAACGTTTTAATGTTTTTGCTAGTATCAGTAGCACTTGTTCCAAACAAAGCTACTGCAAGAATTAGGGCGAATTTTAGCATGACTATAGGCGTTTTTAATTTTTACTTATACAAAATTCATAAATACTCGCTCTTTTTAAAGACTGAGAAATACGAGTATTTATCTAAGCAATTCACCTAGCCTTGACACGCCAAAAACAAAAAAGCCCCACTTAAAAAGTGAGGCTTACCTTAGTTTTTTCTTGTTAATTACCCTCCGAAATCATCGAATCTGATGTTTTCATCAGGGATTCCAAAATCTTCTCCCATTTTTTGAACTGCCTGGTTCATCAATGGAGGCCCACAGAAATAAAGTTCGATTTCCTCTGGCTGATCATGCTTACTTAAGTAGTGGTCGATAACCGCCTGGTGAACAAATCCGGTAAACCCATCACCTTCGTCATCCATGCTTTCTTTCGCTTTCCAGTTGTCTTCTTCCAAAGGTTCTGAAAGCACTATATGGAAAGTGAAATTTGGAAATTTCTTTTCAAGATCATAAAAATGGTCCAGATAGAATAATTCCCTTTTGGAACGACCGCCATACCAATAGCTAACTTTTCTTCCTGTTTTAAGCGTCTTAAATAAGTGATAAAGATGTGAACGCATTGGAGCCATTCCGGCACCTCCTCCAACATACAGCATCTCAGCTTCTGAGGGGTTGATGAAGAATTCACCATAAGGACCTGAAATTGTCACTTTATCACCTTTCTTCAATCCGAAGATGTATGATGACGCAATTCCCGGATTTACATTCATCCACGTATTTTTAGCTCGATCCCAAGGTGGAGTGGCAATCCTCACATTTAGCATGATCTCTCTTCCTTCGGCAGGATAAGAAGCCATGGAGTATGCACGTTCTATTGTCTCATCATTTTTCATTTTGAGATCCCATAGACCGAACTTGTCCCATTCTAACTGAAACTTATCAGGAGCACCCGGGTGCTCATCCGGGTGAGCTGTAATGTCAATATCTTTAAAGTCAACTTCACATTTTGGTACCTCAATCTGGATGTATCCTCCAGCTTCGTAATCCATTTCCTCCGGAAGCTCAACCACAAATTCTTTAATGAATGATGCAACGTTGTAGTTTCTAACCACGGTTGCTTCCCATTTCTTGATTCCAAAAATTTCTTCAGGAATCTCGATTTCCATGTCATTTTTCACTTTCACCTGACATGCCAATCTCACATTTTCTTTCTGCTCAGATCTGCTCAAGTGACCGACCTCCGTAGGAAGAACATCTCCTCCTCCATCAATGACTTTACACTTGCACATGGCACAAGTACCTCCCCCACCGCAAGCAGATGGCAGGAATACACTTTTTTGGGAAAGTGTTGATAGGAGTGTTGAGCCGGCTTGTGTCACCATCGGGTTCTCCGAGTCACCATTTACAGTGATCTTAACCGGACCTGATTGTACCAACTTGGATTGTGCCAATAGTAGTATCAATACCAATAAAAGAATTAATACTGTGAAGGCGATGATTGAAGTAACAACAATTGAAGACATATGTCTAAAACCTTTTATTTAAAAAATCAGGGCAAATATAGTTTATCTAGTTCTCCATATTCACCCAAAATATGAACCTTTTTTAATGTTCGATGAGGTAACACTTTGATTAGGTAAAATGTTGCCCTAATCCAGCATTTTCAATAAGGTAGAAAGTCGAGACTTAAGCTGCCTCCTATCTACAATGAAATCAAGGAAACCATGATCTAACACAAACTCAGCGCTTTGGAAACCTTTAGGTAAATCTTTCCCGATTGTTTCACGAATTACCCGAGGGCCGGCAAATCCAATCAAAGCACCTGGTTCAGCGATGTTAAAATCTCCTAGCATGGCATATGAAGCAGTAACGCCTCCTGTAGTCGGATCTGTCAATAAGGAGATGTAAGGAATTTTCGCCTCAGAAAGCAACGCCAGCTTGGCTGATGTTTTCGCCATCTGCATTAGGGAAAATCCAGCCTCCATCATTCGGGCACCTCCTGATTTTGAAATCATCAGAAATGGGATCTTTTTCTTTAAGGAATAATCAATCGCTCGTGCGATCTTCTCACCTACAACCGAACCCATAGAACCTCCAATGAATGAGAAGTCCATACAGGCAATCACGATATCAACACCGTTCAGTTTGCCTGTAGCACTACGCACTGCATCTTTAAGACCGGTTTTCTTTTGGGTCGCATTTATTCTGTCCGGGTATTTCTTTGTATCCTCAAACTTCAATGGATCGCCAGACGATAAATCAGGATCAAGTTCTGTGAACTTATTATTATCGAATAATATTTCGAAATACTCTTTTGAACCAATGCGAACATGATAGTCATCGTCCGGGCATACATAGGAGTTGTTCTTCAACTCACGCATATGGATGATTGATCCACTTGGTGTTTTATACCAAAGTCCATCAGGTACTTCCTTCTTGTCTTCAGTTTTTGTAAGTATTCCTTTGTCTTGTCGCTTAAACCACGCCATAGAATTCTTTCTCAGTGAATTAGCAAAGCTAAATGATAATTGATAAAACGGGTATTATTTGATCTCCTCATAATCAACATACTCCCCTCCTTTGTAATTACCGTCTTTTTTGGAATTGCTATTGGGGATGTTGTCAATATTCAGGTTGCTATTCGGTGCTTTTCTAGATCGACTACCGTAGCTTGTTTGATTTCTACCAAACTGCTGATTTCGGTTGAACCCACTGAATAATCCTGAAAAAACAAAGGAAGTGACCTTATAAAAAACATATCCAATGAGGATAAGTATGATAACAATCTTCAGCATGTCTATTTAACTTATCTACTTAGATACAAGTTTCGCTCAGCATAAATTTCCATAAAATAATCATCCATCAAATCATCAATGAAATAGATCGCTTCTCCAGTAGACTTCATTTCAGGGCCTAGCTCTTTATTCACATTCGGAAACTTATGGAATGAAAATACCGGCTCTTTTATTGCGTATCCTTTTTTATAAGGTTTGAAATCAAAGTCTGTGACCTTCTTTTCTCCCAGCATCACTTTCGTAGCGTAGTTTACATAAGGCTCTCGATATGCCTTACAAATGAATGGTACTGTGCGCGATGCTCTTGGATTAGCCTCAATGATGTACACCTTATCATCCTTGATGGCAAACTGAATATTGATCAGTCCTACCGTCTCAAGTGCCACAGCTATCTTTTTCGTGTAGTCTTCAATCTGACGAATCACGAAATCACCCAAATTATAAGGCGGTAACACTGCGTATGAATCTCCCGAGTGGATACCTGCAGGCTCGATGTGCTGCATGATGCCAATGATGTACACATTTTCTCCATCGCAAATAGCATCTGCTTCCGCCTCAATCGCTCCTTCTAAAAAGTGATCCAGTAGGATTTCTCCATCGGGTTTGTCTTTGATGATATCAACGACATGCTGTTCCAGCTCCGTCTCATTGATTACAATCTTCATACTTTGCCCTCCTAGCACATAACTAGGTCTAACTAAAAGAGGAAATCCTAATTCTTTCGAAAGCTCTACTGCCTCCTCTGCGCTTTCTATAGCACCATACAATGGATAAGGAATGTCGTTTTCTTTTAGAAGATCTGAGAATCTTCCTCGTGCCTCCGCTAAATCAAGTGCCTCAAAGCTTGTACCCAGTATTTTGATTCCGTATCGCTCCAATTTTTCAGCAAGCTTAAGAGCTGTTTGACCTCCCAGCTGAACGATTACTCCTTCAGGCTTTTCATGCAGTATGATATCATAAATGTGTTCCCAGAAGACCGGCTCGAAGTAGAGTTTATCCGCTACATCAAAATCTGTCGAAACAGTCTCAGGATTACAATTAATCATGATCGTCTCATAGCCGCATTCTTTGGCTGCAAGTACGCCATGCACACATGAATAATCAAACTCGATCCCCTGACCGATCCGATTCGGACCTGAACCAAGTACGATGATTTTTTTCTTATCAGTCACCTTCGATTCGTTTTCCTCCTCGAAAGTGGAATAGTAATACGGTGTTTGAGCCTCAAACTCCGCAGCGCATGTATCTACCAGCTTGTAAACGCGTTTGATCCCCTCATCATTTCTTTTCTTATATACCTCACTTTCAAGGCACCCCATCAGGTGAGCTATCTGCCGATCCGCATATCCCTTTTGTTTGGCTTCCATGAGAAGGCTCTTAGGAATATCATCAACCTTATACTTCTCAATTTCTTTCTCCAGCGTGATCAACTCCTCGATTTGATTTAGAAACCAAGGATCGATTTTGGAAAGTTTATGAATGGTCTTGAATGGAATTCCAAGTTTAAATGCATCGTAAATGTGAAAAAGTCTATTCCAGCTAGGATGCTCTAAGCTGTGAAGAATCGTTTCCTGATCTTTCACCTCTCTACCATCTGCTCCCAGTCCGTTTCTTTTTATTTCTAATGATTGACAAGCTTTTTGAAGCGCCTCCTGGAAATTTCGACCTATGCCCATAGCCTCTCCTACTGACTTCATTTGAAGGCCTAGCTTTCGATCTGACCCTTTGAACTTGTCGAAGTTCCATCGTGGAACTTTAACAATGGTATAGTCTATGGCTGGTTCGAAAAATGCAGAAGTAGTTTTCGTGATCTGATTACTTAGTTCATCGAGGTTGTAACCTATCGCCAGTTTTGCAGCAATCTTTGCAATCGGATATCCGGTTGCCTTTGATGCAAGTGCTGAAGACCTGGAAACCCTAGGATTGATCTCAATACCAATAATATCTTCAGTATCCGGATTGACTGAAAACTGCACGTTACACCCTCCAGCAAAATGACCAATGCCATTCATCATCTTCTTGGCCATGTCACGCATTTTCTGATAAACTGTATCAGAAAGTGTCATAGCAGGTGCAACCGTAATTGAATCGCCGGTGTGTACACCCATTGGGTCAAAATTCTCAATCGAACAGATAATAATGATATTGCCAAGATTATCACGAAGGAGCTCTAACTCATATTCCTTCCATCCTAAAATACTCTGCTCCACCAATACTTCGTGGATCGGAGAGGCCTGAAGACCAGCATTCAATGCATTATCAAATTCTTCCGCAGAATTGACGAATCCGCCTCCATAACCACCTAGTGTATACGATGGACGTATTACCAATGGAAATCCGATTTCTTGAGCAATCTCCTTACCCTTCAGGAATGAAGTGGCTGTTTCTCCTTCACACACTCCTATTCCTAATTCAATCATCTTATGGCGAAATTTCTCTCGATCTTCTGTAGTTTCGATCGCATCAATGTTCACCCCAATCATTTGGACATTGTATTTTTCCCAGATTCCGGCTTTATCACAATCTATCGCAAGATTCAGTGCTGTTTGTCCTCCCATGGTTGGAAGTACCGCATCGATTTGTGGGTGCTCCTCTAATATTTCACGGATGGATTGTTTTGTGAGAGGTTTTAGGTAAATGTTATCAGCAGTCACCGGATCAGTCATGATGGTTGCCGGATTGGAATTGATCAACGTTACCTCAATTCCCTCTTCACGAAGTGATTTGGAAGCTTGAGAGCCCGAGTAATCAAATTCGCAGGCCTGACCAATGATGATGGGACCGCTTCCGATTATTAAGATGGATTTAATGTTTGGATTCTTTGGCATAGGATGAGTGTGTTTCCTGTGAGTTAATCAGGTTACCCATATTTCACAAAATATCTGACCTGCAAGCAGACAGACGAAAGCTTCGCTTTGTCTGGGTAACCCTGACAAAAATTTCTGTAAGAATTTTTTCATCATTTTTCAATAGAATATTTCACCATACAAGAAATATTTCTATTGAAGAATTCGGGTTAAAACAAATTCCGGCAAAATTAAAGTATGAAGCATCGGCCACAAAGGAATTTCTCAATTAGTAATGTGGTTAATTGGTTGGTACAAAAGAAGACTGAATATTTGCGCAACAATAAACACCCAAAAAATGAAAGAAGCATACATCATTGACGGAATTAGAACACCCATTGGAAATTTTGGAGGGACGCTCTCAGCGGTACGAACTGATGATTTGGCTGCCTTAGTCATTAAGGAGTTGATGAGTAGAAATTCGAATCTTGATCCAAAAGCCATCGATGAAGTAATCATGGGTTGTGCCAATCAAGCGGGTGAAGACAATCGTAATGTTGCTCGAATGGCTCTTTTGCTAGCCGGTCTGCCCTTCTCTATTCCTGGTGAAACAGTGAACAGGCTTTGTGCTTCAGGTATGTCTGCAATCGTTCACGCTAATCGGGCTATAAAATCAGGAGATGGTGATCTTTTCATTTCAGGTGGAGTAGAAAATATGACGAGGGGTCCATGGGTGATTTCTAAGTCGGCGAAACCTTTCGGAACGGATGCTAAGATGTATGATTCGAGTTTTGGGTGGAGATTCATTAATCCTAAGATGGAGGAACTCTATGGCACTGATGGAATGGGACAAACTGCCGAAAACCTTGTGGAACTTCATAAGATCAGCAGAGAAGATCAGGATGCCTTCGCTTTCAGGTCTCAAATGAAAGCAACAGAAGCTCAGAAAAACGGAAGATTAAACGAAGAGATTGTAGCGGTAGAAATCCCTCAACGGAAAGCAGATCCTATCATTTTTGATAAAGACGAATTTGTAAAACCAACCACTTCAATAGAAATACTTGGAAAGCTGCGAGCTGCGTTCAAGAAGGATGGCTCGGTAACAGCGGGAAACTCTTCAGGCTTAAATGATGGTGCTGCAGCAGTATTGGTGGCATCTGAGGAGGGTGTTAGCAATCACAACTTAAAACCACTGGCAAGAATCGTTTCTTCAGGTGTTGTCGGTGTTGAGCCACGCATTATGGGGATTGGCCCGGTCGAGGCTTCAAAGATGGCGCTAAAGAAAGCGGGACTTACTTTGGATCAAATGGACATCATCGAACTAAACGAAGCGTTTGCCGCTCAGTCTTTGGCATGTACACGATCCTTAGGGCTAGCCGATGACGATGAACGTATCAATCCAAATGGGGGTGCCATAGCAATTGGCCACCCATTGGGAATGACCGGAGCAAGAATCACACATTCCGCAGCTTTGCAACTTCAAAAAACTGGCAAGAAATATGCGCTTTGCACCATGTGTATTGGCGTAGGTCAGGGGTATGCAGTTATTTTGGAAAAAGCATAGATTAAATCCTAATCTTAATATAAAGAAATAGAGACCCTCCATATGGCTCATAAAACGATGCTTCCATGCCTAACTTGACTACCCAAGCATACATACCATAATTTAATGAAGCTCCCATAGTACCAAAGGAAGATGGTTCTGTATCGTCAATATCGTAGACTTTGAAATACCCAATCCTTCCACCAATGAAGGGAGCAATCTTATTGCTTCTACCTTTTATTTGAATCGAGGGTGAGAAAGAATTGACCTTATGCGGCTCATTTGAATTACCTAGCTGAAAGTTTCTATGACTTAATTCGAATCCTATGGAAACATTATTGGCAAAGGTATATTGAGGCTCAATTGAGTATCCACCACCGAATCTACCGTCAGACGTTACGATTCCCGTACCTAATTCTAGGTGAAATGTGCGCTTAGGGTGTGGTTGAAATCCTCTAGAATAAGATTGACAAAATGATGTATTGACAAAACTTAAAATGAATAATAGAAATAGAAGACATTTCATTGAGATTGGGCTTTAACGTTAGAGCAGCCTAATCTCTAAAACCCTCAATTCTAAAGATAGAAAAGAGGGCCAACGCCCCTTTTCTTAGTGTTTAGTTGTTTTTAATCTCTACTTAGGATCCTAACACCCAAATTTATTTGCAAATAGTTCGCATCACTTACAATATTATAGGCTGCCCCTAAATTCATCCGTCCCAAATAAACTCCTGCTCGAGGCGCAAAGCCGAATTTGGTTTCACCTTCAGTTTCCACCGATCCTCCTCCGGCAACTGACACTTCGGCACCATCAAACCTATATAACCCAAGACCCAGGCCAGCATATGGAGTAACCTTGCTTGTTGAAAACCGATATGTACCTGTAGGAAGAACCACGAGAGCTGAGGTAGCTCCATAGGATTGACCCCCCAGGTCTGCACCAGCAAAACCATTGGTACCAAGGACTAATCCTAAATCAATGTTTTCATTGAAAGCATATTTTGGCTCAATGTAGAACCCTATTCCTAAATCATAGGCATCACCAAAATCGCCCTGTGGGACATTAAAATTAGGTCCTAACTCGAAGTGAAATTGAGCGGTAGCAGTGTAAGCGAAGAATACAACTGTACAAATACTTAAAATAACTTTTTTCATAATTGTTTATGGTTAGTGAATATTTGCGACCAAAGTAGTTCTTGTAGATGTACACTGAAATTACTTTTTTGCAGACAACATGATTTCTTTGTAGACAGCAGAAATACTTTACCAAATGATTTATTCTTTCAACAAACTCAAACCAGTCGTACACCCATCTGCATTTATTCATCCTTTGGCAGCCGTAACCGGTGACGTAATCATTGGAAAAGATGTTTATGTAGGACCAGGAGCAGCTATTCGCGGTGACTGGGGACGAATAGTGATTGAAGATGGATGTAATGTGCAGGAAAACTGCACCATTCACATGTTTCCGGGAATAACAATTACACTAAAAGAAAGTGCGCATATTGGACATGGAGCTATTGTTCATGGAGCTAATATTGGAAGAAATGTACTTGTGGGTATGAATGCAGTAATTATGGACAATTCGGAGATTGGTGATGAATCCATCGTTGGAGCGCTTGCCTTTATCAAGGCTGATTCTATCTTCGCACCCCGAAGTTTGATCGTTGGTAATCCTGCTAAAAAAATTAAAGATGTTAGCGATGAGATGATTGCCTGGAAAACGGAAGGAACCAAATTATACCAGCAGCTTCCAAAAGAGTGTTACGATACCTTGAAGGAATGTGAACCCCTGACGGAAATTGAGCCAAACAGACCAGTAGCCTCAGCTGCATATAAAACCTGGAACGAAACAAAGAATTAAGACGATTGCTATTACATGAAGGATAAAAACATGCACATTGCCGTTTCCGGCAATATTGGAGCAGGTAAAACAACTCTTACTGAAATGCTTGCAAAGCACTATGGATGGCAGGCCGAATTCGAGTCAGTAGAAGACAATCCTTACCTCCAGGATTTTTATGGAGACATGCACAAGTGGTCATTTCACCTCCAGGTTTACTTTCTGAACAGCCGCTTTGAGCAGATTAACAAATTAAGAGCAGGGGAGAAAACGATCATCCAGGATCGAACCATCTATGAAGATGCCTACATTTTCGCAGAAAGTCTTTACAAACAGGGATTCTTCAAAGAGCGTGACTATCGTAATTACCGAGCACTATTCGATTCCATGATCGAGTTTGTTAAGCCACCTGACCTACTTATTTATTTAAGATCAGATATTAGCAAGCTGGTGAAAAACATAGAAACACGAGGCAGAGACTATGAAAATCTAATTCGCATTGAATACCTGAAAGGCTTGAATGAACACTATGAAAACTGGATCAATAATTACGATGTAGGAAAACTCTTAATCATAGATGTGTCTGAAATCGATTTTGTGAAAAACACAGAAGATTTCTCAGACATTGTCTTCAAAATTGATACGGAACTACATGGCCTATTTAGTTAAGCAAGCTTTTTATATCTGCTTAACTTTACGTCTGAACCTAGAATGAATAACACATGTCAATACCCAAAATAAAACATTACATAGCTGGAAAATGGATGGAAGGTGCTGGAGACGGTGAGGTACTTCATCATGCCATCACCGGAGACCCTGTGGCAGCTCATACCATCGAAGGAATTGATTTTAAGGATGCCTACGATCACGCTAGAAATGTGGGAAATCCTGCGTTGAGAAAAATGACCTTTCAAGAGCGAGGACTTATGTTAAAGGCCCTTGCCTTTCACCTACTTGACAATAAAGAAAAGTTTTATCAGGTAAGTAAGGCTACTGGTGCCACACGAGTCGATAGCTGGATTGATATTGAAGGAGGAATTGGTAACGTTTTTTCCAATGCTTCTTTAAGAAGACAGTTCCCGGACCTTCCCTATCACGTAGATGGTGATACTGTTGGTCTTTCCAAGGAAGGGACATTTGTTGGTCATCACATCATGGTTCCTAAAGATGGGGTTGCTGTGCACATTAACGCGTTCAACTTTCCAATCTGGGGAATGTTGGAAAAAGCCGCTGTAAACTGGCTGGCAGGGATGCCATGCATCATCAAACCGGCAGAGCAAACTTGTTACCTCACTGAGGCAATGGTAAAAGATATCATTGATGCCAAAATACTTCCGGAAGGAGCTCTTCAACTTGTGGCCGGATATGGCAATGGTATCTTGGATCATGTGGACTCTCAGGATGTGGTCACATTTACAGGTTCCTTTGACACGGGTAAGAAACTCAAAACACTTCCTCAGATTGTGGAAAACTCCGTTCCATTTAACCTGGAAGCAGACTCGCTGAATTGTGCAGTGCTTGGTGAAGATGCAGTGCCGGGCACAGCGGAATTTGATTTATTCATCAAAGAGGTTCGAAAAGAAATCACTGTAAAATGCGGTCAGAAATGTACAGCGGTTCGAAGAATCATCGTTCCGGAAAAATTGGTTGAAGATGTACAGATTGCTTTAGGCAAAGCCTTTGAAAAAACCACAATCGGCGACCCTGATGTAGAGGGCGTACGTATGGGCGCACTTGCCGGTAAAGAGCAATTGGAAGAAGTAACAAAACGTGTTGCAGAATTGGCAAAAACCTCTGAATTAGTGTATGGTTCAATGGATAATGTAGGTGAAGCCATGGGTGCGGACTGGAAAAAAGGCGCGTTTATGTCGCCAATGCTTTTTGTCAATCAAAACCCATTGAATACCGAAGAAGTACACAACATTGAAGCGTTTGGTCCGGTGAGTACCATTCTTCCATACAAAACGATGGATGAAGCAATCGCTATTTCCAAGAAAGGGAAAGGATCACTTTGTTCATCCATTACCACTGCTGATGATAAACTGGCCAGAGAATATGTGGTAGGAGCTGCGACTCACCACGGACGAATCTTGGTCTTAAATCAAGATTGTGCAAAAGAATCAACCGGCCATGGTTCTCCTATGCCACAACTGGTACACGGTGGTCCAGGACGTGCCGGAGGTGGTGAAGAGATGGGTGGAAAGCGTGGTGTAATGCACTACCTGCAACGCACAGCGATTCAGGGTTCTCCAACAACGTTGACTGAAATCACGCAGCAATACCAGTATGGTGGAGCCTATAAGGATACTGAGACGCATCCATTTTCTAAGTATTTCGAAGATCTGGAAATTGGTGATACTGTCATTACAGCAAAACGAACCATTACTGAAGGTGATATTGTCACGTTTGCCAATGTAAGCTGGGACCACTTCTATGCCCACACCGATGTTACTTCTTTGGAGGGAACCACATTCGAAGGAAGGGTAGCGCATGGCTACTTCATACTATCGGCAGCAGCAGGTCTTTTCGTTCAAGCAAAAAAAGGTCCGGTATTATTGAATTATGGTCTCGAAGAATGTCGATTTACCAAGCCGGTATACCCGGGAATGACGATTGGTGTACGGTGCAGCGTGAAAGAAAAAGTAGACCAGGAGAAGAAAGATGATATCGCAAAAGGTATAGTGAAGTTTCTAGTAGATGTCTATGACGAAACAGGAGAAACAGTAGCAATTGCCACGATTTTAACAATGATTAAAAAACGAGATCAGAGTTAATCTTCACAATATCATAACGAAAGCAACGCTTGAAGGAGGGACATGTTCTCTCCTTCTTTTTTTACAATCAGCACAGGAATATCGGTATCTCTAAAAACCATTTTCTCAGCAAATGACCCAAGTAAAACAGCTGAGGCATTTGTTCTGCCCTGTGAACCGATGATAATTAAATCACTTCTGGATTCAAGTGCATGTTCAAAAACGATATCAATCTTAGAATTCGATCCTCTGACAGTGAAGTGGCATGGGTATTTAGTGTCTAGCTCATTTGACTTAAGAAATAGTTCGAAATCATTCTTCGCATGACCTTCCATAATTTCTGCAAATTCCTCATAGGTCTTTCCCATTTTATAATAGCCGAGAGGAACGTCATAAATATTAATTAAAGATAACTTGGCATTCGAATGCTTTTCAATATTCACTCCAGCATGAGTAGCAAGTGAAGAATGTTCCGAAAAGTCTACGGGAACCAGGATGTTCCTTAAAGAAGGATTCATATTCTGGGTCACAAATAAGATTGAAGTAGGACTTTTTCGTGCGATATGACTAGAAACAATTCCAGATCCTCCAAGAGAACGTTTCCTCCCCATCACAATTAAATCAAAGGAAGACTCAACCGCATCTTTTAGAATGATTCCGGCAGGTGACCCATGCTTCACTACAATTTCGGTCTTACTATCTTTAAAATCATACTGACTTACTTTATAAGTTAGCTTTTCCTTAATTTCATCCAGCACATTTGTCTCAGCATCTTCATAGCCATCAATCTCAATTCGAGTATCGATTTCTTTTATGGCATGAAGGAAAATAATTTCTTCTATGCCAAATGACTTGTAAAACTTTGATACGTACTCTAACACAAAACCATCCATGAGGGTGGCATCAAGTGCTACGAGTGCCTTTTTGAAACTAACTTCTGCCATGTTACTAATATAGTCCAGATAAAATTTATTTCTTAAGTGATGGGTGAAGAGGGTGCCTAATCATAGCTGGATGTTTCATAATGCAATTATTTTTGCAAACATGAGCAACTACGTAAAACTAGATATACAAAACGGAATCGGTACCGTTGAGTTTTTTACCGAGCAAAGCAACTCCCTCCCAGGAGACATTCTGAAAAAACTGGCAGACACTATCACTGAAGCCGGGAGTAATCCCGACATCAAAGTAATCATTCTTAAAAGTGGTGGCAATCGAACCTTCTGTGCAGGTGCCAGCTTTGATGAGCTGATGGCCGTAGATAGCCCGGAAAACGGTAAGAAGTTTTTCATGGGCTTTGCTAATGTGATCAACGCTATGAGAAAATGTCCGAAATTTATCATTGGTCGCTTGCAGGGAAAAGCTGTTGGTGGCGGTATTGGTCTGGCAGCTTCTGTTGATTACTGCTTTGCGTCCAAGCACTCTGCAATTAAGCTGAGTGAACTTGCTTTGGGAATCGGCCCATTCGTTGTTGGACCTGCCATTGAAAGAAAAGTAGGTCTTTCTGCCATGTCACAAATGGCCATGAATCCGGATGAATTTTATGATCCAAAGTGGGCACATCAAAAAGGATTATTTGGCAAATTGTACGATGATGTAGAGTCACTAGATAAGGCGGTGAATCAACTTGCTGAAAAACTGGCGGCTTACAATCCTGAAGCCATGGCCGAACTCAAAAAAGTATTCTGGAAAGGAACAGAGCATTGGGATGAGCTATTGGCTGAGCGCGCTGAAATGAGTGGAAAGCTAGTGCTTTCGGAGTTCACGAGAAGTTTCATTCAGAAGTTTAAAGACAAGTAATGCCACAATACGCCTTTTAACCCTGAAATCCCTAAAGGGAAAGGCGAAAATCAATTTACACCCTTTAGGGCTGGGGCTGAATAAATTGATTATTCAATTTAAATATCAACTCACTGACTGTATAAAAGACCTGACTGACTCTGCCAGAGCAGTCAGGTTTGTTTGTTCTATTGGGTGTTTACTTTCCGTGATTGACAGTATCCTACTATTTGGGAGCCACTCATTCACTTCTTCTGTTTCCTCCTTTGATACCATCTGGTCCTCATCTGCCAGACACAAATGAACAGGAATATCAACTTGTCTCATGCGTTCTTTCGTAATCGGAGCTGCATCCCCTAGCTTTTTCATAAATTCCGTAGTACGATATAAAACAAGCTCCCACTCACTTCCATGTCTTTTCTCCAACGCACTGGCAAATGCAGGCACTTTTTCTTTGATTTTATCGGGGTTCAAGTGCTTAATCTCTTGCTCAGCAATTTGAGGACTCCATTTCATTTTGGTTCCTAAAGTAGTGATCGATTTAATGTTTGTATTCCCCTGGCTGGCACTAATCAAGGCGACAAATCCACCCATACTGTAACCAAAGATATGCACCGGCTTATGGCTATCGATAGCCCTGAACAATTGTGATGTCAATCCATCTAATGTAAAAGCACCACCAATGGAAGACTTGCTTCCATGTCCTTCAAATTCGATGATTTCAATTTCAAAATCTTTCTCTAAAAGCTTCTTTAAAGGGATCATTTGATCGGCTGCTCCTAATGCTCCATGTACGAGTACCATTTTCTCCATCCAATAAATTTATATTTTTACCTAAAACCTTGAATATGTTTTCTTCAAAATCAACTCGTGGGAAATGGGTATGGGCCTTTGTTGACCTGTTAGTCGTTATTATTGGTGTCTACATCGCATTTCTCATCCAAAGCTCTGCTGCTGATAAGAAAGACCAAAAGGAGCAGGAAAAAGTGTTTACTGCACTAAAGTTTGAACTTGAGGAATTCAGGTTACAGATGCCAGGTATGTCCAGCTACGTTGATGGAAAAGTGGAAGAGTATTTGGCAACACAACGAAGCGGAAATTATTCAAACTTCACAGACTGGAGGTTCATTCAACCACAATATTCCTACCAAATCATTGAATATGCAATCAGCATACAGAATTCTGAAATCGTAGATTTTGAATTGTATGATGCATTACAAAAATTGTATAAGGAAATTAAAAAATTAGAACATACAGAGAGCCTAATTATGGAGGTATCCATGCGATACCAATCCATCCCAAATGGACTGTCAAAATCTGACCCTTTGTACCAGTTGACCTGGGCAAATAATTTTGACAATTTTCAAAGGTTTATCACTTTCATGAACGATAGGGCCAGAATACTTCAGGCTGTAGCAGATGAATCACGATCAGCTTTGCCTATCATCAATGAAAAATTGGGACCAGAAAAGACAAAAGAGATTGAAACCCAATTTATTCTTTCTAATGCGAAACGAGTTGAGAATGAAGATCAGGCTGTTGCGTTTGCAAAGATGATTTTCCCGAATTTCACTGAAGAAGAGGTAAGGCAATTGTATAAACAAGCAACCGATCCAAATGCTTCGGAATAGCAACACCTACTTTTAAAATTCTGAACTCTTTGAACACAAAAAAGCGAGCACATCATATGAAATATTTAAGACCATTTACCTCAATTTTTACTTTACTCATTCTATTCTCAACCTCAGCCCAGAAGGAAATAAAAGTCGAAAACACTACCGACGGTACCTTTCGCCAAAAATCGGTGAGAAGCCTCAACTGGATGAATGACGGGCAGTTTTACAGCGCCCTTTCTGACAATAAAATCATCAAATACAGTGTAAGAACAGGAGAAGAGGTAGAAACAATAGTTGATGGAAACTCCATCGATCTGGATATTGATTCTTATAGCTTCAGTGACGAAGAGTCATTGGTATTGATCATGACGGATCGAAAGAGCATTTATCGCAGGTCTTACACGGCTGTCTTCTATTTGTATGATCGAAACACTAAAGAAGTACAAAAACTAGCTGATGGTCGTCAGTCCTATGCTACCATCTCGCCTGACAATTCAAAAGTTGCTTTCACGAGGGATAACAATCTTTTTTATGTAGATCTAAGTTCCGAAGAAGAGATTGCGGTCACTACCGATGGTAAATTCAATTACATTATCAATGGAAGTACTGATTGGGTGTATGAAGAGGAACTTTATTTAACCAAAGCATTTGCTTGGTCTCCTGATAGTAAGCGTCTGGCCTACTATCGTATGGATGAGTCCGATGTGAAAGAATATAACATGCAGGTTTGGAATGAGGGCGCACTATATCCGGAAGACTATCGGTATAAATATCCGAAAGCCGGTGAAGAGAACTCAATTGTTGAAATCTATCTGTATGAATTGGCTTCCGCTGAAAAGGTGAAAGCAGACATAGGTGAAGAAACTGATATTTATATCCCACGCATCTACTGGACAAAGAATCCTGAATTGCTAGCCATTCAGCGATTAAACAGACTTCAAAACCAACTAGACATTCTACATGTAAATACAAAAACAGGTGAATCCAAGATCATTTTAACCGATAAAAGCGATACCTACATTCATTTTACCTTTTGCGACGATCTGACTTATTTGGATAACGGCACACAGTTCATTTACAGCAGTGAAAAAAGTGGTTATAAACATTACTATCTGTATAACTTGGATGGGTCTCTCGAAAACCAAATTACGAAAGGGAGTTTTGAGGCCTCCTCTATGGTTGGGTTAGACCAAAAGAAAAATAAACTGTACTATATAAGCACGGAAGACTCACCGCTTGAGCGGCAACTTTACGTAGTGTCACTTTCCGGAAAAGGAAAGAAAAAACTCACCAATAAAGCGGGATATTCATATGTGGATATGAGTGAAGACTGTAGCTTTTACATGAATTATTTCTCATCTGCAGAGACTCCTCTGGTTGTTTCTCTTTATCAAACCTCAGGCAACAAACGAGTGAAAGTGATGGAGGATAACCAGGAGCTGTCACAAAAAATAAAAGAATATGGATTTGCTGACAAAGAGTTCTTCCAGTTAACCAATGCTACCGGCAGTACCTTAAGCGGATTTTTCTTAAAACCTGAAGATTTTGATGAGAATAAAAAATACCCCTTGCTGATTTATCAGTACAGTGGTCCGGGCTCTCAAAATGTTGCAAATCGCTGGGGAGGTGGTCATTTCATTTGGCACCAATACCTGGCACAGGAAGGATATGTGGTAGCCTTTATCGACACCCGGGGAACTGGCGCCCGAGGAGAGGCCTACAAAAAATTAACTTATAAACAGCTGGGAAAATACGAAACAGAGGATTTGATTTCCTCTGCTAGTACATTGGCTGATTACGATTACATCGACGAGGATCGTATAGGAATTTGGGGATGGAGCTATGGAGGATACCTTTCGTCTTTGGCAATTCTCAAAGGAAATGATGTCTTCAAAACAGCAATCGCAGTGGCGCCTGTCACCACTTGGAGATATTATGACACAATCTACACCGAGCGATACCTTCAAAAACCACAAGAAAACCCAAGTGGCTATGATGATAACAGTCCAAACAGCCATGCCGAAAAACTAAAGGGCAACTTCTTGCTTGTGCATGGTACTGGGGATGATAATGTGCATTTTCAAAATTCAGTAGCACTGCAAGATGAATTGTTGAATGCCGGGAAACAGTTTGATTCGTTCTACTACCCTGATCGGGCCCATAGTTTAGGTAATCGCAGGGGGCATCTTTATCAGATGATGACTGATTTTCTTATGGAGAAGTTGTAACCATAACAAATGAGTGGTTGTCTCAAAAGTGTCATTTCGACTGAAAGGAGAAATCTTTACTCAGTAAATTAACTGATCATCAACAGTACAGATTTCTCGCTTCGCTCGAAATGACAAAAAATTTTGAGACACCTCTTTTTTATGTCTATTCGGAAAGTATTCTAAACAGTTCCAGATTCAAATAGTAATGATGCCCGGAAATCGTCCGCTTTTCCAAAATTCCCATTTCCACCAACTCATTCAGATAATTCCTGGCAGTATTCTCTGCATAGATTTTGGCATCCGTTAAATGACTCACCTTAGTTAGAGGCTGTGAAAAAATCATCTGAACCAGTAGCTCCGGCTTTCTAATCTTCGTTTCCTGTTCGATACTCTCCATTATGCCTTCTTTGGCTGCAAGAATGTCATTGATTTTATCGAAAGTTAGATTAGCAGTAGACTCTATTGCTTTAAGCATAAACAGAATCCATCGTTCCCACATCGCCCGTTGTGTTACACTAGCCAGGTGCGAATAGTAGTCATTCTTATGATCAATGATGTATCGGCTAAGGAATAGAATCGGTAAATCCAATAAGCCTTTTTGTGTCAAAATATTGATATTAAAAATTCGTCCGGCTCGTCCATTCCCATCTCGAAACGGGTGAATCACCTCAAATTGATAGTGCGCTATTGCCATCTTTATCAATGGATCAACCGGATATTTTTCATCGTCATTCACAAATTCAAGGAGGTTAATAAGCTTATTCTCCAATACTTCTTTCCCTCGTGGTGGAGTATAGATAGCTGTTCCGGCATTCGGTCCTGTTCCTCCCTGTTTGATATAAATGCGTGCACTTGGCGGTCGTAATCCATCATTGGTTTGTTTCACGATGCGATAGACCTTAATAAAATAGTTCATATCAAATTGACCATGATCCATGAGATACTGATGTCCTGCCCACAGCGCTTCTCTGTATCGCAACACCTCCTTTGGAGCACCCTTGATGTGCATGTCTTCCCCCTTTTCGCTGTATGCCTGATACAGCTCATCATCAGTGGTAAAGATATTTTCGATCTCACTTGATGCTTTGGCCTCCTGCAGGGAAATCGTATTTATAAGTACACCCTGATTAGGGATAGCCACCGAACGACCATGCAAACGCCCCAGTGCCGCTTTCGCATTGGCCAGCTGCTCCATGATGTCCACCGTGCGATACAAATCCTGATGGATGGGGAGATCGGGAAGGTCATTCCATGGTTTGTTTCGGTCGGGATTTATGTTGAAAAGGGGGTTTTTCATTTATTCTAATCTCTTTTTAGAATGTCATCCTGAGTGAAACGAAGGATCTTTATCAACTCATGATAGATTCTTCCCTGCGGTCAGAATGACAACCAATTTTGATTCCACTTTAATGTCTACTTCATAAACAAACATCAATTAAATATATTTTTAATGTTTACTCGAAAGTAAGGCATTAAATTAAGGTCTGCAAGTAATCAAACATCAATTTACTTATATTTTAATGTTTACTCTTGAATAAACATTAAAATGGTATACACGATCTGACAAACGGTTTCGTCGCAAACCTTTGCGTTTTGTATCTTAGCGCTCCCAAAAATTAGTTATGGCGAAAACAGCAACAGCACCTAAAAAGAAGAAGAATACAGAGATCAATTGGAAAGAGATTGCCCTGAAAATGCTCATCTCACGAGCGATGGATGATCTCGAAGAAAATAAACTGGTTCCTGAGAAAAAGGTATTGTATCAATTCTCGGCAAGAGGACATGAGTTAGGTCAATTAATCCTCGCTGACCTGCTGGATAAGCCTAAAGATGCGGCAAGCGCCTATTATCGCTCACGCCCTCTTATGATCGGGCTGGGTCTTTCCGTAGAAGATGCGCTCTCTGCTCCGCTCACCCGCTCGGGTGGATACAGTGACGGACGTGATATCGGGGTGGTATGCAACATGCCAAAATCAGACCGTGGCTGTGTAGTACTGCCAATGGCAGGTGATGTTGGATCGCAGTATACGCCAGCAATTGGATGGGCGCAAAGCATCGAGTATCATGCTAAAACACTGAAAAACAAAGAATACAAAGACTCTATTTCAGCCATTTTGGGTGGGGACGGTTCGGTGGCTACCAATGGATTCTGGTCTGCATTGACCATTGCTACCACACAAAAGCTCCCTGTACTCTTCTATATCGAAGACAATGGCTATGGCATTTCGGTAACAAGTGAATTCCAAACACCTGGGAAAAATATTGCCGAGAACTTAGCTTCATTCAAAAATCTGGATATCTGGGATGGTAGCGGCACTGATCCTGAAGAAGCATACAAACTACTAAAAGCAGGAACAGATCATGTGCGCTCACGAAAAGGCCCGGCGCTGGTTAGACTGACAGTGCCAAGACTCAATGGTCACTCCTACCAGGACAATCAGGCGTATAAGGATGAAAAGCTGGTGAAAAAGGAGCAGGCCAATGATCCTTTGAAAGCTGTGAAAAAGATCTTTTCTGATAAGGAATGGAAAGCATTGGAAAAAGAGGCTCAAAAGATCGTAGATAAATCAGCAGAAGCCGCACTAAACCGTCCGGCTCCAGATCCTGCGAAAATCAAAAAATACGTATTCTCAGAACCGGATGAGGTACAAGGCATCGGTGGTTTACGACCGTCAGGGCATGAATTTCCTGCTTCATCAGAAGAACCAAAACCGGATAAACGTCGAATCAACATTGGTGAAGCGATCAATCTTGCCTTGGATTATGAGCTTAAGACTAATCCGAAAGTATTGGTCTTTGGAGAAGATGTGGGGATGAAAGGTGGTGTGCATGCTGTAACCATGGGCTTGCAGTCCAAATATGGAGAAGATCGGGTGTTTGACACTTCACTTTCAGAAGAAGGAATCATTGGCCGTGCGGTGGGCATGGCCTATGCCGGACTGATGCCAGTAGCCGAGATTCAATTTAGAAAATATGCTGACCCAGCCATGGAGCAGCTCAACAACTGCGGAACAACGCGCTGGAGAACAGCCAATCGATTTGCTGCACCGATTGTGGTGCGGATGCCCGGAGGATTTGCCAAAGTGGGCGACCCGTGGCACTCGGTTACCAATGAGGTGATGTTTGCACACGCCATTGGCTGGCAGGTGGCGTTCCCTAGTAATGCACAAGATGCTGTAGGACTGATTCGTTCTGCCATGCGATCTGACAACCCGACCATGTTCTTCGAGCACCGAAACCTGAACGACAACCGCTACGCGCGTCGACCGTATCCGGGGGATGAGTTTGTGGTACCGTTTGGTAAAGCAAACCTCCTCAAAGAAGGTACTGACATCACGTTGGTGACCTGGGGAGCGATGTGTGAGGCATGCGAGGCAGCAGTAGATGAAACGGGAATATCTGCGGATGTCCTGGACCTACGTACGATCATGCCATGGGATAAAGAGGCCGTGCTTAGCTCCATCAAGAAGACCAACAAATGTCTTATTGTGCATGAAGACGCACTGACCGCAGGGTTTGGAGCTGAAATCGCTGCTGTATTGGCCTCCGAAGGTTTCAGTTATTTAGATGCGCCTGTAGAGCGAATCGCCATGCCGGACATTCCACTCCCACACAATGTGCCTTTGATGGAATCGGTAGTGCCTAATGCGGATCGGATTGCTGAGAAGATGAGGGAGATTTTAGCATTTTGATAGTTAAGGCGTGTGAGGACGCACGTCTTGGCTTTGGAATTTTTATTCTTATTCCTTCGACCTATCTTTCTTCTTCTTGTACTTTTTATTCCAATCTGCCTTCTTGAATTGTTTATATCTATAATACCAATAAGAACCTAATGCTAATAAAGCAAGAGGAAATGCTATACAATCATTCCAAAAATTCACTTTTCTAAGGTAGTTAAACAGAAAAATCCATCAAAGATATTGTCTTGACGAACTTCGATACTTTGAAGATCCCGGATCAAGTCCAGGATGACGCACAGAAAGAAGATACTGCTGATTATTAAAGAATGTCCTCCAGTACTTGGTCCGTCGTGGAACAGTCAGGTCTAGATGCTTCCTTCGTCAGCATGACATCACAGAATTTAGATCGGAGCTGTCATCCTGAACGCAGTGAAGGATCTCTCCGCCCTGGTTCGTGTCTTCACGAACCACAAAAACCAGTTCTCAAAACTCCTGACCAATATGTCTTAAAAAAGGAAATGACATATCTCCGAATTCATAAAATGATGCCCGGATGAATACGTGTACTCACTTGGCTCATTGACAAGGTTCCAATCTTTCGCTATTGGATTCTCGTGTATATAATCAAGTTTTTGATATACCACTTCAGGACTATATAACTCAATGGCCATTGAGTCTCTTTGCCAAAACTCATATCTCTTATTGCTTGCGTCGATTTTAAACTTTTGCAGTTCGTTCTCTTCATCCCGGATCAAGTCCGGGATGACGCACAAAAGAAGATACTGCTGATTATTAAAGTACGTCTTCTAGGACTTGGTCCGTCGTGGAACAGTCAGGTCTAGATGCTTCCTTCGTCAGCATGACAGCACAGAATTTAGATCGGAGCTGTCATCCTGAACGCAGTGAAGGATCTCTCCGCCCTGGTTCGTGTCCTCACGAACCACCCTTATTCAATATACTTCACAAATGTGTTTCAAGAAGGCAAACCGATTATCTCCAAACTCATAAAAAGAGGCAGATGAATTCATGTACTCACTTGCCTCATTGGCAAGGTTCCAGTCTTTCGCTATTGGATTCTCGTGTATATAATCAAGTTTTTGATATACCACTTTAGGACTGTATAACTCAATGGCCATTGAGTCTCTTTGCCAAAACTCATATCTCTTATTGCTTACGTCGACTTTAAACTTTTGCAGTTCGTTCTCTTCAAGCATTTTCTTAAACTCATGAGCCGTGTACTTCAAGAAAGATCCGAAAGGTGTCTCTTTTCCATTTGAAGAATTCGTTCTCCAGATCAAGTGGATATGATTAGGCATAATCACAAAAACCAAAAACATCGATTAGCTGCTTATTTGATAAAAAGGAAAGTGAATCAATCAGGAGGGATTTAAATTGATCAGATTCAAGTAAAGGAATCCAGTTATTTATCGTGGCTGTCCAAAAGTATATTTTTCCAATCTCGGTATAGAAAGTTCTTCTTTCCTTGAAGTAATCCATTCAATAAAAATAAGAAAGGTTGTTAGAATAGGTTCGTGAAGACACGAACCTTGGCCTGAACTGCAAAAAATAATTCAATCTACATAGATCCTGGATCAAGTCCGGGATGACGCACAAAAAGAAGATACTGCTGATTATTAAAGTATGTCTTCCAGGACTTGGTCCGTCGTGGAACAGTCAGGTCTAGATGCTTCCTTCGTCAGCATGACAGCACAGAATTTAGATCGGAGCTGTCATCCTGAACGCAGTGAAGGATCTTTGTATCAAAACAGTTAGGAATCTAAAGCCGTAAATCCCCTATGCGCTGGTTCGTGTCCCCACGAACCACCCTACCTCATTCAAAACTCCTCACCAACGTGTTTCAAGAAAGCAAACAGATTATCTCCAAACTCATAAAAAGAGGCAGATGAATATGTGTAATCACTTGGCTCACTAACCAAACTCCAATCCTTAGCAATTGGGTTTTCATGTAAACCTTGGCTGAATATTACCAGAAAAGTAACCCTGAACTTGTTTCAGGGTCCATAGACACACACGCACCGATTCGTATCCTCACGAACCACTCCACTATTTTTATTATCAATTGATAATATTTAGTCGATAATCCTTTAATTTTATAGGATAATCACCTTAGTACGCAATGTCATTCTTCTCATCACCATTATTGTTACTCGCATTATTCCTGTTCAATCATGAACCTGCCTCAATCAAAGGCATCATAAAAGACAAAGAAACAGATGAACCCATCCCGTTCGCACATGTAGTGATCGGGGATGTAATCAATATCACCAATATCGATGGTGAATTCGTAATCTCAGCGAAAGAAATATCCGATGCAGATGAGCTCAAAATATCATACATGGGATACAATGCCTATCAGGAGGAACTGACGGAAATCAAAGATTACTATACCATTTACCTGGAGCCCTCCACCATCCACCTGGACGAGGTGGTGGTCATGACCGGGAAGTCTTTAATGGAAACGGTTTTTGATCGATTTCACCTTAATTATGAAATGAACCGGCAACACATGATCGGATACTATAAAGAAACCATGTCTGACTGGAACTCTGTCTACTACCTGGCTGAGGGGATTATGGATATTTACGTGCCAAGCAACGTAGATAAGCTGAATGAAGCATTAGTCAGACCTATTCGCACGCGCAAAAAAGTATTTCGACAGATAGATATTATCAACGAAGTACTGGGAGGAAATGCCAGTGATATGGCGCAATCTTCTATTTGGAGAAAGAGTTCTTTTCTACATCCAAAAAACAGAACTAATTACGATTACCAATATTCCGGCTACACGAACATGGGTGATCATGAAGTGTACATTGTAGACTTTGAACCAATCAACAAGAAGGGTAATACACGGGGCAAAATCTATGTTGATCACGAGAGTCATGCCATCCTCAAAATTGAGTATTTCCCTATCCTGAAGGATTACGCTTTTTGGGAGTCCGTTTCCTGGACGGAGGAATACGAAAAACGTAATGGTATTTATGAGCTATTTAGTGTGTCTTTCGACGGGACCAGCACACATAATGAATTCAACTATCATGCGCTTTTGGTAGTCAATGAATGCTTTGTTATTGATGAGATTCCAAATGAATACCGGTTACTGAATTCTCAATATTCCTTTTTTGAAGAAGCAGCTGAAGATTTTTCTGATGCCTTTTGGAATGGCTACAATTTCATGAAGCTGGACGTGGAATCCGCACAACTGGTACGATCTTCCAGTAAGTTTTAGATATCCTTAGCACGCTCAGCGATTTCAGCCAATTTTTGATCTATTGTAGCCCTTTCCAGCCACATTCCTCTCACCATCACCCCTGCCGGATTTCTTAAATTATTTAAATCTTCTAGTGGATTTTTTTCCAAAAGAATGAGATCAGCACTAGCCCCTTCTATCACCTCACCAAATTCACCTTCCATCTCAAAAAACTTTGCCGGATTAATGGTGCCGGTCTGAATCGCTTCTAAAGGACTCAAGCCAGTTTCTTTAATTGCATTAAGTTCGTGATGGATAGAAAATCCCGGAACATTAAACACCTGGGGAGCATCCGATCCCAGCAGCAATCCATGCCCGTTTTCATGAAGTGATCTGATAAGCTGATATCGAATATCTGTAAACAGGATGAATTTCTCAATTGAAAAATCCGGGCTTTCAATCAAGCTCCGCTTACTACGAACCCATTGGTCGACAGTAGATTTTGGCATGTATTTAAAGTCCGGATCTACTTCAACGGTTTTTTCGGGTGGAACTGGTGAAAACCATCGAACAAATAAGCTTTGAGTAGGAACGACCCACACTTCGTGAGATTTAGTTAAAGCCACTAGCTCATCAATCATACCTGTATCAGCCAGATGAGAAAAATTGTACCCAAAGAATCCATTTTCGTTGGGATTGACATCAAATTCAGCTGGTACCAATCCTTCCAAAAATCCATCCACATGATCAATGGTACCATATCCGCTTTTCAATGCATGTCGGATACCTACATCCACCGGAACATGACCCGAAAACCCTATTCCAACCTCATTGGCTGTGGCCACCACCTGATCAAAAACTTCACGAGTTAAGCCTGGATGTATTTTCAGGAAATCATAGCCGTCATTTTTGTATTTGGTCACTTTTTCCATGGCCTCCTCTACCGTTTTTACAGTATTTCCATTCACCGATGGGCTGGAAGTAAAGATTCGTGGACTAAGTATTTCATTATTTGCAGCTTTTTCCCTGAGTTCCAAATGTACCAGATGGCCGAGCATCCCACGGATAGTTGTTACTCCATTTGATAGGTACAGAAAAAGTGTTTCATCTGTGTTGTCTCGGCCCCATTGAGGAGAAGGAATATGTGCATGCATCTCTGCCAATCCGGGCATGAGGTATTTACCTGTTCCGTCAATAACTTTAGCATTTAAGCCAACCTCTCCTGACTTAACAATGGAACTGATTTTACCATCTGCAATGAATACATCCCTTGCTTGATTGATTGATCCATCCCTCACATCAATAACATTGACGTTCTTTATGATATAGGCAACTTCAACCGACTGATCTTGTGTGGGCGCAGCACAGGAAATAAACAAGAATAATAGTGTGAGTAGATGGTTCATGATTAGTTCAATTTAATTGAATTGAATCGATCTTGGAAACAATCAAAGAGGAATTCCATTAACGGCATCCACCAACTTGATCAAATGTTCGATTCCCGAATAGATGCAAAGTGGGTTTTGCAGTCAGAATTATTTAAATTGTATATAGTTCAATCATAAATCACCCATCATGAAAACGCTTTTCACTCCAATTCTTCTTGGGCTAACATTATCTATGGCCGCTCAAACTGTACGTGTTGTAGATAATAATTCCAACGCTCCTACAGGAAATAATGTGTACTCAACTCTTCAGGCAGCTGCCGATGCAGCCACTGCAGGAGACTTCATATATGTCCAACCCAGCCCTACCACCTATGGAAATGTTGTAGTGGAGAAAGAACTTCATTTAGTTGGGATCGGATTTAATCTCACAAAGGACCTACCTCATCTATCGAGCATTGGAAACATTACATTGAGGTCTAATTCAGACAATACTGAAAATGCTTCCAATAGTACAATTACAGGCCTAGAGTTAAGCAATATCTACCTAGCGAGAAACACGAATGGTGGGCCAATTTTCAATCTGGATGGTGTGTCTATATACAATAATACGTTCACTTCTATAAGCTGGACAACATCTTCTTCAAATACCATCACCGTGAGCAATATGGAGGTTTATAATAATCGAATCAATAGTGGAATTAACTTTCAACGCGATGTAGACGGGGTAATTATTCGAAACAACCTATTATATGGTGCCATTACATTTAGTTCGACCAATGAAAATAATGCTTTCATACAGAATAATGTTATTCTTTCAGGTATTCGAAAGGATTCTCAAGGAGATGTACTGATCATACAAAACAATAATTTCATAGGACAGAAAAATACGAATAATTCATTTTCCAGCATCATGATAGATGCCATTATTTCTAACAATATTTTTTACGGAAGAACGCCGAGTATTGTAGCTGCGGGCGGAAGTTCGTCTACTAATTTCCAGCGAAATGTATTTGATAACAATCTGACATTTGAAACGGGCAATGATGAATTGCCTCCTGCTGGTGGTGGTGCAGGTAACTCCGGCAATGCAAGTAATCTTGAGGGAATTTCACCTGATTTTAACGGAACAATACCTGTTTTAAGTTCCTGGTCGTCATCCTACGACTTTAGTCTCGACCCACTTTCTGCTGCAGCAGATGCCGGAAGCGATGGGACGGATATTGGCATCACAGGAGGACCCTATCCTTTGTCCACCAATTTTTCTTTGAGCACCACAAGCTTACCCACCATAGAATCTTTTAATGTTTCTACGGTAATCAATCCGGATGATGATCTGGATATAAGTGTGCAGGCTAAGTCCAACTAGGATCCCATGAAAAGAATAGTCTATTCGATACTATTCCTGCTTTCCTTTAGTTGGGGATTTGCACAGGCAGACATTGTTGCTGCTGAATACTTCATTGATGAAGATCCCGGTATTGGTATGGGCACAGCATTTCCGGTATCAATCACACAAGGCCAATCTATTGACCTAAATTTCACGATTGCTACATCATCCATGGGGTTATCAAATGGTGTCCATGTCCTGGGAATCAGAATTCAGGATGAAAATGGGGATTGGAGTCTACATGAGAGGAGATTGTTTTACATTCAACCTAATTCGAGTGTCAGTGATCCACCACCTGCTGATATAAACGCTTTGGAATATTTTATTGATGAAGATCCGGGTGTTGGGAATGGTATTGCACTTACAGGAAGTGGAGCCACTGTGGATGTGAATGATATCGTTGATGTTACTGCGATTCCTGATGGATTTCATACCATTGGTGTTAGAGCCAGAAATACGGATCTTCAGTGGGGTTTTGCTGAAGTTAGATCGTTTTACATCCAAAACTTGGATGATCTAACCCCTGATGATCCTGCTGAAATATCAGCTATTGAATATTTTATAGATGAGGACCCTGGACAAGGAAATGGTACAGACATTCCTGTGACTCAAAGTTTGAGTATTGACATTACGGAAGCATTGACAATTGCTGCCATTGAAGATGGATTCCATACGATTTCTGTAAGAGCAAAGAATACAGATGAAAGGTGGGGAATGACAGAGACTCGTGTCTTTTATATACAGAGTACAAATAATACTACTAATGAGATTTCACCTATCGCTGCAATGGAATATTTCATTAATGAAGATCCTGGAACAGGCAATGGCATCCCAATAGATATTACTTCAGGAACACTCGTAGATATCACCAGTATTCAGCTTGAATTGGTGGACAGCTATCCAATTGGTATGCACACGATTACAATCCGAGCACAAGATGAGAATGGTAGATGGGGATTTGGAGAAACGCGCGAATTCATGATTGACGGAGATTGTCCGATAGCCAATTTTAATATTCTTTCAGCTTGTGTTGGAGAAACAATTAGTCTGACAGATCAGAGTACAGGGATTCTGGGTGATGCTTCTTACAAATGGTATGCTGACGGTGTAGAAATAAGCACGATTGAAGGTGATATCAGTCATGTTTTTGATAGCCCCGGATTACACACATTTTCTTTGGCCATCCAAAATGGCGCAGTTTGTACCGACAGCACAGGGCAGGAAATAACCATCAAACCTCAACCATTTGTTACCTTCAGTGCAGAGCCTGTAATAGTCGGATCAGAGACCATCTTTGAGGTGGAACAATTCAATGTAGATACGGATGCCACATGGTCATGGGACTTTGAAACGGATGGATTGATTGATGCAACGACAAAAGAAAATACAACATTTACATTTCCGGCAATAGGCGACTATACAACTACGCTAACTGTATCAGATGGAGCAGGATGTGAGACCACATTCTCCAAAGTAATCAAAGTCCTTTCAGATGGTAGTGATCCCACAGCAAATTTTAGTACAGATGCGTCATGTGTTGGTATTGAAGCCTCATTTCAAAACACGTCAATCAATATCCCTATTGGATCTACTTTTGAGTGGGATTTTGATGAGGATGGAGTAACAGACGCCACCACCGAAGATGCCATCTATACATTTGCTTCAATCGACACATTTCAGGTCAGCCTTACAGTAACTACTCCTGATACTGAAGTATTTACTGAATCCAAAGAGATAATTATCAGCTCTGCTCCTACAGCTGATTTTAATGCAATTCTTGCATGTGCTGGAGAGACAATTAACCTGGTCGATCAAAGTAGTGGCCTTACAAATGATTCTTCCTACGTATGGTATGCTGATGGTGAGGAAATAAGTACTACCATCGGTGATGTTACTCATATTTTTAATACCTCCGGTCTGCATACTATCTCCTTAGTAGTACAAAATGGGACTTGCGCAGATAGTGTTGGCGTTGAAGTGGATATCAAACTTCAACCATTTGTCGCCTTTAGTGCAGAACCGGTAATCGTTGGATCTCCAACCGTTTACGAAGTAGAATTATCAAACGTCGAATCAGATGCCTCCTGGTCGTGGGATTTTGAAACAGATGGAGTGATAGATGCAACGACTAAGGAGAATACAACATTTACGTTTCCGGCAATCGGCGAATACACTACCACTCTTACGATCTCCAATGGAGAAGGATGTGAAACCACATTTTCAAAATTGATAAAAGTTCTATCAGATGGAAATGATCCTGAAGCAGATTTCACTACAGACGCTTCTTGCCTGGGCATAGAGGCTTCCTTTCAAAATCTATCAACCAATATCCCTAACGGATCTACTTATGAGTGGGATTTTGATGGAGATGGAACGGTCGATGCTACTTCTGAAGATGTACTTTATACATATTCAACAGAAGGCACCTATCAAGTCAGCCTTACCATTACCACTCCTGATTCAGAAGTCCTAACTGAAACGAAAGAGGTCGATATAGATGCAGCTCCTACTGCAGATTTTGATGTCCTCCTTGCCTGTGTCGGAGAGGAAATAAACTTGATCGATCTAAGCAGCGGGCTTGCGTCAGATGCGTCTTATAAATGGTATGCGGATGGTAATGAGATAAGTACGGATGCAGGAGATATTACTCACGTTTTCAATAGCTCGGGTCTTCACACGTTTGCGTTGGTTGTTCAAAACGGAGCTTGCGCTGACAGCACTGGAGTTGAAGTAGAGATTAAGCCTGAACCATTTGTGGTATTTAGCGCTGAACCAGTTGTTGTAGGGTCACCTACTATCTTTGAGGTTGAACTATTCAACGTGGATTCTACAGCATCCTGGTCCTGGGATTTTGAATCAGATGGTATTATAGATGCGACAACCAAAGAAGGAACAACTTTTACATTTCCTACCGACAGAGAATACACAACTACACTTACTATTTCAGATGATGAAGGTTGTGAAACTGCATTCTCTAAAATTGTAGAAGTGCTTGAAAGTGGAAGCGGCCCTGCGGTTGACTTTACAACTGATGCCTCATGCGTAGGAATTGAAGCTAATTTTCAAAACACATCATCGAACATTCCAGATGCATCAACCTATGCGTGGGATTTTGATGGAGATGGAGAAACGGATGCCACTACTGAGAATGCTTTATTCACCTACTCCACCAGTGGCACCTATCAGGTAAGCCTTACAATAACCACTCCTGATGCAGAAGTCCTAGAAGAATCAAAAGAGGTTCAAGTAGATGCTTCTCCAATTGTTGATTTTGATTTCTCCTATGAGACAGATTTGTTCGAAAGAGCTAATGTTAGTTTTATCAACCTTTCGGAGGGCTCAGGAGTAGATTTTTTATGGGATTTTGCGGGAGAAGGAACTTCCTCCTCCATCAGCCCTGATTTTTCTTTTGAAGATTATGAAGGCAAAACATATACTATTTGCTTGACTGCAATTAATCAATGTCCTGAGGTTGTGATTTGTAAAGAAGTGGTTTTCACAATTACCGGATTGGATCTTCTGAATTCATTCGGCATTAGCCTTTATCCAAATCCTAGTGATGGTCATGTAAATTTAGATTTTGGAATGGCTGATGCAGGTACTTATCAAGTAGAAATCATCGATCTTACTGGTAAAATTTTCTACAACAGATCCATAAATAATACCACTCAGAACCTTTTCGAATTGCCCCAATTACAGAGCGGTACGTACTTGGTAATTGTACGATCAGAATCATTCACAGCGCAAGAAAAATTAATTATTCGATAGTCTGAGTCAAACCAAAAATTCTTCGACCACCTCTACAAATTTTCTCATGTGTTCCGGTTTACCAATACTCACTCGAACATGATTGGTCATGGTTGGCCATTTGGTTATCAAAATTCCTTTCGTTCGCATTTTGGCTACTAAATCTTTTTCAAATCGATCATCACGGGCATAAATAAAATTAGTTGACGAAGGATTGTATTTTACTCCCCATCTATCGTAGGCATCATAAACGATTTGTTTTCCCTCAGCATTCTTTACCACACATTTATTGATAAACTCCGGATCATCCAGCGAGGCACTCGCCGCAACCAATGGTGGCCAGCCTGTAGATATCTCAGCTCCCAGGTGCCGATCCCTCAATGCCTGAATATTGCGCACATTTGATATGGCATATCCCATTCGCAATCCTGCCAGTCCATACGCCTTTGAAAAAGTTCTGCAAATAATCAGGTTCGGTAACTCATTAATCAGGCTAACCATACTTCCGCTCATCCCTGCATTGGAATATTCTACATAGGCCTCATCCACGCAGATCAGCACATTTTCAGGCACCTTCCTGCAGAAGGTTTGGAGGTCTTTAGTTTCAAGTTCCGTTCCGGTCGGATTATTCGGATTACAAATGAAAACCATAGTGGTTTTGTCTGTAATGGCATCCAGTGTTTGATCCAAGTCAATGCGGTCATTAGCATCCAACTTTACTTTTTTGATCGTAGCTCCAGCTCTTTGGCCAAATTGAAGAGCGGTAGGAAAAGTAGGAAATGGGGTGACAATCTCGCCCTTTTGAAATCCTACATGCTGCCCTAGCAAACTCAAAACTTCGGTAGAGCCTGCGGTCAATAAAAAATTAGCGGGCTTTAATCCATTCTTTTTAGCAAGTTTTTCCTTTAACTCGTTGATTTTTTCGTCCGGATATCGATTGGCATATTTCATAGCATCACCAACAGCCTGTATCGCAACATCCGAAGGGCCATACGGATTTTCATTCCAATTCAGCAGAATGAAATCATCCTTCCCTAAAAGTGTTCCTGGTCGTTCGCTCCCGCACCCTTGTGCCACATGAGGTCCGGCCACCAGCATGGTAGCAGATGCCAATAAACTTTGTCTGATCCAGTCTCTTCGGGTGATGCTCATAATGATATTATTGAATGGTGCTTGCTGTATTTGGATTGCTAAGAAGTTCCTTGAAAACTTCCCACCGTTTTTCCGGCTGATCCGTTGTTCCACCCTGGGATGCCACGTAATTGGCCACCAGATCTTTGCCAAGATTATAATTGATTACATAGCTTCGGTACTGATCAAAAAATCGGGTTCGTTGCAGTGCTCTTTCGTACTCATTTAGCTGATACTTTACCATCCACTCTGCTGCTTCTTCCCTGCTAATTTCTCCATTCAAATACATCCTGGCTGACTCATTTCCCGCATAGCTCAATTTTCCAATGAGTTCCTGTACCTCATAATATTTATCTGCCATAGAAGCATCTAAACCAGCAAGAGGGAACAGAATCTCTTTTTCATATTGTATTCTCTCATCACCGGGAAAAGCCACATCAATCCCGTAGTTGGCGCTACCTTCTGCTATTAGTGATTGAGGAGAAAAGAGCGGATATACCGAATACTCGATCCACCCTTTGTTGTTCACCAGATTTTTCTCAAGCAGGGCATTAAATACATGATGCCCTGGATAACCTTCATGACATCCCAGATCAATGGCTCGACTTATCTTGATTGGCAGATCAGTATTTATCTGTATCAGGCTTTGACTATTTCCTTGATAATAATTGTAACCGGACCAGCTTTTGTCCGTCACATATTCCAATACAAAATTTTCATTTTCGGGCAGGTCATACCTTGCCATTGTTCGGTTTCGGGCCTCTGCAATAGCCGTTTGAAAGACCGTATCCAGCTTTTCTTTTGGAATGATGAATTGGTTCACAAACTCATTGTACCTGTCAGCAAGGTTCCCTTCTCCCGGTAATACATTTTTCAGATCCATTAACAGGCTATCAAAGTAGGATTCAGGAAACGAAGGAGGATTTGCATTATATAAGAGCTTTGCTTCTTCATCAAAAGGATAAACCTTTCCATTGATAATCTCCACTTTGGTTCTGGCGGCAATGAGCTGTTTCACTAGCATAAATTTCCGGTCTTTATCACCTTCTACCGACTGAATCTGACTGATGAGGCTATTGGCTCTTTCAATGAAATCACCGGAAGGGAACGTATCTTTTTTTGCTGCAGGTTTCCATTCTTCCGGACCGTAATAGGCATCAACAAAATCACTATCGTACTGCCCAATCTCGAGCATGAGTTTCACGTATTGCTCTGCAATGTCATCTAGTGTCGGTTGATCTGAAGTTTGCTCGGTAGGTGTACATGCGATAAAAATCAATAGCAATATTGTCCAAAGGCTGGTTTTTTTCATCTGTATATCAATTTAGGTTGTCACGTAATTTACTTAATTGGAAGGTTATTAAATCATCCTTAAAAAGTTAAAGATTTTTCGCTCCGCTCGAAATAACACTAAAAAACTATTCATTCCTTGTCATCTCCACCGAAGGGAGAGATATTTACTTTATGTCCTCACCTGGATCAACTCGTATTTGCAAAACCTGCGGAAATAGATTTAATGGCATCTACTGCAATCATTGTGGCGAAAAGATCATAAATGAAAATGACCGCACACTGAAACACTTTTTTGGTGAGCTTATAAACGCCTTCACATTTGCGGATAACAAACTTTGGCGAACACTCAAGGTAATTATTAAAAACCCGGGATTCCTTTCAAAAGAATTTGCCGAGGGCAGGCGTAAGCCTTACATGAAACCAGTTTCCATTTTCTTTTTAGCTAACCTCATCTATTTTCTATTTCCGCTAATCAATACATTCACAACGCCACTGAACGTTCAAAGAAATTCAATTTACTATAGCCCGCTGGTGGTAGAGTGGGTGGATGAAGTGATTGATCAAAGAAATGTTTCTTTTGAGGAATATAGAGCAGTCTACGATACAAAAACAACAGAACTCTCGAAGCTACTCTTGGTTGTTTTTGCATATATGTTAGCGATTCTTTTTTGGCCCATTCACCTGGGAAGCAAGCGTAAATATTTTGCTGATCATTTGACGGTAAGTCTTGAAGCAATGACCTTCATTCTGCTCTTTATTATTCAGCTATTTGGCTTGATTGCTGTTATTTTGAGACAATTGGACATCATAAATCTGGGGACAAACTTTTACTCAACAAGCTTTGCCTGTTTAGCACTTACTTACTTTTTTTATTTCATGGAGCGCAAATTCTATAGCTTCAAACCTTGGAGGGCTTTTCTAAATACGGTCCTATGTTTAAGCGCAATATTGGTTTGTTTAATTGGGTACAGAGCGCTTCTGTTTTTCATCACTTTTTGGTCTATTTGAAGTATGAAGAAAGTTTACTACCTATCCACATGCACTACGTGCAAGCGCATCATGGATGAGCTTGGTGATTTAATTGCTGATTTTGAAAAACAGGATATCAAAAATGAGCAAATGACTTTTGATCAAATCGATGCAATGAAAGAACGTAGTGGATCATTCGAATCGCTTTTTTCACGTAAAGCAATGAAGTATCGTTCGATGGGTCTCGGAGATAAAGATCTTTCAGAGGCGGACTACAGGAAGTTGATTCAAGAAGAATACACTTTTCTAAAACGTCCGGTCTTTATCGTTGATGATCAAATATTCATAGTAAACTCAAAAAAGGTAGTTGAGTCACTGAAGGAACACCTGAGCTAAACCTCTCCAACAGCAAGGCGTATATGCATCATGCATAAATTCCTGATTCTTCTAATTCTTGTAAGCTGTGGTATCGATCGAACAACCAATTCAATTTCTTCTGCAGAAACAAGTGTTTTTAAAGATTTCGAAAAGCTAGATCAGGCACATCAGGTCTTGATCGCTGGCGAAGATGAGCCGGGAAAGCGACTGACACTTTGCCTGAATTTCATCGATAAATCCAATGACGTGCCCCTGGCAAACCGAAAGGTACACTTTTACCATACCGACACCAATGGTGAGTATATGCCGCAAATTGCTAGCGATGAGTCTACCGCTCGTCTCAATGGATCCGCAATGACCGATTCAAACGGAAAAATTTTGCTGAGTACCATCCTTCCCGGGGACTATGGCAGTTCAGCAGACAACCGTCACATCCATACCACTGTGTTTGATGCGCAACCGGAAGCTTACGATATCCACTTTAAGCAATACACCGGTACTATGGGCAAGCGATTTGTAAAAAACAGTGATCGACATTTTCTGGCAGACCTAAAAAGAAACACTGATGGGTCACTCATCGGTTTTTTGACGATTGAGGTTAAGAATCCATAGTTACCTATTTTTAATGGATGCTTGCCAACCACAAATACTTTCATTGGTTGTATCATACACAAAACAAAAATCATCTGATCAATTGGTCCAGCGGATTGTTCATTTGGCTTTTCCTTGCCATTACAAGGCCCTTTGGAATTAACAATAATAATTTTGAAGCATACTTTTACCTTGTGGCAAACCTTATGGTCTTCGGAGGAATATGGGTCAGCATAAGCTATTTGACCGACCTTTTTGCTGCAGCTAAACCAAGAGAAACTCCAAAGGTTGATCTCATCTTTTGGTTAATCAAGCTCATTGTCTTTATACACATGATTTTTCTTGTCAGACAGATGGTCTGTGATTGGGCATGTTTTGATACGCTTGAATATTTGGAGCTTTGGGTAGCATGTGTGATCATGCTTGGTATTCCTTACGTCATTTTCTCCTTATACGGCAGGTACTTGTTTTTCCACTCCCTTGTGGGGAAAAGTGATCCTGAACCCGGATTGGTACGAATAAATGGGGAGGGGAAAGAGAAAATATTAATTGCAGAAAAATATCTTGTCTACATCAAATCAGATGACAACTATGTGGATTTTGAAACCAATAATGGCCTCAGAGAAACCATGCGAGCTACTCTTTCTTCTGTCGAGTATCAATTAAAATCCATCCCAGGTTTTATTCGGATTCATCGTTCCTACATCGTGAATATGAAATTTGCGGAAGACATGCCCAAAAAGGACACACTTAGAGTCAGGTTGAAAGATCAACTGCTTGAACTACCGATTTCCAGAAAATACCAACCTACCGTTTCGGAGATTTTCAATCACCCCAAATAGGAAGGTATTCACCCCAAAAATCCTGTTTTCACCAACCAAAAACGCCAATTCTCCGAATATGCAGGTCAAATAAACTTGATCGCTATGAATTGGCTAATCGTCGGATTTACATTGTTCTTTTTCTACCTGATTTGGTTCGGACGCCTCATTAAACACCGGAATTACAGCCGTTTGCTGCTAATTGTAGCTCTCGCCCACTTTCCATATTTGATTACTAACCTGGTGGCTCCATTTCGGGGTGTTCTTGATCCAAATTATGTAGGATACGAATTTGGACTACTCCGAATCCCTGCCGGTATTGGTGTTGCACTAATTGTAGGAGCTATCGTGATTAGTAGTTTTTTAATCGCCACAAGAGCTTTGAAAAGCCAGATGGAGAATTTCTGGCTGTTCACCTTCCTGTTTGACCTGTTTCTATTGATTTCTATGGCAGGACCGTTGATCCTTGGACATCCTGGCGGACCCAATAGGTTCCAACATTCAGCTTGGAGAATTTTTGACCATCTCAGGCCTGTGGGTTGCCTTGATTGTTGCTACGCTATTCACCATACCAACGCTTCTTGCTACAATCATTTCGGCAAAACATGTACGAGCTAATATTTATAAACAATCCCTAAACTCAAAATAGAATGAAACGACTAATGCACTTTTTACTGCTGCTAAGCTTTATTATATCAAGCAAGGCACAACCTAGCTATCCAATGAATCCTTCGGATGCCCAGCTAATTGCTACAGATCTGGATAACTTTTTGAAGGCATTCGAACAGTTGGATGAATCCTCGGATACAATTGCTATTCTAACAACCCATTATTTCGATAAGGCCTCTCCGGGAATGATCGAATACATGAACAGGCACGGCCTCACTGTATCATCTCTTTCAAAATCAATTCAAAAGTATCCTCAGCAATACAGGACCCTGAAAGAGTTTCAGCTTGGCATTGATTCCTTTACCAAAGCCTTTGAAAAAGAAATGGCAGCATATAAGAATGTTGTGAGTGATGCTATGTTTCCGCCTACTTACTTGATCGTTGGGACCAACAAAGGTATTGCTCAGGCATCACCAAAGGGACAATTGATCACAATTGAGCGAGTAAGTGATGAGCCCGAAAAGCTAATACAGGTTATTTCCCATGAGCTTACTCATTTTCAACAAGCCAGAGCATTAGGATTTCAGAATTACATAAAAACCTATAGCAAGCCAGACAACATGCTAGAGCTTATTCTGAGAGAGGGTGGCGCTGAGTTTGTTTCTTATTATTTGGTAGGAAAAAACAAAAGATCGTATAGAAACAAAAGCTACTTTGAAACCAATGAGCAGTCTTTGAAAGAACGATTCCTTAAAGATTTAGAAAATAAAGACCAAACGTATTGGTTATGGGAATCCTTGAAACAGGAAGAAGGACCAACGTTACTTGGATATACAATTGGCTATAAAATTTGTGAGTCTTACTACAAGCAAGCAGTCGATAAAAACCAAGCTTTGTTAGACATATTAGCCATAAGCGACGATCAATCTTTTTTGAAGGTAAGTAGGTATTTTGAAGCTTCAAATCAGTAGTTCTAAGGTTAAAGTATCACTTTAAGTAAAAGCATCTATAAGCACATAGTCACATTACTTATATGGAAATATGTAATTATATGGAGTAAAAGTGGTCAATTACCACCCCACTTTTGTATCATACCAAACACTATCGGTATGGCACTTAACACACTTGTACTCATATTAGGACTTTTTATTCCTCAAGGAAATGGGGACGATAAAAAGAATGACTCGATGGAGATGCGCCTTGAGAAAGGACAGTCTCTAATGGAAACCGTTTTTGATAGATTCCATATCAACTACGAAATGAGTAGGCTACACAAAGTAGGCTATTACAAAGAATCTGTTTCTGATTCTGCTTCTACTTATTACTTAGCAGAAGGTATCGTCGATATTTATATTCCTTGTAATCTCAGTAAGTCTGAAAATGCCTCTATAAGCCCAATCAAGGCTCGTAAAACGGTATTTAAGCAAGTAGATCAGGAAAGTCTGTTATTAGGAAATGCCAGTGACATGGCACGGTCATCAATTTGGCGCCCAAACTCTTTTCTTGATGAAAAGAACAGATATGATTATAACTTCAGCTTAAGTGCTGAGGATTCATTTAAAGGTTCAGAGGTCGCTGTTATTGAGTTTGAGCCAAGAAAAGAACATGGCACTACCATGGGAAGAATCTATGTAGACAAAAAGAGTTTTGCCATTGTCAAGATTGAGTATCAACCGATTGTCATAAAATCCAAAGTATGGCAAAACATCACCTGGACTGAAGAATTTACTTTCCGAAACGGAGCATACGAGCTTACCAATGTTCATTTTCATGGGGAAGGCGCTGATAATCATTATCAGTACGATGCTACTTTGATAATGAATCAACTGGAAGTGGTTAGCAAATTCCCTGAAAATGAAGAATTCATTCAAGATGAAGTACCACTTTTCGAACGTGCAAAAGAGGAATTGGATGAATCATTCTGGGAAGGATTCAGCTTTTTAAGACAGAGCTTAAATGCTGAGCAATTTCTTACAGCACAAAATCATTAAAACTAAAAATGATTTAAACTCGTGAGAGAATGATATAATTTTCTCTCATGAACCGCATCGACCGACTTAATGCATTACTCATACATCTCCAGGGAAAACCCAGAGTGCCTATTTCGGAGCTAGAAGAGAGGTTTGAGGTAGGTAGGCGTACCATTTTCAGAGACATACGATCATTAATAGATGCCGGAGTACCCATTGGTGGAGATGCCGGTCAAGGCTACTTTGTAGTAGAGGGGTACCACCTCCCTCCGGTTGTTTTCAACAAAGAGGAGGCCAGTGCTATTTTGCTGGGAGCCAAATTCATTGAACGTAGTGCAGATACACAAACCATTGATGCATTCAATAAAGCCATGTACAAAATCAAGGCAGTATTGAAGTATTCTGACAAAGAATTCCTCGATAATTTGGAGGATCGAGTTGCTATCCGACCTAGTCCTGTCCCTATGAAACAACCCGATTCCCACCTCGCGGAAATTCAAGTCGCTATTGCAACTAACAGGGTCCTTTCGATGAATTACTATTCACATTACAACGATAAAACCACCGACCGGGAAGTAGAACCCCTGGGAATGGTTTTCTATTCAAGCCGCTGGCATTTGATAGCATTTTGCCGATTGAGACAGGATTTGAGGGACTTTCGTACTGACCGCATTCAAAAAGTGAGGGTACAAGCAGAATCATTCGACCCAAGTGGCCACCCCAACTATCTGGATTTTCTAAACGAGGCATTAATCGGTACAGATGCAAAAGAAGCAATCATTCATACATCTCCTATGGTCGCGCGGTTTATGGGTGAACAGAAATATTACATGGGTTTTGTGGAAGAACAAAAACTAAGTGATGGCAATTATGAAATGAAATTTATTACTCCTCATTACAATTATTTTGCCCGCTGGCTCATGTCTTACGGTAATGAAGTTGAGATCATTTCACCTTCTGAGCTGCAAGGTATTGCCGCAAATTTTGCAAAGGAGCTACTCGAACATCATAGTGCACCATTTCTCGCTAAAACCTAACATCATGAAAATATTGACTTTCATTTTTCTTACTGCCATCTCGTTGATTGTTTCGTCCCAGTCCTTAAAGGAGGAAATAAACGAACAGGTATGGATTCCATTTACCAAAGCCTGGGAAAGCAATAATGGCGAAGCATTTAATGCCATTCATGCTGATGATGTGTGGCGCATAAATCCCGGAAGATTGCTTGTTGGAGATGAGTATAAAAACAGGAATAAAGAAAAAATGCAGAGCCAGCCAAAAGGTCAAATAATCGAATTCTCATTTGAGACACGCACAGCTAACGGTGACAATGCCTATGAGGTAGGCTACTATCGAATAACCCCAAATTACGCATAGGCGTAATTTGCCCGAAGGGCAGACGAAAGCTCTGCTTTGTCTGGATTATCCTGACAAAAATTTCCGAAAATTGGAAATTTTTCGTCAATAAGCAATAGAATTTTTCGTTTTGTAAATGAAAAAATTCTATTGCTTATTCTGGGATAACCAGAAAATCAGATAATCAACAATTCGTTGGAAGGTTCCATGTAGCATTAAAAAGAATTGACGGTAAATGGAAGATTACCCAGGACTGGGATACCGATGAAATAAATGGGGTGAAAATTACTCCTGAAAGCGTACAAAGCAGAAATTTTGAACATTTTGAATAATTTTTTCATCCTGATATATTGAGTGACATAGGGCTGTCACTAGCACTCATTTCTTTGCTTTCATAATCATACATCTCACATAAATTATGGAAGCAACACTAGAAAAATTTGATCTTAAAAAAGCAGACCCTGCTTACTACAAAGCCAGTAAACAACCACAAATCCGGGATTTGGACAGTTACTATTACCTGTCATTGTCAGGAAGGTGTGATCCACAATCTGACCAGTTCCTGGAAGCAATTGACAAACTTTATTCAGTTGCATTTAACATCAAATTCATCTGCAAGGGTGAAGATATGGATTTCGCAATGCCAAAAATGGAGGGTTTTTGGTGGATTGATGGAGGGCTGGAGGCACAGCATAAGTTTGCCCAAACACCTCCGGATCAATGGAACTGGAAAATCGTAATTCGTATGCCTGATTTTGTAGAAGGCGATCACTACTACCGAGCAGTACAAAAAGTAAAGCATAAAAACCCTAAGCTGATACAGGATGATGAAGTGAAGTTTGAATTGATTAATGAAGGCTTGTGTGTGCAAGGGCTTCACATCGGAAGCTTTTATGAGGAAGAACCAACTATTGCTAAAATCATGGAGTATATTCAAGCCAATGACCTACAGGTGGCAGGATACCATCATGAGATTTATCTTAGTGATCCGAGACGAACGCCGGAAGAAAAGCTCAAAACCATTTTAAGGTATGCCGTAAAAAAGAAATGAAAACCGTTGAAAACTTCATTTTAGGACTCGATGGCTCGCAAAAGGCCATCGTTTCCATTTTACACCAGCGATTAACTGAGTACCACGACCTTATTCCTAAAATAAGATTCAACATCCCCATGTATTACAGAAAAACGTGGGTTTGTTATTTGAATCCAATTAAAAATGATGGAATAGAATTAGCCTTTCTTAATGGTTGTAACCTATCAAACGATCAGGGTTTATTGAAAAGCAAAGACCGTAAGATGGTTTCAGGCATTGAACTATTCGATATATCCGCTATTCCAGAAAAATCAATAGACGAAATAGTGCAGGAAGCATTGATTCTTGATGATCTATCGAAAACAAAACATAAGTAATTTACTTATCCATTTCATAAGTAAATCCACCTAATTATCCATCGATTTGCATTATTCAAAGTAAAAATTGACATAAAAAACGTGTGCCTCAAGTATCTTTCAATGTACTATTCAATAAGCTTTTGGAAACTGCACCGTCCATCACCACACAAAAAGTCTATTCTTTATTGGAAGAGGCTTATACTAGAAGGGTCAATGACCTTCCAGCTAGTATTAAACTAGCTGAGGAGGCATTAGGTATAAGCAAAGAGCTAGATGATAAGGCCTGCATGGGCAAATCATTGTCCCACCTTTCTTTATTTCATATGATCATCGGTGACTTTGATTTATCCATAAATATGGCAAAAGAAGCCATTGAGATATTTGAGGAGATCGATGATGAAAAGGGAATAGCCGATGCGAAATACACCATTGCAGGGGCACTTTATAAAACGGATGACTATAACCTTGGTCTTGCGTATTTAATTGACTGCCTCACCACTTACAATAAACTGGAAGATCACCACAATAAGGCACGTGTAGAGAAATCCATGGGCACGATCTATGAATTTTTTGGTGACGTAGAAAGCGCAATCAAAGCGTATAAATCCGCAATAGAATCAGGAAAAGAAGCGAATGACCTTAACCTTCAATCAAATGCCTTTAATCCGCTATCAGGCATATACCTCAATAAAGGTAAAATAGCTGATGCGATGGACCTTATAGAGCAGTCGATTCGATTTAAAAAAGAAAAAAATGATGTTCGGGGACTCGCTTTTGCTCTTTATGGAAGAGGCAAAGTATTCACAATAACGAAAGAATTTGAAAAAGCGGAGGCTGATTTTCTGGAAGCTGAAAAGATTCATTTAGAAATGGGCGAAAAGCTTGGTCTCGCAATGTGCTACCACAAACGTGGGGCATTATACATTAAAATGGATCGGCTTCAGGAGGCTGAGGAAATACTGGTAAAGGCGCTAGAGTATAGCAACAAACACAGGATCGTTCTAATCAAGTTTAAAGCAAATCTTTTATTACACGAGATAGCTAAAAAACAGGGAGATTTCGAACTTGCTTTGAAATACCTTCAACAATACATCAATGAGAAAGAAAGCGTAATCAATGATCGAACAGCGAAGGTGATTGAGAGTTATGATGTAATTAACAAAATGCATCGCCTTGAGCAAGACGCCAGAATTCAGAAGGAAAAAGCAGACCTTATAGAGAAAAAGAAACTTGAGCTGGATTCCTTTTTCTATCGAATTTCACATGATCTGAAAGGACCTATTACTTCACTGATGAGCCTCAATTATGTTGCAAAACTTGAAGTAAAAGACGAAACAGCCATTAGGTTTATTGATGATTATGAAAAGCAAGCCAATCGATTAAATACCATTTTGGATGGGCTATTGAGGCTCACCAAAATGTCCTTCAATGAAGACAGCAAGCAAGAAATTGATTTTGAGAAAATAATCTACGATTGCATCGCTTCCTATAAGTTTCTGGCTAACTATGAGAAGGTTGAATTTAAAATTGACGTGGATCAATCGATCAAGTTCGAAGCAGAGTGGGCATTAATCAATACCATTTTTCAAAATCTCATTGAAAACGGAATTAAATACGCTCGTATTGAAGATAATGAACCATTTATTGCCCTTACGGTAAAACAGCAGGGTGATGAAATCATCATCGATTCGACTGACAATGGCATTGGAATGGACCAGGAAACAGTTGATAAAATTTTCACGATGTTCTTCCGTGTAAACCGTAAAATCGAGGGAACAGGTCTGGGCCTTCACATCCTCAAAAGAGCTACCGAGCGATTAAATGGCAATGTGCAAGTAAACAGTAAAATAGGGGAAGGAACTACTTTCCGCATTACCCTCCCCAAATAATCCTTACATGTGAATCGGTCGATTCTCAGTGGCAGCAAGTGCTGCTTCCTTAAATGCTTCCATATACGTTGGATGTGCATGTGACATCCTTGCAATATCTTCTGCAGAAGCACGGTACTCCATGGCAGTTACACCAGCGGCAATCATATCAGCTGCACGTGCTCCAATGATGTGAACACCCAAAATTTCATCTGTTTCTTTATCGGCCAGAATCTTTACCAAGCCTTCAGTATCCATACTGGCTCTGGCTCTTCCCAATGCTTTATACGGAAATTTGCCTGTCTTGTATTTCTTGCCCTGATCTTTTAATTCTTCTTCAGTATAGCCTACTGAGGCAACTTCCGGCCAGGTGTATACTACGCCCGGTATTAGGTTATAGTTGATATGAGGCTTTTGACCGGCAATTGTTTCTGCGACAAAAACACCTTCTTCCTCCGCTTTGTGAGCAAGCATCGCACCTCTCACCACATCGCCAATTGCATAAATATTATCAACATTGGTTCTTAAGTGATCATCTACCTCTACTCGTCCTTTATCATCCATCTTCACACCAGCTTTGTCTAGACCAAGCTTATCCGTGTAAGGTCTACGGCCAATAGAAACAAGGCAATAGTCTCCTTTGATTTCTACATTTTCTCCCTTCTTGGTCTCCGCTTTCACAGTTACATTCTTGCCCTTCTTCTCTACACCAGTCACTTTGTGACCCAGATAGAACTCAAACCCGAGACCCTTCAATGATTTTTGAAGCTCTTTCCCCATGGTTGAATCCATGGTAGGAATCAGGCTATCCAAATATTCAACCACAGAAACTTTGGCACCTAAACGAGCATAAACTGAACCTAGCTCAACGCCTATCACTCCCCCACCAATCACAATCATATGTTTCGGAACCTCTTTCAATTCCAGCGCCTCGGTACTGGTGATTATACGATCTTTATCTAGTTCAATAAAAGGAAGGTTTGCCGGCTTTGATCCGGTCGCAATGATCACTTTTTCAGCAGTGATCTTTTTCTTTTCTTTCCCATCAATCTGAATGGTGTTTTTATCCACAAAACTTCCCATCCCATGAAAAACATCGATTTTGTTTTTCTTCATCAGGTAGTCGATTCCTTCTACATTTTGCTTCACCACATCCGCTTTACGGTCAATCATTTGCTTTAGATTGACTTTTGGCTTGTTGATGTCAATTCCGTGCTCCTTAAATGTGTGTTCTGCTGCATGAAAATGCTCAGAAGAATCCAGCAATGCCTTGGATGGAATACAACCCACATTCAGGCAGGTACCTCCAAGGGTGTCATATTTTTCAATGATGGCTGTCTTCATCCCTAGCTGAGCACAGCGAATTGCTGCTACATATCCACCAGGCCCTGAACCTATTACTACTACTTGATAATCCATATTTTTCTAGAGGTTAGTATCTGGAGGACAGATTTTGGTAAATCTTTGTTTCAAAACATTGAGCATCTTACAAATTGACTCAAGCTCCTCCAATATATGTTTTACATTTTCTTTTTTAATAAGGTTTAATCTAATCGATAAAAGTACTTGGGTTTCAAGTTCAAATGCTGATCCCATTGATATCGATAAGAACTGCGCAAATTCTTTATTATGATTTCTGCCAGCTCCTTCTGCGATATTTGAAGGAATTGAAACTGAAGATCTTCTCATCTGAGAAATTAAACCATATTTTTCTGTGTCAGGATATGTACTAGTCAAAGCATAAACATTTGTAGCCAATTGCATCGACTTTTCCCAAACATCTAATTTTCTAAAATCGTGCATATCCAAATACTAAATACCAACTACTAAACTCCCAACAACAGTCTAGTTGGATCTTCCAAAAGCTGTTTAACTCTCACAAGGAAACTCACAGACTCACGTCCATCAATGATTCGGTGATCGTATGAAAGCGCTACGTACATCATTGGTCGCACTACCACTTCACCGTTCTCAACCACTGCTCGTTCCACGATATTATGCATGCCTAAAATTGCTGATTGAGGAGCATTTATGATTGGTGTGGACATCATGGAACCAAAAACACCACCATTGGTAATCGTGAAAGTTCCTCCCTCCATCTCTTCGATGCTGAGTTTATTATCTCTGGCTTTTGTTGCGAGTCGAACTACTTCTTTCTCAATCTGATCGAAACTTAAAGATTCCGCATTTCGGATCACAGGCACCACCAATCCTTTAGGTGCAGATACCGCAATCGATATATCACAGTATTCACTAAACACCATTTCATTGCCGTCAATCATGCCATTTACCGCCGGCCATTCCTGAAGTGCCACACATACAGCTTTAGTAAAGAAGGACATAAAGCCTAGGCCTACCTCATGTTTCTCCTTAAACTGCTCTTTGTATTTCTTTCTCAGATCCATGATCGGCTTCATGTTCACCTCGTTGAAGGTGGTAAGCATGGCCGTTTCATTCTTGACAGAGACTAAGCGGCGAGATACCGTCTTTCTCAGAGAAGACATTTTTTCTCTTCGCTGCTCTCTGCTTACACCTCCTCCAGTAGGAGATTGTTGCTCGTATTGAGGCTTAGAAGAACCTTTATCCTGAGAATCCGATTTCTCAGACGATTGTTCTTTAGACTTCTCAGCCTTCATAGCATCTTCTTTTGTAATGCGTCCGTCCTTTCCGGTTCCTTTCACATTATCAGGAGAAATTCCTTTTTCGTCCAAAATCTTAGCTGCCGCAGGTGAAGCATGACCGGTCGCATACGTTTCTTTATCTGAACTTGAGCTGCTTGAAGATTCTGATGATGAGGAATCACCTGACGAAGAATCCGAAGATGGAGCGCCACCCTCCATCACTTCAATTTTACAAATCAACGCACCTATCTCAAGTGTATCTCCCTCTTGAGCTACAATTTCCAATTTACCCTGTGCTTCAGCAGTCAAATCAAATGTGGCTTTGTCTGATTCAATCTCAGCAATTACCTCATCCAGCTCCACAAAATCACCATCGCTTTTGGCCCAATTTGAAATGGTCACTTCTGTAATGGACTCACCAACAGCAGGCACTTTCATTTCCATTACCTCGCCAGTGGCTTTAGCCTCGGATGAAGATTCGGAATGATTAGAACTTTCTTTTTTATCATCCGAAGAACCTTCTTTTGAATCGTCTGAAGAGCTACTTCCTCCTCCTTCTGCAGATTCATCGATTTCACACAGAACTGCTCCGATTTCAAGAGTGTCTCCTTCTTCAGCTTTAATTTTTAATGTACCAGCTGCTTCCGCGGTTACTTCAAACGTAGCTTTATCGGATTCCAGCTCACAGATCACTTCATCCATCTCCACATAATCGCCATCACTTTTTGTCCAGGATGCCACGGTTACCTCTGTGATAGATTCACCAACCGAAGGAACTTTCATTTCAAGACTCATTTTCTTCTTGTTTTAATGTTTTTATATTCTTTTCAGAAATTCTCTTTTCTAAATTTCAAATGCTTGTTTTACCAGAGTTTCCTGCTCTTCCTTGTGGATTTTAGAAAATCCTGTAGCAGGTGATGCACTTATTCTTCTGGATATCACATCAAAATCCATATTAATTCTCATGTTGATATAGCTCCATGCACCCATGTTCTTAGGCTCTTCCTGAACCCACACAAGCTTTGGATTATTGTACTTCTTGAGTATCGCATCTATTTGCTTTTGCGGCCAAGGGTATAGCTGCTCTATCCGAACAATCGCAATATCTTTTGCTTTCTTTTTCTTCTGCTCTTCCAATAGATCAAAGTATACTTTACCAGAGCAGAAAAGCACTTTTTTCACATTCTTGTTAGTTACATAATCATCACCAATCACTTCCTGAAACTTGCCCGAAGTAAAGTCCTTCATTGGGGAAACCACACCCGGATGTCTCAATAATGATTTAGGTGAAAAAATGACCGCAGGCTTTCTAAACTCCCACGTCACTTGTCTTCGCATTAAATGGAAGATATTAGAAGAAGTTGTCAGATTAGCGATAATGATGTTTTCACTGGCACACATTGCAAGGAATCGCTCCATACGTGCACTCGAATGTTCCGGACCTTGTCCTTCATACCCATGAGGCAATAGCATAACCAGCCCGTTCATTCTTTGCCACTTACTTTCGGCACTCGTGACGAACTGATCTATCATGATCTGTGCCCCATTTGCAAAATCACCAAACTGTGCTTCCCAAATAACCAATGCATTCGGAGTGGCCATCGCATAACCATATTCAAAGCCTAGTACACCATACTCCGATAGTAGTGAGTTATATATTCTCAGAGGTTGTTGGTTATCCTGAATGTGATTTAAACCACAATAAGGCTCATTGGTATTGGAATCAAAAAAGTAAGCATGACGATGTGAGAATGTTCCGCGTTTCACGTCCTGACCGGACATTCTTACAATATTTCCATCCGCTAGCAACGATCCGTAAGCCAATAGTTCAGCATCAGCCCATCCCAGCTCTTTCTTCTCAAAGAAATTTGCCTTTCGATCTTTAATTAGCTTTTCAATCTGACGAAGCGGCTTGAATCCTTTAGGTACTTGTGTAATTGCTTTAGCCACCTTTTCTATCAAATCTTCAGAAATTGAAGTGTCCGGCGATTCTTCAAAATCCTTTGGATCGGAGCGCCTCAGATGGTCCCACTCTTCCTCTATCTTCTGAGGTTTATATGGAAGCGGATGTTCCTTTATTTCGTTTAAACGATTTTGCAATCGCTCCTTGAAATCCTTATCAAGTTTTTTAATTTCTGAATCATCCAGATCTCCTCGCTCAGTTAGGTACTTAACGTAAACCTCACGTGGATTAGGATGCTTACCTATGGCATTATATAGCTTCGGTTGTGTAAACTTCGGCTCGTCACTTTCATTGTGACCATGTCTTCGATAGCACAGCATGTCAATGAAAATGTCTTTCTTGAATTTTTGACGATACTCAACTGCCAGGTTTGCGCAAAAATTCACCGCCTCAGCATCATCTCCATTTACGTGTAGAATAGGTGCATCCACAATCTTCGCAAGATCCGTGCAGTAAATACTTGATCTTGCATCTTCAAAATCAGTAGTAAAACCAACCTGATTATTAATTACAAAGTGAATCGTACCTCCAGTCTTATACCCTTCCAGTAATGACATCTGTACACATTCATAAACAATGCCTTGCCCGGCAACCGCAGCATCCCCGTGGATTAATACCGGAAGAGCTTTGCCCATGTCTCCCTTATACTCATCATCAATTTGAGCTCGTGAGTAGCCCAATACGACAGGGTCAACCGCCTCCAGGTGTGAAGGATTCGGAGCAAGCTTTACATACATTTTCTGCCCTGATGGAGTTTCCATGTGAGATGAATACCCTAAATGATACTTCACATCTCCATCACCCATGGTAAGATCTACTTCCTGATTCCCTTCAAACTCACTAAAGATCTCTTCGTAGGTCTTACCCATAATGTTGGCTAATACATTGAGCCTTCCACGGTGAGCCATTCCTATCATCACCTCTTCCGCATCCAACTCAGCTGCTTTGTTGATCACCTTGTCGAGAGCGGGAATCATGTTTTCACCACCTTCCAGGGAAAAGCGTTTCTGTCCTAAGAATTTGGTGTGAAGAAAATTCTCAAAAACAACTGCCTCATTTAGCTTCGACAGAATACGTCGTTTTTCCTCCCCTGAAGGATTTATATCTGATCCCTCGGTTTCACACTTTGACTTAAACCATTCCTGAATGTCCGAATCCCGAATATGATTGTACTCAAATCCAATGTGACCGGAATAGACTTTTTTAAGCCGTTCAACTATTTTCTTTAAAGGAGCCTTGCCTAAACCAATTTCACTACCAACTTCAAACTCCGTCTCAAGATCTTCTTTAGAAAGTCCGAAATCTTCCAACTCTAATCTCGTGGAATGTTTACGACGTTCTCTTACCGGATTCGTATCAGCTACCAAGTGTGCATACGAGCGGTGGTTATATATAAGGTTTCGAACAGCAGTCTCTTTTGGTGTGGCTAAATCACCGGAGGCACCTTCCTCCCCATATTTCTTCTGACCAAATTCAAACCCTTCGAAGAATTTCTTCCATGATTCATCAATACTATCAGGATCTTCTTTGTAAGATTTGAAAAGTTCATCCAGGTAATTGCCGTGAGCGTTGGCGATGTAAGAATATTTGTCCATATTCATTTTTGTTGTGAAACAAAGGTATAGTCAATCTAGTTTTTTTAAAAATCGTAAAATCGGTTTTGCGAATACACGATGTAAAAACATGCGCCCTGGCGTATGTAATCATCGAATTCACTTACTAATGCAATGAATTATTTAACACACTGATAACCATCTTGTTCTGACACTATAGATTATTTCCCTACAAACTTCATTGGTCAGCAAAAATCAACTACATTTGCGCTCCATTTTTAAAACTTTTGATGGACGAGTTCCATAAACAAAAAGAATTATGCCAGTAAAAATTAGACTAGCGCGTCGAGGACGCAAGAAACAAGCCATGTACGATGTAGTAGTGGCAGACAATAGAGCACCACGAGATGGTCGCTTTATAGAGAAGCTTGGTACTTACAATCCAAACACTGATCCAGCAACCATTAATTTGGATAACGATAAGGCGTTTGATTGGGTAATGAAAGGAGCACAGCCTACCGATACAGTTAGAGCAATGCTTTCTTACCGTGGTATCATGATGAAGAAACACTTGCAAATAGGTGTGAACAAAGGAGCTATCACTCAGGAAGAAGCTGATAAAAAGCTGGAAGCCTGGATGAAAGACAAAGAATCTAAGATTCAAGGCAAGGTTGACAAACTGGCTAAAGCTAAAGCTGATAAGAAGAAAGCTGCGCTTGAGGCTGAGAAGAAAGTGAGTGACGCAAGAGCTGAGGAGCTTAAGAAAAGAGCTCAGGAAGCAGAAGCTGCTTTGGTTGAAGAGATCAAAGAAGGTGGTGCCGAAGGTGATGAGGATGTAGCGGATGATGCTGCTGAAGTAGAAGAAGCACAAGCTACTGATACTAAAGAAGCTCCTAAGGAAGAGGCGAAAGCGGAAGAAAAAACAGAAGCTAAAGAAGAGGCTCCTGCTGAAGAGAAGAAGGAAGAGCCTAAGGCAGAAGCGAAAGAAGAAGCTCCGAAAGAGGAGAAGAAGGAAGAGCCAAAAGCTGAAGCGAAGGAAGAAGCTCCGAAAGAGGAGAAAAAAGAAGACGATAAAAAAGAGGGTTAATCTGCATGAGGCAGGATGATTGCTACCAACTTGGGGAAGTGATCAAGACCCACGGTCTTAATGGAGAAGTCAGCATTCTATTAGATGTCGATTTCCCAAATGAATATCAAAATTTGGAATCAGTATTTCTGGAACAATCCGGAAAACTGGTTCCTTTTTTTATTGATACCATCCAGGTCAACGGAAACAAGGCACTGGTTCAATTCGAAGACATTGAATCCCTGGACGAAGCGAAAGCATTGGTAAAATCAAAACTTTACCTACCGCTATCAACCCTCCCTGATCTAGAGGAAGGAAAATACTACTACCACGAACTGGTGGGTTGTGAAGTATTCGAAGATAAACAGCCAATCGGTACTGTTATAAATGTGATTGACCTTAATGGTAATCAGCTATTGTCTGTTGATGCAAGCGGTAAGGAAGTGTTGATCCCGCTCAAAGATGAAATTCTGCTTTCTGCAGATATCAAAAAGAAGAAACTAACCGTAAAGCTTCCCGAAGGTTTACTAGATATGTATCTGGAAGAAGATTCAGACACTCCTGAGGATTAAAAATTTAAGCTCAGTGCTCTCTGTGATTAACTTTGCTTCCTCAGCGGTTAAACTTAGCGCCCTGTGTGGTCAAAAAATATGCGAATAGACATCATCACTTGTTTGCCAACCCTTTTTGAAGGTCCGCTCACCCAGAGTATTGTGAAACGATCCATGGATAAGGGTTTAGTGGAACTTGAAATACATAACCTGAGGGATTATGCAACGGATAAACACAAGCATGTAGATGATTATGCTTTTGGAGGAGGTGCCGGCATGGTGCTCATGATTGAACCCATTGATAAGTGCATCTCTGAATTGAAGGAAAAAAGAACCTATGATGAAGTGGTTTACCTCACACCTGATGGAGAAACGTATAATCAGGGCATTGCAAATCAACTTTCACTCAAAAAGAATTTCATCTTTCTCTGCGGACACTACAAAGGGGTAGACCAACGCGTGCGCGACCACTTGATCACTCGTGAAATCAGTATCGGCGATTACGTGCTTTCCGGTGGCGAATTAGCTGCAATGGTATTGGCAGACTCACTTATCAGGTTAGTGCCCGGGGTTTTAAATGATGAAACCTCTGCGCTCTCGGACTCCTTTCAGGATAATCTGCTGGCCCCACCTGTTTACACCAGACCAGCCGAGTACAAAGGATGGAAAGTGCCCGAAGTGCTTAAATCAGGTCATGAAGCCAAAATAGAAGCCTGGAGAAACGAACAGGCACTAAAAAGAACCGAAGAAAGACGTCCGGATTTGCTTTAATTTCCCCCTTGCAGGGGTCAAGGGGTGAGTTTCTTAAATGATACCTCGTCACAAATACATTTAAATACCCCCGCCGGGGTATTTTTTTTGTCCTAAACTAAGAGGAATTTTAACACAACGAAGAATCTGGATGGCAACCAACCGGCAGCAATCAGCTATTCGGTATATTTAGAGAAACCAATTAACTAACCTAAAATTCTCAAATCATGAAAAAATTACAATTCATTTTAATCAGCACTATTTTATTCTGCAGTTGTGGATCGAGTAAAAATGACACATCAGATCCAAATAAACCTGATGGTTCAGATAAAACAGATCAACCATCTGACAATACTGTCTATTCAGATTTTGATTTCACACCTTATTATGAACCTCACATAACTGCCATTCATAAATCCAATGATACATCGAAACATTTCTATAGTGCAATGATGATAGTGGAAATTGGACAGAAAGTATATATATCAAAAGACAATAGTCGGGGAAGTATTTACGACATTACTTTTAGCTTTGATGGGATTGGTGATCTATTAGACCCAGTTGAGACATTTCCTTTAGACTCTGCTTACGAATTACACCTTTATGAATTCCCTATTGGAGACATTAGCAATATGATCGTTTATGAAGAATCCGAATTCAGGGCTGTAGTTTATGACCCACCAGCAGGCCACCCACATGATCATCCTCAGAAAGTTCATGATGGAACGGTTCATAAGCCGGGAATAGGCGGAGAAGGTACAATAGACGAAAATGACTAAAAGGATATTTCTATGTGCAGTGGTTTTTATTATATCCTGCACCCTTTTTGCTCAAAAATTATTATCAAAATTAGAGAAAGCAGACCGACTCTCAGATAGCCTGAAATATGATCAGGCTATCTCTTTACTTCAAGAGATACTTGTTGAGAGTGAAAAAAAGAAAAATGACTCTCTCACTATATCAATATTGATAAAACTAGGATCAGCTTATCTGGATATCGAAAAAAATGATATTGGTATTAATTACTATCATAGAGCCAGACTGATAGCTCAGGACATTAATAACGAAGAAAAAATATCAACTGCTTATTACGGATTAGGTGCTGCATTTCAACAAAGTAAAGTCTTTGATTCTGCAGAATATTATTATAAGAAATCTATTCCTTTTTTTAAGGATTCAGGAGATGAACTAACGCTTAGCTATATATATAGTAATCTAGGTCTTATGTACTTCCACGTAGAGGAATTTGATTCAATGAAATATTATTCTAATGCTGCACTCAAAATCCAACTTGATATAGGTGATAAATATGGATCAGGAGCCAGCTATTCTAATCTTGGACTAATTGCAAGAAAAAACGGTAATTACAAGCTATCTATTGAATATTACAGGCAAAGCATGAATGATTATTCAGAAGTGAGTTATTTTCTCGGATACTCCCAATCCTTAAGACACCTTGCAGTTACATTCTATATGTATAATCAATTGGATAGTGCGGCCAGGTACTTCTTTATATATGACTCAATCGGTCACGACATCTACCATCAGGATTATCAAGATAAAATCCTTGAGCTGGAAACTAAATTCAATACCGCAGAAGTAGAAAGAGACAATGCGATTAAACAAGCTGAAATAGAGGAGAAAAAAGGTCAACTAATTCTGTTGTATGTATTCTCCTTTGCACTTATAGTAATCGCAATCTCTACCTATCTCTTTTTCAACCAGCGACGTAAAAGACTGAAGCTAGCCTCTGACAAGCAAATCAAAGACCTCCTCCAAAATCAAGAAATCAAAACGACTTATGCCCTGCTTGAAGGTCAGGATAAAGAAAGAAAGCGTGTAGCTGAAGAACTGCATGACGGGCTGGGGAGCATTCTGGTCACCCTAAGCATGTATGCAGACGCGCTGGTGGATAAAAACCCGAAAGACATGCCGGAGCTGGCTAAAAAAATCAGTCGGACGGCAGCTTCAGCCAACGAAGAAACCCGAAGGATTTCTCATAGCCTTTACTCCGGAATGCTTAAACATTTTGGTTTGGAAGCAGCCATCAATCAGCTCAGTGAGGCAGTGATGGAATCAAAGCCCATTAAATACAGTGTAGAAATAAACCTGGAGAATCCAATCTCCACCGAAGAAAGCCTGGAGGTGTATCGCATAATTCAAGAGTTGACTAATAATAGCCTAAAACATGCTCAGTGCACTAAAATAAGACTTGAACTCAACTATCTGCAAGACACGCTTACAATCATCTATGAAGACAATGGGCAGGGATTCAACAAAAACGAAAGCAAGAAAGGCATTGGGTTGACAAACATTGAAAACCGAGTTAAGAAGCTGGATGGTGAACTTACCATTGATTCTTCTCCCGGAAAAGGAAGTGCCTTTATCATCGAAATACCACATCTATGAGTACCATAAAAATATTAATCGCCGACGATCACCAAATCGTTATTGACGGTCTAAAGCTAGTTTTAAGTGCAAGAGAGGAACTAAAGGTCGTAAGTGAAGCCTCAAACGGAGTGGAAGTACTTGAATACCTGGAAAATCATCGGGTAGATGTGGTGGTACTTGACATCAATATGCCGGAAATGGATGGGATCAAATGTGCCAAAAAAGTTAAGACCCTTTATCCTAAAACTAAAGTGATCATACTTACCATGTATGCCCAAAAGTCCTTTGTGGAAGAGATTGTGAAAATTGGTATCGACGGATGTCTGCTGAAAAACAATACTGGCAAAGAACTTTGCGATGCGATTATTAGAGTCCATGAGGGGAAATCCTATTATGACCAGATCCAAAACTTCAATAAATCAGATGCAGATCACAAAGAATTTTCCTTAAGTGAAAGAGAAGTGGAAATCATACGTAAGCTTGGTGATGGCATGACGAGCGCGCAAATTTCTGATGATCTCTTCATCTCAGAACATACGGTTAAAACTCATAGAAAAAATATTCTACGCAAGCTAAATTTGCACAGCAGCTCCGAGCTGATACAATACGCACTAAACAATGGAATTATTTAGCGCAATATCTTTTTTTCCAATTCTTATTTCTATATTTGCATTCCTTTTTCAAAACACTCAGCAAAGAGTAAAGAAATGAGCACAGAATTATTGAAAGTAGTAGCGGAAGAATATAAAGACGTAAAGTCTAGCCACCCTTCATTTGGACCTGGTGACACCATCAATGTTCACTATAAAATTAAAGAAGGTAATAAAGAGCGTGTGCAGCAGTTCCAGGGAACTGTGATGCAGGTGAAAAATCAAAACACCAATGGTGAGACCTTCACTGTAAGAAAAGTTTCAGGCGATATCGCTGTAGAAAGAATTTTTCCTATCCTTACTCCTAATATCGACAAGATTGAAGTGCTGAGAAAAGGAAAAGTAAGAAGATCGAGACTTTACTACTTAAGAGGTCGAAAAGGTAAAGCTGCCAGAATTAAGGAAAAGCTTTCCAGGTAAAAATTTCAATCCTGACCCTAGCGTCAGGATTTTTTTTGCTCATTATCCCGTTAACTTAGCTTCAGAATTATGGAGCTACACTTTACAAAATACCAGGGTACTGGAAACGACTTCATTCTCATAGATGACAGGCAAGAATCATTTCCTGTCAAAGAGTCAATCATTACAAAACTGTGCGATCGAAAATTCGGAATTGGAGCTGATGGGTTGATTCTGATCCAAAACCACCCAAGCCTGGACTATCGAATGGTTTATTTTAATTCCGATGGCTCTCAAAGCTTATGTGGAAATGGTTCCCGATGTGGCTTTGCCTTTAGTCAATCATTAGGCATTGTTCACGATCAAGCCACGTTTGAAACCACTGACGGCATCCATCAGATCAAAGAAGAAGATGGCAAAATCCATTTTCAATTATTTGATGTAGTAGAAGTCCGTCAATTGAATGATCAGGAATGGTTCATCAATACCGGCTCACCCCATCACATTGTAATCATGGACGATATTGACAGCCTTGACATCCTTCCCAGAGGCAGAGAAATAAGAAACCGCCCTGAGTATTCCAGCCAAAATGGCACGAATGTCAACTTCGCACAGCTTTTGCAGGATGGTGTGAAAATAAGAACTTATGAAAGAGGCGTTGAAGATGAAACACTTAGTTGCGGCACAGGCGCAACGGCCGTAGGTTTGATGGCTGGAAAAATGGGGTATCCCAGTCCGGTTCGCATTCACACAATGGGTGGTGAGCTTAGTGTTAGGTTTGACCAAATGGATAAAAAATTCACTGCTATTTGGTTAGCAGGGCCCGCGAAAAAAGTGTTTGAAGGAAGTGTAACAATCTGATCGCTCTTACAATAAAGCATTATAACTTTAAGGCCTTTTAATAAAGACTAATTTGAAAACTAAAGACCTTTAAATGGGTCTGTAAATAATATTTTTCGATGCTAAACTCGATTACGAAGGGATTTGCCAAAATATTTGGCACGAAGACTGAAAAAGATTTAAAAGAACTAAATCCGTATGTCGGACTCATCAATACTGAATTTGAGAAACTAAGAAATATATCCGATGACGAGCTTCGTGGGAAAACCACAGAACTTAAGTCGATCATCAAAGACCGACTAAAGGATATCGATGATCAGATAGAAGCACTACACAAGCAAGTAGATGAGGATAAATCTCTTGATGTCCATCAAAAAGAAGAAATTTTCGGGCAAATTGATAAGCTTGAAAGCGATCGGGACGAGGAGTTGGAAAAAGTCTTGCTAGAAATCTTGCCGTTAGGATTTGCTGTTGTTAAAGAAACTGCCAGAAGGTTTGCAGAGAATGAAAAAATTGTCGTTTCAGCTACTCAATTTGATAAAGAAATAGCGGCTAAAAAGAAAAACGTAGAAATAAACGGAGAAACGGCCACCTGGAAAAACAAGTGGGATGCAGCCGGTACTGAAGTGGTTTGGAACATGGTTCACTACGACGTTCAGTTGATTGGTGGTGTTGTCCTTCACCAGGGAAAAATCGCTGAGATGCAGACCGGGGAAGGAAAAACATTGGTAGCCACACTCCCAGCTTACTTGAATGCCCTTGCGGAAAGAGGTGTTCATATTGTGACTGTGAATGACTATCTCGCACGACGAGATGCGGAGTGGAATGCGCCATTATTCGAATTCCACGGTTTACGAATTGATTGTATCGATAATCACCAGCCAAATTCGCCGGAACGAAGAAATGCCTACCTGGCAGACATCACATATGGGACCAATAATGAATTCGGTTTCGATTATCTAAGGGACAATATGTCCAGAAGCCCCGAAGAGCTTGTTCAGAAAAAACACCACTATGCGATGGTGGATGAGGTTGATTCGGTATTGATTGATGATGCCAGAACACCTCTTATTATATCAGGTCCTATTCCAAAGGGCGATGAGCATGAATTCTATGATTTGAAGCCTCGAATTCAACGACTTGTTGATGCGCAAAGAAAATTAGTGAGTGACTACCTCAATGAAGCCAAAAAACTAATCAAAGAAGGAAAAGAAGCAGAGGCAGGTCTACCACTCTTCAGAGCGTTTAGAGGTCTGCCGAAAAACAAGCCACTCATTAAATTCATGAGTGAGACCGGTATTAAGCAAATCCTTCAAAAAACAGAAAATGTCTACCTGGCAGACAACCAAAAGCGTATGCCGGAGGCTGACGAACCGCTTTACTTCACCATAGATGAAAAAATCAACAGCATTGATTTAACCGAGAAAGGAATCGACCTGATTACAGGAGAGGGAGAAGATACTAGCTTCTTTATTCTACCTGATATTGGTGACGAAATTGCCAAACTTGAGAAAGATGAAGCAATTTCTGAAAATGATAAACTTCAGAAGAAAGAAGAAATCATACGTGAATACAACATCAAAGGCCAACGGATCCACTCTGTAAACCAATTATTGAAGGCATACTGCATGTATGAAAAAGATACGGAGTATGTGGTGATGGATGATAAAGTGAAGATTGTGGACGAACAGACTGGCCGTATCATGGAAGGCAGAAGGTACTCCGATGGCTTGCATCAGGCAATTGAGGCAAAGGAAAATGTGAAAGTTGAAGATGCCACTCAGACATACGCAACGATCACGCTTCAGAACTACTTCCGAATGTATCATAAGCTGGCAGGTATGACCGGAACAGCAGAAACAGAAGCAGGAGAGTTCTGGGACATATACAAGCTTGACGTAGTTGTCATTCCAACTAACAAGCCGATTGCACGGAATGATGAGAATGATAAGGTTTATAAAACCATACGTGAAAAATTCAACGCGGTAGCTGAAGAGGTCGTTGAACTTACGAACGCTGGAAGACCCGTACTTGTAGGAACCACCTCCGTTGAAATCTCAGAGCTTCTGAGTAGAATGCTGAAGATGCGAAATATCAAGCACCAGGTGTTGAATGCGAAGCAGCACGCCAAAGAAGCAGATGTAGTAGCAGAAGCCGGCAAACCTGGTGCAGTAACCATCGCAACAAACATGGCGGGTCGGGGTACAGATATTAAACTAACTCCGGAAGTAAAAGAAGCAGGCGGACTGGCCATCATCGGTACGGAAAGACACGAATCCCGCCGGGTGGACAGACAGCTGAGAGGTCGTTCCGGTCGTCAGGGAGATCCGGGCTCATCACAGTTCTACGTTTCACTGGAAGACAACCTGATGCGATTATTTATGTCTGACCGTGTAGCCAAAATCATGGACAGGCTGGGTCTTCAGGAAGGTGAGGTTATTCAGCATTCGATGATTACTAAATCCATCGAGCGGGCGCAGCGAAAAGTAGAAGAAAACAACTTCGCTATCAGGAAAAATCTTCTTGAGTATGATGATGTAATGAACAGTCAGCGGGAAGTGATCTACAAGCGAAGAAGAAATGCGCTTTATGGTGAGCGATTAGAGCTGGATATCCTTAATATGTTACTTGAAACATGTGAGGATATCATTTTTAATGCCAAGGGCACCAATGATCTCGATAGCCTAAAACTTAACGCAATTTCAATTTTAGGCCTTGACTTCAACATTACCAAGGAGGAGCTGGAAAAGACGGATGAAAATAGCCTTGTTGAGAGACTCTACAATGAATCGCTCAAAAGTTACCAGCAAAAAAATCAGATAATTAAAGACAAAGCACTGCCTATTCTGAAACAGCTAGAGCTTACACGAGGTGCAACACTTGAAAACGTACTTGTTCCATTTACGGATGGTAAAAAACAGATTGGCACCTCTGTGAATCTGAAAAAAGCTGTTGGGACTGAGGGGCAGGAAGTAATCCTTGAAATGGAGAAAATGATCGCTCTAGCAACGATCGATCAACTTTGGAAGGAACATTTAAGAGAAATGGATGATCTTCGTCAAAGTGTAAGAAATGCACAGTACGAACAGAAGGATCCGTTATTGATCTATAAGTTTGAAGGTTTTGAAATGTTCAAGCGATTTGTAGGAAGGGTGAATGAGGAAACGATTTCATTCTTAATGAAAGCCGAAATACCCGTAGAGCAGCCCGATCAGGTTCAGGAGGCACAAAAGCAACGAACTGCAAGGAATTATAAAGAGCAGAAAGAAGAAAGCAGATCAGCATTGGCAGGGCCTGAAGGAGGAAACAGACCTCCGGTGCAGCAGCAATCGCAACCGATTCAATCTCAAAAGATTGCCAGCAGAAATCAGCGTGTAAATGTTCAGTATGCAGACGGGTCAGTGAAAAAGGACGTGAAATACAAAACGGTGGAAGACGACATTAAGAATAATAAATGCGTACTTATCGATTAATCATATTATTGTTTTTCGCGGCATGTAAGGCCACTACCCCAACTGCTCCGAGTAGCTACTCTGAAGATTTAAGTGTGCACAGGCCAGAGCTTAATTCAGCTATAGATAGCGTTGAAAGTGAGCAGGAGGTTGTTGCTCAGGCGTACAAACCACTTGATGGTCACATTAAAAGTGAATTGGATAGTATTTCCAGAATTGCATATCAGGAGAATAAAGCAGGCAAGTACGTAGATGGCTATATCATTAATGTGTATTCGGGAAGTAGCAGGGATGAAGCGAATCAAACACGTAATAAAATGGAAGAAATTTTTCCTGAACTCAATCCGAAGGTCACCTATCACCAACCAAACTTTCGAGTAAAGGCAGGAAGGTTTACAAACAGACTCAAAGCGAACAGAGTCTATCAGCAGGTAAAAGAAGAATTTCCCCGAGCGCTATTAATTCCGGAACGCTTTCTACAAAAATATGAGTGATCTTGTCAAGCAGATAAAATCGCTTTCTGAATCTTATTTCGAAGAAATTCTTGAGATAAGGCATCACATTCATGCCAATCCGGAATTGTCTTTTCAGGAGCACAATACGGCTAATTTTATCGAGGAAAAGCTGAAGTCATTCGGCATTCAAAACGTACAGCGAATTGCAGAAACGGGTGTTACCTTCTGTCTGGAGGGGAAAGAAAAAGGAAAAACCATTGCCCTGCGAACTGATATTGATGCCCTGCCAATCCTTGAGGCAAATGACGTTCCATACAAATCAAAAAATGAAGGGGTGATGCATGCATGCGGCCATGACGTACACACTTCCAGCCTGTTAGGCGTAGCGAAAATTTTATCGCAGCTCACCGATCAATTTAAAGGAACCATTAAGTTTATTTTCCAGCCTGCAGAAGAGAAATCGCCCGGCGGTGCATCCATACTCATTAAAGAAGGTATTCTTAAAAATCCTGAGCCATCAACCATACTAGGCCAGCATGTAATGCCCCTAATTCCGGAGGGAAAAGTTGGTTTCCGAAAAGGTAAATACATGGCAAGCGCTGATGAGGTCTACTTAACCGTAAAAGGGAAAGGTGGCCATGCGGCCATGCCGGAAAACTTTGTAGATCCTATTGCTATTGCGAGTCAGATCATCGTATCGCTTCAGCAAATTGTAAGTAGAATGGCTAATCCAAAAACACCATCTGTTCTTTCTTTCGGAAAAATAGCAGGAGGTAATGTGAATAACGTCATCCCTGACGAAGTAAAAATCGATGGGACTTTTCGAACGTTTGATGAAAAATGGCGTAAAGAAGCACTCCAAAAAATCAAAGATATTTCTACATCCATAGCCACTTCTATGGGTGGGTCCTGTGAGGTAGATATTGCTTCGGGTTATCCATTTCTCGTAAATGATGAAGTCTATACACAGAGAAATATTGATGCTGCTAAGGCATACATGGGCGAAGAAAATGTCGTAGAACTAGACCTCTGGATGGCAGCAGAAGATTTTGCATTCTATTCACATGAAGTGCCCGGCTGCTTTTATCGACTAGGCACTCGCAATGAGGAAAAAGGCATCACTTCCGGCGTTCACACACCCACTTTCAATATTGATGAAAATGCACTGAAAACCGGAATGGGTTTGATGGCATTCCTGGCAGTTAATGAATTGAACAACTAACCTACAGAGCTACCTCTGTTTGGAATCTGAAGATCAAATATTCTTTTTCCTGCCCCGGAAACGTCTGATAACTAAAATCCGTTTGAAACTTCAGGTCATGCCCTGAAATGTATCTGGAAACTCCTAGCGTGTATTCTCTTTGATCAGCAAATACAGACTGTGTATCATCGGCATCAATATCGGTGAAACGCACCGCGATCTCCCAATTGGAAGGGAACAAATAGCCTGTCTGAAAAACAAAACCAGTTCCAGTTCCATACTGACCTTCATTGTTTCCTGCGCTTCGTTTGACATACTCGGACATAGCAGAGAGTCCATTGTATTTAAACATCATATCAGCAATGAAAGACTTCAAATCCGTCGGAAGATAGGTATCATCGGTTTCAGAAACCGTCACAAAGCTTCCGAGGTTTCCTCTGGAGCGAACCGCGTTTGTATTTAAGTCACCAGAAATACCAATAGATAGTTTGGGAGTTGCTTCACGCTTTATATCAGATCCTACATAATCACCTTTACCCGTAAAGCTTCCCATTGGCAAAAACTCTAATCTGCCTGTCACTTGATACCCCTCTACAGGATTTCTGGCAATCACATTTCTGCCCTGCCCCATCGATATCGCTAGAATTTGTCTGAATTTATCATTTGCACTTTTATGTCGCAGCTGAACCCCTACATCCCGATCCAGGTTAAATCGAGAATTCACCAAACTACGATCCACAAATTGCAGGTTCTGCGAAGAGATAACACGTTCTCGATTACCGGGAAGTTTAGTTTGGCCGTACCATACATGCCAATTTTTAGCAAAATTCCATTTTACCACTGCGTCCAAAACAATATTGGCCGTATTACCGGACTCATCATTGTGTCCGCTTCTTTGATCCCTATTAGAAACAGCCAGCTCCAATTTGTAAACAATGCTGGGATCAATCGCCCAACCATCAAACTTCAGTCGTGTTCTTCGAACCATTAATGCATCTTCATAGATATCAGCTTCCAAGTCATACCTTCCATCGTATAGGGTTTGAAATCGAAAACCGAATTTTAAATAAAAAGAAGAGTCTTGTGCAGCAAATTGCAATCGCTTACCCCACTTACTTGAGGTAGTATCCTGTGCACTTACTGATGTAGCCGTTAAAACCGCTATAAAAAGCCAGTATTTAAAAAAATTCATGATTTGGTAATGATTCTTTCAATTTAGCCGCAATGTTAGAGCTTTATTATTACCCGATTATTGCCCCTATGTTAAATCGTTAACATTAGGTTAACACAGGGATAGAAGCATTCAAGGCCAGATATAACTCGTTCAACACTTCAGAATCAACACCCAGACTAAACAATTTCTTAACATTCACGAAACATTCAACCGATACCTTTGCGGAATTAATTAGAAAAATAATCTGCATGGAATACGGACTGCTAGACCTACTTAACCTACTAGGTGCTTTAGGATTTTTTATCTACGGAATGAAGGTGATGAGCGAGGGCATCCAGAAAGTAGCTGGAGCCAAAATGAGAACTATTCTTAGCTCTATGACCTCCAACCGATTCAAAGGAGTTTTCACGGGCTTTACCATCACCAGTTTGGTTCAGTCTTCATCTGCAACTACCGTCTTGGTTGTCAGCTTCGTAAATGCAGGTCTGCTTTCACTTACCGAGTCTATCGGTGTGATAATGGGAGCAAATATCGGTACCACAATCACTGCATGGCTGATCTCTATCGTAGGTTTTAAAGTCAAAATTGCGAATTATGCGCTTCCTATTATAGCCCTTGGCTTTCCTTTAATGTTTTTTAATAGGGAGAGGCTCAAGTTTTGGGGCGAGGTTTTAGTAGGATTTGCGCTTTTATTTATGGGCCTAGCCTTACTAAAGGACTCAGTACCAGATTTAAAAGCAAATCCTGAGATATTAGCTTTCTTGAGTCAGTATACGGACCTTGGATATCTATCTATTCTTCTCTTTGTGTTAATAGGCACAGGACTGACAGTTATCGTTCAATCTTCCAGTGCTGCCATGGCGCTCACCTTGGTTATGGCCAATAATGGATGGATTCCTTTCGAACTAGCAGCCGCAATGGTTTTAGGAGAAAACATTGGAACAACGATTACCGCAAATCTTGCAGCCCTTGTTGGAAATGTCCATGCAAAACGAGCCGCACTTTCACATTTAATTTTCAACATTTTTGGGGTGATTTGGATTCTGATTTTAATTAGACCAGCTCTGAATCTTGTAGATTGGTACCTGGTCTCGAATGGATCTGCGTCTCCTTTCGTTAGCGCCACTAGTATACCTGTTGCGCTTTCTATCTTCCACTCTACGTTCAATATTCTCAACACCCTATTCCTTATCTGGTTCGTCAACTTTATAGCGAACACAGTCACAAAAGCAATTAGGTCAACAGGTGACGATGAGTTCCAATTGGAGTACATCAGCACAGGCATGATGAATACTGCTGAACTTTCAATAGAGGAAGCTAGAAAAGAAACGGTAAGAATGGGAGGGATGACGATGAAAATGTCTAAGCATTTCCAGAACCTAGTGGTGGAAGAAAAACCCAAGAAGCAAAAGAAGCTGCTTAAGAAAATGAGGGATTATGAAGAAATGACGGATCGAATGGAAGAAGAAATTTCAGAATACTTGATGAAAGTTACTTCCAGCGGCACATTAAGCGATAGCAGTACCATACGGGTAACTAGCCTTTTAAGTGCGGTGAATGAGCTTGAAAGAATCGGTGATATTTTCTTCCAAATGTCCAAAGACGTAGAGCGTATTCTCAAAAGTGAGAAAAAATTCCGGGGTAAACAGGTGAGGAACCTACAGGAAATGATGGGACTTGTGGACGATTCATTAAGAATCATGCTTGAGAACCTTGAGTTAACCAGTCAGGATGGGAGTTTAGAGACTGCAATGTTAGCTGAGGAAAAAATCAACAAGTTTAGAAATTCCCTTCGAAAAGATCTTACAAAAGACATAGAAAAAGATAAATACGATCCAAAGAGGGATGGTTGGTATAAAGACCTATTCCACTTATGTGAAAAGGTTGGAGACCATGTAATCAATGTTTCTGAGGCTATGACAGGTGAGAAAGAGAGAGTATTAAAAGAAGAGATGGACTCTGAATGATGAGTGAAATTCTCTTGTCATCTGACATGGAATACAATTACCAATCCATAGCGAAAAAGACACTTGTAATCATAGTGTCTATACTCTTCTTCTTGTTCTCGATAGAGCTTTTAGGTCTATCGTTAGCTGAGATGGCAGGCCCATTTACCGATAGTATATCGGTAGTGACGGCCAATCCATTTATTGGACTTTTTATCGGCCTGTTATCTACAGCATTACTTCAAAGCAGTTCCACCACAACCTCAATAGCTGTGGCTGCTGTGGCTTCTGGTGCTATCAGCCTCCAAAATGCCATCCCGATTGTACTTGGCGCCAACGTTGGAACGACCATCACCAGCACCATCATTTCCATGAGTTACATCTCTAAGCAAAAGGAATTTAGAAGAGCCGTGGCAGCTGGAACCTCGCATGACTTTTTCAATATTTTAACTGTACTACTTCTGTTTCCTCTGGAAGTGAATTACCGTTTTCTTGAGAAGATCAGTGCTTCCATCTCATCATCAATGCATGTCGCCGGACGATCAAGCCTAAGCAACTCAGGAAGCTATGGGTTTACATCGCTTTTTGAAACAAGCACCGAATGGCTAGTAACGAACCTTGGCCCAATCATATCACTGTTGTTAGGTGTAGTGCTGATATTCTCTTGTATTAAACTCATCTCTAAATGGTTGTACAAGATACTAATAGGCCAAACCAAAGATCGATTTGAAAAAGCCGTATTTAGGAATAAATGGAGAGCCTTTAGCTGGGGCCTTGTGATAACGTCAGTAGCTCAGTCGAGCTCTTTGACCACCTCCCTGATTGTACCTTTAGTAGCTACAGGCAAAGTAAAAGTGAAAAAAGCCTTTCAGTTTATTTTAGGAGCTAACATAGGTACCACGATTACTGCGCTAATTGCAGCTGTTTTTCAATCGGAGGCAGCCATCAGTCTGGCGCTGGTTCACCTGTTATTTAACCTATTTGGCGTAATAGTATTCTTTCTGATTCCATACCTTTCTAAAATCCCGGTTTATCTAGCCAAAAAAATGGGTAGAGTAACTGTAAAGGTGAGGTTGGTAGGCTTTGCTTATATATTTATAGCCTTCTTTTTACTTCCCTTTACACTGATTTACTTCTCTAAAAACTCCGAAAAGAAGATAGATTCGGCAGAAGTGACTTCTGGAGATTAGCTTTGTGAACAAACCAAGCTAATATGGCCTCTTCCGCAAAAAAGGTAATTGAAAATATTGTAGAATTCATTGAGGTAAAAACCGAGCAGATCAAGCTGCGGATTATCGCCAGAGTCGCTCGTATGCTGTCCGGTGTGATGGCTTTATCCATGCTTGCCATTTTGGGATTCTTTTTCCTGTTTTTTTTAAGTTTCGCATTTGCGGAAATGATCAATGTAGTAATGGATCACACATACTATGGCTATTTGATTATTGCAGGAGTTTATTTCTTAGTAATTATTTTGGTGGTTATTCTTGTTAAAAGCAGAAAGCTCCAAAAATGGATCGAAGTGCTTATTATTAAATTAGAAGAAGCAAAGTATGAGCAACAAAAAAAGCATTGAAGATCGAGTGAAAGCTCTGACTGAAAAAGAGCAAAAGATTAAAATGCAACTCGACAATGATTCCGACGAGATGAAAGAAAAAGTAATGCGGGTTGGAAAAATTGCACTCGTTGCAGGAGGTGTTGCCTTGATAGGCTACTGGCTATTTAATGCTTTTTCACACGATGAAGATGAAGAAGAGGAAAAGCCCAAAAAGAAACAAAGATCATCTCCAAATACAACCTCCAGAATTACGGCTCTGTTAATGCCTTTCTTGAATAGAGTATTAGATGGTGTCCTTGATGATACCGATGAAGAAGATGTTAAATCAAAGAAAAAAGAGGAGCGTAAGGATACGGATTAAACATTCATCAGCGACTCTCTTCGGCGCATTTTACCGGCAGGAATGCCAAACATCATCTTAAATCTTCTACAAAAATATGCCGTGTCTTTGTAGCCCACTTCTTTCCCAATATCTCGAATACTTTTCTTGCTGGTTCTCAGCAAATTGACAGCAGCTTCCATGCGTTGATATTCAATATAGTCTTGCGGATTAATACCTGTCAGCATTTTGAAGTATTGACCGACATAATCCTCTGAAACATTGGCCACATTGGCCAAAACCTTGTTTGAAAGGTCGTCCGATAAGTTTTCTTTGATGAAAGTGAAAATATCAATGAGTCGAGGGTCTTTGAAATACGTACTGTTGGTTGCCAGCTTCTCTACGAATAGACTATTATTCAAAATATACCGGATGAGCTCAATGGTCATATTTTCGGTAAGTACCTTTACGATTCGATCCCTCCCAGGCATACTGGCTTTCACCTCATCGTTAATCTGCTGAATTAAACCGGCCAGTTTATAATTCTCTTCAATTTTGAAAGCAGGAATATCCAATGATGAAAAGAAATTAACAGAATCAAATGCTTTCGCATCAAAAGCTACATAGCTGTAATGCTCATCACTGATTGAATGCTCATTGTAGGACTTAAGAAATTGATCTTTATTGGTTAAAAAATCATCTTTGGACAGCACTGTTGCAGCGCCTGAACCATAGGTCATAGAAATAGGCCTACCACCCGGCACAAAGATCACATCACCCTCACCAGCTGTTTCTTTTTCTTTGCCAAACCGGATCTCACCACCGGTGACCAGCATCAGATAGTTTTCTACCTCATAGTTATTATCGATTGTAACAGGCTTTAAAATATTAATATTTCTAGCCTTAATGAATCGAATCTCTAACGACTCAATGATTTTATTGTAGTCCTCCATTTATGAATAAAGCTGGTTAATCTATCAATAAATAGTAAAATAATAGGACGAATCTAATAATATTCGTCCTCAAAACCTAATAGGAGTGGATTAGGGTGATATCCAGCTATTGAACTATTTCAATAAGCCCCGTGAAATTACGATTCGTTGTATCTCAGAAGTACCTTCATATATCTGGGTGATTTTAGCATCACGCATCAATCGTTCTACATGGTATTCTTTGACATAACCATATCCGCCGTGAATTTGAACGGCCTCAACCGTTTGCTTCATAGCGACTTCAGATGCATATAATTTAGCCATTGCACTAGCTTGAGAAAAATCTTCACCTGCATCTTTTTGCTGAGCAGCCTTCAAAACCAATAACCTTGCAGCTTCAATCTGAGTAGCCATATCCGCTAGTTTGAACTGTATGGCCTGGTGTTTAGAAATCTCAACACCAAATGCTTTACGTTCCTGAGAGTATTTCAACGCCAACTCAAATGCACCGGAGGCTATTCCTAGTGCCTGAGCTGCAATTCCAATTCTTCCACCATTTAACACATTCATTGCGAAAGTGAAGCCAAACCCATCATCACCAATTCGATTTTCTTTTGGCACCTTCACGTCCTGGAACATTAAAGAGTGAGTATCGCTACCTCTGATACCTAGTTTATCCTCTTTCTTACCCACAGTGAAGCCTTCCATTCCCTTCTCCACAATGATCGCATTGATCCCTTTATGTTTCTTTTCTGCGTCTGTTTGAGCCATCACGATATAAAAAGAAGCTGAATTCCCATTGGTGATCCAGTTTTTGGTACCATTTAAGAGGTAGTGATCGCCTTTATCTTCGGCTGTAGTACGCTGAGATGTAGCATCCGATCCAGCCTCTGGTTCTGAGAGACAAAATGCTCCGATTTTTTGACCACTAGCCAATGGTTTCAGGTACTTTTCTTTTTGCTCCTCTGTTCCGTATTTTTCAAGACCCCAACAAACCAGGGAGTTATTTACAGACATGCAAACAGAAGTAGACGCATCGATCTTGGATATTTCCTCCATTGCAAGCACGTAAGAAACAGTATCCATTCCACTTCCGCCGTACTTCGGATCTACCATCATTCCCATGAAACCCAATTCACCTAACTGCTTAATTTGCTCAGCCGGAAATTGTTGTTTTTCATCTCTTTCGATTACTCCCGGCAAAAGTTCTTTTTGTGCAAAATCTCGTGCCGCATCTCTTACTGCTAATTGCTCCTCTGTTAAATTGAAATTCATCTATTTTATGTCTTGGATTTATACATTAGTCGAATCGGCCGCAAATATATTCAATAACATTCAAGGCCATTATGAAAACTATTGTATCATCGCAATTGTTAGGCATTAAACCAAACGGCACAATTTTGTGTCATACTATTTTAAAATTTAATCGTTCATACACTTAACAAACATTATTTATGAGAAAAATGAAATTAAAATTATTACCAATATTAGGCTTATTCGTAGCTGCAGCTATGACAAGTTGCGGGGGCGATGATGAGCCAACCGCGGCAGCACCTTCAGTAACTGTAAGCGCATCCGTAGACGGAGATGCACTTGCTAGCGGTGAAGATGTAACTGTAGGTTCTGCAGTTCAGTTTGATATCAGCATTACAGCTCCGGGTGGAGTAAACGGATTGAACGTAACAAGTGGAACTCAAACAACTTCTTTTTCAAGATCTGATCTTGAGGCAGAAGCCGGTGACACTCAGGCAAGCATTACCCTTGAAACTGATTTAGCTGTAGAAGCAGACATTGGAGGAACAGTATCATTTACATTCGAAGCTGTAGACGATTTGAATCAGACTGCTACTGCAACATTTACTTATATGATCATTGCAGCTCCATCTCCGGATGTTAGCTCATACACAGCAATTTTACTTGGAGCGCAAGGAAATTCAGAAGAAGGATTTTATGACGCCCAAACCAACACAAGGTATACTTACGCTGGAGCTAGGGATGCATCTGGGGTTAATTCTTCTCCGATAGATTTTGCATACTATTATGGAAATACCAACGAGAATAGTATTGCCGCAATTGATGATGACGGACTCAATGCTGTTTATACCTCTGTTGGATTAGCTATCGAAGGTAATTTCGGAACAAGAAACTCGACACGTTTTGTTAGTTCTACGATGAGCGCAGAGGATTTTGATGCTATTTCAACAAATGCTGAGTTAGAGGAAGCTGCAGCTTTTGAAGTAAATGGAAATTCAAGCGCAACACAATTGGTAGTTGATCAAGTAGTTGCTTTTCAGTTTGATGAAGATAGAGGTGGTGATTTTGGCTTGATTAGAATTTCTAGCATAGACGACACGAATGGAAATGGGACTATAACAATAGAAGTAAAAGTTCCCGGAGAAGAATCAGCTAACTAAATCTTAAAATAAAGAATACAAAAAAAGGCTTGCAATTGCGAGCCTTTTTTGTGCTTCTTAAATCTTTCAACTAATCCCTGCTTCCTAAAAATATCATCACGTAATACAGCAATGTTGCTAATGCACCCAGAGCTGCAACTAAATAGGTAGAAGCGGCTGCATTCAAGGCGTCTTTCGCCATTCTGTGCTCTCTATCATCTACGATGTTTCGATCTTTGATCCAGGCTAACGCACGATTACTTGCATCATACTCTACAGGCAGAGTCACAAACGCAAACAATGTAAAGACACTGTAACAGCCAATAATCACTAAAAGAGCTAGCTGTGGATTAATAATACCAGGTAGGGCAAACGCTCCAAAAAACATGGCTATGAAGACGATGTTAATCACCCTTGCACTTACATTTTGAACGGGAACCATTGCCGATCTGAACTCGAGCCACTGATATGCCTTGGCGTGCTGCACAGCATGACCACACTCGTGAGCCGCTACAGCTGCAGCAGCAGCTGACCTTCCATTGTAAACGTCCGGGCTTAGGTTGACTGTTTTATTCGCCGGATTATAATGATCCGTCAATTTACCTTGAACAGATGTCACGGTTACATCATGGATCCCATTATCCCTAAGCATCAATTCTGCAATTTCTCGCCCTGACAATCCAGACCCCAGTGTTACTTGAGAGTATTTTTTGAATTTATTTTTCAGCCTAGTGCTGACTGCCCAGCTGGCAATCATAAACACAACAATTATTACTATTAACATATTTTTTACCGTTTAATCCTTGTCAAAATTTTAAGTGTGATACGACAATCTAATAATAGTGTTCTACTATTTTCAGGCCAATTATTATTTCTGCCAATTTGTCTCTTTAGAGGCTGATTTTCTTCGCATTAAAAAGGATATAACTAAAGCGATACTGCCAAAAATTGCAATGGCTACAATTTGAGAAGTATGTAAGAGCGTCGCAAGAAAAATTCCTGTAGTCTCATCTATAGCGTATAAAAGCAGCATTCCTGCTATCATTCCATGATAGGTGCCAAATCCACTTTGGACCGGTATTGATAACGCTATTCCACCTGTTATTAGCAGCATGAATCCCGCTCCCAGCCCAAGATGCCTTGTTTCAGGAAGCGAAAAAACAATGATATAAGACATTAAAAAATAAACGACCCATAAAACAACAGTAGAAACGATAAATCCAAGGGGTCTTTTTATATCCTTTAGAGAAAATACTCCCTCCATAAAACTTCTAATTAAGCCGGAGAGCTTTCCCTTGAATTGTTTCTGTTTTTTTATAAAGTAGATAAATAAAATACCTCCTACCAGCGTCACCATTGCCACGATCCACCAGACATAGTTTGGAATGTTAAGATCTTTATATGCTCCTGTCATAAATTGAATCAACCGATCAGATTCGACAATTAGACTTATAATAATCAGAAAGAACAGGGTCAGCACATCAATGATCCGTTCAGTTACAACACTTCCAAGTGCATTAGGCATGGAAACATTATCATTCCTTTTTAGTACACCACATCTGGTTATTTCTCCCAGTCTAGGTAGCGCCAAATTGGCTAAGTAACCAATCAATACCGCAATGGTTGTCCTGGAAGTCTTAAGGCTATAGCCTAATGGCTCAAGTAGTATGTTCCAGCGATAGGCTCTGGCGATGTAGGCCACAATGGAAAGCAAAATTGAAATAATTACCCATGTATAATCAACGGATTTAGCGCGCTCCCAAAATGTTACCCATTCAACATTCCTAAAAACGAGATAAAGTAGAATACCTGCAAGTCCAACGCTTATGAGGACTTTTAGAAGGGCTATTAAGTTTTTGGACATCTCTTAAATTAAGAACCCAATTTGTTCTTTTCGTCCGGGAAGATCACGATCGGTTCGTGAGATTTGGCTTCAGATTGATTAATCGAACAATAAGAGATAATAATCACCACGTCTCCAACCTGTGCTTTTCTTGCAGCAGGGCCATTCAGGCAAATCTGGCCGGATCCCCTTACTCCCTTTATCACATAGGTTTCCAAACGCTCACCATTGTTGATGTTTACAATTTGGACTTTTTCATTTTCAACCAGATTGGCCGCCTCCATTAAGTCCTCATCTATGGTAATAGAACCAACATAATGAAGTTCAGCTTCAGTGATTTTTACTCTGTGAATCTTAGATTTTAGTACCTCTATCAGCATTCCCGTCTATTTGAGGCGCAAATATAAATTATCAATCAGTCTTACGCCTTCTACATAACCAGCGACACATACCGCAAGTTCGTTCAAAGAAGAATATTCCTCGACAGGCTGAAGGTTGATAGGGTTCACTGCTTCCAAATACTCCAGTTCAAAGCCAGGACTTGATTTATAACTAGCCCTTGCTTCACTCAAAAGATCCTTTAGTGATGTTCCCAACTCAATGCCTTCTTTGATTTTCTTTAATTCCTGATAGATAATTGATGCGTCATTTAGCCCACTTTCTGACAACCTTCTGTTTCTGGACGATAAGGCTAAACCTGAATCCTCCCTAACTGTCTCTACCCCTACTACATTGGTAGGAAAATCCAATTCTTCACAAAGCGTCCTAATCAAAATATATTGCTGTAGATCCTTAAGGCCGAAGTAGGCAAAATCTGGAGATGTCAAATGTAGAAGTTTACTTACAATCACTCCTACCCCTTCAAAGTGTCCCTTCCGAAACTCCCCTTCTAATCTTTTTGACAGATCACCAAAATTGATTGAAATCATAGGCTGACGCGGATAGAGGTCATCTTCAGAAGGTGTAAACACAACATTTACGTCATATGATTTTAAAAGCTTAATGTCTTCTTCTATTACCCTTGGGTATTTTGCTAGGTCTGAAGAATTGTTAAACTGAAGTGGATTTACGAAAATACTCACCACAGTACAGTCATTTTGATCTATTGATTTTTTAATCAATGATAAATGCCCATCATGGAGAGCCCCCATTGTTGGCACAAACCCAATTGTTTTATCATTTTTTTTATATGAAGTAATAGTGTCTTTTAACTCGCTCGGAGCGCTGATAATGCGCATATATTCAATGAATTTTGAGGGCTAACTTATTGAAAGCGTTGATAATAAATCAAAATTATGGTAAATTTGTGGTCATTTTTAGGTCCCATCAAGAAATTAATCAAAAGCACTTATGGAAAATATTAGAATCCTCTATGTGGCAAGTGAGATAAATCCATTTCTCAAAACCACTGAAGTAGCGGAGTTTGTGAGAAGGCTGCCCCAGGCTATGCAAGAAAGGGGAATGGAAATCAGGATTTTAGTACCAAGATTCGGGCTAATAAATGAGAGAAAGAACAGACTACATGAGGTAGTGCGCTTATCAGGTATCAACATTGCTGTTGGAGATGAGGAAAAACCACTTGTAATCAAAGTGGCATCTATACCTAATGCTAAACTGCAGGTTTACTTCATAGACAATGAAGATTACTTCTATCGTAAATCTGTGTTCTTTGATAAAGAAGACAACTTTTTTGAAGATAATGACGAACGTGCAATTTTCTTTTGTAAAGGCGTTTTAGAAACTGTAAAGAAATTGGGGTGGTCTCCGGATATCATTCACTGTAATGATTGGATGACTAGCTTAATTCCTCTTTATACGAAAACGACCTACAAGAATGACCCTATTTATAAGGACTCTAAGACCGTTTTCACAATTTATAACAATCGTTTCTCTCACAAATTTGGAGATGACCTTTTAGAGAAGGTAAAAATGATTGATATTGACGACCAAATGCTTGATCCATTAAAAACTGCAGATTACGATGGTTTCGTGAAGCTTGGCATGCAATATGCAGATGCTGTGATCAACGCTAATGAGGAAAATACAGACAGCTTCAAAAAGCTGATAGCTGATTTAGGAGATAAGAAAACTGATACAATTGAGAAGGATGAGAATTTTGAGGAGTCATACTATAACTTATACAATGAACTTATTGGCTAAAGTGCTCTCAATTAAAAACTTGATAAAACCGGGATTAATGATTTTGATCCCGGTTTTTTTCGGCTGTGATACTCAGGAAGATTTAGGCATCAAGTATGAATTAGGCTCAAATGCAAATGTCAAGTTTGTTGAGTTTACTTTGCCTGCTAGTAACATCTATTTAGACAGCCTTCGAACTGACGGAGAAAACAGAGTACTTGTTGGTCACTATCAAGATCCACTTACAGGATCAGTAACAGCAGAAGGCTACTTTCAATTTTTTTATGAAAAAGGGCCACTTCCTCGGGAGAAATCTTCGGATGACACACCAAATCCTGCTGATACATTAGAAGTAGATTCTGTGGTATTAATATTGGAATCAACTGGAGTAGTCCCTCAAAGGGGAAGTTCATTTCAGGAATTCACCATTAATGAGCTAACAGACACATTGAAAACAAGTGCGATCTACCTGTCTAACTTGAAGCAAAATATTGGAGAAGAGGTTGGTTCCTATTCGAATTCAATCAATGTTGTTCTAGATACGGTTTTTAGGGTAAAACTTTCAGATTCATTCTCGCAATCTCTAAATAACAGGTTAAGTGATATTGCTGGCGACGCTGATCAATCAATTTTCACAAGCTCTTTTACAAATCTTGGATTAGTTGCAGGTTCAAACTCACAAAGCATCGCATCAATAAGTTTGGTCAGCGATACCTCGAGGCTAATTGTCTACTCATCACCCGTAAATCCAGGCATAAAAGACACTACATACCTTACCTATTTTACTTTAGTATCGAACTCAGGAAAAAATTACACTTTTCTAAATAGAGATCGATCAGGATCTGCGTTCGATGGGATTCAGGAAAAAGAAAACTATGATCTTCAAAGCAATCAAACCATTATTGATCCGCTTTCTGGATTAAGTACTGCCTTCTCTCTTGAAGCATTGGATGATTTTTTTGAAAATAATCGAAGGATTCTGATCAATAATGCAACGCTTTCTTTTGAAATTACTGCTGAGGATAATCGGGATACACTTATTAACTTCATGAACTACCTAAGGAAAGAGGATTTAAGCATTTATGGACCGGCAATTGTTGAAAATGCATTTGATAACATTGTGATGTCAGATAATGGTTATTTAAGTGTCGAAGTAGATCCTGCAAATGGTACTTTGAGTGATAATAGGGAAGAAATTCTTCTTAGAACAACCCTCTTTCACCAGCAGCTTTACAGGCAATATTTAGAGTCAGATAGTTTGGTATTTAGCGGACCAACCAGTGTTTCATCCAGAAAAGTGAGTGATTTAGTGCTATTAAGCCCATCTGAGGTAACACTCCAAAGAACTATTTTTGCGTCTGATGGAATTAAGCTGAAGTTATTTTACACCGAAGTAGAAGAATAGTTAATTTATGTGTGGAATTGTAGGATATTTAGGAAAGCAGAATGCTTATCCAATATTGATTAATGGGCTTAAACGTTTAGAATATCGTGGATACGATAGTGCCGGTGTAGCTCTAGTTGAAAATGGCAATATTGAAGTATTTAAAAAAGAAGGTAAAGTAAGTGAGCTTGAGCGTATTACTGACGAGCATTCATTAAATAGCAACATTGGCATTGGACATACCAGATGGGCAACTCATGGAGCTCCTAACGACGTTAATGCACACCCACACCTATCTAATAGTGGCGAACTTGCTTTAATTCATAATGGGATAATAGAGAATTACGATTCACTTAAAAAAGACCTTATTCAGCGAGGTTATTCATTTAAAAGTGAAACAGACACAGAGGTTTTTGTCAATTTCATTGAAGATATTAAGAAAAAAGAGAATCTACCTCTTGAAGATGCGTTAAGAATAGCTCTTTCAAAGGTTATTGGTGCCTATGCAATTGCCATCATTTCAAAAGATAATCCAAACAAGCTAGTTGCAGCTCGCAAAGGAAGTCCTCTTGTTCTAGGACTTGGCCAAGACGAGTTTTTTCTTGCTTCTGATGCCACACCATTGATTGACCACACCAATGAGGTAATCTACCTCAACGATGAAGAGATTGTGGTAATGGAAGATGGAAAATACCATATCAAAGATGCGCATGATGTCCCTCAAACACCTTACATACAAACCTTAGAGCTCGAACTAGAGGCAATTGAGAAAGGTGGACATGAGCATTTCATGCATAAAGAGATATTCGAACAGCCAATATCAATAGCAGATTGCATGAGAGGTCGTTTGAATGCAGAAAAAGGCACATTGACCTTGGGAGGTATTCGAAATTATGCGAAAGCGCTTGAAAATTCAGAACGAATTATCGTCATCGCATGTGGTACTTCCTGGCATGCAGGTCTTGTAGCTGAGTATGTTTTTGAAGATTTATGCAGAATCCCTGTGGAAGTGGAGTATGCATCTGAATTCCGCTACAGAAACCCTGTGATAAAGGAAGGTGACATAGTTATAGCTATATCTCAATCAGGTGAAACTGCTGATACTTTAGCCGCAATTGAACTTGCCAAAAGCAAAGGGGCTATCGTACTTGGTGTGGTTAATACTGTTGGTTCATCCATCTCAAGAGTTTCGCATGAGGGAGCATATTTACATGCAGGACCTGAGATTGGTGTAGCATCCACAAAAGCATTTACTGCTCAACTCACTGTCCTCTACATGATCGCTCTAAAGGCTGCCAAGAATAAAGGAACGATTACTGAAAGTAAATTCCAACAGTTAGTTAGAGAGCTGAGTATGATACCTGACAAGGTGGAAAAAGCGCTTCAGTCCAATGAGAAGATTGAGAATATTTCAGATATGTTCAAAAACGCTAGCAACTTCCTCTATTTAGGCAGAGGCTACAATTTTCCTGTTGCTCTTGAGGGTGCGCTCAAACTGAAAGAAATCTCATACATTCATGCTGAAGGATATCCTGCCGCTGAAATGAAACATGGGCCAATAGCGCTTATCGATGAGAATATGCCTGTAGTTGTGATTGCAACAAGAGATAGCAGCTACGATAAAATCGTATCGAACATTCAGGAAGTAAAGGCAAGAAAAGGAGTTGTAATTGCGATCGTAACTGAAGGTGATGTGCTCATACCGGATATGGCTGACTTTACGATTGAAGTTCCATCTACTCATGAATCTTTAATGCCGTTAGTTTCTGTTATCCCACTTCAGCTTTTAAGTTATCATATTGCTGTAATGAGAGGAGCAAATGTTGATCAACCTAGAAATTTAGCAAAATCAGTCACGGTTGAATAAATTGCCTATATGAAGCAAATAATCAACTCATCAAAGGCTCCAGCGCCTATTGGACCTTACTCTCAGGCTGTGAAATCAGGTAATACATTATATGTTTCCGGTCAAATACCAATTGATCAGGAAAGTGGAAACCTGGTAGAAGGGACTATTGAAGAGGAGACCGAGCAAGTGATGAAAAATATCGGATATATCCTGGAGGAAGCCGGTATTACTTTTCAGAACGTTCTTAAATGCTCAATTTTTGTTGCGAGCATGGATGATTTTGCTAGAATTAATGAAGTCTACGGAAAGTATTTTGCTACAAACCCTCCAGCTAGAGAAACTGTAGAAGTGAGTAAGCTACCCAAAGGTGTTAATGTAGAAATCTCCTGTATTGCCACATTCTGAGAATACCTCTGGTAATATCCAACTTTCCATCACTTGATTCTTATTTTTGCGCTCCAAATCAAAAGTTTAGATGGAAAACGTAAGAGTAAGATTTGCCCCAAGCCCAACAGGTGGCCTTCACATCGGAGGAGTAAGAACTGCATTGTTTAATTATCTCTTTGCAAGAAAACGTAATGGAACTTTCATCCTCAGAATAGAAGATACAGATCAGACTCGCTATGTTGAAGGAGCGGAAAAATACATTAAAGACACACTTGATTGGTGTGGTATATCACCGGATGAAGGGCCTGATCAAGGTGGAGAATTTGGACCTTACAGACAATCAGAAAGAAAGGAAATTTACAGACAATACGCAGAAAAATTAGTTGCTGAAGGCAATGCGTATTACGCCTTCGATACACCGGAGGAATTGGAAGCTATGAGAGAGCGACTCAAAGAACAACGAGTTGTTAATCCTCAATACGACACCATCACCCGTACCACAATGAAAAATTCTTTGACACTTTCTGAAGAGGAAGTGAAAAGAAGAATTGACAATGGTGACCCGTATGTGATCCGTATCAAAATCCCTAAAAAAGAAGAAGTAAGGCTAAACGACATGGTCAGAGGATGGGTCATGGTTCACACAGAAGTGCTTGACGATAAGGTGCTTATGAAATCTGACGGGATGCCCACCTATCACCTGGCAAATATTGTCGATGACCATTTAATGAAAATAACGCATGTCATTCGAGGTGAAGAATGGCTTCCTTCTGCCCCACTCCATGTTTTATTATATCAGTTTTTAGGTTGGGAGGATGAGATGCCTGAATTTGCTCATCTACCTCTGATCTTAAAACCAGATGGAAATGGGAAGCTGAGTAAACGAGCTGCCGACAAAGCAGGATTTCCAATTTTCCCGCTTAACTGGAAAGATCCGGAAAGTGGGGAAGTTTCTGCAGGGTTTAAAGAAACAGGGTTTCTGCCGGAAGCATTGATAAACTTCCTGGCATTTTTAGGTTGGAATCCGGGCACTGAACAGGAAATATTTTCTTTAGATGAACTAGTGGCTGAATTTTCAGAAAAAAGGATCAATAAAGCAGGAACCAAGTTTGATTTTGATAAAGTAAAGTGGTTTAACCAGCAATACATTAAGTTCTCAGCATCAGAAAAATTTGAAGCTGACATTATAAGTACTTTTAAGACTGAGCACAATATCGAATGCTCATCAAAAAGAGCAGCTCAAATTATAGACTTATTAAAAGAGAGAATTACATTCCCACAGGAATTCGTTGAAAAAGGGTTAATCATATTTCAACCTCCGACCGAGTTTGACGAGAAAGTAATCCGTAAAAAATGGAATGAGGAAGCCTCGAAAGCACTGACTTTATTTGCTGAAGAACTTTCAAATCATGAAGAATTATCTGCAGAATCTGCAAAAGATCTTTTCTGGAAAACATTAGAAAATGAAGGGTATAAACCTGGTCAATTCATGCAGACGCTACGATTAACACTTACTGGAGAGGGCTCTGGACCTGATTTAATGACAATTATTGAAATTTTAGGAGGTGAGCAAACAGCCAATCGAATCAAATCATCAATAGATTTGTTAAATAATCAAATCTGAAGTTATGAGTAAGAAAGACAAAGCACGTGTTCATAAAGATCTTGATGGTCTTGAATTGAATGTTGATCCATTTGGTGAAATCTCTTCAAACATGCCTATCGATAAGCTCAATAAATTTCTCAATAAGAATGTTGAGGATAAAAAGCTAAAAGACAGGGATGATCTGGACGACCTTAAGAAAGAAGATTAAGACATTTGCTACCCTCCTCGCCAATTAGCTATTTTCGCATCTTGAATCAAGCAATATGAAAAAGATTGGCATTATAAAAGAGGGAAAAGTACCAATAGACCGAAGGGTTCCTCTATCTCCTATACAAGCAAAACAAGTCAAAGAAAGTTTTAATGTCGAGGTAGTTGTTCAGACCAGCGATATTCGTTGCTTTTCTGATGACGACTACAGAAATGCCGGACTTGAAATAGTAGAATCAATTGATGATTGTGACATTATTTTAGGAGTGAAGGAAGTGCCAATGGATATGCTTGTTCCTTCCAAAACTCATTTCTTCTTTTCTCATACTATAAAAAAACAAGACTATAATCGCGATCTTCTACGAACCATTCTCGAAAAGAGAATCACGCTGATCGATTGGGAAACATTAACTAATGAAAATGGCAATAGGATTATCGCATTTGGCAGATGGGCTGGTATCGTAGGAGCTTACAACGGCATTTGGACTTACGGTAAACGATACAACCTTTTTGACCTTAGGAGAGCTCATGAATGTTTTGATTATGAGGATCTGAAAACTGAATTTAGAAAAATCAAATTACCGCATATCAAAATTGCCCTAACAGGAGGTGGCAGGGTGACAAAAGGTGCCATGGAAGTTCTTCTAGGGGCAGGAATCAGACAAGTGACACCTTATGCCTATCTAAATGAAAAGTTTAATGAGCCTGTATTTACTCAACTGAACTCAAGGGATTATAATCGAAAGAGAGACGGTGGGGAATTCCAGCGAAATGAGTTTTACAAAAACCCTGAGCTATATGAGGGTGATTTCTTGAAATATACTAAAGAAACTGACATTCTGATTGCGTGCGCATATTGGGATCCAGCAGCACCTGTTCTCTTCAAAAGAGAGGACATAATCAGAGATGATTTTGACATCAAAGTAATTGCCGATATCACCTGCGATATTGAAGGGTCCATTCCTTCTACCAAAAAACCAAGCACCATCGATGACCCAATTTATGATTACAACCCTAGCGATAATGAAATTGAGCAGGCATTGACAGATGAAGGTAATATCACCGTGATGGCTGTAGACAATCTCCCTTGTGAACTTCCTAGAGATGCCTCAGAAAGCTTTGGTAATGAGCTGGTTAAGAGTGTACTTCCACACTTATTAGGAAGTGATGAAAAAGGGATAATCGAACGAGCTACTATTACGACTGAGGGGGCGCTGACTTCAAAATATGCGTATCTTCAGGACTATGTAGACGGCAAATAAAAAGCCATTCGTCCAGCTAGAACGAATGGCTTCCTTTAAACCTTAACTTGGGTATTAGTCTTCAAACTCGTTGAAAAAATCTTCCATATCTTCGAAGACTGGCTCTAAAAGATCTTCAAGATTATCTTTTGATCCATCCTCATATTCAACGTATGGCACATAATCCTCAAATCCTGGCTCGATTTCTTCTAGTACAAATACTATGTCTCCAACTTTGGTATCACCTGAGAATAACGCCAGATCAATGAAATCATTAGGATCCGCATCATCTTCAATATTTCTAATATCTACACTTCCTGCTATCTTGATCTCCCTGTAACTCACTGATCCTTCAAAGTATACAGGCTCTTCTTTTTCCTGCGACTCAAACTCAACAGATAAGTCCAGCTCCATGATCAGGTCATCATCAAAAAACATCCTGCTTAGCACTGAAGATGAATTTGCAAAGGTGTCATCAAAGCTTAGCTCAAAAGTAAAAGGAGTCACAAAGAGATTGATATCCGCTTTTTCCGGAGATCCTATACTCGACCAGTTTACTTCAAAATCTAACTCAACAACTGTTACGTCATCGACCTTTACATAACCTACGATTATCGATGGAACTTCGTATTCATCTACGAAATCATCATACACTTCTCGAATAGTTACAAACTCAAGTTGAGAAATTTTCAGTTCAGCATTGTTTGTTTGCGAACCTTCAGTAGGAAACTTTACGATAAAGAAATCAGACGCTGACTTATCAAAATCCTCAACCTCAGGATTCCACTCATACAAGCCTTTGATTTCATCAAAAGAAGTTGGATCATCATTTGAGGTTCTTGCAGCTGGTCCATTTACAAAATATTGAATGATTAAATCAACTTTCTCTTTCGTCCATGCCTTCTCATTTACCCTTCCGCCTATTACGGTGGAATTTTCAAGCAAAGCTGCAAAATCCACAATTGCTTTTGCTCCATCTGACTCAATCAGAGACACAACATCATCCCCCATCTTGTCAACACTGCTACTAACTAAAGCTTTTGCTTCATCAGAAGTTATGTCAACCTCCCTGTCTTCATCATTATTACATCCTGTAAGAATGAAAAACCCCAATAATGAGATACCAAGTAGTTTTTTCATAGTGATAGTAATTTTCCTTTTTAAAGATTTTATGTAATTATTTAATGAGTCACATAAAAAAAGCCAGACCCCTAAGCCTGGCTTCTAATTAATTTATTCTTCGATGAATTAGCCATTCATACTGACCAAAAACTCTTCGTTATTGGCAGTTCCTTTCATTTTGCTAAGTAAGAATTCCATCGCCTCATTACTATTCATATCGGACATGAACTTACGTAAAATCCATACTCGACTTAATTCCTCTTTGTCCATCAATAGGTCCTCACGACGTGTACCTGAAGCAGGAACATCAATAGCAGGATAAACTCGCTTGTTAGATAGCTTTCTATCCAGCTGAAGCTCCATGTTACCCGTACCTTTAAATTCTTCAAAGATCACCTCATCCATTTTCGATCCGGTTTCAATTAGAGCCGTAGCAATAATTGTAAGGGATCCGCCATTTTCTACGTTTCTTGCAGCACCAAAGAATCGTTTCGGTTTATGGAGTGCATTGGCATCCACACCTCCTGAAAGGATTTTGCCGGACGATGGTACAACTGTGTTATGGGCTCGAGCTAGACGTGTGATTGAATCCAACAAAATCACAACATCGTGACCACACTCCACCATTCGTTTGGCTTTCTCAAGCACCATGTTGGATACTTTCACGTGCTTGTCTGCCTGCTCATCAAAGGTTGAAGCAACAACTTCTCCTTTTACTGACCTGGCCATATCTGTAACCTCCTCAGGACGCTCATCAATTAGCAATACCATCAGGTAACACTCAGGGTGATTCTCAGCAATAGCATTTGCTACATTTTTCAATAGCACTGTCTTACCTGTTTTAGGTTGTGCTACAATCATACCTCTTTGGCCTTTACCTATCGGTGAAAATAGATCAAGAATTCTGGTAGAATAGTTATCCGGCTTTGTACTCAGGTTTAGTTTTTCCTGAGGAAAAAGAGGCGTTAAATATTCAAACGCTACACGATCTCTAACTTCTTCAGTCGTCTTACCATTTACCGTTTCCACCTTCAAAAGTGCAAAATACTTCTCACCGTCTTTTGGAGGCCTTATCTGTCCTTTCACCGTATCCCCAGTTTTCAGACCAAAAAGTTTGATCTGAGAAGGTGACACATAAATATCATCAGGACTTGCTAAGTAATGGTAGTCACTTGATCGAAGGAACCCATATCCATCTTGCATGATTTCCAGGACACCCTCATTTTCTATAACTCCATCAAACTCTTTGATTTCTTCGTTGTAGGCCTCTTTCTTTTTTCTTCTCTCCTCTCGCTCAGCGCGCTGATTATCTCTTTCCTGGCGGTCCTTGTTATCGCCATCTTTCTTGTCAGACTTATCTTTGTCAGACTTATCGTCCTGTTTTTTATCTCTCGATTTATTGTCCGGACGATCCTTATTGTCAGACCTGTCTTTGTTGTCAGATCTATCTTTTGAATCTTTTTTGTCAGATTTATTATCGTCTGATTTTTCCTTTTTAGGAGCCGCTTTTTTGGCGCGAGGCTTCTTTTCCTCTCTGCTTTTAGGCTCTTCAGCTAGTGCGCCACCTAAAGTTTCATTCTTAATTTTTTTAATCTCGCCCTCCGGCATGCTCGCCTGCTGGTCAAGGATAGCGTAGATAAGATCCTGTTTTGCAAGCTTCTTGTAGTTCTTAATTCCTAGTTTCTCCGCTATCTCTTTTAGTTCGGATAGCAGCATAACACTAAGATCATCTAGTGTGTACATAACTGTGTATAAAAGTGGGTTTCAAAATTTGTTAGTAAATAATTCCGAAGAATACGTGGTAATCGCTTTGTTTAGCTTTTTTGTAAAAGCAGAAAAACCCGGATGAGCTTTTCTTGGATTGCTTCGCAATAATATACGATCCCCCCCACTATCACAAACATTACTAAAAAATTTACCTTTTTATAATTCCGGCATCAAATCTTTATAAAATCAATTTTCTTTGCGCCAGAATATAAAATAACATTCAATGCTGCAGGTTACTACAATTGAAAAAGAGTTTGAAAGATGTGTTGAGGGACTAAAGAAAAGAGGTATTAAGGATGCTGAAATCCTATTAAAGGATATTCTCAAACTCGACGGTAGCAGAAAGGCAATTCAAGGGGAGTTGGATGATGTCTTACATAAATCGAATAAGCTCGCTAAAGAAATAGGTCAGCTTTTCAAGCAAGGGAAAAAAGATGAGGCTGAAAAAATCAAATCCGAAACCTCTGAACTAAAACAAAAAAGCAAGGCTCTGGGCGAAGAACTCAATGCTATTGAGGTTTCTTTGACAAAACTTCTTTACAATATCCCTAATATCCCTAATGAAACTGTTCCTGCTGGTCAATCAGATGAGGATAATGAGGTTATAAAACTATCTGATGATAACATTCCGGATTTAGGAACTAATAAAAAGCCTCACTGGGATTTGATCGAGGAGTATGATATCATCGACTTTGAGCTTGGAAATAAAGTAACAGGAGCAGGATTCCCTTTTTATAAAAAACAAGGAGCAAGACTTGTAAGGGGTATGATCAATTATTTCCTTGATAAAGCTTCTGAAGCCGGATATGAGGAAGTTCAGCCCCCGGTGGTAATTAATGAAGCTTCCGGTTTGGGTACAGGACAGCTACCGGACAAAGAAGGTCAAATGTATCATATGGAAGCAAATGATCAGTATTTGATACCAACTGCCGAGGTACCGATAACTAACATGTATAGAGATGTGATCTTAAAAGAAGATCAGCTACCGATTAAACATGCAGGTCATACTCCCTGCTTCCGTAGAGAGGCTGGCTCATGGGGATCACATGTTAGAGGTCTGAACAGACTTCATCAGTTTGATAAAGTAGAAATTGTGCAGGTTGTTGAGCCATCTAAATCATATGAAGAATTGGATGGCATGGTGGCTCATGTAGAAGGCCTCATTCAATCACTCGATCTTCCTTACAGAATACTAAGACTTTGCGCAGGTGACCTGGGCTTTACATCAGCTATCACATATGATTTTGAAGTATACTCCGCAGCACAGGAAAAATGGTTAGAAGTAAGCTCAGTTTCAAATTTTGAAACCTATCAGGCCAACCGCCTTAAACTTCGCATCAAAAATAGTGAAGGAAAAAAGGTACTTGCTCACACACTCAACGGAAGTGCACTGGCATTGCCTAGAATCATCGCTGCTATTTTGGAAAACAACCAGGCAGATGATCACATCAAAATGCCGGAAGTGCTTCACGCTTATTTAGGATTCAAAGAAATAAGGAAAGATTAAAATATTCGTTTTCTAGTTTCCACATAATTCCCATTTTCCTGAAAGTAGAACTCATCCCATGAAATAAGGTCTCCTTGTTGGTAATGAAGTTTATCTTCAGCTGCCTTTAATGAGATGATCAAACCAAGAGATGAATCTAAATTTTGAAGCGATTCAATTTTTACTTCCTGGTTTTCATACAGTTGAGATTCACCTGTTTCAATGTTATCTCCGTTTTTTAATACAGCCCATTCAATTTTCATTTCTAAATCATAGAAATCATTATTCTTTAAGAGCTTGATAATCCCTTTTTGCCTATCAAACCAAAAAGAATAAGGCTGCTGACGATGCATAACCCTAACCCTTTCAGCAGAGTCCAACTCGTTCCATCTTTGATAGTCAATCCCAAGATCAATGACTGGGCGTTTTGGATCCAACTCACTCAAAATTTGAACCAGCTCAGGGCTATCTGACACATTCCATGCAATCAGAGAAGGGTGGGTATATTGATCAAAATAATTAATCAAAAAATTAGTTGTGTCCTGAATGTTTTCGGGTACAAGGTTTTGAATCACCATTAGGCCTATACTATCGCAAATAGCCAAAGCTTCTTTGGAAATTAAATCACTTGCAACAATGGTGTTAAAATGATTTTTCCGGATGGCTTTAATGTCGGTTTCGAAAAAACTGGATGAATCAATATTTATTACCTGTTTTGAAACTGGATTATCATTTATTGATATACTACCCAAGCTATATTTAATGGATCTAATTCCTATTCTTCTTTTAAATATTTGCAATACTTCATCCTCAGTGGGAGAATTAAAAGAATTGACCATCAGGTTATACAGGTTAGGAGTAAATGGCGTCCAAGCCTCTAATTCAATATCATTTCTCCCGTAGCTAGTCCAACCTTCTGATGGTGATTTTTTCTTTTCTCTCGCCACAAATGAAATATTTATCACTAGCGAATCTTTGACAAATAGATTAATTAGTGACTTATGATCACGCAGTTGCCAACTACTATTACCATAGTTTTTAATAATTTCAGTAACAAAAAAGCTCCATCTACCATATTTATCCATTTTTGCTCTTGGGTAGTAGTATGTGGTAAATAATTCAGGAATACACCTCTCCGTATTTAGGCTAACAAACTTGTGCTTCTGATTTTCCTGACCACAGGAGATTGTGGATAATGGATAGTCATATGGATATTTACCACTCTCAATTATACTTAACATCAATTTGGTCTGGGAGATACCAGCTAAACCAACCATCACGGCAGATAAAAAGACAATTGATCTCAAAAATTTCCGCTTAAATAATACTTTTAGCATATAAAATCTTCACTTTATAATTTTCAAGTCAAGATTAAATCTAAACCTATGAAAAAACTATTGCTTCCTTTCACAATATCCTTCCTATGGGCTTGTCAGCCACAAGAAAAACAAACAGCGAACCTCGATTACCCGGATACCGATAAAGTAGACACAACGGACATCTATTTTGGTACCGAGGTGCCAGACCCTTATCGCTGGCTGGAAGATGATAATTCAGAAGAAACTGCAGATTGGGTGAAAGCTCAAAATGAAGTCACCAATTCCTATTTGAGGAACATTGACTTTAGAGATGAAGTAAAAGCAAGACTTACTGAACTTGAGAATTACGAAAAAATAAGTGCTCCCTTCAAAAAGGGTGACTACTATTATTTCTATAAAAACGATGGCCTCCAAAATCAGTCTGTGCTCTATCGAGTGAAGAACTTTGATGATGACCCTGAAGTATTTCTTGATCCTAACTCCTTCTCAGAAGATGGCACCACAGCTCTTGGTGGTATTAGCTTTTCTAACGATTATAAGTACACCGCTTATAATATATCCGAGGGTGGGTCTGACTGGCGTACGGCATATATTATGAATACCGAGACCAAAGAACTTCTTGATGATGAAATCAAATGGATCAAGTTTTCGGGAATGAACTGGTATAAGGACGGCTTTTACTACCAAAGATTTGATGAGCCTAAAGAAGGCAATGAGTTATCTGCGGCTAATCAGTATGGAAAAGTATATTATCATAAGGTAGGTACAGACCAGTCTGAAGATAAACTTATCTATTCAAATCCTGATAATGCCGAAAATAGATTTGGAGCTGGCGTAAGTGATGACGAACGATTCCTTTTTATTTATTCATACATCGGTACAAGTGGCAATGAGCTTTACGTAAAAGATCTCTCCGACCCTAATAGTGATTTCATTCCAATTGTTACCGGCTTTGATAATGATCACTATATCGTAGATAATGATGGTGACCACCTAATCATTCAAACCAATCTGGATGCGCCGAATAACCGAATTGTACGGGTTAACTATCAGGAGCCGTCACCTCAAAACTGGGGGGATATGATCCCTGAAACAGAAAATGTGATGAATGCCAGCACTGCAGGTGGAAATATTTTCACATCATATCTAATCGATGCAAAAACGGCAATCAAACAGTATGATTATAAAGGCAAATTGATCAGAGATGTTGAGTTACCGGGAATTGGAACTGCCGGTGGATTTGGTGGTGCCCGGGATGACGAAGGGTTGTTTTACACATTCACGTCATTTACCACGCCATCATCGGTATACAGATACACCATTTCTTCCGGAGAATCTGAGCTACACAGAAGACCCGATTTAGATTTCAACCCGGATGATTATGAAACGAAACAAATTTTCTTCACAAGTAAAGACGGTACTGAAGTGCCGATGTTTATTGTTCACAAGAAAGGAATCGAGCTGAACGGAAAAAATCCTACCTGGCTTTATTCATACGGAGGCTTTAATATCAGCTTAAGACCATCTTTCAGTACATCTCGGCTGGTATGGTTGGAAAATGGTGGTGTTTTTGCCATGCCCAACATAAGAGGTGGAGGAGAATACGGTGAAGAATGGCACAAGGCAGGAACCAAGCTTCAAAAAATCAATGTGTTTGAAGATTTCATTGCCGCCGGGGAATACCTGATCAATGAAGGCTATACTTCATCAGAATACCTTGCGCTTCAGGGTGGATCCAATGGGGGTCTGCTTGTCGGAGCTACCATTAATATGCGACCTGACCTTGCTAAAGTAGCTTTCCCTATGGTAGGAGTGATGGATATGCTTCGCTACCAAAACTTCACCATCGGCAGAGCCTGGTCAGCAGACTATGGCACATCAGAGGACTCAGGGGAAATGTTCAAATACCTATACTCCTATTCTCCCGTGCATAACATTGACCCTAATGCAACCTATCCTGCTGTGATGGTGACAACAGCCGATCATGATGACCGAGTGGTGCCAGCACACTCTTTTAAGTATGCAGCTACACTACAGGAGAAAAACCCGAACAACCCAAACCCATTATTAATTCGGATAGAGACGAAAGCAGGTCATGGCGCTGGAATGTCCACTGAAAAACGAATCGAGCTGTATAGTGACATGTATTCTTATGCCTGGTACAACATGGGGGTGATACCTGAAGTTGCCAAAAAGAAAATGTAAATTGTATTAATCCCTTTCAGCCCTTCTTCGATTCGGGGAAGGGCTTTTTTAATTTAGAAGTATGATTGATATCAGAAAAGGACGAAAAGAAGATCTACCTGAAATATTGGAACTCATAAAAGAACTAGCCATTTATGAAAAAGCATTGGATCAGGTTGCAAATACTGTCTCCAGAATGGAGGTGGATGGATTCGGTGACCATCCGGTGTTCGGCTTTCTTGTAGCTGAAGAAAATGAGAAAATAATAGGCACCTCCATTTATTACTACAGATATAGCACCTGGAAAGGCAAACGCCTCTATCTGGAGGATCTAGTTGTCACAGAATCTAAGCGAGGTGAAGGAGCCGGAAAACTGCTCTTTGAAGCTACCCTTGAAATTGCACGAGAAACTAATTGCTCTGGCATGATGTGGCAGGTGTTGGATTGGAACGAACCAGCAATCAACTTTTACAAAAAATACGATACCACCTTTGAAGACAACTGGCTCAACTGCAATATTGATTTCTAAACTTCTTCAAGTACAGTTCTGAAGGCAGCCATCTTCGTACCATACCGAATGATAGACTTCTTTTGAATCTTAGGGGCAACAGTATCAAGATAAGTTTGAAGATGCCCCAGAGTTTCAGCAATGTATTGAATCGCAAATGTCGAGCCTGTTTCGTCCTGTTCTTGCGATAACATTCGCATCATTCTATATTCTGTAAAGAAGCCGGTATCCATAACTTCAGGGATGTGGGTGGCCTTCATCCAATCAATCCAATCCGATTCTACATCCTTATCTATATTGACAGTTACGTTATAAAGTATCATAATTCCGGTTAATTGTGTGCTTTTGACCCGTTCAGAAAACGGTATTTTTGTGTGATTTGATTCAAACAATGTATCGCAAAGGTAGGTTATCATGGGGATGAGCGTATACTCAATTAAAGATCTTGAGCATTTATCCGGGATAAAGGCACATACCATTCGTATATGGGAACAGCGATATAATCTTTTCTCGCCTCAGAGAACTGCTACCAACATACGCTATTATAATGATGAGGATGTCAAACTCATACTGAACATTGCTACATTGAAAAATCATGGCATGAAGATCAGTAAGATTGTAGCCATGCCTGTTGAAATGATGCAGGAAGAGGTTCATAACTTAAGCAAGGATGACCTATCAGATGAAGATCAGATAAGTGCATTGACATTGGCAATGGTTGACATGGACGAGACCATTTTCAGTGATATATTAAATGCGAACATTGAGCAAAATGGTTTTGAAAGAGCAATGATGGATGTTATTTATCCATTCATGCGAAAAATCGGAATACTTTGGCTTACCAATGCAATAAACCCTGCTCAAGAACATTTCATCACACACCTGGTCAGGCAAAAAATAATCACAGCTACTGATCAACTCAGTGCGAAGAATGATGGTCCACTGTTTTTATTGTTTCTTCCCGAGGGGGAGCTTCATGAGCTGGGTCTCTTATTTGCAAATTACATTCTAAGATCCAGAGGCTATAAAACCATTTTTTTCGGACAAACAGTACCACTAAATGCATTAGAGGAAGTTTATCATAAACTCCGACCAAAATGTATTTTAACTGCAATGACTACAGCACCCGATCCCTCAGGCGTGCAACAATATGTGGATAGGTTGGGAAATAAATTCAAGGATTGCTCAATCTACATTACAGGTAGTAGAGTTGTTGGGCAGGATATCCACACACCCAAAAACATGCAAGTACTTAATCAGTTTGAAGACTTATTTGTCTTGACTACTAAGCAAGAGTTACAGACTTTCTCTCGCTAAAAACACCCTTTTTAATATCCTAAAGTTTGTTTGTTTAACTTTTTAATTTGCATGTTAAACAAAATATTATTAACTTCGTTTAAGTTTTTGAATTAAACATTAAACAAAATGACAGCTTTAGAATTCGGTTATAAAATTGAGAACCTAACCAGTTCACTCAAGCCATACGCATTGAAGTTGACAAAGGACGGAGAAGAAGCTAATGATCTTCTTCAGGAAACCGTTTTTAAAGCTTACAACAATAGAGATAAATTCCAGGAGGGTACTAACCTTAAAGCATGGATGTATACGATTATGAGAAATACATTCATCACCAATTATCAGCGTATGGTAAGAAGAAATACGTTTATCGATACGACTACTAATAATCACTTTATTAACTCCACAAGTACAGTTATCGAGAATGGTGCCAAGGGTAATTTCGTAATGAATGATATTCAGGCAGCAATTAATGGATTAAAAGACATGTATAAAGTTCCTTTTACCATGTACTTTAGAGGCTTTAAATATCATGAAATTGCTGACAAGCTAGACATACCTATAGGTACAGTGAAAAATAGGATTCACATTGCCAGAAAGGAGCTTAAGAAAGGATTAAAAGTATATGCCAACTAAAAATTTCCATAGTAGAGTAGTAGTGATAGGGGCCGGATTTTCCGGCCTTTCTTGTTCCTGCCATCTGGCAAAAATGGGATACAAAGTCACCCTCATTGAAAAAAACAATCAAGCCGGTGGTAGGGCTCGGACATATAGCGATAAAGGCTTTACGTGGGACATGGGGCCATCATGGTATTGGATGCCGGATGTATTTGAAAAATTTTTCAATGCTTTTGACAAACAAGTATCCGATTATTACCAGCTTGATCGTTTAGATCCATCCTACCGAATAAAATTTAAGAATGATACGATAGATATTCCTGCAAGCATGCAGGAACTAGAGGAGCTCTTCGAGAGTATTGAACCAGGTAGCAGTAAAAAACTTCAGTCATTTCTTAGACAAGCAAAATATAAATATGATGTTGGAGTTAAGAAGTTGGTATATAAACCAAGCCGGTCTCTTCTGGAGTTTATCGATATCAGACTATTGCTCGGGCTACTCAAAATGGATGTTTTTACTTCCATTGCTAAACATGTGAGAAAACATTTCAAAGATGAGCGATTAATTCAGCTCATGGAATTTCCGATTCTTTTTTTAGGTGCTACCGCTGACAACACCCCTGCACTTTACAGTTTAATGAACTATGCTGATTTATCACTCGGCACCTGGTACCCTAAAGGAGGAATGAACGCTGTAGTAAAAGGCATGACTAACCTGGCCAACGAATTAGGTGTGGAGATGAAACTCGGCGAAGAAGTAACATCTTTTTCATACGCAGATAAAAAAGTACAGGCGGTAAATACATCAATGAATTCGTATGAATGTGATGTAGTGGTCGCCGGTGCTGATTACCATCACATCGACCAACATATTCTACCCAAAGAGTATCAGAACTATGATAAAAAGTATTGGGATTCACGAGTATTAGCTCCATCATCCCTTCTATTCTACCTTGGAGTAGACAAGAAACTTCCAAACCTGGAACATCATACCCTCTTCTTTGACGAAGATTTTAAACAGCACGCTAGTGAGATTTATGAAAATCCACAGTGGCCAAATAAACCACTTCTTTATGTCTCAGCAACTTCCAAAACAGACGATACGGTAGCCCCAAAAGGTCAGGAAAACCTGGTTGTGCTCATTCCGGTAGCACCAGATATAGAAGACACTGAAGAAATCAGGGAAAAATATTATGAACTAATAATTCAAAAGCTGGAATCCTTTACCGGTGAAAGTATTCGTGACCACATCGTCAGTAAGACCAGCTATGCTCATAAAGAGTTTATTGAAGACTATCACTCTTTTAAAGGCAATGCATATGGTTTAGCAAACACGCTTTTACAGACTGCTATCTTGAAGCCATCGCTTAAGAATAAAAAACTTAAAAACTTATTTTATACAGGGCAGTTAACAGTACCGGGACCGGGAGTACCACCCTCTTTGATATCAGGAGAGGTAGTGGCCAAAGAAATCGAAAAAGATTTTCCTATTTTTAGCAATTAATGGAAAAACTCTTCACACAAACTGCTTTCGATTGCAGTAAGTTGATTACTAAAACTTACAGCACTTCATTTTCTTTAGGAATACGTACACTACATAGTAGGTATCACGATTCCATTTATGCTATTTATGGTTTTGTTCGATATGCGGATGAAATAGTAGATACTTTCCATGATTTTGATAAAAGTGAATTATTAAATCGCTTTAAAAAAGATACCTATACGGCAATAAGTGAGGGTATCAGCCTCAACCCTGTACTGCACAGTTTTCAAAAAGTGGTTAATAAATATGATATTGACCATGAACTCATCGAAGCATTTCTAGTGAGTATGGAAATGGATCTTAGCAAGACGGATTATGCGGATCCGGACTACCAGAAATACATTTATGGAAGTGCAGAAGTGGTTGGACTGATGTGTTTAAAAGTATTTCTTGATGGAGATGAAACACGCTATCAGGAGCTATTAGCACCTGCGAAACATCTCGGCTCTGCATTTCAAAAGGTGAATTTCTTACGAGACATTAAGAGTGATTATGACGAACGTGGCAGAGTGTATTTTCCGGGAGTTGATTTCGAAAGATTCAGCTATGATGAGAAAAAAGAAATAGAGGCAGACATAAAACAAGATTTCCAAAAAGCCCTGGTAGGAATCAAAAAACTACCAAAGGGTGTTAGAGCCGGAGTTTATCTGGCATATATCTATTACACAGTACTTTTTAAAAAGATCACCAGACTATCCCCTGAAAGAATAAAGTCTGAGCGAATCAGAGTGCCGAATGTTAGAAAACTCTTTCTACTCGTTAAGTGTTACTTCTTACATAAGCTCAATTTCATTGTAGAGTAAATCAAGGTTAATTTTATAATATCATAACAGACACATGAGCGTCTTAGTAAATATTTTAATTGTCGTAGGTACATTCTTTTTCATGGAAGGTGTAGCATGGTTTACACATAAGTACATCATGCACGGTATATTATGGAGTTGGCATAGATCACATCACAAAGTACATGATCATGCACTTGAAATGAACGACTTATTTGCGGTCGTATTTAGTATTCCGTCCATTCTAACCATCTACATCGGCTATGATAATTATGAACAATTTTGGTGGCTACTGTATATGGGCATTGGAATTTTATGCTATGGAATTTTTTATTTTATTTTTCATGACATTATTGTACACCGAAGAATAAAAATTCCGTTTAAAGCAAAGAGCAAGTACATGAAAAGAATCATGCGTGCACATTATGTACACCATGAAAAACACAGTAAGGAAGGAGCTGAGGCATTTGGATTTTTATACGCTCCAAAGAAGTATCAAAAATAACGTTTCCAAATTATCATTTGATAATATTATAGCAAATCGTTACATTTGATGATCATTAAGTACTCAGCTTGTTTTACAAACCAAAAAAAGCGAGCTAAATGGCAGATCAGAAAAAAGAAGAAGAGTGGAGACCTATTGATGGCTTCTCCAATTATGAAATTTCCAACCGAGGTAAAATCCGTAGCAAAAGCAGAAAAGTTTGGCACAAGGGAAGCAAAACCCATATGAAGCTGCGAGGCAAACTAATGCGTCAGCGATGGAATAAAATATGTAAGTGTTATTTCCTCGATTTGATTGATGATGACGGAAAAAGGAGAACTGTTTATCCTCACAAAGAAACTGCAAAAGTCTTTGTGAAGAACAACGATCCTAGTAAAACCATGATCATTCATAAAGACAATAACCCACGAAATAACTATTTCGAAAACCTGGAATGGAAAACGAAATCAGAACACATGAAGTGGCAGTTTGAAGTAGGTAACAAAAACAATTACAAGGTTTGGAAAACGAGAAAGAAGCGATACAAGAACGGTTTCAAGCCTGACACTGTGCTTCCGGGAAGACCGAAGAAAAATAAAGAAAAAGCTTAATAGCTTATAAAAGAGAAAGGGGTTCCAAATGGAACCCCTTTTTTTGTCTCTAACTAACCTAACCTAAAATCGCTTAAACGCAATTTCTTTATACCAGCCACTAATAGCAGCTAGTCAAAAATCTTAAAAAAATTCGGGAATTATTAAGCAGATGGATCTACGCTAACGTAGGATCTATCTTTTTTTCCTTTATGGAACTTCACCACTCCATCAGCCAATGCAAATAGCGTATGATCTTTGCCTAGACCTACGTTATTTCCCGGGTGATGCTTTGTTCCTCTCTGGCGAACTATGATGTTTCCAGCTACAGCTTGCTGTCCACCGAAGATTTTTACACCGAGTCGTTTACTTTCTGACTCTCTTCCGTTTTTCGAACTACCTACACCTTTCTTATGTGCCATGAGATTTTATCCTTTAATGTCTTCAATCAAAATTTTAGAAAACTGCTGACGGTGACCATTTTTCACTCGGTAGCCTTTTCTTCTTTTCTTTTTGAACACGATTACTTTATCGTCTTTTACATGCTCAAGAATTTTCGCAGAAACTTTGGCTCCTTTAACAGTAGGTGCTCCTACCTTCACTTTGCCATCATTATCTACTAGTAGTACTCTATCAAAGTCTACTTTAGCACCTTCCTTACCCTCCATTAGTGGAGCGTAAAGGAATTTGTCTTTCTCTGCTTTATATTGCTTCCCAGCTATGTCTACTATCGCGTACATTTTATCTTCTTTTGAAAAAAGGATTGCAAAGATACCATTCTAATATCAATATCCAAACATAGAGTGCGTATAAAATTCAGGGAAAATATTTTTTATTTTTTTTTAACTTTTTTTGACCCCTATTTCTGCGTGTTTTCATCAAAGTAGCAATTACAAAATTGCAACCTAAACTACTAAAATACAACTCGTTATAGTAAATATTTAATATCCAAATCACACCTTCCGTACCCGTAATAACTGCTTGGAATTTCGCGTCGTTTTTAACACATTTGTAGACAAGCCGCGAGAAAAAATAAACCACTCTTAGGGCTGTATCCCGAGACTTAAAAAAGTTTTTAAAAGCATACTAAAAACAGTACGCTTAGGGGTTTTTTATTGTTTGTGGATTAGATAAAAACTATTCGTAAAGCAGGAAATTATGAGCGAAACAGCAGCACATGTAGAAGAACCCATTCTAAAAGAGAATAAAGACCGATTTGTTCTCTTTCCAATTCAGCATAATGACATCTGGGAGTTTTATAAAAAAGCTGAGGCTAGTTTTTGGACTGCCGAAGAGATTGATCTAAGTCAGGATCTCAAGGATTGGAGTAATACAATGAATGATGATGAAAAGCATTTCATCAAACACGTGCTGGCTTTCTTTGCTGCCAGTGATGGGATCGTGAATGAAAACCTCGCTGAAAACTTCGTTGCTGAAGTACAGTACACAGAAGCTAAGTTTTTCTACGGATTCCAAATAGCCGTTGAAAACATCCACTCCGAGACTTACTCATTATTAATAGATACCTACGTAAAAGATCCGAAAGAGAAAGACTACCTCTTCAATGCAATCGAAACCATGGATTGTGTGAAGAAAAAGGCTGACTGGGCACTTCGATGGATCGATGAAGGATCTTTCCCTGAAAGACTCGTTGCTTTTGCAGCAGTAGAAGGAATTTTCTTCTCTGGTAGCTTCTGTAGTATTTTCTGGCTTAAGAAAAGAGGCTTAATGCCAGGACTATCCTTCTCCAATGAATTGATTTCCAGGGATGAAGGCCTTCATTGTGATTTTGCATGCTTATTATATAATAATCATGTAAAAAATCAGCTTCCGAAAGAAACTGTTCAGGAGATCATTAAGGATGCTGTAACAATTGAAAAAGAATTTGTAACAGATGCTCTCCCGGTAAAACTAATCGGGATGAATTCAGATTTAATGTGTCAGTACATCGAGTTTGTTGCCGATCGATTGCTTGATGAGCTCGGATGTGACAAAGTATACAACTCAACCAACCCGTTTGATTTCATGGAAATGATTTCCCTTCAGGGTAAAACCAACTTCTTCGAAAAACGAGTGGGCGAGTACCAGAAAGCCGGAGTAATGGATGGAGATAGCGGCAAATCCAAATTCTCACTAGATGAAGACTTTTAAAAATAATTATTGTAATCACCTTAGCACAATAGCCTTATGTTAGTAGTAAAAAGAGACGGACGTAGAGAATCCGTAAAATTTGACAAAATCACAGCTCGAATCGAAAAGCTGTGTTATGGTTTAAATGCAGACTATGTAAAGCCTGTAGAAATTGCCAAAAAGGTAATCGATGGGTTGTATGATGGGGTGTCTACCATCGAACTGGACAACCTTGCTGCTGAAACCGCAGCGACAATGACTACACGTCACCCTGATTTCGCAAAACTTGCCGCAAGAATTTCAATCTCTAACCTACACAAGGTTACAGAGACATCATTCTCCAATACCATGAAGAGAATGTATGAGTACATTAATCCGAAAACAGGTGAAAACGCTGCGCTTCTTTCCAAGGAAGTGTATGGTATCATTCGTAAGAACGCAAAAACGTTGGATGATGCAATTGATTACAATAGAGACTACAACTACGACTATTTCGGCTACAAAACATTAGAGCGTTCATACCTGATGAAACTTGACGGCAAAATTGTGGAGCGCCCACAGCACATGCTTATGAGAGTTTCTGTAGGTATTCATGGTGAGGACATTGATTCAGCTATAAAGACATATAATTTGATGTCAGAGAAGTGGTTTACACATGCCACTCCTACCCTTTTCAATGCAGGAACACCGAAACCACAGCTTTCTTCTTGCTTCTTGCTATCCATGCAGGATGACAGCATTGATGGTATTTATGACACATTGAAGCAGTGCGCAAAAATCTCTCAATCCGCTGGAGGAATTGGTCTAAGCATTCATAATGTAAGAGCTACAGGCGCATACATTAAAGGCACCAATGGCACTTCCAACGGAATTGTGCCAATGCTTCGAAACTTTGATATGACCGCTCGTTATGTTGATCAAGGTGGCGGTAAAAGAAAAGGAAGTTTTGCTATCTACCTTGAGCCATGGCATGCAGATATTTTCGATTTCCTTGATTTAAGAAAAAATCATGGTAAGGAAGAAATGAGAGCAAGAGACTTGTTCTATGCTTTATGGATTCCTGACCTTTTTATGGAGCGAGTGGAAAGCAATGGAGATTGGACAATCATGTCACCGGACGAGTGCCCAGGTCTTTATGAAGCTTATGGCGAAGAGTTTAAGGCGCTTTATGAAAAATACGAGCGCGAAGGAAAAGGCAGAAAAACCATTAAAGCGCAAGACCTTTGGTTTGAAATCCTTGAAGCTCAAATTGAGACAGGCACACCTTATATGTTATATAAGGATGCGGCCAACAAGAAGTCAAATCAGAAAAATCTTGGTACCATCCGATCCAGTAATCTATGTACTGAGATCATGGAGTACACATCAAAAGATGAAGTTGCTGTATGTAACCTGGCTTCTATTGCTCTTTCAAGATTTGTTATCGATGGAAAGTTTGATCATCAGAAGCTTTATGAAATAACCAAAGTAGTTACGAGAAACCTGAATAAGGTGATCGATGTGAACTACTACCCGGTAGAGGAAGCAAGAAACTCCAACATGAAACACCGCCCTATCGGTATTGGGGTACAGGGACTTGCTGACACATTCCTCCTGCTGAAAATGGCATTTGAATCTGAGGAAGCTAAAAAGCTTAACAAAGAGATATTCGAAACCATTTACTTTGCTGCAATGGAAACTTCCATGGAAATTGCAGTGGAGGAAGGTCCTTATGAAACGTTTAAAGGATCTCCGGTTTCTAAAGGTGTGTTCCAATTTGATATGTGGGGCGTGACTCCTGATTCCGGTAGATGGGACTGGACAGATCTTAAGCAAAAAGTGAAAAAGAACGGAGTAAGAAACTCTCTGCTTCTAGCACCTATGCCAACAGCCTCTACTTCTCAGATTTTAGGAAACAATGAGTGCTTTGAGCCTTATACTTCTAACCTTTATCTGAGAAGAGTGCTTTCTGGTGAGTTCATCGTGGCTAACAAGCATCTGATGAAGGAACTGATCGATCTTGGACTTTGGGATGAGCGTATGATGAACCGTATCAAAGCAGAAAATGGATCCATCCAGAACATCCCGGAGATTCCGGAAGAGATTAAGGAAAGATACAAGACTGTTTGGGAAATTTCTCAGAAAGCGATCATCGATATGTCTGCTGACAGAGGTGCATACATCTGTCAGAGCCAGAGCTTGAACATCCACTTACAGGATGCCAACTTTGGTAAGATGACTTCTATGCACTTTTACGCCTGGAAAAAAGGTCTTAAAACAGGAATGTATTACTTGAGAACCAAAGCAGCAACAGATGCAATCAAGTTTACCGTTTCAAAAGAAAAACAAGAGCAGCCAAAGGAAGCCATAGCCGCACAGCAAACGGACGCTCAGACACAAGCACAGATTGATCAACAAGCAGCCATGCAGTGCTCGCTTGATAATCCGGATGATTGCGAGATGTGCGGCTCTTAAAGTAAATAAGTGTAATTCTTTTAAAGCCCTGTCGCTGTAAAGCAGATGGGGCTTTTTATTTGCGCTTACATTGAAACATCCTATTTATTCATTAAATAATTATGTAAATTGATCGCTGACCAAAATCATACATCATGAAAAAAATACTCATCCTAATATTTTCTATTAGTACACTGGCCTTGAACGCTCAATGTGACAACTCCTTTTTTCCATTTGAAGAAGGTGTGAGCTTTGAGCAAACGACCTATGATAAAAAAGGGAAAGTTCAGGGAAAAACATTTAGTGAAATTGTTGTAATAGATGAGTCTTCTGCCTCTGTTAAGAATGTCATATACGATAAAAAGGGCAAAGAAGTGGCCGATGGGGAGTACACAATTGTCTGTGAAGGCAATACCATCAAAATGGATTTCAATAATTTCATTCCGGAGGGAATGTTGGATCAATATGGAGATGCAGAAGTCACTGTAGAGGGTGATTTTATAACTATTCCGGCCGATCTCGAAGAAGGGCAATCGCTTCCTGATGGGGAGGGGAAAGTAACTATCGAAATGACTAGCGCTGCAGCTATGAATATCACCATGGATATGAAAATAACTGATCGCAAGGTAGAGAAAATGGAAACCCTGGAAACCCTAGCCGGTTCATTTGAGACATTCAAAATAACACAGACTACCACCGTCACTATGAAAATGATGGGGATGAACAAAACCACAGAAAGCTCATCAGCCTCTTGGTTTGCCAAGGGTGTTGGTATGGTGAAAAATGAGAATTACAATAAAAAAGGAGATATGGTTAGTTACACCTTGCTAACTGAATTCAATAAGAATTAATGCGCTCCTTTTATTATCTCATCAACAATTTCAGGGTTGAGAAGAGTTGAGGTATCTCCGAGACTGTCGGTCTCTTTACTGGCAATTTTCCTCAATATTCTTCTCATTATTTTTCCTGAGCGTGTTTTAGGTAAATCAGAAACTAACTGAATGTGATCGGGCTTGGCGATAGGTCCGATCATTTTATTTACTGTTTGCCTTATTTCCTCTTCCAATCCTTCGGATTCTGCGATAACAAACGCATAAATACCTTGTCCTTTGATATCATGAGGGAATCCAACCACTGCTGACTCAATCACTTTTGGATGCTCATCAATCGCATTTTCCACTTCTGCAGTCCCCATCCTGTGCCCGGATACATTTATCACATCATCTACCCGTCCCAAGATTCTCAGGTATCCATCATGGTCTCGTTTAGCCCCATCACCGGTAAAGTATTTATCCTTATAAGCAGAAAAGTAGGTGTTCCGGCATCTTTCATGATCTCCATAGGTCGTTCGTAAGATTGAAGGCCAAGGAAACTTGATGCATAAATTCCCTTCAACATTATTTCCTTCAAGCTCATTTCCTTCAGCATCTACAATTACCGGCTGAATTCCCGGTAAAGGAAGTGAAGCATGGGCCGGCTTATTCGGAGTAATTCCTGCCAGCGCTGATATCATAATACCTCCTGTCTCTGTTTGCCACCAGGTATCAACCAACGGGCATCTTCGTTTTCCTATATGTTCATGATACCAGTGCCACGCTTCTTCATTGATTGGTTCGCCTACAGAACCAATGACATGTAAAGAATCCAATTTGTGTTTCTCTATCGGTTCCAGACCATGTGCTTCCAATGCTCTGATTGCAGTTGGTGCAGTATAGAATTGATTGACCTGATGCTTATCACACACTTCCCAAAACCTACCGGCATCCGGGTAGGTCGGCACCCCCTCAAACATCATGGTTGTCGCGCCGGCAAGAAGTGGCCCATATACAATATAGGAGTGACCGGTGATCCATCCTACATCAGCAGTACACCAGTAAACATCTCCTGGTTTATATTGGAAGACATTCAAAAATGAATAATAGGTATAAACCATATATCCACCGCAGGTATGAACCACCCCTTTTGGCTTGCCAGTAGAACCCGAAGTGTAAAGGATAAACAACATATCCTCAGCATCCATTTCTTCTGCATCGTGTTGATCCAAAACATCCTTGATAGCGTCATGCCACCATACATCCCGACCGGTTTTCATAGCCACATCAGACTTTGTTCGCTGAAATACGATTACTTTTTCAACGCTGTTGCTCTTTTCCAATGCTTCATCCACTACTCCCTTTACATCTATTTGCTTGGAACCTCTGAAATTTCCGTCAGATGTAAGCACCATTTTAGCCTGACAATCATTGATGCGGTCCGCCAGAGCACTGGAAGAGAATCCTGCAAATACAACAGAATGCACAGCCCCTACTCTTGCACATGCCATCATCGCAATTGCTGCTTCGGGCACCATAGGCATATATATGATTACACGGTCTCCTTTCCCTACTCCATTTGCTGACATTGCATTTGCAAACTGACAAACACGGCTATGAAGCTCTTTGTATGTTATTGCTTGTGATTTTTCCTTAGGGTCATTTGGTTCCCACAAAATTGCAACTTGATCCCCTCTATCATCCAAATGCCTATCCAGTAAATTTTCTGTGATGTTGAATTTACCATTAACAAACCATTTGACATCCGGTCCTCTAAAATCCCACTCCAAAGTTTTATCCCATTTCTTCTTCCAGACAAAAGAATCAGCTATTTCTGCCCAAAAACCTTCCGGGTTTTCAATACTTTGATCATACTTTCTGGTGTATTCACTAAGTGAGGATATGCGATGGGGTTTAGTAAAATCATTCATAGGTCTAAATCTAATAAACGTGCATCTTTGTGCCACAGAATGTGACAGCATTCCGCCAAAAGAACTGATCTTAATTTCTCTTTGGGAAAAGCTTTTACATTTCAAAAGAAAAATCCTATCTTTGCCGTCCTAAATTTTTGGAATACAGAATAGCGTTATGGCAAACCATAAATCAGCACTTAAGAGAATCAGAAGCAACGAAGCGAAAAGACTGAGAAATAGATATCAGCATAAAACGACGCGTACGTTCATTAAAAGACTAAAAGAGACGACTGATAAGAAAGCAGGCGAAGAGCTTCTAACTCAGGTTGTTTCAATGGTGGATAGACTAGCTAAGAAAAACATTATCCACAAAAACAAAGCTGGACACCTTAAGTCACAGTTGACTAAGCACGTAGCTGGTCTTTAAGACTTTATAAAAGATATTTTTTTACCCTGTGTGAGCAATTGCACAGGGTTTTTTCATTTTGAGGTTTTAATTTACAAACGGAATGGAAGATAACCGTTTGACAATAAAGCGATGGGCAGAAGAAGATCGTCCAAGAGAAAAACTCCTTTTAAAAGGAAAGGCGTCACTTTCAGAAGCTGAGCTCATTGCCATTTTGATAGGCTCAGGAAATACTGAACAAACGGCAGTAGAGCTCTCACAGCACATTCTCAGTCAGTGCGAGTACAACCTGGCCAACCTTGCCCGTCTTTCGGTTAAAGACCTTCAGAAATTCAAAGGTATTGGAGAAGCTAAAGCAATCTCCATTGTGGCAGCACTTGAACTAGGCAGAAGGCGAAAGGAATCCGAGCCGTCCAAAAAAATCAAAATCACTTCATCACACGATGCATTTCAGGTGCTTCAGGGTGATATGATGGATTTGAATCATGAGGAATTCTGGTTGCTCTTATTAAAGCGAAACAATGAAGTGATCAAAAAAGAGATGCTCAGCCGGGGTGGTGTTTCCGGAACAGTGGTTGATGCGAAAATTATTTTCAAACGTGCGCTCGAGGAAACGGCCAGTGGCCTCATTCTCGCACACAACCATCCCAGTGGCAATCTAAAACCCAGTCAGGAAGACATCAATCTGACAAAGCGCTTAAAAGAGGCCGGTCGATCGCTTGACATATCCATACTTGATCATCTCATTATTACGGATCATTCATTTTTCAGCTTCGCTGATGAGGGACTTTTGTAGGTTCTTCAACCCACCCCTACCCCTCCAAGGAGGGGATTTTAGCCATTTTCTTCTTGTTATTACTTCGACTGACGTTAAGTTGAATTTCATCTTCCTCCTCACAAGTCATTCCAGTATGGAATCTTTGGGTTTCATAGAAGTTGAGCTGACTTATATGTAAAGACTCCATTCTGGAGTGACCTTAACTTAGTAGCATTGGGAGAGCGTGGGGAGGGGACATTAATAATGTTTTTATTTGTTGTTGGAATTAATAACTAGTTAAAAATGAAAAAAGCCTGGCTTATCCTTATCCCGATTGCACTAGTCGTATTCTTTATGATGCGCTCCGGAGGGAACGATGAAAGCTACTCGCAGGAGATCGATCAATTTTGGGAAGACAGGCATGACTTCTTCAAAACGTCAGAAGCAAGCCCTTTTGTCCAAAAGGATGTTGACTATAAATCGGTCGAATACTTCGAGCCCAATCCGGAATACAAAGTAAATGGAACACTGAACCGGTTTACCAAGCGAGAAACACTCAAACTAGGCAATAGCGACGGTACCACAACCACCTATCTCAAGTTTGCTGATGTACAATTCAAAATCAAGGGTCAGAAATGCTCATTACTTATTTTAAAAGCCCTGGGATTCGGCAACCAATACCTATTGGCATTCGGTGATGCCACCAGTGGAGACACTACTTACGGTGGTGGTCGCTACCTGGACGTAGCAATTGGAAAATCAGATCAGGTTACACTGGATTTTAATAAAGCCTATAACCCCTACTGTGCCTATTTCGATGATTTTACTTGTCCCCTTCCCCCTCGTGAAAACCTTTTAGATGTTGCAATCGAGGCAGGTGAAAAGAATTATCCTTATTAGGTCATCAAACCCGACACACAGCTTAACAGATTCCTTATTTTTGCTCTCTTAAATTCAGAGATAGAGTAGAATGAAGATTTCGTACAATTGGCTGAAAGAATACATCAACTTCAAAGAAACGCCGGAGCAACTCGGAGACATCCTAACCCAAACAGGTCTGGAGGTTGAAGGCATTGAAAAAGTAGAAAAAATTCCGGATGGATTAAAGGGGATTGTTATAGGGGAAGTCATGTCCTGTGAAAAACACCCTAACGCAGATAAGCTCAAAGTCACTAAAGTAGATATCGGTGCTGATGAACTATCGGATATCGTATGTGGAGCTCCCAATGTAGCTGCCGGACAAAAAGTACTAGTGGCAACCGTTAACTCAACCATCCACCCTACTAACGGCGAGCCATTCAAAATCAAGAAAGCCAAGATCAGAGGAGAGGTTTCTGAAGGAATGATCTGCGCAGAAGATGAGCTTGGCTTGGGCACAAGCCATGATGGCATCATGGTGTTGGATACAGACAAGCCCAATGGCACACCTGCAATAGAACTCTTTGAAACCGGTGAGGATCACGTCTTTGAAATCGGGCTGACCCCAAACAGAGGGGATGCCACTTCTCACATGGGTGCAGCCAGAGATCTGAAAGCATATTTTAGAAAGGATTTAAAGCTGCCTGAGATCAAAGATTTCAAAGTAGATGTCGATGAGCCCATTGAGGTGGTAGTTGAAAACACCGAGGCATGTCCAAGATACTCCGGCATTACTATTCGTGGAGTAGAAGTTAAAGCCTCCCCTGACTGGCTGCAATGGAAGCTACGATCGATTGGCTTAGAGCCAATCAATAACATTGTAGACATTACCAATTATGTATGTCATGCGATTGGCCAACCCATGCATGCTTTTGATGCAGATAGGATTGATGGGAATAAGGTTCTGGTGAAAACACTTCCTAACAAAACCAAATTCACAACGCTTGACGAAAAAGAAAGAGAGCTTCACGAAAAAGACCTCATGATCTGTAATGGCAAAAGTGAAGGCATGTGCATTGCTGGTGTGTTCGGAGGCACCAAGTCAGGAGTGACAGCATCCACAAAAGATATCTTTCTTGAAAGTGCATACTTCTCTGCAGACTGGGTGAGAGCCTCTGCTCAGCGACACACACTATCCACTGATGCCTCTTTTAGGTACGAGCGGGGCACAGATCCTGAAATTACGATAGAGGCGCTGAAACTTGCTACTACGTTAATTCTGGATATCGCCGGAGGAAAAGTTTCTTCCGAAGTAGTTGATATCTATCCAGAACCGATCAAAGAAAAGAAAATTGATATCACTTTCCAGCATTTCCATTGGTTGATAGGCAAGTCATTGGATCACAAGCTGATCATTGACACTCTCAATGCTTTGGATATCAAAACAGAAGATATCACTAAAGAAGGCTTTAAAGCCATAGTGCCTGCTTATAGAAGTGACGTGACACGTCCGGCAGATTTAGTGGAAGAAGTGCTTCGAATCTACGGGTTCAATGAGGTAGAACTTGACGAAGACTTCTCAGCTGACTACCTGGCTGAGTTCAATGAATTTGAACCATACCGAGTGCAGGAGGATCTATCGAGATTTTTAGCCGGAAATGGTTTTTCTGAAATCCTTACCAACTCATTGACTAGCCCGAAATACCATGAAAAGTTTCCATTAGGTGGTGAGCCGGTTGAAATGCTGAATCCTTCAAGTGAAGAATTGACCATCATGAAAACATCTCCAGTGTATACAGCATTGGAGTCTGTAGCATATAACATCAACAGAAGAAACCCGAACCTCAAGTTCTTTGAGTTTGGGAGGTCTTACAAAAAAGAGGAAGGTGAATACAAGGAAACCGAATGGCTATCTTTTTACCTGACTGGAAACACCTTGGAAGAAAACTGGCTGGATGAGCCCAGAAAGAATTCTTTCCATGACCTCAGCACTGCTGTAATGGGAATGCTGAAATACGCCGGCATTCGGAAAACAGAAATTGTGCCTTCTGAGAAAGGGACGCTTTATGAGTACGGTGTGGTAGTCAAGAAAGAGGGGAAAATGCTCGGCCTACTTGGGAAGCTAAAAAAAGAATTGGTTTCCATTTATGGCATAAAACAGGATGTATTTCATGCACAACTAGACTGGGATACAATCCTTAGTGTCTACAAGTCCGATATCGCTTACGAGCCGATTCCTAAATTCCCGGAGGTGAAAAGAGACCTTTCTTTGGTGCTGGACAAAAGTGTATCTTACGCTGACATCCAGCAACTTGCCTTCAAGCAAGAGAAGAAATTATTGAATAGAATGAACCTTTTTAGTGTGTACGAGGGGGATAAGATAGAAAAAGGAAAAAAAGCTTACGCAATTAGTTTTTTTCTTCAAGATAAATTCAAAACTTTAACAGATAAACAAATCGATAAAAGTATGAATGCACTCATGAGTCTTTATGAAAAAGAGCTGGGTGCTGTAATACGTAAATAAAGATGCCAAGCGAAAAATTATATCGTGAATTTCAAAATCTGGAGCGAAAAATTCAGCTGGTGCTTAATGAAAATAAGCGCTTAAAGGATGAATTGAATCACGCCAGAGATGAAAATGGCATACTGAAAGAAAAAATGAAGACTCATGAGAGTAGTCTAAATAGCTTTCAGAACAAAATGAATATCAATAAATTAGCAAATAACATGGTAGTCAGTGAGGGAGATTCAGTACAGCTGAAAGAGACGATAGAAGGCTACATCAAGGAGATAGATAAATGTATTGCCCATTTGGCAGAATAAATAAATGACATCCGAATGGCAGAACTATCCATAAAAATCAGAATTGGGAACAGGGAGTATCCCATGAGAGTGAAAGCGGAGGATGAAGAACGAATTCGAAGAGCAGGAAAATTATTAAATGAGAAAATAAAAAATTACCAAAATCAGTTCGGTATCGATGATACACAAGATCTGGTGGCCATGGTAGCTTTTGATTGCCTTGTGGAAAAGCTAAAACGTGAAGAAGCTTCAGAAGCTTCAGATGACTTTGCATTAGGTGAAATTTCTAAGTTAAACCAGCTCATAAGCAACTCTATCTGATATATCGCCCTTGATTTAGATATGCCTGACTGTCCTGTTATTTGATACACTCAAATACACACAGATGGACACCACAATAATTATCGTAATTGCTGTCGTTGCAGGAGCTGTTATTGGCCTTTTGCTTGGCAGATCAATGCAGGGCAAAACTGCCAGCAAAAAAGTAAAGGAAGCTGAAGAACAAAGCAAGCTTATCCTCAAAGAGGCTGAGGTTACTGCTGAAAGCATAAAAAAAGACAAGATTCATGAAGCCAAAGAGCAGTTCTTTAAAATGCGGAGTGAATTTGAAGAGGAGTCGGCTCGAAAGAAAAACATCCTCATCACCAATGAGCAAAAGCTAAAACAGAAAGAGAACAACCTGAATAAGCAATTTGAACAGGTGAAGCGAAAAGAAGATGAGCTCAACAGCTTGAAGGAAACGCTCGCTAATCAAATGGAGATCGCTCGTCAGCGGAAGGAAGAGTTTGAAAAGATGCAAAAACAGCAAGTAGCTATACTTGAAAAAGCCGCAAATCTTCCTGCCGAAGAAGCGAAAGCGCAACTGATGGAGGCATTGAAAGATGAGGCCAGAACCAGTGCTTCTGCCCACATTAAAGAGATTGTAGAAGAAGCGAAGATGACAGCTACCAAAGAAGCTAAAAAAGTTGTGGTTGAAGCGATTCAGCGAACTGCCACAGAGCATGCCATCGAGAACACGGTCTCTGTTTTCAATATCGAGAGCGATGACATTAAAGGGAAAATTATTGGTCGTGAGGGACGAAATATTCGTGCTCTGGAAGCTGCCACCGGTGTAGAGATAATCGTAGATGATACGCCAGAGGCAATCATCATTTCTGGATTTGATCCGGTAAGAAGAGAGATCGCAAGGCTTTCCCTTCATCGATTGGTACAGGATGGAAGAATTCACCCAGCCAGAATTGAAGAGATCGTTAATAAGACCTCCAAAAATATAGGTGATGAAATTGTGGAGATCGGAGAGCGAACCGTGATAGACCTGGGCATCCACGGACTGCACCCGGAATTAATTAAGATGGTGGGTCGCATGCGATTTAGATCCTCGTACGGTCAGAACCTTCTCCAGCACTCGAGAGAGGTAGCCAATCTATGCGCTACGCTCGCATCTGAACTAGGGCTAAACCCTAAACTAGCTAAGCGAGCAGGATTATTACACGACATAGGCAAAGTATGGCCGGATGAGCCGGAAAAACCACACGCAATCATAGGTATGGAGCTGGCGCAGAAGTATAAAGAAAACGCTGAGGTTTGCAATGCAATAGGTGCACACCACGATGAAATTGAGATGACTTCTATGATCTCCCCTATTGTACAGGCTTGTGATGCCATCTCCGGATCACGCCCTGGAGCCCGACGTGAGATTATGGAACAATACCTGAAACGATTGAAAGACCTGGAAGGGATCGCTCTCAATTTTGATGGTGTCAATAAATGTTACGCCATTCAGGCCGGAAGAGAACTCAGGGTACTTGTAGATGCTGAGAACGTAGATGATAAGCACGCAAGTGACCTTTCTTTCAATATTTCTCAGAAGATCGAAAAAGACATGCAGTATCCGGGTCAAATAAAAGTGACTGTGATACGTGAAACAAGGGCTGTAGCCTTTGCGAAGTAGAAAATTTCAGACATATTTTTTAATGCTGAAAGTTTTTATTTAGCTTCATAAAAAAATAAAACACATGAAAAAATTACTATTTACACTTTGCTTAACGTTAGGTTTTATTTCGTATTCATTTGCGAATTCCTATCAAATAAATGATAACGCGGTAGAAGATCTACTGGAAAATTCGGAGCAAATTAACCCATTTGAAAATGGTGCTGAAATGGCCAATATGATGTCAGTTCAAGCGGCTGATCCAAATGTGTGGATTGCTTGTGTAATTGACTTCTTCTTAGGAGGTCTTGCTATTCACAGAGTATACCTTGGTGGTACTTGGGTGCTTATCTTGGGTTATTTCTTCACATTTGGAGGAATCTTCGGAATTATCCCATTTGGAGATCTTATTGCTTTGATTATCAATAGTGATGACATCAGCAAGTATGTTGGCAGCAATGCTTTCATCATGTGGTAAATAACCACTTAATAGATAATGAGAGAGGCCTTAATTTAATGAGGCCTCTTTTTTTATGGCCGATATCATGGAGGAACTCAACTCTTCTATTGTTGCTTGGTTATACTCTATTGCTAATTCCTTAGCATATTCAGCACCACCAAAATAAAATCCCTGAAAGAGCGCTATAGATGGGATAGATTCCGTAAAAACATATCCTCGAGAGATTCCACTAAAGCCCACATAAAAAAGTGGCGCTTGAACCCCTAAACTGAGCAGCCCTTTAAAAGTCCTTCCTGCATAAATCTGACCTGATCCAGGTACAATAAAAGACAGGATAAAAGCCTTCTCAGGGTTTTTAAATTTTACCTTTCTAAAGGCATGGGTGATCACCTCTTTATCTCTTACTAATGTTTCAAAACTCTCTCTCGCTTGATCCAACTCTTGCAGCGCTACATAATTAAGGGATTCGAACAGAATTATATCTTTAGATTTTTGATAATCTTCCAAAAAGATGGTCTCTGCTATGAGGTTTTTTACTTGTTTGTGATTCCCCATTAAGTAATTGAGTTTGATCTTCTCGTCCATTACCCGGCTTGATAAATCTGGGCCTGCTAGATTGCTGATCCGATCAATGGTTTTTAAAGCGTTTTCAAAATCTTGGTATTGTTTATAGACTACTGCTTTAGCCAAGAGCAGACTATCTTTTTTTTCAAGACTACTTTCAGAAAATATCTGCTGCTCTAATGACACACACGATGACAATAGATGAGCATCACTTTCATCCTGCGCTTCAATTAAAAATGGTGCGAAGAGGCACATGCATATTAAGCAGAATGGCTTCATTATATGTTTTATTAATTTCTTCTCTATAAACCTTAACCGAAAGCACGGATCCCCAAATATTTGCGACGTATATCGCTCCGAATACACCTGCAAATACCTTAAATCTTGTGCTATTTATTCCGTCTTTTTTGTAAGCTTCTCTCATTTGTAATCCGGCGATTGTAGAAAGTAGAAGTGTGAGGTACCCTTCACCTGCTTTCCCTACGTAGAACTTCCCAGCACCTGGCACTACTCCTGATAACACTCCCGCCAGCAGAGGAGATTTTTTTCTGGTCTTTAGCAGACCTTCGTGATTCAGCTTAAAGTTCTCTTCGACGCTAGCAAGCTGATAGTAGTTACCTGTAAATCCTTTTGAATAAGCTTGAAACGTTTCAAAGTCTCGCTCTAAAAGTGCAATCCCTGATAATTCCAACAACTTCAATTCATGATAAAAGGCATTACTATCCAGATCCAATTCGATAAGCAACTTAGCTTTTGAATAATCTTCTGTGTAAGCGTATTGAAAGGAGGTTAGGAATTTAGCTTCTAAAAAGAGAGGGTGGGACTCATTGCGTACTTTTTCAAATGCACGTATGGATTGATCAATACGTTTAAGTTCGTAATTGAAATAGCCTTTGTAATAGTTTAATGAATCACTTTGAGCACCATTAAACTTTGACATTTGATTATCAATAAAAAATATTCCTTCCTCATATGCTTCAATTTCATTTAAGTGCTGAATGAAGTCAGTAGTCCATTGAAAGCTTTCCTGACAGCTCACCTTTAAACAAAAGCATTGGAAAATGGCAATACTAATTATTCTTAAATGAGTAGTCTTCTGCATGATTTACGATAAAACCATCGCTATTAAAGGTGATAGGAAGTGCCTGACTTTTTACCAGTGCCGAGCACCTGAATCTTCGATCAATACTCAAGAAAAATCCTTTGATCGGATCAAATTGTTTGAATGATCTGGACATGAATACGCCACATTTTTGATCATAAATACATGTATCGAAAAACTGATTTACTTCGATGTGAGTCTTCCTTTTATCTGCTTTTTGAGGTTTATGGATAGCCTTTTCAATTAACTGCAAATCGGTTAGTTGAGCTGTTGAGGTCAGTCCACACAAGGTAAGAAATACGATGATTGCTAATCTCATTTGACTAATTCGGCATCTTCAGGAATTTTGAAATTAAGCATTTCGAAATCTGATTCATCATCAAATCTAAAATTCTGAAAGGTTGTCTTTGACACAATAGAGTCACCTTCGAAGTAGTCTATTTCTGTGATCGCCATTGGGAATTCTATTCCATACCCGATGTTTTCATAATTGTAATAGTAGACCTTCTTCATGTAGTTGCCTTTTCTGTCTCTGTACCCCATAAATATTGGTCTTCGAAACTCTCTTACCAATTCTATATGATCAAACCCGTCCACTTTTTCAGGAGGTTTCCAATAGTTAATCAGCATATTCCCCTCAGTCTTTATTCCATCCAGCTCAAACCCAACACGCTTCAGTCCCATATCAGCGGTTTGGTTTTTTAGGAAGTAATAAAAGTTAGTGTTTTGAGACCCGGCTTGATAATTCGTTGATTGAAATACCTGATTGGCCTCAGGATTATAAATTTTCAACTCCCCTTCTTCATTATTAATGATATACACCTCCGCTGGTGACAAAAAGTGAGATACCATATTGCCTGCAGATGAAAAATAAATATCAGCAGTCATCTTCATGGTCTTCCCATCTTTATTTGTCCTTTTTTCCATTTCAAATTTTGCCAACTTAAACGGCCCCTGATTAAATCCGGAGAGTGCCAAAATCAAAAGACAAATTGTAGCTTTCATCATTTAGCAAGTTTAATGAGATAATAAGACTTGATTCTAAATTTCTAATAAATACTTCAGCTAGAGCATAAGCTCTCAAATTGATTACTTTAGTATTGGTTTTATATGAGAGGCGAGCACTCAATTCCAATTATGAATTTAAAAGACAATCACATGAAAAAAATTGCATTAAGTATCACAATCGCAGGCCTTCTGCTCATCTCATCTTGTGGCAAGGATGATGAGGGGCCAACAGTGATTGGATTAAGTGGAACGGTTACATATGATGGTGAATCGTACGCTATTTCAAATGGTATATTTTCATTATCTGTTGAAGATGGGAATGCAGAGGGTGAGTTTTTTATAGCTGATGGCACATTGACTCCAACGTCAACGGGAGTTTCCACCAGTGATAGTCAAATAATAATCTCAGTGGTAGCAACATCCAAAGGCACATCCACACTTGCAAGTGGAAATTATGAGACCAGCACGGATGTCCCGGATAAATATGCAGATATTCAAGTCACTACATCTGATGGAGGAAAACAAGCGTTCACTGGCGGCATAGTAAAGATATCCGGATCAGAAAGCACATATAGCTTAACCTTTGAAGTCCCGTTTGGGCAAGGGGTTGAGCTTACCGGATCTGTAAGCGGAACCTTTGTAAATCGATAAAAGCGATTAATTTAGCGGCATGTTTACAAGCTGGACAAATAAAAAGAGAAAATCTGATAAGAAATCAAAACGATTTCTGTAGATCCGGCTATTGTAAATGCTTTATAAAGAGATTTCAAAAACCGGAGTTTACACTTCGGTTTTTTTGTTTAATTGTCTGATCAAAATTTAGAAAATGAAAAATGCAAGTTTGATGAATGTAGCCAGTACCCATGGCTCACCACTTTATGTTTATGATGCCAATCAAATGAAGGAGAACTACAAACAGTTCACAAAGGCATTTGAAGTGGATCAATTAAAAGTACATTATGCTTGCAAGGCGTTAAATAATCAGTCCGTTCTTAAATTATTCAAATCATTGGGTGCAGGACTGGATTGTGTCTCCATTGAAGAAGTGCACCTAGGGCTTCATGCCGGATATCCCGCCGACGATATCTTATTCACGCCAAACAACATCTCAACAGAAGAGTATGAGCAAGCGATTGAGCTCGGAGTGAAAATCAATGTAGATAACCTTTATACCCTGGAATATTTCGGAATGAATCATCCCGAAATCCCAATCTATATCCGTATCAATCCTCATTTGATGGCAGGGGGAAACCAGAATATATCTGTAGGTCATATTGATTCAAAATTCGGTATATCCATTCACCAGGTTCCTAATATCGAGCGGATTGTAAAAAAACTAGGTGTTAATGTGATGGGTGTTCACGTTCACACAGGCTCAGATATCCTGGATGCAGACATATTCATCAAGGCAGCAGAATTGGTTTTCAGCGTCGTTGAAAAATTTGATACGGTCACTCACATTGATTTTGGTAGTGGATTTAAAGTTGCTTATAAACCGGATGACCTTCATACCGATATCGCCCGATTTGGTAAAAAGTTTAGCAAATCCTTTAATGAGTTTTGCGAAAAGCAAGGAAAATCATACACCCTGGAGTTTGAGCCGGGAAAATACATGGTAAGTAATGCAGGTTATTTTTTGGCAAAAGCCAACCTTATCAAGCAGACAACTTCATGCACGTTTGTAGGATTAGATACGGGCTTTAATCACTTTATCAGACCGATGTTTTACAATGCGTACCATCACATTGAGAACCTCTCAAATCCAAAAGGGGAAAAGAAAGTTTATAATGTTGTTGGGTACGTTTGTGAGACAGACTCATTTGCTTCCGATCGAATTATTCCGGAGGTCAGAAAGAATGATTTACTGGTATTTAAAAATGCGGGCGCCTATTGTTCTACAATGGCTTCTAATTATAACTCACGTCCACGTCCTGCCGAAGTGATGGTTCTAGACGGAAAAGATCATTTAATTCGTAGGAGAGAAACGATAGGGGATTTATTAAGTACACAGGTTGAGGCTGAAATTTCTTTCTAATAATGCCATTAACATCGAAGGAAAGGCGGAATGATTAACCGCAGAGAGATCAGAGAAATAACCGCTGAGAAAAAGAAGAAGCTTAAGAGACCTAGATTTTCTTAGGGAATATTAAGCGCTGCGAACTCTCAGAGCTCTCAGTGAAAAACTCAGTGACCTCTGTGGTTAAAGGATAAAAGGCCTACAATTGCTTTTTACTGATTCTCAAACTCATGTTTAAGGAGCCATTGTTTCCGATGGATACCACCCCCATAACCAACGATGCTGCCATCAGAACCGATGATGCGGTGACAAGGGATAATGATTGAGATTCGGTTCTCACCATTTGCTCTTGCCACTGCTCTCACGGCTTTCACATCCCCTACCACATCTGCCTGCTGTTTGTAAGAACGTGTCACACCATAGGGGATTTGGACCAATGCATTCCAAACTTTTTGCTGAAAGTCGGTACCCGGTACCGCCAGAGGTAAATCAAAGGATTTTCTTTTCCCATTGAAATATTCGTCTAACTGGGCACTGACCTTATCAATCAAAGGATGCTTTCCTGTGATCATCTCCGATTGCATTCGCTTCTTCAATACATCAAGTTGTGTCTCCAGCATCTTGCGATCAGTAAACTCCAGCAAACACAAACCCGCATCTGTCACGCCAATCATCATGGGGCCCAATGGTGTTGCAATGCGATTGATAGTAATGATTTGTCCTTGTGTGCCGGGGGAAAATCCTGTCATGTTTTTAAATGTATCTGAAAAGCCACTGAGTGAATCATATCCATGCTGAAAGGCTGATTGTGTCACGGTCTGACCTTCCTTTATTTTTAAGAACGCCTCGTTAATCCTGCTCATCCGTAAGTATGCTTGAAAAGTAATGCCATGCGTTTTCTTAAAATACCTCCTCACTCTACTTGGACTAAATCCAAGCTGGCTCAATTCAAAATCTTTCCACTTTTTGGACGGCTCCTCTTCAACTGCTTTTAAAAGTGGTATTAACCAGTCTGGTGCAGATTGATAGCTCTTCATTGGGCGGCAGACTTTACAGGCGCGGTATCCATTGATAAGAGCTTCCTTCGTGTTATGAAAAAATTCTACGTTTTCATACTTTGGCTTTCGTGCAGGGCAAGTTGGTCTGCAAAATATCCCTGTAGTCTTTACTCCTACAATAAATACTCCCTCATAGTGAGAGTTTTTGTCCAGTAGTGCCTGATACATTTCGTCAGTAGATGGGCGTGCTGAAATCATGAATCAAAAGTAGAGAACATGGGCATCAAGGTACAACCGAAAATTGAACAAGCATTTTTTACCTTTATACAATGGCATTCAATGAATTCTTAGCTGATAAATTACGTCAGTCACTGAAAGAGCGTAAGGTCGTCTTTGAGGAAAAGAAAATGATGGGAGGGTTGTGCATTATGGTCGATGATAAAATGTGTATTGGAGTCATTAAGGATGACCTCATGGCCAGAGTCGGGCCTCATGAATATCAGCGGTTTTTAGATAAACCCTATGCACGGGTGATGGATTTCACCAAACGTCCCATGAAAGGATATTTATACGTCAACCCGGCAGGTTGGGATAACGATGATGAGCTTAGTGAGTGGGTAGATCAATGTCTGGAATTCAATAAAGAAGCGAAATCCTCCAAAAAGAAGTGATCATACTTTCAGGTGATTTTTTAGAAAAACTTTCTAACTTTTAAGAGACATTCTATCATTGACCTAAACAAGCTACTATGAAATACACATGTGAAGTCGTCATTGATAAGCCTCGGGATGAGGTGATCAATCTATTTGACAACCCAGACAACATGAAATACTGGCAAAAAGGATTTAAAAGCTTTGAGCATGTTTCGGGTGAGCCGGGAAAACCTGGTGCTGAATCAATCATCAAGTATGATTTCGGGAATCGCAAAATGGAATTGATAGAAACAATAACGTTTCGGCAGCTCCCGGATGAATTTCATGGCAACTACACAACGAAAGGTGTAGTCAATATTCAAAAAAACTATTTTAAGGACGAAGGTGGGAAGACACGATGGATTTCTGAAGCAGAGTTCAAATTCTCAGGTTTCATGAAAATCATGGCTTTCTTTATGGGTAAAAAGCCTTTCAAGAAGCAAACACAAGCATTCATGGAAGACTTCAAATCCTTTGCTGAAGGAAACCCTAAGTATGGACAGGATTAACTACTAAAACCTACTAATTAGTATAAAATTAGTAGGTTTTTGATATTCCAACTGATCTAATGGACTTAGTATCCAAAGGTTATTTAAAGTCCAATCCGGTAAACTACTAATATTCTTTAAACCCGGAATCAATGCCGTTTTGTTAAGACTTTCTTACCCTCAGTCCCTAAAGGGATGGCTTACGGGTTTAAGTCATTTCCCCTATAGGGGTCAGGGGTTTCAATCAAATTACTGAAAATTTTTCTTAACCAAACGGCATTAAACCCGGACGCTCACACCCTGACTTAACGTCACGGGCTAATCCAGACAAAGCAGAGTTTTCGTCTTCTGATGACCCTCCAGCCACAGTTTTAATACTGACCAATTCGTCAGTGCAAATTACGCCTATCGCGTAATTAGGGTTAAAAATTAATTAGCCGGAAAAAAGAACTCGAGTATATCGTCGGTTGTAGCTCTCCATAGACCCCAGCTATGGCCTTCCGGAAGCTCTTTCCAGATTACATCATAACCTGTTTCGATGAGGTAGTTTTTTACTTTTCGCATATTCGGAGGCAAAGAACTTCCCTCATAGGTTCCCCATATAGTCGCCACTTTTATATCCTTTTTCACTCCATCCATCACAATACCATTAGTGTGAAAATTATTAGGCTGGAATGCCCCTGAATGAATGCCGCAATTCCCGAATACTTCAGGGTTTTGAAAAGCAATGATTGCTGAAATATTTCCTCCATACGAATCGCCTATTACAGCTCTGGATGATGCCGATGCATCTGTGCTATAGTTGCCATCAATGTAAGGCACCAACTCATTTACAAAGAAATCGGTGTATTTGAAACGGTCATCAAAGGCATACTCAATGTTTCGGTCATTTGGAACTACAAAAACACCAATGGTTGGAGTGATCTTGTTATCAGCGATGAGGTTATCTAGCACATTCTGTGTGCTTGCCAAATTTAGATAGTCAGATCCATCTTGAAAGTATGCAACAGGATATTCGTTCGACTCACTATAAGAAGCCGGTAAATAGAGGTGCACATCGTATGTCTTCCCTGTATGGGTACTGGTAATTTGAAATTCTGAAATAGATCCTTTATCTATTCCGTCTCTCGACTTTATTTCTTCCGGTTGAATATAATCCGGCATAGCTAATTCGGAGTTTGGCCCAAATCCTCCTCCTATTCGATTCGGATTCTTTGGGTCCAAAATCCAGTTTGAAGCATTAATCACCAACTTGTAGTCAAGTCTGGCGTTTGATTCGAAAGCTTCTTTTCTATACCATAAGTTCGTTTTGCCAAGTTTGGTGAAACTCCTTCCTGATGGATTCCATCCATTAAAATCGCCGGCTACCTGAACACTACTTGCATCACCATAGTACAAGAAATAGGCATTCGATTTTTCCTCGATATAAGGTGCCTCCACAGTATCCATAAAACCCTCTGTCAACACGACTTGATCAGCAGAGTCAGATTCCATTACTACCTCGATCAACTCAGAAAAGCTAGCTATCTCTATTACCGCATCAGGAGTTGGTGAATCCTGCTTACATTGGACAGTAAGTAGGATCATACTCATGGCACAAAAATTACTCAGGTGTCTTTTCATCCGGCCATTCCAGCTTAAAGTCTTTCCAGTAATCACCCACAGTTTGTTTCATTTCTCTGTGCATAATCAGAATTCCAATCAGGTTAGGAATGGTCATTAACGCAATCGTGATATTGGCCAATGTCCAAATGATAGTAGTATCTGCGAATGAGGCGATGAAGAATCCAACAACGTATACGATTTTATAAATGATGATATACTTCGTGCCAAAAAGGTAGGTGGTTGCTCGCCCACCATAGTATGACCAACTAATCGCTGTAGAAAAGGCGAACAAAATCAACCCTATGGATACGATGTATTTTCCATAATCACCAAAGAACCCTTCATTAAATGCCACAGTAGTCAGCGGAGCACTATGTAGAAGTGATTTTCCTGTTATAGTCACATCAACTTCACCTGATATGCTCCCATTGATCACACTGATACTGCCTGTGTATGGCTTCTCATTAAGTTTCATCCTCACATTTTCTGCAAAAGATTCGGCAGCAATAACTGTTACAGGATTTTGAATTACTCCTTCTGATACGTTTAAATATCCGGTAAATAATGGGGCAGGCTCCTCTTGAATCAGGTGATTTTTCACAACCAACTTATCCGCTTCATTGTTCTCATCATATGCCTCCGCAAATACGATAATATCTGAGTACTGAAGTTCATTTTCATATTTTTTTGCCCAGGCTCCAGATGATAAAAGAACCAGACCTGTAATTGTGCAAATGATAATTGTATCAATGAATGGCTCAAGAATAGCCACCATACCTTCCGATACCGGCTCGTGTGCACGTGCTGCAGAGTGAGCAATAGGTGCTGAACCCTGACCTGCTTCATTTGAAAATAATCCTCTATTTACCCCTCTGTTAAAGGCAAAGGCAAGATTAGCACCAAGGAAACCACCCATGGCTGCACTACCTGAGAAAAGATCAACAAAAATTGCAACTACTGATGGCAGGATATTACCTGCATTATAGAAAATCACTGATAAAGCTCCTATGACATAAACCACAGCCATAAACGGAACAATTTTTTCCGTCACTTTAACAATTCGCTTAATCCCACCAAGAATTACTGCAGCAAGTAAGACTGCCAGGACTGCACCTGTTATCCATTGTTCTACTCCAAAAGTTGTGAAGACTGAATTGGCAATATTATTTATTTGTGGCAGATTTCCTGTTCCAAATGAGGACATGATTGTTGCAACAGCAAACAAACCTCCTAAAAAGTATCCGGTCTTTATGACCTTCCCTGACTTAGTGGTTATGTTCAATCGCTTCTTCATGTAGTACATCGGACCACCTGAAATTCCGTCACCCACTTTTTCTCGGTATTTATGCGATAGTGTTACCTCCACAAACTTGGTTGTCATACCAAGCACTGCTGTCACTAGCATCCAAAACAATGCTGCAGGACCACCTAAGTGCACAGCCAAAGCAACACCTCCAATATTTCCTGTTCCCACCGTCCCTGAAAGAGCAGTCGCCAACGCCTGGAAGTGAGAAGCATCTCCTTCGTCATCGGCTTTATCAAACTTTCCTCTTACAACGCGTAAGGCAAATCTGAAATACCGTATTTGAGGAAATTTAAGATAGATCGTAAAGAAAAGCCCGGTTCCCAGCAGTAAGTAAACGAACCAGGAAGATCCACCTATGGCACCATCGATTTGATTTAGTATTTCATTAAGTTCTCGCATGAATCAGGTTTTGATTTCAAATATTCGATTTTCGCAATCCGACAAAAATAGCTTTTTTAATGAATCCTCTGTCACAATGAACATTTCAATATCATCCCTGTTACATATTTGGGACTTAGAAGTCTTGAAAGGCTCTTTTTACGTATCTTTCCCTAGAACAATTTTTTAAATTCAAAACCTAACTCAACATGGAAGAAGTAGCTTCTGAAGCCTCTAAATACACACAACTAGCTATTGATATAGTAATGACCTGGGGACCTAAAGTAATTGCTGCGATAATCACTTTAATTCTTGGTCTGTGGATCATTGGTATGATCACACGTGGTGTGGGTAGGACCATGCAGAAAAAAGATGTTGACCCTTCATTGAGACCATTCCTCAAAACCTTAATATCCACAGCATTAAAAATAATGCTCTTCATTTCTGTAATTGGAATGGTGGGTATCGAAGCAACAAGCTTTGTGGCTGTAATTGGTGCGGCAGGTCTCGCAGTTGGTCTTGCGCTTCAAGGCACACTACAAAACTTCGCCGGAGGTGTCATCATTTTATTAATAAAACCATTTAAAGTAGGTGATTGGGTTGACACATCAAGTCATTCAGGTACCGTTCATGCCATACAGATTTTCCATACCATTCTAAAAACTCCGGATAATAAAACGATTATCATTCCAAATGGTCCGCTAGCTAATTCATCCTTAACTAACTACTCAACAGAGCCCAAAAGAAGATTAGATCTTACCGTTGGAGTAGGATACGGTGATAGCACCGAGAAGACCAGGGAAACATTGATGGAATTGATCAATGCCGATGATCGTATTCTCAAAGACCCGGAACCATTTATAGCGGTAGCTGAGCTTGCAGACAGTTCGGTGAACTTTACAGTAAGATTATGGGTAGAAGCAGGCAATTACTGGCCGTTGAAATTCGATATGAACGAAAGGATATATAACAAGTTCAACGAGGTAGGATTGAATATTCCATTTCCTCAAATGGATGTACATGTGCATAAAGACAACTAAAAATTCATTGGAATTAAAGTGTAAAAGTCCGGTTTTTCGAATCGGACTTTTTTATTTTTATAGGAATGAGACAAAACATCCCTTCTGGAGCACCCTGGGAAGATGAGGTTGGTTATTCCCGAGCTGTGCGTATTGGTAACACCATTGAAGTATCTGGCACAGCCCCGGTTCGAAATGGCAAAACTGTTGGTGACAGTCCCTACGAGCAAACCAAAATATGTCTTGAAATCATCAAATCTACCATTGAGAAGGCAGGAGGAAAGCTAGAGGACGTGGTACGAACAAGAATGTTTGTAACGGATATCGCTCAATGGGCAGCAATTGGTAAGGCACATGGAGAATTTTTCGGTGAAATCAAGCCCGCAACGACCATGGTAGAAGTAAGCTCACTAATTGAAAAAGATATGTTTATTGAGATTGAGGCAACTGCAGTTATCTCATAACCACATCATAAATAAAACTTGCTGCAAGCTTAGCTGTTCGTCCGTCATCGTATTGTGGACTCATCTCGGCCACATCAAAGCTGACCACTTTTTCAGATTGCAAAATTTTGTTCATCAATGGCTTAATATGATGCGGTAAAGCCCCATAAGGGTTTGCTGCACTTACACCAGGAGCTATCCCTGCAGAAAATACATCCAAATCAAGGGTAATACAGATCACATCCATCTCATCCATAAAGTAGTCAATTCGAGCAAATAGCTCTTCTGTTGAATCTTCTAATAATTCTTCCATGGAAATGAAGGATTGATTTTTCTCGCGCATCAATTCAAACATTGAAGCAATGTTTACTGCTTCATTAATGCCTATGGGTAGGTAATGAAAGTTTTCACTTTCTTCAAAAAGTTGACGCGCCCAGCTACCTGAATGTGCACCCTGAAAGTATTGTCTAAGATCAAAATGAGGATCAAAATTGATCATTCCAATTTTCTTATCAGGAAAGGCATCCAAAACACCTTTTCCGTGAGAATAGCTGATCTCATGACCACCACCGAGTAAAATAGGAAATGATCCATTTTTAACAATGCTTGTTACATACCTGCCAAACTCCTTCTGCGCGTTTTCCAATTGATCACCACTAACTACAACATCTCCTACATCTGTTAATCGTATTTCATCATCAAAATGGATCGCCAGATTCACCATTGCTTTACGGATCGCATCGGGTCCCTCTACAGCACCTGTTCTCCCCAGGTTTCTTTTAACTCCCAAATCAGAGCAAAACCCGAGAAAATTAATGCCAGCCGGAACATTCGCATTCAGATCACCTACTTCCACTATCTGGTGCCAAACATCCCGAATCGAACCAGGGTCTTGTCTTCCTTTCCAAGTCGACTTATTGCCGGGCTTATACATGCTTTACTTGTTTTCCATTCTTCCAAACCAAATCGGGCTTCACCTTCCCTTGATTATATAAGATTTCTCGATAATCATCCACAGGAAAAGCAATCAAATCTGCTTTCATTCCTGCAGCTATTTTACCACGATCATCTAACCCCAGTGCTTTTGCAGCTCTGAAAGTGATCCCTGAAAAGATTTCAGCAGAAGATAATTTTTCATAGATACCCAAAATAGCTGCCTGAACCAATAAATCACCCATAGGTGCTGATCCCGGATTCCAATCAGTGGAAATGGCTACAGATGCACCTGCATCCAGCAGTTTTCGTGCTGGCGTAAACTGCATTCCCAAACCAATGGACGCTCCGGGTAATGCCACAGCCACCGTGTCAGACTTTGCCAAAAGGTCAACTTCCGTGTCAGTACTAGCTTCTAAATGGTCTGCACTTTTTGCACCTAATTCCACTGCGATCTGACTACCTCCTGTGTGAAACTGATCAGCATGTATGGTCAAATCAAAACCCAGATTCTTAGCTGCCAACATATATTCCTTAGCGATTTCCATCGGAAACGCAGAGGGTTCGACAAAAATATCTACGCGATTGGCAAGTCCTTTAACCAGCAGCTGTGGCAATAGTTCTTTTTCCAGGTAAGTCAAAAATTCCTTCTTATCCTTGAATTCTTTTGGGCAAACATGTGCTGCCAGGCAGGTTGGGATTAAATCTGCTTCTACATCTGCTTTCGCATTCTTAACGACATTCAACACCTTTAGCTCATTCTCTACATTCAGTCCATATCCACTTTTTACTTCTATAGTGGTCACACCATCATTGAGATGGCGATTTGCTCTTTTTATCAGCCCTTCCCTCAATTCATCTGCAGAAGCTTTTCGGGTCTTTTCCACCGAATCAAAAATACCTCCACCCTGCTCTAATATTTTCTCATAAGATTCTCCGGACATTCGAAGGGTATAGTCTCTTGCTCTGGTGCCTCCCCATACCAAATGCGTGTGGCAATCTATAAGCCCAGGCAGTAGAATATAGTCCCCCTCCACTTCTTCAATGGTATTAGCCTCAGACCGCAAGTCTTCAAAATTGCCAACTTTCAATATTTTTTCATCTTCAATAATGACTCCACCATTTTTGATTATATCAAGGTTTGAGTCACCCAGAGTCCCTTTTTGTGATGCTCCTGAAAGTGTGATAATTTCCTTAAATGGCCCTATGAGTTTTAACATGGTACGAAAATTGAAATAAGTCTAAAAGTTACGATTTTTGCTAAAGTATCACGAACCACACCCATCATGAAAAAAAATCTACTCACACTAACATTTTTGTTTACAGCAGTGTCACTATTTGCACAAATGGGCAGCTTGTCACTGGCTTTTGGTCTGCCTCAAAATGATTTTAGGGAAAACACTGACGCTACCGGATTCGGAGGAGATTTATCATTTGCTTTCCCATTTCAAAAAGGAACTCCTATTTATCTGGGAGGAGATATTAATTACATGGTTTACGGTCTTAATTCGACGGATCATGACCTCACTGCAGATATTGTGGCTAATGGTCAATTAATAGATCAATTGGTTATTCCTTTAAGGGTGACCAATACGAATAGTATTTTCGGCACACATTTATTTATGCGTGCAGTAGCCCCCTTCGAATTGATTCAGCCATATGCTGAAGGACTGATTGGATTCAGATATATCTCTACGAATACCAAAATTGTGGATCGATCGGATGATGGCAGGTGGTCCGATGATGACGATGACAATGTGATCTCCAGAAAGACGGTGCTGGATGACTGGATTTTTAGCTACGGGTATGGTGGTGGATTCCTAATCAAAGTAGGACCAAGTGTATTCATTGATTTAAGAGCTAACTTCTTCAAAGGACAAAGAGCTCAGTACTATGACGGAGATGATACTTCTTCCTGGACGGTAGAATTCAACGGCGACCCCAACTCCTATGATCGAGAAACTGTTTCTGGAGATAACTTATCCTATGAGAACCGGCCAAGAGAATCAACGACTGATTTGCTAGTCTTGAAATTTGGGGTGGCATTTAAGATGTAAAAAAGATGCTATCACATAAGTCGATGATCATTTGTTCAACATTAATGACGCTGTTTCTTGTCTTAGCCATCATTCATTTCTACTGGGGTTTTGGTGGAAGATGGGCGTTTACGAGCGCCATCCCTGTAGATAGCAATAACAACCCGGTTTTGAGTCCGACTGCCATTGATTGCTTTATAGTAGGTATCGGCTTGCTCCTATTCGGAATCTTCTACCTGCTTCAAACAGACTTGATTTCATTCAACATAATTTATTGGATCCGTAAACCTCTGCTATGGGTCATCCCATTAATATTTCTTTTCAGGGCTATTGGAGATTTTAAGTACGTCGGTTTTTTCAAAAGTATGCGAACCAGTGAATTTGCTACTTTGGACTACTTTTTCTTTTCACCACTGTGCCTGGCCATATCCATCCTTGGATTTTGGGTGCTTAAAAAGGTGTAATTATCTAATACCCATATTTCTCTTTCCACCTTGCTTTAAGAAACTTTCGCCTCTCGTGCATTTTTACGTGGATCTAAGATCGGAAACTCTACATGTCCCAATTTTAAAAAAGTAATCAACTATTTTTTGTCAAAAGAAATCTGTTTTTAATCCTATAAAACTGCTTTGTCTCATTTAATCAACTGAAAATCTGATCGTTTGGCAATGATCTATTAGAGTTTTTCTATAAATTCAAAAAGCTATAAAATTCTATCACCATGAAAAACCACCTAAAAAACACACTTAGACATCTATGTCTACTCATTGCTTTTTTATCATTTCACCTAAGCTATTCTAACAATGTGACTGTTAGTAATGTGACGCTAACAGGTCAGGATGCTGCGAGCGACTTCACATTTGTCCAGTTTGACATCACATGGGAAAATTCCTGGCGTGTAAGCGCAGGACCAGCCAACTGGGATGCTGTATGGGTCTTTGTAAAATACCGAGTGGGAAGTGGGGACTGGCAACATGCCTGGTTGGAAGCGGCAACTCACGCTGCACCTGCTGGAAGTACCATCACCGATGGACTTGAAGACCCAAGTTCAGGTTTCAACGCAACTACAAACCCTTCATTAGGAGTGTTTATTTATAGGGATGCTGACGGAAGTGGTACTATCAATCTAACGGGTGTTCAGCTTCGATGGAACTATGGTGAAAACGGTGTGGATGATAATGACGGTGTAGATATCAAAGTTTTCGCAATAGAAATGGTTAATATCCCACAAGCCAGCTTTTTTGTTGGTAGTGGTGGCAGTGAGTCTGGTAGCTTTACCGAAGGAGATTATGGAGGTGGTGATCCTGTACCGCTTCAAATTACTTCGGAAGGTGCACTAACCATCGGTACTGGCACTGGTGAATTATATGGCACATCTACCTCAGGCGACAACACAATAGGTGCAACTGGGACACTAGCGGCAGAATTTCCGAAAGGGTTTGATGCAATCTATGTCATGAAGTATGAAATCAGTCAGCAAGGATATGTTGATTTCTTGAATACCATTGATGGGACACAAGGAACCGCGCGGTATCCTGGTCAAACTGCTAATAGACATGGAATTATTGTTTCAGGAGGAGTTTACAGCACTTCAACACCATATATAGCATGTAATTTTCTAAGTTGGGCTGATCTTGCAGCATACCTCGACTGGTCTGCTCTCCGCCCAATGACAGAATTAGAATACGAAAAAATTGCCAGAGGCACATTAACCCCGGAACCAAATGAGTACGCTTGGGGCACAACCACACTAGTAAGTAACGCTTACACATTAAGCAATGCAGGTGCAATCGATGAGGGAATTGCCACCAATTATTCTGCTGGCGGCAATGCTTCTTATGATACATCTGATGGAGCCATTGATGGACCTCTACGCAATGGAATCTTTGCTGCCAATGGCTCTAACACCGGGCGAGAAACCTCCGGGGCATCATTCTATGGGGTAATGGAATTATCTGGGAACCTAAAGGAACGATACGTATCCGTTGGCAGAACTAACGGAAGATCATTTACTGGACTCCATGGAGATGGAGCTATTGATGCATCAGGAGACGCTGATGTAACAAACTGGCCTGCCACAACTGGTGATGGAATTGGAGAAAGGGGTGGGGATTGGTTTGAGGGCTCTTCCAGACTAAGAATATCAGACAGAATTGATGCTGCATTAACCATAGCTTCAAGAGTAAGCTACTACGGTGGCAGAGGTGCCCGTGTCGATCCTAATTGATTGATTTCATCATGAAGTCGATCACGACCCTTATTTTTTTAACCCCCTGCTTCCTTTTTTCTCAATTTGTTGGTGGGAATGGAGCTGGTATTGATGATTTTGAGATCGTTGATTTTTCTTTAGACGGTACGAGTTTAAGTGCTCTCTACAATGGAGGGGATGGGCATGGAAGTACATTTGACCGTGAACAAACCACGCTAAATGGGCAGGGACTAAATGTCCTCTATAATGGTGGTGATGGATATGGATATTTTCTATTCAATGAATTTGGTAGATCATTGAACGGTGACAACTTGAATGCCCGATTCAGTGGAGGTACAGGTAACGGTGATATCCACTTAATCACAAGAAACTCTTCACTAAATGGGCAGAACCTTAATGTGATTTTTTTTAGTGGGAGTGGGAGAGGTGATTATCTGTTTTCAACTTTTTCCGTTGACCTAAATGGAGCCTATGTAGGGCCTCCGTTTTTCGGAGGCAATGGAAATGGGGATGTTGTCTTCTACGAATTGTCGGAAGCATTGGACGGAAGCAACCTCAGTCCGATTTTCTTTAGTAGTGATGGTGCAGGATTTGAAAGTTTAAGACAGCTTCACTTGTCAGCTAATGGTGTTGATTTAAGTCAACCATTTTTTAGTGGAGATGGAGACGGAATGTTTGGATTTCCGGCGCTCCATGTAGCACTCGATGATGACGATCTTGGTGTGCTTTTTCTGAGTGGTAATGGCAATGGCAGTGATGGTATCCGGCAATTATCCATTGCATTAGAAGGCTCAGATTTGAGTTTCATATTTACAAGTGGGTCCGGTCGGGGAGAATCCGTTGCGACTATTCTGAATACACCTTTACCCGTTGACTTAATTTCGTTTGAGGGAATTGCATTTGAAGATAGAATTAAACTCATATGGAAAACTGCTCAAGAAATTAATAATGATCGCTTCATCATTGAGAAATCATTGGATGGGAGTTTCTGGTCCACTATAGGCAGTGTCGAAGGTTCAGGAAACTCTACTGAATTAATTACATATAATTTTTCAGACCTTTATCCTGAGAGAGGAATTCAATTTTATCGATTGAAGCAAATAGACTTCAACGGAAGCTATGAGTATTCGCCTATTATATCGGTTGATTTTGACAAAATTGGGCTTACTACAACTATCTATCCTAACCCTAATCATGGAGAATTATCTATTGGATTAGATGAAGTACCAAAGGAGGTATTTATCCGAATATTGGATCTCAAAGGGATAATAGTCTTCTCTAGTAAATTAGATTCTGGCAAATTGAATCTGGATATATCAAACCTTAAAGACAATATCTATCACATAGAGGTGATCGTTGATGGCCGGAAATCAATTCACACAATCATCAAAAATTAAGGAACAGTCCTAATACCCATATTTCTCCTTCCACCTTGTTCGCAGGAACTTTCGAAGTTCCTCCTCTCGTGCATTTTTACCTGGATCATACAGTTTAGTACCTTCAATCTCTTGCGGGAGAAACTCCATTTCTGCAAAATTCATCGGATGATCATGCGCATACTTATACCCCTTTCCATACCCCTGATCCTTCATTAGTTTGGTAGGCGAATTACGAATAGCCATTGGTACGGGTAAATCTCCTGTTTTCTGAACCAGGGACTGGGCCTGATTGATGGCCATATAGCTGGCGTTGCTTTTTGGGGATGACGCTAAATAGGTCACACATTGTGAAAGAATAATTCTCGACTCTGGATAGCCAATCATATTGACTGCCTGAAACGCGTTGGTAGCCATGACAAGGGCTGTAGGATTTGCATTTCCAATATCTTCAGAAGCGAGTATGACCAACCGGCGAGCAATGAACTTCACATCCTCCCCACCTTCAATCATCCGGGCTAAATAATAAACAGCAGCATTCGGGTCACTGCCTCGAATGGATTTTATAAAGGCAGAAATAACATCATAATGCATCTCTCCTTTCTTGTCATAAAGTACTGTTTTACGCTGAGCTGCTTCAATCACCTTTTCATCAGTGATGATCTTTTGTTTCCCTTCATCGCTTTTGATGACCAGCTCCAGCAAATTCAGAAGCTTCCTACCATCCCCTCCTGAAAGGTTAAAAAGCGCTTCAGTTTCTTTAAGCATCACCTCCTCTTTCTTCAGCTCTTCATCTTGCTGAAGTGCTTTCTCTACCAGGGTTAGCAGATTTTCTTTTGTGAGTGCATTGAGGGTATATACCTGAGAGCGTGAGATTAAGGCCGAATTCACTTCAAAGCTTGGGTTCTCAGTGGTAGCGCCAATTAACGTGATCGTTCCTTTTTCAACCGCACCAAGCAGCGCATCTTGTTGTGCCTTATTGAACCGGTGAATCTCATCTATGAAGAGAATCGCTTTGTTCCCACGACTTGCTAGCTGAATGACTTCCCGAACTTCTTTTACCCCTGCACTAATTGCACTCAGCGTATGAAATGGTCTTTTGACTTCATTAGCGATAATGTTTGCGATGGTGGTCTTCCCGGTTCCCGGAGGTCCCCACAAAATCATAGATGGAACCTGACCGGAATTAATCGCTCTTTTCAATACGCCATTATCACCAACCAGGTGTTCCTGACCCACCAGGTCAGAGAGTTTGGAGGGCCGCATGCGTTCGGCAAGAGGGGATGTGTCTTGAAACATTTTCTAAAATTAAGAAAACTCCTTTGGCTCTCACCATACATTTGCAGCGTGAATTGGGACATAATAAAAACATATGTAGCCCTAACGCTGGTCAGCCTTTTTTATGGGGTTAATTACAGTGTACTGAAAATTGTTGTCCCTGAGTATGTAGGCCCTTATGGGTTCATCGTTTTTCGTGTGGTCGTTGCATCAGCGATTTTCTGGATCATACATTCATTCAATAGAGAAAAAATAAATTGGAAGGAAGATGGATGGATGTTGGCTCTTTGTGCTTTTACTGGTGTGGCTGTAAATCAACTCCTATTTTATAAAGGTTTAAGCCTCACTTCTGCTGTCAATGGCTCCATCATTATGACGCTCACGCCTGTTTTGGTATTGATCTGGGCATCTCTACTAATTGGTGAAAAAATCACCCGAACAAAAATTATTGGTGTGATTCTCGGTCTTATTGGAGCGGTGATTATTCTATATCAACCTGATGCTCTGTTAACTTCAGGAGATTGGCGAGGGGATATTCTGGTATTTATAAATGGGACCAGCTATGCTTGCTACCTTGTGCTGGTGAAGCCACTAATGAAAAAGTATCAGCCAATGACAGTAGTCACGTGGGTTTTTACCATCGCTATATTATTTGTGATCCCGGTCGGATTCCATCAAGTGAGCGCAGCAGATTTTTCATCTTTTCCACCAAAAGTCTGGTGGAGTATGACTTATACCATTGTCGTGGTGACAGTCCTGGTTTATTTTCTCAATGCCTGGACTTTAGTTCGGGTAAACTCGTCTGTAGTTGGCTCCTTTATTTACCTTCAGCCCATATTTGCTACTCTCACGGCCATCCTATTCTTTAGTGAGGTTTTTCTACTTAAGCACCTTATTGCTGCATTTTTCGTATTCACAGGGGTTTACCTTGTGACACTCAAAAGGAAGCATCAAAAATCATAATGTAGTTGATCGTTCCAACCCTCCAGATTTAAATACAATTGATCTTCTACTCTTAATGGCGTTATATCAAACGTGAAGTTTCTGGTAACAATGGCATCACACATCTCCGTGTTAGTAAGTGAAACCTTAGCGAATCTCTGCACGGGATATGATTCCGCAATCGCACCTGAATCTACAAGCTTAGCTTTCCATAGGCTACCGTCACAGCCAGAGGACTGAATGGTGATTCTGAGAACATCCCCCTCAATGGAAGCTTCCGTAATGGTGTAGTTATTGGTTTGTGTTTGAGCATAGAGTGCTTCGTCTATAATTACATTAGGTCCCTGATCTTTACTATCATCCGAACCACACGAAAATGAAAGAAATACAATCAACCAAAACAGATTTTTCATAACCAAACGCTTTTAATACTGAACAATTCAGATCTAAATCTACCCCTATGTAAAAGCGGACTAACATGGTAAATCAAGCAACAATCGTACGAATCGACGAAGTGAAATGATCCAGATCTTCGTCATCAAAATCAAGATGAGTGACAAATCTTACCAGTCCTTTGCCAAAACCAACCGCTAGAATGCCTTGCTTTTCTAGTTCATCCAATAACCACTTCTCAGACTTTCCATCTATCAATCTGCCAATCACAATATTGGTATCGACAGGCATCACTTCTTCAATAAAGGGTAACTCACTTAAAATTTCTCCAATTTTTTGTGCCCTCTGATGGTCTTCTCCCAATCGATCCACGTGGTGATCTAATGCGTAAATACAAGCTCCGGCGAGGTACCCGGCCTGACGCATTCCGCCACCAAAAACCTTGCGCACTCGCCTGCCCTCCTTGATCTGTTCTGAAGTGCCTAGCAAAACAGATCCAACAGGTGCCCCCAACCCCTTAGAAAAGCAGATGGAAATGGTGTCGAATAGTTTCCCGTATGCTTTCGGATCTTCATCTGTTTTTACTATCGCGTTGAAAAACCGAGCACCATCCAGATGCAGTTTAAGATCATTTTCATCGCAAACCTTTTTTATTTTTTCAATCTCTGCAATGTCGTAGATAGCCCCTCCTCCTTTATTCATCGTATTCTCCAGCACCACCAATTTTGATTTTGGGAAATGAATATCATCAGGATTTATACTATCAGCGACTTGTTCTGCAGTGATCCTTCCCCGGTCGCCATCCAAAAGCTTGGGTGACACCATTGAATTGGACATCATCCCTCCTCCTTCATACAAGTACACATGTGAATACTTATGACAGATCACCTCATCTTGAGGACGAGTGTGAATTCGCATTGCTATTTGATTGGTCATGGTGCCCGAAGGGCAATAAATTGCATCTTCCACACCAAACATCTCGGCTATCTTTTTCTGAAGCGTATTTACAGTTGGATCATCTCCAAATACATCATCTCCTACCTCTGCGCTCATCATCGCTTCCAACATTTCTTTAGTGGGTTTAGTAATGGTATCGCTTCTTAAATCAATCATAAGTATCGTAAGTTAAAATCCAGTCGGAGTGTTTGAATGTGTCCCAGGGTACAGTGGTAAGATCCACCTCCTTATCTATCAGTGGTTTTCTCGGGTGGCCATTCAATGAAACTTTTGCATCCGTGTAGACTGCCACATCTTTTCCTTTTGCTTCATATTCATTTTTCAATCGTTGAGCAAGTTGCCATATCATATCCGGCTGCACAGAAAGTGACGATAACTGGTCTCGAGAGACATATTTGGCTAAGTTAAGCTTCTCACGATCTCCTGTGTTCTTGTCTTCTACGTACACTTTCATGTATCCGGATTTTGCACGCAACATCATGCGCCATGACAGCCTGTGTCCTTCTTCTGTCCACGAAACATCTCCCTCGATAAAGTGGTGTCTTAAGGGCAATATCACTTGAATTAAGAAATAAATAGAAAGCACATAAGTCCATGCCAAAGAAGGCTTTTTTCGTATCGGATATACTTTAGGTTTATTCTTAAAAAAGATGTTGCGAACTACATCCGGAGGAAAAAAGAAAACCGTCAGACCAATCATCAAATATGGAAAGATTCCTATCTGAAAAACTATCGAATTGAAGAGATTGAAAAATATGGAGAGGCCAAAACCTAATTTTCTTGTTTTAGGATAGAGAAGTAAAAAAACGATCATCCCATCGTAAACCACACCGCCCCATGCAACGGAATATTGTACCCATTTTTCCTGAAGCAGCGGTCCAATCAACCAGTAGTTTGCTTTATAGCTAAACCATATATCTAAAGGCCGGGCTTGCAGCCAGTCCCAATGCATTTTGTGGATGCTGGCATATACGTAAACAATCAGGATTTGAAGAATAAAAAACCAATGACACGCCCTGGCGCATGTTTCTTTGGGTATCGTAAGTCCCCATTTCGCATCCAATGACCTGCTTTTATGTGCTGGTAGCAACATCATAGCCACACTTAACAATACCAATAAGTAATAATGATTATTGTAGTGAGTTTTTTGCATGAGGTAAACGACTGTCCACATGCTAAAAAATAAGAATGTTGCCGTTCGGTAGAATAGCCCCAGCATAATACAAAGAGCGGCAGTGCCCATCACTATGAAATAGTAAATCATGCCATTTCCATCTAATGGCTGAAGCCATTCCAAACCTATCATGGTAAATGTGAAGTCCGGAGCAATGAACGTCTTATCTATCCAGCCGGTAAAAATTGCACCAAAACTTTCTGCCGCAGCTAAGAAGCCAAACACCATTCGGAAAAGAACCAATGGACTATTATCTACTTCCGTACCGAAAAATGTTCGAGCAGAGGTGAGCATACTTAGGTATTATACCGTGAAAATAGAAAAAGGAGCTCGAAAGCTCCTTAATTCTAAACCTAAGTAAATATGAAGAGGATTTATTACTTACTTATTTCTTACGCACATATCCTATTGAGGTTGGGCTATTTAACCTTCTTTAACTAATGGACAAGGCCACTCGTCGAAAGTTTCAACTCCTCAATAAGATTAACATTAAAAATCTTTGCGAAAAGCATGCCAATTACATGCGGATTCAGAAGAAAATTTTAAGATCACAGTAATTCAAGTGGATTAATTGTCATTTTATGAACGGCAAATTGCTGAAGTAATTGGTAGACAGATTTAATCATATATTTTTGCGGAAAATCTAATAGAAATGAGTGTTCTTGTAAATAAAGATTCCAAAATCATTGTACAGGGTTTTACAGGCTCTGAGGGTACGTTTCACGCAGGTCAAATGATCGAATACGGTTCCAATGTTGTGGGTGGTGTCACTCCCGGCAAAGGAGGTCAGACTCATTTGGATAAACCGGTATTCAATACCGTAAAAGAAGCTGTAGATAAGACGGGTGCTGATGTTACCATCATTTTTGTTCCACCGGCTTTCGCTGCAGATGCAATTATGGAAGCTGCAGATGCAGGCATTAAAGTGATAGTTACCATCACTGAGGGTATTCCTGTAAAAGATATGATGAAAGCTAAACCTTACGCTAAATCAAGGGGAGCGATCCTCGTTGGACCAAACTGTCCGGGAGTAATCACTCCGGAAGAAGCGAAAGTGGGCATTATGCCGGGTTTTGTTTTCAAAAAAGGAAAAGTAGGAATCGTTTCAAAATCAGGAACACTGACTTACGAAGCAGCCGATCAGGTAGTAAAAGCAGGAATGGGTATTTCTACTGCAATTGGAATTGGTGGAGATCCAATCATTGGTACGTCTACCAAAGAAGCCGTTCAAATGCTGATGGAAGATCCTGAGACAGATGGCATAGTGATGATTGGTGAGATCGGTGGCTCATACGAGGCTGACGCTGCGAAGTGGATTCAGGAGAATGGAAACAAAAAGCCGGTGGTTGGTTTCATAGCAGGACAGACAGCTCCTCCGGGAAGAAGAATGGGACACGCAGGTGCGATCATCGGAGGAAAAGATGATACTGCAGAAGCAAAAATGAGAATCATGGGCGAGTGCGGTTTGCATGTAGTGGACTCTCCTGCTGATATTGGGGCGGTAATGAAGAAGGCACTGTCTTAATAACAACCAAAGAATAATTTCTGAAGGCCTCATTTGAGGCCTTTTTTTATGCCCGATCCTTGATCAACTAAAAATTTAGTTTAAAATAATTTGCATCTTTAAACTAAAAGATTAGTTTTGAAACTAAGTTATTAGTTAAACCATGAAACCACTCACTCAAGCAGAAGAAGAAATCATGCAGGTTCTTTGGCAATTGGAAAAAGCATTTGTCAAAGAGATTGTTGAAGAATATAATGACCCAAAGCCCGCCTATAATACCATCTCCACCCTCATCAGAATAATGGAAAAGAAGGGATTTGTTGGACATGAAGCATTTGGTAAATCACATCGGTATTTCCCACTTATCGATAAGGAAGACTACAGCAAGAAATACCTCAACCGCTTTGTTGACAAATATTTCAGCGGATCATATAAAGAACTTGTTTCATTCTTTACGAAGGAAAAAGAGATGAGTGTGCGGGATTTGGAAAAACTTTTGGATGAGCTAAAAAAGAATAAATCATGATTAGTTACATTATAGAAGTTGCCATACTTCATCTGCTTTTTTATGGTATTTACAAGCTTATGCTTGCGAAAGAAACACAGCTGAGCTTTCTTAGATTCTTTCTTTTGGGTTCAAGTATAGTAGCGTTGATGATACCATTATTAGAGATTCCCACATCATCTGAGTCAGTATTTGTCAATCTTTCATCAAGTGTATATCCAACCTTTGTTACCTCAGAATCAAATCTGACATCAGCCTCGACGACCTGGTATGAAATAATCGCTATTGGTATTTCTGGTTTTTTCGCAGTAAAATTTCTAACAGGACTCTTTCAAATTGTACGCTACCACCAGAATAGCGTGAAAAAACATATTGATGGAATTAAAGTATACCACCTTTCCTCTCTAGAGACCAGCTTCACGTTTCTCAAATGGATATTCATAGACAGTGATCATTTCGAAAACCCTTCAGATATCGTTCGGCATGAGCTGGGACATGCAAAGAACCTTCACTCGATTGATATGATCTTCTTCCACTTGTTGACAATTCCTCTTTGGTGGCTTCCATCCATTTGGTTAATGATCAAAGAACTGAAAAAAGTACATGAATTTGAGGCGGATGCATTTGCCTTGAATACAAACAGTAAGACGTACACGAAGACCTTGGTGCAATGCACCTTGCGAGCTCATGGGATGAACCTGGCCAGTTCATTCGATGATGCTCCGATTTTTAACCGTTTAAACTTTATGAAAAAAATGAAAAAGAAAATCAGTAACTGGAAGGTAGCTAGCGTTACCGCTTTAGTGGCCATCTCAGGAGCAATGTTCGCATGTGAAGATGAGCTGGAATCAGAGATTAAGCGAATCGCGGATGAGAGCAATCAGCAAATCGATTACTCAGAAGATGTGAAAGCAGCACTCAGAGAACTTCAACGAAATAATCCCAACGTAAAATATACAGTTGTTGAAACAAGCCTGGACAATGAAGCTAGTATAGAAAAGCTAAATACTTATGATCCGGGACAAATAGCTAAAATTTTCGTCAATAAGGAAGGTGATCATAAAAGTGTTGTAATGATTGTCAGCCAGGATTCTGAGCTCTTTAATAAAGCAGTAGAAGTGCAGGAAGCAGATTATGAAAATGAAGTCTTTACCATCGTAGAAGAGTCCGCATCCTTTCCAGGTGGAATAGATGCTTTCAATCAATATCTAAGAGAAAATCTTAAATACCCACAGGTTGCTCAGGATAATAAAAAAGAAGGACGTGTGTTTGTTCAGTTCATTGTCGAAAAAGATGGAAGTCTAACTGATGTCCATATAGTAAAAGGAATTGGTGGGGCATGTGACAAAGAAGCCGTGCGAGTACTTATGAACTCACCGAAATGGAACCCCGGCAAGCAGCGTGGTAAGAAAATTAGACAAAAAATGATTCAGAATATTCTCTTCAAACTACCTGAATGATTAACATTCTTACGGATTAAAAAAGGCCTCTTCTTAGGCCTTTTTTATTCACTTATTCAAAATGATATAAGAATATCATCGTAGCTGTAAAAGCTGGTTTCTTTTCCCCTTTAATTTCCAACAAAGCCTCTACTTCTGCTTTGGAAATGCCCCTTAAATTGGCCAAAGATTTTAACGTAGCAGTAAGCTTAATTTCATCATTCACTTTCACCGCCTGACCAAATTTCAGTTTATCAATTCCATAATTCACTAACATTTTCACGTTATTGAATTGGGCAATTTGCTCCCATAGGTATGGCATCAATGATAGCGTCAAGTATCCATGTGCAATGGTCGTTCCAAAAGGCCCACTTTTCGCTTTTTCCTCATCTATGTGAATCCACTGATGATCTAGCGTAGCATCTGCAAACTTATTGATCTGCTCCTGAGTGATCTGATGCCACTCCGATTCCCCCATAACCTTACCCAGGTGAGACTCAAATTCTTCGTGATTATTGATGATTAGTTTACCCATAGTGTAATTTTTGAAGCAGTGAAATTAAAGCAAACATTACTTCGAGCCAATAATCATATACTTAAACCGCCTTTACAAATCGTCATTAAGTCCTTTTTGGGTGCAGCAGTATCGGTTTCCTTTTGTAGTTTCACCCATTAAAGGTTTCGGTATATGAAAGAAAGACACGCCTATAATCATGGCATCATTGGCAACTGTGCGTTTGCTGCACACATTAACTTAAACACAAACATTGAATGGATGTGCTGGCCAAGATTTGACAGCAGCTTCATCTTTGGGGGATTATTGGATAATGCCAAGGGAGGATCGTTTTCGATATTGCCATCAGATGAAAAATACCACGCTAACCAGTATTACACAGAAAACACCAACATCCTTTGTACCGAAATAAACACCGGAACCGGAAGTTATCGAGTGACTGACTTTGCTCCCAGATTCTTCCAAATGAACAGGTACTTCAAACCTTTGATGCTGATCAGAAAAGTAGAGCCCTTATCAGGAGCACCGAGCATTACAGTAAAATGTGAACCATCAGGGGGGTATGGCGAAATCAAACCAGAAGCGAGTCTGGGCAGTAATCATATTCGTTTTCTTGGACTAGAGGCACATGTGAGACTCACCTCGAATATCTCATTGAGTTATATCCTAAACCAGGAATCATTTGTGCTCAATGAAACAAAATATTTAGTGATGACCTGGGGCCCACCCTTAGAGGCATCTCTCGATGAAACGTGCGAAAACTTTTTAATCAAGACCAGAAATTATTGGCAGCAATGGGTCAAAACTGCCAACATTTCGAACTTTCACCAAGCCAGTGCCATTCGGTCCGCATTGGCACTTAAGATTCACCAGTATGAAGATACCGGTGCAATTGTAGCTGCTACCACAACCAGTTTGCCCGAAAGCCCGGGAAGTACCAGGAATTGGGATTATCGATTCTGCTGGATGCGAGATACTTATTACACGCTTAACGCATTCAATAACATTGGGCACTTCGAAGAGTCAGAGCAATACTTTCAATACATTCTCAATACTACCCTGGAGGAAAATGATCGGTACCAGCCGCTGTACAGCATCACCGGTCAAAAGGCTTTAATTGAAAAAGAACTGCCACTTGATGGCTACCTTGGAAACAAACCGGTCAGAATTGGCAATGACGCCTACACTCATATTCAAAATGATGTGTATGGACAGGTTTTAATATCTCTTCTACCGCTATACAATGATCATCGAATCATTTTCAATGAACGATTCAATACTTCTGAACTAGTGTTTAAAACGCTGAAGATGATAGAGAAAACCTTTGATGAAAAAGATGCAGGCTTGTGGGAGTTTAGAAACTTAGCTCAACACCATTGTTACACGTATCTTTTTCACTGGGCTGGAAGCAGTGCGGCCATACAAATTGCTAAAATTCTCAAGGACAGTAACATGGGTGAACTTGCGACCAAGCTAAAAACCCAATCGGCCCAGATGATTGAAAAGTGTTTTGTGAAAGGTAAAAAAGGCTATGCCCAGGCCATCGGCGTGGATCGAATGGATGCCAGTACCATTCAACTCATTTTGATGAATTATTTAGACCCTAATTCAGATGCTGCAAAAGACCACCTGAAAGCTCTGGAAAATGAACTTCACAGCGGTGATGGACTCTTCTATCGCTACAGACATACGGATGATTTTGGCGAGCCTGAAACGACCTTCTTAATTTGTGGTTTCTGGTATGTAGAGGCATTAGCTTGCGTAGGCAGAATAGAAGAAGCGATTGAATATTTTGAGAAACTCAATAGTTACAGCAACCACCTAGGTTTGTTGAGTGAAGATGTAAAATCGGAAGACGGCAGCATGTGGGGTAATTTCCCACAAGCATATAGCCATGTAGGACTTCTAAATGCAGCTAGCCGAATCTCTAGGAAACTAGACCAGCCGGGATTTTTGTAATCACCCAATTAGCCTATTAAGGACTGAACGAATATCCTTCTGATTCTGAACACGATATTTGGCCGATGAAGAAGATGAACCCACCTTGATGGTTACCGCTTCATCTGGTAAAGCTTTGAATGTATCTTCATCTGTCCAATCGTCACCACATGCCATGTAGAAATCGTAGGTATGTTCCTTTAGCCATTGAGTGACTGCAAATCCTTTATTTACCTGGAAGTTCTTTACCTCAATAACCTTATGACCTTCTAATATTTGAATATCCTTTTCTGAAGAGATGTACTTTAAATGACTGGTTAACTCTCTCGTTCGCATTTCCCCAAGACCAGTCTCTACTTTCCTATAGTGCCACACTAGCGAGTAATCTTTTTCTTCAATAAATGATCCTGGTGTTCGGTCTACGTACATCTCAAGTACATTTCTAAATTCATCTTTCCAGCTATTATCAAGATCCATAAACTGCGTCCATTCCTCTCCTTTTCTTTTATGCCACACACCATGTTCTGCTATAATATCTACATTGAAAGAGCTTACCCATTCATTCAAGGTATGCCGATCCCTGCCACTGATGATTACCACTTTGTTAGATGCATCCTTGGAGATTTTGGCAAGCAAATCCTTTAATTCTTTATCCGGCTTGGAATCATTCGGATTGGCATGGAAGCCAACCAATGTGCCGTCATAATCCAGAAAAATGATTCGATCTTTTGATTTACGATAAGACGATTCGATCTGAGATGTGATTTCTTCATTTAAGGCTTTGGTCTGTAGGTTCGCCTGCTCCTGTTTTACAAAGTTTAGACGCTTCATAAACAGACTCACCCATGAATGAATATTGTATCGTTTCAAAGATTGTTGCATAATATCCATTCTGCGCTGCTGCTCTTCTTCAGGCATGATAAGTGCCTCACGCATGGCTCTCACCATGGCATCCATATCATTTGGGTTAATCAAAATCGCATCTGACAGTTCTTTAGAGCTGCCTGCCATTTCACTTAAAATAAGCACACCCTTTTTATCCAATTTACTTGCGATATACTCTTTGCAAACCAGGTTCATGCCATCACGCATTGGTGTGACCAACGCCACATTTGCCATTCTGTAAAATGCACTCAAAGCATTCAAAGGAAAGCTGCGGTAGAAATAATGAATGGGTGTCCAATCCATCTTGCTGAACTTTCCGTTTATCCTTCCCACCAGCAAATCAATTTCTTCTTTCAACTGCGCATATTTTGGCACTCTGTCCCTGGAAGGAACTACTACCATTAGTAAAGAGACTTTTCCATTAAATTCCGGGTACTCCATTAAAAAACGTTCAAATGCCAGCAATCGCTGGGGTATCCCTTTAGAATAATCCAGTCGATCTATGGATAAAATGACGTTTACATCTCCGAGTGATGTACGATATCGTACTTCTCGGGCAAGAGTATCCGGATGTGCTGCCGCTTCTGCATACTTTTCATAATCTATCCCCATTGGCAAAGCATCTGCCATGATCGGACGATTACCAACCGTGATTTTACCATTCGTATTCCCTATTCCTGCTAATCGATTGACACTTGAAAGAAAGTGCCTCATATCATCATAAGTATGAAATCCAAGAAAGTCAGACCCCATCATGCCCTGTAAAAGCTCTCTTCTCCACGGCAGAAGTCGAAATGATTCATAAGAAGGAAAAGGGATATGCAAGAAGAATCCGATACTTACATTTGGTTTAATTTCTCTTACAAGTTGAGGCAGTAGCAATAACTGATAATCGTGTATCCAGAGCGTATCACCGTCTTCTAAAACTGCTTCAATTGACTCGGCAAACTTGCGATTCACCAGCTGATAGGCCCTCCAGAAACTCTCATCATAAACTGCATATTGATTGAAATAATGGAAATTAGGCCATAAAGTTTCATTGCTAAAGCCCTCGTAGTAATCCTCAATTTCTTTCTCCGTCAGGAAAACAGGACGCATGTTTTCTTCCTTTAATCTGGCAATTACCTCCTCCTTTTGCTTGGATTTTTTAATCGCAAGGCCTGGCCAACCAATCCAAATATTGTTCCCCTCTTTGTAGATAGACCCCAGGCCAGTTGCTAGTCCACCCTCACTTGGCTCAAGAGTTAATTCACCATCCTCTTGTTTGATTTTAATTGGCAGTCGATTAGATACGATAATGGTTTTAGGCATATTCGAAGTGTTTGGAATAAAGATAAAGATCAAATGACTACTACTCTAAGACTATTTCTGTTACTTATTCGATAATTTTTATTTAACTCATAATCAATAAGTTATCGACTATTTAATTTTTTAATCAAGGAAATATTTGGTGAAACCAAAATTCCTGCTCTACGTTTGCATCATCAAATCGATAAGGTATCGATTTATAAAGAAGCGCCGAGAGACAGGCTCTATGACGCGCTAGCAACCCTCCGAAATTTGGAAACGGTGCTAATTCCTGAACGATAAATTGATTGCTATGAACACACAAAATCACATCGTTCCCCAAGTAGCTGACAAGCAAGTCAGACAGGGAAATTGCGTTTCTTCATCGATATTCCATCTCATGTGTATGTGTTGCTGTTGTAGCAACAGGTAATTCCCATTTGATCCATTAGGGTTTGCGATCATCTTAGGTCTGAAGTGCGTCTTCAACCGGAAAAACCCCTTCATAAATCAACTTGGCAGTTATTTATGATAAATCCACAACATCTCATTTCTACAATCAAAGAATTACAACACATGTCACAAGCATTAAAATACGAAACACTACAGCTACACGCCGGACAGGAAGTCGATGAAACAACTCGATCGAGAGCAGTGCCTATTTATCAAACCTCATCTTACACATTCAAGGATTCTGAGCATGGAGCAAATCTGTTTGCTCTTAAGGAATTTGGAAACATCTATACACGGATCATGAATCCAACGAATGATGTATTCGAGAAGCGAATCGCTGCTTTGGAGGGTGGAGTGGCTGCACTGGCAGTGGGCTCAGGACAGGCGGCCCAGTTCATCGCCTTGAACAATATCCTTCAGTCAGGAGATAATTTCATCTCCACGTCATTTCTATACGGTGGCACGTATAATCAATTTAAGGTGGCGTTTAAGCGACTGGGAATTGAAACTCGTTTTGCCAAAACAGATAAAGCCTCCGATTTTGAACGGTTGATCGATCAGAACACCAAAGCGATTTACCTGGAAACCATCGGGAATCCGGGTTTCAACATCCCTGATTTTGAAGCGATCGCCGAAGTAGCAAAGGATCATGACATCCCGCTTATTGTCGATAATACCTTTGGAGCGGCTGGTTACCTGTTTAGACCTCTGGAGCATGGAGCCTCAGTAGTAACTGCCTCGGCTACCAAGTGGATTGGTGGACATGGTACTACTATTGGAGGGGTGATCATCGATGGTGGAAATTACAATTGGGGTAACGGAAAATACCCTCAATTTACCGAGCCATCTGAAGGTTATCATGGATTAAAGTTTTGGGAGGTGTTTGGTGAGGGTAATCCATTGGGCTTACCAAACATCGCATTCGCAATAAGAGCGCGAGTAGAGGGTCTTCGAGATTTTGGTCCGGCACTTAGTCCATTTAATTCCTTTCTACTACTCCAGGGAATAGAAACCCTTTCACTGAGAGTACAGCGAACAGTAGATAATGCACTTGAATTGGCTAAATGGCTGGAGCAACACCCACTGGTAGAAAAAGTAAACTATCCGGGACTTTCTTCCAGCCCTTATCATGAGTTAGCTAAGAAGTACCTAAAAAATGGTTTTGGAGGAGTGCTCTCCTTCCAGCTAAAAGGAGAAAAGGAAGAAACCACACAGTTTGTTGATAACTTAAAGCTGGTGAGTCATCTGGCGAATGTGGGAGATGCAAAAACGCTGATCATTCAGCCTTCGGCTACTACCCACCAGCAGTTATCCGAAGGAGAACAAAAGGATGCCGGTGTATTACCCAATCTTTTGAGAGTATCCGTCGGAATTGAGCATATAGATGACATCAAATCCGATTTTGAACAAGCATTTGAAAAAGTATATGCAAACGCAGCACAAGTCTAAGTCATTTGGTTTTAAGGTTGAGGAACCTTTGGTCCTGGAGTGTGGAGAAACGCTCCGGGATCTTAGGATCCAATACACCACCTGGGGTGAATTGAATACAGAAAAATCCAATGTTGTATGGGTTTTTCATGCACTTACTGCAAACAGTGATCCTTCTGAATGGTGGGAAAATCTGTTTCAGGAAGGTAGTCCAATAAACCCGACAAAAGATTTTATTATCTGCGCAAATGTAATAGGGTCATGCTATGGAAGCACCGAGCCAAAAGACTATGATTATCCATTAATCACCGTTCGGGATATAGTTGAAGGTCACAAACAATTAAAAAAACACCTGAAAATTGACTCTATCAAACTCGGAATTGGAGGCTCACTTGGTGGTCAGCAATTGCTGGAATGGGCTGTACAGGAACCTGATTTATTTGAAGTAATCATTCCCATTGCAACCAATGCAAAGCATTCAGCCTGGGGAATTGCTTTTAATGAAACACAGCGTCTGGCACTAAAAGCTGATCCAGCCAATGGTTTGGATACAGCCAGAGCTATTGCGATGCTTTCCTATCGTCACTATGGTACCTATGAGAAGACCCAAACAGATCAAGATGGAAGAAGGGAAGATTTTTCAGCTTCATCTTACCAGCGCTATCAAGGTGAAAAACTAAGAAAGCGATTCAGTCCATATAGCTATTACGTGCTTTCGAAAGCCATGGATAGCCATGATGTCGGGAGGCATTTTGGAGGATTAGAAAACGCACTTCAGCGAATACAATCCAAAGCGATCGTCATAGGGCTTGACACAGACCTTTTATTCCCTGTTTCAGAACAGGAATTTATTGCCAAACATGTCTCAAACAGCGCTCTACATGTCATATCGAGCCTTTATGGTCATGATGGATTTCTAATAGAGACGGAACAGATCAACAACATTTTAAAAAACGAAACAATATGAAGACACCCAAAAAAATAGGCTTATTTGGGTTTGGTACTGTGGGGAAAGGCTTTTATGAAAACCTAAAAAAGCATCCAAACCTTCCTGCCATTATTTCAAAAGTATGCGTAAAAAGATTAGACCTGCCTCGCATTGGTCATGAGCTATACTTCACCGATAATCCGGATGAATTGTTGGATGACCATGAAATAGATATCATCATCGAGTTAATTGATGACCCAATCGCTGCAAAAACGTATGTTGAAAAAGCGTTTCTTGTCGGAAAGGATGTCATAAGTGCAAATAAGAAAATGATTGGAGAATCCCTAAATGATGTTCATGGATGGCATGTTTCTTATGATTCTCGTTTTTTATATGAAGCAGCTGTTGGAGGTGGTATTCCAATTGTGCACTCAGTGGATGGTTTTCTCAGAGATCAGGAAGTAACGGAAATCCGTGGAATATTGAATGGATCCTCCAATTACATTTTGACACAAATGCAGCAAAATAACTGGTCGTTTGATAAAGCACTCTCAGATGCACAATTGAAAGGTTTTGCAGAGCGGAATCCATCGTTGGATGTAAGTGGAATCGATGCATCGTACAAGCTCTCCATTTTAGCATACCATGCTTTTGGAGAGGTCTCCTCTATCAAGAGTTTTGAGATTGAAAGTATCGAAGGAGTTACTAAGGAAGATATCAAACGGGCAAAGGCAAAAGGCAGAAAAGTAAAATTGGTAGCTACCCTTAAAAAAACAGATCATGAAATTATTTGCTCTGTGAAGCCGGAGAGTATTGGCCCAAATGATGAGCTCTATTCAGTGGATTTTGAGAACAATGCAGTCAGTGTGGAAACACTGATCAGTGGGCGCCATGTATTCATGGGCAAAGGTGCAGGAGCTTTACCAACAGGATCGGCAGTATTGGAAGATTTGAAACGCCTCCTCGATGGCTACAGTTATCAGGTTAGTAAAAAGGTTAAGACTGTAGCATAAAAACCCCGATCCACCATTTCATTTGGTGGACGGGTTTACTTAATTCTTAAAAATGCTACAAATTAAAATTATACCCTATTGATATAGTAAAAGGGAGCAACCTATTAATTTGAATATCAGGATCGTTATTTAGGTCATCCCAATCATCACGAAAATCAGATGGACGAAACGGAATATTCAATGCGAACTCCCAAAACGTATTATTCTTATTAGGAAGATTAATTCCTCCTCCTATTGAAGGCCCATAATAAACCTTGTTAGCTTCTGACATTCCTTGAATCACAATCACGGCATTATAGCCATACATGGCATGTACATAAAACTGTTCCGGTCTTTTGGATTCAATGAAATATCGAGCTCCTAGATTATAGCCAGGGCCTGCTATTGCGGTTCCTAAACCAGCAAATAGTGCAAATTCATCACTCGTCTTAACAGCTACTTGAGCTCCAAGACCACCATAATCAAACCCTAAACCAAGCCCCAGACTCGCATTTGAATCTTGTGCAAAAGAAAAAGCAGTCCAAAGGAAAAGGACTGCTAGTAACATAACTTTTTTCATTAACTGAATATTAAAGGTGAATCACCTCATCATAAGCAGCTGCAGCCGCTTCCATCACCGCTTCACTCATGGTCGGGTGAGGGTGAACGGTCTTGATGATTTCATGTCCGGTTGTTTCCAGTTTTCTGGCTGCCACAGCTTCTGCAATCATTTCAGTAACATTCGCGCCGATCATGTGCGCACCAAGCCACTCACCGTATTTCGCATCGAAGATTACTTTTACAAATCCATCAGATGCTCCGGCCGCTTTCGCCTTACCAGAAGCTGAGAATGGGAACTTTCCTACTTTGATTTCATAACCTGCTTCTTTAGCAGCTTTCTCAGTATATCCTACGGATGCAATCTCCGGAGAGCAATATGTACATCCCGGGATGTTGTTATAATCCAAAGGCTCAACATTCATGCCTTTGATTTTCTCAACACAGATGATACCCTCTGCAGAAGCTACGTGTGCTAGCGCCTGGCCTTTTACAATGTCTCCGATCGCGTAAACGCCATCCACATTGGTTTTATAGTAATCATCAACGACGACTTTACCTTTATCCGTCTTCACCCCTACATCTTCAAGCCCAAGATTCTCAAGATTGGTAGCAACCCCTACAGCGGACAGTACCACATCGCATTCAATCTGCTCTTCACCTTTCTTTGTTTTCACTGTTACTTTGCAACCCGAACCTTTAGTATCTACTTTGGTTACCTCAGAACTGGTCATGATCTTCATACCAGCCTTTTTATAGGTTCGTTCCAGTTGCTTACTTACCTCCTCGTCCTCTACAGGAACGATTCGATCCATAAACTCCACAATGGTCACTTCAGTACCAATTGATTTATAGAAATAAGCAAACTCAACTCCTATTGCACCGGAACCAACAACCACCATTTTCTTTGGCTGCTTATCAAGAACCATTGCTTCTCTGTACCCGATGATTTTCTTTCCGTCTATTGGTAAGTTGGGGAGCTCTCTTGCTCGCCCGCCGGTGGCCAGTATGATGTGATCTGCATTGTAGGTAGTCACCTTGCCATCTTCGGCCTTCACTTCTACTTTCTTACCTTTCTTCAGCGTACCATGCCCCGCAATGTGATCAATCTTATTTTTCTTAAATAGAAACTGAATTCCTTTGCTCATTCCTCCTGCAACTTCACGGCTCCTTTTTACCATACCTGAGAAATCAGCTTTTGCATCCTTTACCTTGATCCCGTAATCATCCGCATGATTGATATATTCAAATACCTGTGCACTTTTCAGTAGTGCTTTGGTAGGGATACAGCCCCAGTTTAGACATACACCACCAAGTTCAGCTTTCTCCACAACTCCTACTTTCATTCCTAGCTGAGATGCTCTGATAGCAGCTACATATCCACCAGGTCCACTTCCGATTACAATAAGATCATATTTTGACGCCATATTATTCAATTTATTTTGAGGCGCAAATTTAACTCGAAAAGTTGTGGAAAGTAAGTAGCTGGTCAGTCTTCTATCTCTCATTATCTTTGACACTCATTTTTTTTTGAATCACTGACACAGAACTAGAACAATGAAACTACTTGAAGGAAAAACAGCACTCATCACAGGAGCATCTAAAGGAATAGGCAAAGCAATTGCCGAACAATATGCTGAGCATGGAGCCAATATTGCATTCACTTACTTGTCTAGTGTAGAAAAAGGAGAAGCTTTGGAAAAAGAACTCTCTGCCAAAGGCATCAAAGCCAAAGGATACCGCTCAGATGCCTCTGACTATCAGGCTGCACAGGATCTGATTGCAAGTGTAGTTGAAGATTTTGGTTCGCTGGATATTCTTATCAATAACGCAGGTATCACAAAAGACAACCTGCTGATGCGCATGAGTGAAGAGGACTGGGATGCGATACAAAATATCAATCTAAAATCGTGCTTCAATACCGTGAAAGCTGCTTGCAGAACCATGATGAAGCAACGAAGTGGTTCTATCATTAACATGTCTTCAGTGGTAGGAGTGAAAGGAAATGCTGGTCAGGCTAACTATGCAGCTTCTAAAGCCGGAATTATTGGTTTTACTAAATCAGTTGCATTAGAGCTAGGCTCTAGAGGTATTAGAAGTAATGCCATTGCTCCTGGATTTATTGAAACAGAAATGACTGACGCATTGGATGAAAAAACGGTGCAAGGATGGAGAGACGCCATTCCATTGAAGCGTGGAGGGTCACCTGAAGATGTTGCCAATGCATGTGTGTTCTTGGGTTCTGATATGTCAGCTTATATCACCGGCCAAACCATACAGGTAGACGGTGGGATGTTGACCTGATTTTATTATAGCATAACTAGACTTCCTTTGTCAAGTTTTAGATGCTGAAATAAATTCAGCATGGCAGCTTTAAAATTCAGGCGTTATTTCAATCGAAAAGTCATACTGAACTTATTTCAGTATCTGTTCGGCTAAGGTTGACAAAGGAGAACGACTATCTCGAACCTGCTCTAAGCAGGTTTTTTATTGTCTTAACAATCAATTAAACTATTTCAATATTATTTATAACTTATTTTATAATAATTGATTTACTTTTAGTGTTGTATTATCAAAACAGCTCTGATGCCTTTAAATGCACTAACCAGCACATTGGGAAAAAAGAGAGCTGCTCACCTTCTTAGGCGCACGTGCTTCGGAGGGTCAATTGCTGAAATTGACTCGTTTGCAGCACTTACACCAGCCCAGGCAGTTGATCAGCTTTTCAATACTACTTTACCGGATCCTGTATTGCCCATCGATCCGCTGACAGGTAACGAATGGATAACTACTGGAAATGCTCAAAGCGAAGGGTTTGAATTAGAAAGATATTTTTTAGCCTGGCACCTAGGCCAGCTACTAGGCAATGGAATTGATCCATCTCTTAAACTGTCATACATCTTCCGTGAACGATTGGTGTTTTTCTTTCATACGCATTTTACCACTAAACGATCTGTAGTAAATAGCTCCAGAGCGCTTTATTATCAACAAGCACTTTTTAGGTTATTTGCTTTCGATGCTAACGACATTATCATCCCTCCTGATGATCCGGACGATCCTGATGCAACCGACACAATCGTTCCTAGAAATATCAAAGAACTTACAAAAAAATTAAGCGTGGATAACGCCATGCTCGTATTCCTTGATGGGCGATTTAATGTCAAGGGCAGTCCAAACGAAAACTACGCGCGAGAGTTACTTGAACTTTACTCTGTTGGGAGAGGCCTTGAGGGGAACGTTCCGGAACCGGAATTTGCCGGAGATTACTTCTACTTTACTGAAGAGGATGTGCAAGCAGGAGCGCGTGTTTTATCTGGCTTCAATGTTGATCAGACCTTCTCTAATATTGATGAAGATACCGGACTGCCTCGTGGTGTAGTGAGAGGTGGCAACATTGCCTCTAGTCATGAAGAAGGTGATAAGACTTTCAGCTCGAGAATGGGAAATGGAATTGTATCTCCTGACCCTGACCTGGAACTGGCAGGACGTCCAACGGAAGCGAGTGTCTTGGATGAGGTCAGCCAATTTGTGGATCTTATCTATGACCAGGCAGAAACTGCTCGAAGCATTTGTCGTGAGGTATATCGTTTTTTTGTATATCACCAGGTAGATCAGACGCTACAAGACGACATCATTCAGGATATGGCTGATATTTTCACAGCCAATGAATTTAAACTACAGCCGGTTTTAGAAGCACTACTAACAAGTGAGCATTTTTATGAAGCAGAAGCAGGTCCGGATGATAATAATTTCGGAAGTATCATAAAATCTCCATTGGATTTGGTGTGCGGCTTTATCAGAAACTTTGAAATTCAATTACCTGATTATCAAACAGACCTGAATACCTATTATGAATTTGCAGGTGGTCTTTTAAATGAAATAAATGTTCAGGGAATGGACTATTACGAACCATTCGAAGTTGCAGGCTATGCTGCTTATCATCAATTTCCCATTTTTAATAGAAGTTGGATCACTACAAACTACCTAACGAACAGATATAATTTCATTCGAGGAGCTATTACCGCTGATCAAATGATTGAAATGGGACAGGTGGATATTGTGCAGTTCGTTCAGACAAATTTTTCGGGTGTTGCCAGTAATGCAAGAGACTTGATCATTGCCATTGCAGAGTATCTTTTACCTACTGCAGAAAACTTATCTTTTGATACTCCGGGCGTAGGTGAGCTTACGGTTGAAAGACTGAACTATTTCCTGTCTGCTTTTCTGTTTTCACCACAAATTGACGCTGATCCGGAAGCGGCATGGACCAACAGATGGGATAATGGAATTGACATGGATACAGTTAGAAATCAACTATCCGGATTATTTAACGCCATGCTGCAATCACCTGAGTACCAATTAATGTAGGGCTATGAAATGAGCATAATAATGGAAACTAAACTGACAATTGGAAGTAACAATTATGCGAATTCCATGTGGCGTTTGAATAAAATAATACACACATGAAAAGAAGGAATTTTTTAAAGAAAATAGGTTTTGCAGCAGGTGCTCCCATTGCTTTTCAAGGTGTACCATTAAAGTTGCTGGGATCTCATCAGGAAATCCAGCACCTCGCCCAACAAAGCACCAACGATCGTGTGCTAATCATTCTGCAACTACATGGTGGGAATGATGGATTAAACACCATTATTCCTATTTCAAACTACGATGAATACTATAGCAGAAGAGCCAATATCGCGATTCCTTACAAAGTAGGAAACAGAACATTAATTCCTTTAGATAGCACTGTTGGAAGTGAAGAGCAAGTTGGATTGCACCCTGACATGCATGATTTCAAGCGACTTTATGATACTGGAAAAGCAGCAGTATTCCAGGGGGTCTCTTATGAAAACAACAATGGTTCTCACTTCAGAGGACGTGATATATGGTTTATGGGAGGTGGTGCCGATGACTATTTTAGCTCAGGCTGGATTGGCAGATATCTTGGCAAAGAATATGAGCCTCTCACCTATCCTTCCGACTTCCCAACGAATGATATGCCGGATCCATTAGCACTTGAAATGGGTAATGATGTATCTCTTCTTTTTCATCAAGATGGCAATATTCCAACTTCTATCTCATTAGGCAGTAGTCCCGGAAATCTGGCTAATCTCATTGATCAGTTGGAAGGATTTGTAGATGAAGGAGTTGACCCACGGGGAAACCCACCTGCTTTTCTGAATAATTCACCTTATGGGCAGGAAATGAATTGGATCCTGGGACTGGAGGACAAATCAGAGACGTACATTAAGCGATTGGCGGAAATCTATGATTCCGCATCGGATACCTCAGTTACATACCCGGAATTATATCCGTTCAATGCCCCGGAAGGTGCCCGACGAAATCCATTGAGTAGTCAGCTGAGACTAGTCGCCCGATTACTAGCCGGGGGTGTGAAAACAAAGGTTTTTCTTGTTAAAATGGGTGGTTTCGATACACATGCATCTCAGGTAGAAGATTACGATCCTACTATGGGCGTCCATTCCGCACTTTTACATCACATCTCATCAGCGATGCATGCATTTCAAAAAGACCTTAGGTCCCGTGGACTGGAAGATCGTGTGCTCACGATGACCATGTCTGAATTTGGCAGACGTGTAGGCTCAAACGGAAGCTATGGAAGTGATCATGGTACAGGCGGCCCGGTAATGATGTTTGGTTTAGGTGTTAAGCCGGGTATCTACGGAACGGTTCCTGATGTTTCGCAGAGCAATGTTGGCATGCAATTTGACTACCGACAGATATACGCGAATGTACTGCACGAATGGATGGGTGTAGAACGGTCTGTTATTTCAAATGACATTTTTTACAGAGACTTCATAGAAGGACCAAATCCGGAGGGAGGCAATTATGAACCCATGGATTTAATCAAAGAAGTCATCCTGGGAGAAAAAGAATACCTGAAGCGTAATTATCGGATCGAATCTGTCTATCCAAATCCGGCATCCACCTATGCACAGGCTAAAATATTTGTGAATAACTATCAGGATGTGAGCGTACAATTGATCAATATTCGCGGTGATATTGTGGCACAGCAAAAGAGAAGGTTATCCCCTGGTGATCATTCATTTTCTTTTATGCTAGATTCGTTTAGCCCTGGGTTCTATTTTATTAAAGCTAAATCTGAAATGCTCGATGATACTAAAAGGCTCGTCATTCGTAAATAAGCTTCCTGCATTTATATGCATGATGCTCATGTCCTCCTTCCTTCAGGCACAAATGAAACCTGAGAAAAATCCTCTGGAGTCTTTTCTGGATACTCAATTCTGGCTGGGTCTGAAAATGGGGATTAATTACACGCAAGCCTTTCCGCAAACTAGAAATACAGGATTCAGCCCCATTAATTATTCCGCTGACAGTTTGCAAAAAAGCTATGATGATTTTGCGCTTCCAGGAGCCCATGTGGGTTTGGAAATGAATTTTTATCACCGTGGTTTTTCAGTGTCATTTCAACCGGCATATAAACGAAGCAGGTATAAATACAATAGTCTTTTGGAATGGCAGGGTGAGAACTCCGGAAACAGATTTGAAACCAGATATGATGTTGAGCAACGACTGGATGTGATTGAATTACCCTTAATGTTGAAGTATGATGTTATACGATCAGGCAAGATTCGTCCTTTCGTGATGGTTGGAGGTTTTCACTCTCGAATATTGGCAGCTCAGAAGGAAGTCGAAATTACACAGATTGACTATTCATCAGGTAATCCATTGACATCAAACGGGGGTAATACTTCTTTGGGTGTTAAAGATGCATTTAAACCATTTTCAGGAGTTGCCGGCGGTGCAGGATTGAATTTAGATTACTGGAATATCAGAACCGTTTTCGAAGTGAGCTATAAACGATCCCTGACTTCTGCCACTCAGCCAAATGTCCAACAAAATGAATTGGCATCACTAGGTGAAACCAATGATGAAGTATTCCTCAGAGATTTCAATGTATCACTGAGCTTCGTATTTCCATTTAGATATATCGATTCACAATTCAAAGCTTACTGACCTGGGAGGTCAGCCATTTATTGAGATAATATGTGCATGATTTTTAAATATTACCACACAGCAAAATTTAGGAGCAAGATTAAAAAAGTCTTCTTTCTTATGCTGGTTCCATTATTTCTTTCTTGTGCTGATGATGAGCCTGCACTAAGTGAATCATTTTTTAAGATTTATGATGATTTTGATCTGGATGTAAGCTATCGACCCATAGATGTCATTGAAACAGTCGATGGGTTTATCATTTTAGCAGGAACAGAACTTTCCAAATCAGACTTTATGGGTGTCCGACTAATTAAAATAGATGAGGAAGGCACTTATGAATTTGATTCCGATTTAGATGACTATGTTGTTCCAATTGGCAATATGTATTTAAATGAAGCTGATAGCAATAGCTACTTCTTCGCGATGAATCCATCCACATTGGAAGCAGTCCTGATTGCCGTAAATCCACAGCTTGAAATTCAAAGTGAATCATCCATAAGTGGAATCAACTATCCGCTTTCATCATCCATCTTGAGCAATGGAAATCTTTTACTTCAAAGCTATGACCCACTGACTCAAGAGACAGAGATTTCGGAAATTGGGCTTGATGGCACCTTTATTGGCGGAAACAGTTATTCCATAGGGCCCGGTGATGATGTTCAGGCGGAGATTATCAACCATTACCTCAACGCGGGTGAACGTCCACTACCCTTCTTTTGTGGCGAGGTGTCTTCAGGCAATTACTATTTCAATGGGTTTTACAATTATAGCTTTTCACTCGTCTTTACCGACTTTTCCGATTCCCCAAACGGTGTGGTGCAGGGGCAATCCAGCAATGCTGGATTACGTGCAGTAATGCCTCTTAGTGGAGGTAGTTTTGCGGTAGCAGGGTTTCAATTTGATGCAAATTTTCAACTGGCAACAACTGCTTTATCTACCAGTGGTACAAGCTCTAGTGTGGACCTCTTTCCGGGAAATATGGCAGAGATAAAACCATACTCTCCTACACAAATCATCGGCTATAATGATGGTGCAGCCTATACCATTTTCGCCACTGAAACCAAAGGACGCCAAATACTACTTAACTTCTACACCGAAAACGGCGAAATCAGCGGTGTGCATCGTATTGGTTACCTAAATCCATTTACTTTTTCATCGATTAAAGTAGCAGGTGATAACTCGCTCATCGTACTTGGGACTACTTTCGTAGCGGGCCGGTTTGAGCGGATCACTTTAAACAAAATATCTGCATCGGAAATGACGGAATATTTGAATTAACCACTCAACAAAAAATAGAATCAATCAAAAACCTGCTTCGTATTGTTCTTTTGAATTAGATTTCAAGTTCAGGATATTTTCCTGAGTATTCGTACATAATGAAATCAACATGAATTCATGAATAGAAGCTTTCTGCAACTTGAGTATTCCGGGTGGTGGGTAATCGTTATCATCATTGCTGCAGCTTTGGGTTCCTACTTTCTATATACAAAAAAGAAGGTGCCATGGACATCAACTCAAAATTGGATTCTAGCAAGTATACGCTTCCTTGCAATCCTTTCACTAGCACTACTGCTGCTTACACCTTCCGTGAGACAGGTCACAAATACAGTGCAACGTCCTGTAGTTGCGATAGCAGTTGATAACTCAGAGTCTGTACCTGCCAGAGGGACTGGTGCAGATGATATTCTTCTCACCATCAATGAGATAAAAGAACAGTTAGAGGACATTGACCTGGAAGTTGAAATCATTAACTTCAATGATTCTGCTGATTTCAATTATTCTACATCGAACCTTACCCAACTACTGGAGAAGGCTACTGCACAAACCGATGAAAAGAATCTTCGTGGAATTATATTAGCTACAGATGGAATCTATAATCGTGGCAGTTCTCCACTATATAAAAATTTCATAACTCCAATCTACACTCTGGGATTAGGCGATACCATCCCTTCTAAAGACCTCAGCATCTCGAGAGTATTGTATAATAAAATCTCTTATCTGGACAATGAAACCCCCATCCGTATTGAGCTGAGGCAAAATGGATTCTTAAATGAAAGAGTACGTCTTCAACTTACTGAAAACGGTAAACTCCTGGATAGGCAGGAATTGGAGCTAAGCAAACAAGTGCAGGAAGTAACATTCAATATAAAATCGGAAACGGAAGGCTTGCGACATATAATTGCCTCTGTCACTCCACTAAAAGACGAGACCACACTTGAAAATAATAGGTCTAACATCTTTATGGAAGTAGTAGATGGTAGTCAGAAAGTTTTGATAGTAGCAAATGCTCCTCATCCGGATATCAAAGCCATTCGAAACACGCTTAATGAGACCGGCAACTATCAAACGGATATTTACATCCCTGGAATACACGATGAAAAGCCTAATGAAATCTTTGATGTAGTCATTTTTCATGGTGCTTTCACTTCCGGAGTGAAGTTTACTCCCAAAGAAAACCCCGGTAAATGGTACATCTTAAGCAACGAAAGCTCCATTACATCAGTAAACAAATCGCTATCATTTGTAAATATTGAACGAAGAGGATCGCAACCGGATAAGGTTGTAGGCTCCTTCAATCAAAACTTCAGCAAGTTCAAGATCGAGGACGTTTCTGCATTTGAAGACTACCCTCCAATTCAGGTTCCATTTGGTAATTACAATGTGAGCGGCCCAACTGAAATTGTCATGTATCAGCGATTGGGAAGTGTGAAAACAGATAAACCATTGATGGTTATTTATGATGATGGCTCTGACAAAAACGCTGTGCTATTTGGACAAAATATTTGGCAATGGAAGCTGCAGGAGGCAGCCATTAATGGCAATGCCAATCAATTTGACAACCTCATCACAAAAACCATCCAGTTTCTAGCGATTAAAAATGATAAGAAGCAATTTCGATTTGAAATACAAAAGCGGAACATAACCGATTCTGAGCCTGCCCAATTTGAAGCAGAAGTCTACAACGATATTTATGAGCGTATTTACAACAACAACATCTCAATCACCATTACCTCTTCTGAGGGAGATGCTCAGAATTATAGCTTTACCGATTCAGAGTATAATTCTACCTTCCGATCACCCACCTTTCCACCCGGCATATACCAATATGTGGCAGAAGTCAGGATAGGTGACACACGATTCACAGATAGAGGCGAATTCTCTGTCCAGGACATCAATCCGGAGTATATCAATCTCACTGCCGATCACAAACTCCTTAAAAATCTTGCAGAAAAAACTGGTGGATCATATGCACATCGTGCTAATACCAATCAATTAATAGCAGACGTTGAGTCCAGAGATTTTAAATCTAAAATTAAAAGTGAAGAGTCTCTGATACCACTTTATAAAACCTGGTGGTGGTACCTCATTATTTTTCTGCTCTTTTCTTCCGAATGGTTTTTGAGAAAATACTGGGGTGGGTATTAAAAGTTGAGAACCACTCCCATGTAAGCTGTTCTTCTGGAAAAGAAATTTCTATCACGCTGGGTATAGTCGAAATTGTAACTAAACCCACGAATATTTTCCCTGTCTAACACATTATTCAGACTGCCAAAAGCGATCATGTTAAAGTCTTCCGAGATGGCAAAAATCTTACTCACAGATAAGCCAATATTGGAATAATGAGGCAGACGTGAGCTAATGTCTGAATAAATAGGCTCAAAGGCATCCAGGGTATCTCGATAGATGGCTGTTGATAGGGGCGAATAGCTGGAGCCCTGTCTGGCGACCAAAATAGCCTCTACCGTCCATAAACGACCAGGCCTATAGGAAGCATTAGCTCTTATAAAATAAGAGAGATCGTACGTGTAGTTTCCCACTGATTTACTTGCTGCATCGAGCAATGTAATAGAACCAGACATTCCTAGTTTTTGATTAAGTCGATAGTTAGTATATATCTCTATCCCTCTTGCTGTGTATTCTTCTCCATTGATCTCACCCTTCTTATCAAAGAGGCTTAAGGCTGTTTCAAGTCCGTCTTTATCTCGTTTAATATCAATAGATTTCTGGAAGTTTTGAGCTTCAAAAGGCTCTCCCGTATTCTCAAAAAGACCAAGTTTATTATGAACACCTGCTCCTGCAGTAATGGTCCACTCATCTTCTGAGAATGACAAATTAGCCTGGCTGCTTAGATAGCTTTCGTCTTCCTCCAATGGAATATTTTTCCTCAAGCCGGTTCCAAATGCCAACTTATCTGAAAAATAGAATTTGAAATAGCTATAACCTTCCAGGGTTCTTATGACAGCACTTTCATTCAGCTCGATTGTTGGGTGATTCTCACCTAAGGCAAAGTAATATTCGTGAAAATTTCCGTTTACAGTGGAGTTTCTTAGGTCATAGCTTACTCCTGTTTTTAAACTGTACCGTTCACTTGAAAAGTGATAATTCAGTCCCAAAAAGAGATCCTTCTTTTCCACCCCAAACCCAACATTGGAGTAAGCATAGTTACCCTTGCTGTAACTAAGTCCATTATTCAGGCTAATGGATCCTATACCCAATGGACGCACTATGTTTGAAATGAGAAAACTTCTTTGTTTGCTCTGATCGAAAATGCCACTGTAAGTGGGATGCTCAAAGTTGAATTGATAGCCTTCAGTTACTGAGTAGCTCAATATTTTCCATTTCATTTTTTCTGTCGATCCGTACCAATAAAGACCCAAATCATTGGATGTAAATGACTCGATATCTTCCAAAGCTCTTTCATTGAGTTGCTTAATAGGACCACTTGGTTGCCAATTCGTAAACAATTTGAGACTTTGGTTTTCATTAATGACTTGTTCTCTGGAAAATCCAATATTGGCCAGACTTAAAATCAATGAATTAGTATTTCCTTTTACAATCGCATCATCTGTCTGCATTGAAATAATACCGGAAGTTGCATTTCCAAATTCTAAGGGTGGGTTTCCCGGAAATACCGTAACATCTTGAATAATAGCCGTATTGAAAATGCTGAATGTGCCAATTCCGTTTAATTGAGAATAGCGAATGCCATCATATATTGGTACATTATTTAAAAAAACACCGGTTTCAATTGGGCTACTCCCTCGCAGACTTATATTAGCGGACTCATCTGCGGTTGTAGATGAAGGCAGAGAATTCACGGCAAGCAATGGATCTGCCTTTGCTGCGGGATTGGTATATATCTCAATCTTTTTGATTTCCATGTATTTAAACTCCTCCGCGATGAGAGGTTTTGCAGTCACCACTACAGTTTCCCCTTCCAATTGCAGAGGTTCCAACCTTATGGTAATCCCTTCAGATAATGGCACTAACTGTTCCTGAAAGCCTACATATGAAACGACAAGTGTATCACCTTTATCCTCCTCGGCAATGGTTAAAGAAAAAACACCATCAACATCAGTGGTAGCACCTGTTCGCCAATTGTTGAGCAGATAAACATGCGCGCCAATGAGGCCCTCACCTTGCTCAGCATCTACCACCTTACCGGCTATCGATTGCTGAGCATAAGTGCTAAAGCAGGCAAAAGATATAAGAATGGAAAAAACGATGCTGAGCTTCATGATTTATTGATCTTATCAAGTACTGATTTTGCCCACTGATATTGTGGCTCCTTAGCAACAGCATTTTCAAGCGTAGACTTTGCTTTGTCGTTTTGATTCGTCTTTCTGTAAGCCATTGCAAGACCCATCATGGTGTCCAGATATAGCCAATTATTGGTTGTATCGTTTTCTTGAAATAGCTCTAAAGATTTCTTGAATGCATCAACGGCTACTTTTGGGTCGCCACCAAACATTTCCGGTGTGTAAAGTTTCGACCCACCAAAAAGCTTTTGAACCAATGGTGAATCCGGCTGCAACCCAACAGCCTTCTCCATCAATGAAGAGCTCTTACTTCCAAGGTACATTCCTTTCCATGGGCTATAGGCCATCACTAATCCATAGGTAGAAGACAAAACTGCCCGAGGCTCACCCCATTCCGGATTATCCTCAATAAGCTTTTCCAGAAGATCAATCGTGATATCTTTATAATCATCAAATGTATCTTCATCCTCTGTAGCCATTGTATTGTTTAGTAATCCATACATGGCCATGGCAACTTCGAAGCTTTCTTCCCCACTTTCTTTTTTTGCTTGTTCTATGCTTCTTTCCCACATGGTTTTGCTTGCCTTTAAATAAGCAGCGTACTGTGTTTCTTTTGATGTCTGCGCATACGATAGAAAAACCATCGATAGTGCTGTAATTGATAATAGCTTTTTCATAATTATTAATATTTAAAGTAGTTTATTTTATAAACTATAAATTCAAAAAAATTATTCTATATACTGTTTAAGGTTATTTACATAATCTTCAAATGCCTTTATTCCCACCTTCGTAATGCTGCAGGTAGTCAAAGGTTTTTTCCCTTTAAATGACTTGGTAACACTGATATATCCTGCACTTGAAAGTTTGTCCAATTGGACACTTAGATTGCCGGCTGTTGCTCCTGTTTTTTCTTTAATGAAAACAAACTCAGCAGAATCCACACCGATTAGCAATGACATTATTGCCAGTCTAAGCTGTGAATGCAATAAAGGATCTAATTGTGCAAAACTCATTTCTCTGCTTTTCTAAGTAGGTAACCAGGAATCAAATATCCGGCTAAAATACCAACTGTGCCTACAAGGTATTGATCAATAGGATCAAGATTAAATGCTACAATACTAGCTACCCACAATGCTACACCTCCCATGATTAATGGTGTAAATCGCAATGCCTGACCTGAGATGTAAGTTCCTATTCCGGCAAATGTGAGAATTATTGCATTTAAATTTCCAGCCTCCGCCATAAAGAATATAATAACCATAATTCCGATAAAAACTGCCAGCCAAATCTGACCATAAAGTCCGTCAAGGTGACTTTTCACTGGGCTATTCTTGCTTCTCCTAGCGCCATGAACCATAGATACTATGGATGCTGGAATAACCAATAACCATACGATGTATGGATGCTCATACCATTGAAACTTTGCAATAAGGTAATGTCCTAAATTAGCAACCATTACCACCCAGCCCCAAAGCAAGAAGTAAAAACTTCCTCCTTTGGCTACATTCCGTTTGGCCTGTCCGATCATTTCCGCGATTAAGGTCAGGCTTTCGTCTTTTGATAATTCTTTATTACTCATGATTTTATAGATGTTTACTATAAATACGATACAAATATAAAATAGTTTATAATATAAACTAAATTGATAAAAAGAAAGGGACAACATAAGCCACCCCTTCATTATTCTATTTTTCTTTTTTGTCTGACGCTTTTGGCGTTTTCTTCTTTTTCAGCTTGATATTCAGTTCTTCTTTTTTACCATCCCAGTCAGCTAATAAAGTGTCCCCTTCCTGAATTTCACCTTTCAGAATTTCTTCCGCTACCGGATCTTCCAGGTGTTTCTGAATTGCTCTAGCCAATGGTCTTGCCCCATACTGAGGATCATATCCTTTATCGGCTAAGAATTCTTTGGCCTTCTTGGTCAACTCAATGGAATATCCAAGATCTGTAATTCGTGAGAACAGTTTGCCAAGAGTAATATCTATGATTTTGAAGATATCCTCTTTTTCCAAAGAATTGAAAATGATCACATCATCAAGTCTATTAAGGAATTCAGGACTAAAAGTCTTTTTAAGAGCATTTTGAATGGTTGACTTCATAATGTCATCCATGCTGTCTTTTCTGCTCTGCGTAGCAAAACCAATTCCAGCACCAAAATCCTTAAGATCGCGTACTCCAATATTGGAGGTCATGATGATCAAGGTATTTCTGAAATCTACCTTTCTTCCTAAACCATCCGTAAGAACACCATCATCTAGCACCTGAAGAAGGATGTTAAATACGTCCGGGTGCGCTTTTTCTATTTCGTCAAGCAACACAACACTGTATGGCTTTCTTCTCACTTTCTCAGTGAGTTGGCCGCCTTCCTCGTACCCTACATATCCCGGAGGCGCTCCTACCAACCTAGACACGGAGAATTTTTCCATGTATTCACTCATATCAATACGAATGAGGGAGTCTTCCTTGTCAAATAGGAAAGTAGAAAGCACTTTGGCCATTTCTGTCTTACCCACTCCTGTAGGACCTAAGAAAACAAATGAGCCAATTGGCTTTTTAGGATCTTTCAACCCTACCCTTGTCCGTTGAATGGCTTTCGCAAGCTTCTTGATTGCTTCTTCCTGACCAATTACCCTGCCTTCCAGTTCCTTACCCATGGTGAGAAGCTTCGCACTTTCATTCTCCGCAATTCGCTTGGTTGGAATCCCTGTCATCATGGCGATAACATCAGCCACATTATCTTCCCCAACTTCATAGCGTTTCGTTCTGGTTTCTTCTTCCCATCGCGTCTTTTCTTCTTCCAGTTGGGCAATTAGTTTCTTCTCTCTGTCACGCAATTGAGCCGCTTCTTCATATTTCTGGCTCTTCACTACCTTATTTTTCTCCTTCTTCACATCTTCAATTTGTTCCTCAAGCTCAGTAATGATCTTTGGAACATTGATATTGTTGATATGAACTCTTGCACCGGCTTCATCTAACACATCAATCGCCTTGTCCGGTAAGAAACGGTCAGAGATATATCTGTCAGATAATGTCACACATGCTTTTACCGCTTCCGGAGTGTAGTTTACATGGTGATGATTTTCATACTTGTCTTTTATGTTATCCAGTATCTGAAGTGTTTCTTCGGGAGAAGTGGCATCTACCATAACCATCTGGAATCTTCGAGCCAATGCTCCGTCCTTTTCAATGTACTGACGGTATTCATCCAGTGTTGTAGCTCCGATGCATTGAATTTCACCTCTTGCGAGGGCCGGCTTGAACATGTTGGAAGCATCCAGTGATCCTGAAGCACCACCAGCTCCTACAATTGTATGAAGCTCATCGATGAATAAAATCACTTCAGGTGATTTCTCAATCTCATTCATGACAGCCTTCATTCGCTCTTCAAACTGTCCACGGTATTTTGTTCCGGCTACAAGAGAAGCCAGGTCAAGAGTTACTACTCGTTTTCCGAATAATATTCGAGATACTTTCTTTTGTACAATTCGTAATGCCAACCCTTCAGCTATAGCTGTCTTACCAACACCAGGTTCTCCGATGAGTATTGGATTATTTTTCTTTCTTCTACTCAATACCTGAGCCACTCGCTCAATTTCCTTCTCCCGCCCAATGATTGGATCCAATTTGTCTTCTTCTGCCAATTTGGTGAGGTCTCTGCCGAAATTATCGAGAACCGGAGTTCTTGATTTTTCAGCTCCTTTCTCTTTACCTGAAGAAGCTCTGCCAGACCCTCTTGGGCTGCTTGAGTATAAATCATCTCCTTCATCGTTTGGATCATCTGTGTCAGCAGACGCCATTGGATTTTCTGTCTGATACTCGAGCATCTCTTTCACTAAATCATAGTTTACTTCAAACTTCTCTAGTATCTGAGTTGCCAGATTATCTTCATCCCTAAGGATGGAAAGCAATAAATGCTCTGTTCCTATCAATGCACTCTTGAAGATTTTGGCCTCCAAGTAAGTAATTTTTAATACTTTTTCTGACTGACGAGTCAATGGAATATTCGCCAGGTTTTTCACATTGCTGGTTGCTGTTCCTTTGGTGGCCTGCTCAATTGCAGAACGTAATTCTTTCATGGACAAGCCAAGTTTTTTCATTACGCTTACAGCCACGCCTTCTCCTTCTCGGATCATACCCAGTAAGAGGTGCTCTGTGCCAATATAGTCATGGCCCAATCGAAGGGCCTCCTCTCTACTGAGTGAGATAACTTCTTTGACTCTGTTTGAAAATTTTGCCTCTTTTGACATGCGTTTTGCCTTTCGCTTTTTAGTAAAAATATAGGATATATGAAGAAATATCCTTTAATGTAGATGAAAAAACGTGAGCAGTTTCAGATTTGTTCATTCTCTCGTCGAAATACTTTAACCCACGACGAACTACTTGTGTTTATTTCAAACCTTTGAACGATTTAATCAAAATATGTGCCGCATTGGGACCTTCATTCATGATCAAATCTATGATGCTCAGATTAGGCACAAAGTTATCACCAAAAAGCTGCGGATATGAGAATGGCTCATATATTTTTCGATTAGAGAATGGTTTCTTAGGACTGACGACATCCCTGAAGTCCTGTTGATGATTTTCGAGGTATTGGGAGGTATAAGATATCTGGATATCCTTTTGAAGGATTTTAAAAACTAACTTCATAAAAGAAACGTCAAGCTCAACCAAACTACTGATCTTAGAATCCCAGATCGATTTTACATCTTCTCCGAAATACTCAAAAAAGGGAGCCTTGCCATATGCCGAATAAAAAGCACCCCAATGGTCTTTGACCCATCTTTGAGAATAGTCAATGACCACCTCGCTGGTAGGACTACCATTCGAATACTTTACTGGTATAATTAGTGGCTGAATTTTATTGGATGTAAGCAGGTATGCCCTGTTCCTAAATGTTTGTTTGGGGAATGAATCATTTATCTCAAGACAAACCTCATCATACTGAAGTATTAGCGCATAATACTCAAGGCAGCCTATATAATGAGGCTCGATAACAACCTTATTCATACCATAATATTGATATCGCCAATCCCCTCACGCACGATTAAAGGATCAGCTCCAGTACAATCAATCACAGTACTCGGATGAATTTCCCCATAACCTCCGTCAATTACTATATCTACCAAGTTTTTAAATTCATCATAAATAAGTTCAGGGTCGGTAGCATGGTCTTTTGTTTCATCATCATGCACAGAAGTAGTTATGATCGGATTTCCAAGCTCCTTTACTATTTCCCTCGGAATATTATTGTCCGGTACTCGAATACCGACAGTCTTCTTTTTAACATTAAGGATCTTAGGGACCTTAGAAGAAGATTCAAGGATAAATGTATATGGTCCCGGCAAAGCTTTCTTCATCAATTTAAAGGTAGGAGTATCCAGATGCTTCGTATATTCTGAAATATGGCTAAGATCATAGCATATAAATGATAGGTTCAGGTGCTTGCCTTTTATACCTTTTATTATTCTGATACGTTCAATCGCCTTTTGATTGAATATATCACAGCCAAGACCATAAATCGTATCTGTTGGATATATAATGACACCCCCATTGCGCAACACTTTGGCTATTTCCACAATTTTCCTGCGTTCAGGGTTTTCCGGATAGAGCTTTATAAATTCAGCTGTCATATTTCTATTTAGTGGAATGAAGTTACAAAATGGTAAGAATTACCTGTGTTTTCCAATCAAATAATTGAATTGTTAAGATTATCCGCTGGGGATTAATTTATTTTGCGGAAAATTTCTGTAGAGTTTTGGGGTGAATGACCTCATTTTATGACAGAAGGTTTTACGCACGAAGTTTTTAATAGAACAAACACATGTCAGATAAATCAAAAATCAAACAACCTAACGGCAAACTAGGAATTCTTACTCCAGGAATGGGTGCTGTTGCAACTACTTTCATGGCCGGGGTGCTAAGCATTCGCAAAGGCTTGTCAGAACCTATCGGCTCCCTCACTCAAATGGGCACTATTCGACTGGGCAAACGAACTGAAAATCGAAATCCGCTTATTAAAGACTTTGTGCCATTAGCATCACTGGAAGATGTAGCTCTTGGTGGCTGGGATATATTCGAAGACAATGCCTATGAAGCAGCCATGCATGCAAAGGTGCTGGACAAGGATTTATTGAACGACTTGAAAGATGAGCTTGAGCAAATCAAGCCGATGAAGGCAGTGTTTGACAAAAACTACGTGAAGCGTCTGGAAGGCAGCTACTACAAAAAAGGAGCTAACAAGATGGAGCTCGCTGAGATGTTGATGGAAGACATTGAAAACTTCAAAAAAGAAAATAACTGCGAGCGAGTGGTGATGGTGTGGTGTGGATCCACGGAGATCTATATCGAGGAAGGTGAGGTTCACTCAACTATCGAGAAGTTTGAAGAAGGTCTGAGAAACAACCACCCTGATATTCCACCAAGTATGATCTATGCATATGCTGCGATCAAAAAAAGAGTTCCTTATGCGAATGGCGCGCCTAACCTTTCATGCGATGTTGACTGTCTTGTAGAGCTTGCAAAACAAACAGGAACTCCAATTGCCGGAAAAGACTTCAAAACCGGTCAAACACTTATGAAAACGATTCTTGCCCCGGGATTGAAAGCAAGATCACTTGGTATTGATGGCTGGTTCTCTACGAATATCCTTGGTAACAGAGATGGAGAGGTATTGGATGATCCGGATAACTTCAAAACCAAAGAAGTATCAAAACTTGGTGTGTTGGAGCAGGTCTTAGAACCTGAATTGCACCCAAAACTATACGGTAATCTTTACCACAAAGTAAGAATCAACTATTACCCACCTAGAGGTGATGACAAAGAAGGTTGGGACAACATCGACATTAAAGGATGGTTAGGATACAAAATGCAGATTAAAGTGGATTTCTTGTGTAAAGACTCCATTCTTGCAGCTCCTTTGGTTCTGGACCTGGCTTTATTCCTTGATTTGGCTCAGCGTGCTGAAATGAAAGGCATTCAAGAGTGGCTTTCTTTCTACCTGAAATCGCCGCAAGCGTTGAAAGGGTTGAAGCCGCAGCACGACATCTTTGTTCAGTTGATGAAGCTTAAGAATACGCTGCGACACCTTGCAGGTGAAACGCTTATCACGAACTTAGGATTAGATTATTACGATTGATTTTTAAATCAATTTTCAGCATTTACCCTATCCCTAAAGTGAAAGGTGAAAATTAAATTTGGACCCTTTTAGGGTTGGGATAACCAAATTCGATTGATCAGAGTCGTTTCTGATCCATTAAATCTTTAGTGCTTTGGAGGTCATCTGGATTGTCTACATCATTCCAGGTGAACCCCTCCACTAGTACTGATTTTGCCTCCCGGCTATCGATTAATTTCGAGACAGACTCAGAAATGGTATATTCTTTCTGGTCAAACGATCGCTGAAACACATCAAACACTTCAGATTTCAGTCTGAATAAGCCAGTATCGTATCGATTATATTCCGGAATCGTTTTACTGATCGACTTGATAAATCCCTCTTCATCAACAAGTACTTTAGTCACATCATCAATATCAATGTGATTATTAGACTCTCCCGGCATATCTACTGCCAACTGCAGTGTATTCTCCAACCCGCTGGATTTTTTTACAAACTCTTCAACAAACTCAGGATCGAAAACATGATCACCCATTGTGAGGAAAAAGTCTGACATCTTATTCTTCTCTACCCACTCTTTGGCACGAAAAACAGAAAATCCATTTTCCAAATCAAACCTCTCATTATGTAGAATGGTTATATCAGTATTATGTGTTCCTTTAAGTTCAGGTAGTGCTTCTTCTAACTTATCAGATCCATAACCACTGATGATGCAAAACTTTTTTACACCATGGCTTTTAAAAATTCGAATATGCCGAGACATTAGTGTTTCGCCATTTAAATTGACAAGACTTTTTGGAATGCCTGTGTCTAATCGGGTATTTTTACCTGCAGCTAGGATTACTAGATTCAAAATGAAATGATTTTCGTATTAAAAATGATGAAGCTTTCGATTCAAATCTCAATGTTACGAAAATGTTTCCAAGTGATATAACTATTTTTGCGGAATGGGGAATTTTCTGAGAGAACGATTTTCAAGCTTCAAGCTAGCAGAGGACGCGAAGAAGAACGGATATTATGCGTTTTTCCGAACTTTCCAGTCCAAGCAAGAGACTGAAGTGAAGGTGAATGGGAAGGATGTTTTGATGTTTGGGTCAAACAGCTATTTGGGCTTAACTACACACCCTAAGGTGGTTGAGGCTGCAGAGGCAGCTGTAAGAAAGTACGGATCAAGTTGTTCAGGTTCCCGTTTTCTAAATGGAACCACAGATATGCATGAAGAGCTTGAGCATCGTCTGGCAAAATTCCTTAACAAAGAAGAAGCACTTGTTTTTAGTACTGGATTTCAGGTAAACCTTGGGGTCCTTCCTTCCATTGCCAAGCAAGGAGATGCCCTTCTTTTAGATCGAATGAATCATGCTTCCATTTATGAAGGAGCTAAGTTGAGTGATGCTTCTACGATTATTTTTCGTCACAACGACATGCAATCATTAGAAAAGCGATTGTCACAACTGCAGGATGCAAATAACCGAATCATCGTTGTGGATGGCATCTATAGCATGGAGGGAAATATTGCTAAAGTTCCAGAAATCGTAGAGCTGGCAAAAAAATACAAAGCATCTGTAATGACAGATTGTGCTCATGCTATTGGCGTTCTGGGAGATCATGGTCGAGGCACTCCGGATCATTTTGGATTAAATGACGAAGTTGAACTGATCGGTGGTACGTTTAGTAAATCTTTAGCCTCTTTAGGAGGGTTTGTAGCTGGAGATAAGGAAACAATTCAATACATTAAACATGTAGCACGTTCACTGATATTCAGTGCGAGCATGACTCCTTCATCCACTGCCGCAACTCTAGCCGCATTGGATATCATGGAGACCGATGATTCTAGAAGGTTGAAGTTGTGGGAAAACACTAATTATTCCTTAAAGAGATTAAACGAGCTTGGCTTTGATACCGGAGCTGCAGAAACTCCTATCATTCCAATCTACATTCGGGACAATGAAAAAGCTTACAAGATGACGATGCGTCTATTTGAAGAAGGCGTTTTTGTCAACCCTGTTGTAGCCCCGGCAGTTGCACCTTCAGATACGCTCATTCGATTCTCATTGATGGCAACTCATACCATCGAACAAATCGACATTGCTATTGACAAGATTTTGAAGGTAGCAAACGAACTTGAAGTGAAACGTCAAACCGAAGTAGCTTAAATTGAAAGTAGCGATCACTGGAGCCAATGGTTTTCTTGGATCATACTTAGTGAAAGAATGCCTCCGTCAGCAGATGGAGGTTTATGCTTTAATACGAGCAGGCGCCAATACCACACTCCTACCCGAAAGTGAGAACCTTCATTTAAAAACTGTTGATTACCGAAAAGAGCTAGCCTCCCAGTTTTCCGATATCAAAAAGGAAGCTGGTCAAATAGACTTTTTCCTGCACAATGCAGGCATGACCGTGAGCCTTAAGGATGATGAGTACTATCAGGTAAACGTTGGATTAACTACGACCATTTGTGATGCGCTACTAGAAACCGACCTACTAAAAGATGATGGAACATTTGTCTACACTTCCTCTTATGCCGCACATGGCCCGGCAAATACCAAGAAGCCGGTTTCTCATTATGGCCACAGCAAATTACAAGCAGAGCAGGTAATTGAAGAAAAGATGAACAAACATCTTCTGGTACGTCCTACAGCGATATATGGTGCAGGAGATGAGGCATTCTTACCGTTATTTAAAGGGGCAAAAATGGGTGTTTACCCAGTCACTGACTCTACCCAACGCATGAGTATGATCCATGGAGCCGATCTGGCACGTATGGTCGTTCAGGATATACAAAAAGAGACTGGTCCTTTACATTACAATGACGGACAGACATATCTTCACAAGGATTTTGTTGAAATCTTCACAGTCCTTTTTCAAAAAAAGATCAGAACTTTCCCTCTCCCGAAATGGCTGGCTAAGTTTTCGATGGGCTCCTCTGATGTGTGGCACAAACTGATCAACAAACGACCTGGAATTACACTTGAAAAATTTGATGAGATATCTCAGCACTGGGATCTTCACACTACAGATTTAAAGCACTCATCTGTAAAGCCTGAAATATCTTTGAAGGAAGGCTTTGAAGACGCACTCAAATACTACCGGGAAAACAACCTCATCTGATGTCACTTAAAATAAAGGAAGTCAACACTAAAAAGGAGCTCAAGCAATTCATTAAGTTCCCTTTTGATCTCTATAAAGGCAATCCATACTACGTCACTCCGCTCATCGAATTTGAAATGAGCACCCTACGCAAGGATAAAAACCCGGCTTTCGATCATGCGGAGGCTCAATATTGGGTAGTTGAAAAGGATGGAAATATAGTAGGTAGAATAGCAGCTATCATTTTAGAACCAGAGCTCAAAGAGAAATCGTTGGCTCGATTTGGTTGGATCGATTTCATAGATGACAAAGAGGTTTCACAACTATTGTTCACCACAGCTAAAAAATGGGCGGAAACCAAAGGAGCAAAAGCTATTCATGGACCTATGGGCTTTACCGATTTGGATTTTGAAGGAGCACTGATCTCAGGCTTTGATCAAATCGCAACTCAAGCAACCATTTACAATCACTCCTATTATATTGATCATTTCCGCGCCTGGAATATGGAGATTGCTGCCACCTGGGTAGAGCTTAGAGGAAAAGCTCCAACCAAAAACCCTGAAAAGGTAAGTCGGGTGGTGAAGCTTATTCAAGATCGCTATAAAGTAAAAATTAAGGATTTCAAAAACACCAAAGAGATTCTCAAATATGCTCCCGGGGTATTTGAAGTTTTAAATGAAGCCTACTCAAACCTTTACGGCTACATCCCTCTCACACAAAAGCAAATAGATTACTATGTTGAGCAATATTTCGGTTTCATCCGAAAAGATTTTGTGTGCGTCATCGTAAATGAAGCGGATGAAGTGGTAGGGTTCGCACTGACGCTACCGTCTCTCTCAAAAGCATTTCAAAAGGCAAAGGGCTCCCTCTATCCTTTTGGCTTCATCCATGTACTGAAAGCTTTTTATTACAATGATACGGCCGATCTGTTTTTGATTGGTGTGAAACCAGAATATCAAAAGTTGGGCGTGCATGCGCTTATTTTCGATTATTTGCAAAAGGTTTACGAAAAGCATGGTATTAAATACATGGCCTCCGGTCCGATGCTGGAGGACAACAAAAACGTGCTAAACACCTGGAGTGAGTTTGATATTGATATTGGTAAAATAAAGCGCTCCTGCTTTATCAAACATTTCTAGCCATTTTTTGTAGTTTCACCACATGGAATTAAAAGGCAAACATGCATTGATCATTGGTGGATCCAGCGGGATCGGTTTGGCCACTGTAAAAAAGCTTGCTTCTCATGGTTGTAATATCACCATTATCCATAGGGACAGACGCCAAGGCTTGGCTGACCTGGAATCTGTGATGAATGAATTGAAATCCGGTCACGATATCTCTGTTTCCAACTTTAACATCGATGCAACCAATGCAGAGAAAATTCATGAGTGTATTGGCTCCATTGCTGAAAGTGATGTTAAAAAATATGATGTTGTACTCCACGCCGTTTCCAGGGGAAACCTAAAACCATTCATTTCTGATGGACCAAAACTAAATTCACAAGATTTAGCTTTAACCATAGATGCGATGGGGACGAATCTTAGAGTTTGGGTGGATGAACTTCTAAATAAAAATCTAATCGGAGAAGGTACCCGAATACTGACTTTAACTTCCGAGGGGAACGATAAATTCTGGGAAGGCTATGGCGCAGTAGCACTAGCAAAATCCACGCTCGAAACACTTTCCAGATACCTTGCTATTGAGCTTGCCCCGAAAGGCATGACGGTCAATATCATTCAAGCCGGAGTGACTGATACACCTTCCTTGAGGTTAATTCCGGGATCTGAAGAATTGATAGAACAGTCGAAAAATCGAAACCCATACAAGAGACTCACTACACCTGAGGATGTAGCCAACACCATTTTTCTTCTGGCACAACCTGAAGCCAGCTGGATAAATGGGGCGCTGATACATGTGGATGGTGGAGAACATTTGATATGAGTGCTTACGATAAAATATTAAAGCTTCTTCCGTACAAACGTCCCTTTCTGTTTGTGGATGAGATCACATCCATCAATGAGGAGGGTGCTATAGGAAATTACACTATCAGAAAAGACGAGTTTTTTTTGGAAGGTCATTTTCCTGGAAATCCGGTCGTTCCGGGTGTGATCTTAACAGAGATTATGTGCCAGATCGGGCTGGTAACGCTAGCTATGCATTTGATGGATTTAGATGAGGATTCGAGAGTTTTACCTGCCTTTACTAGCGCCAATGTAGATTTCTTATACAAAGTAATCCCTGAAGACAAGCTTATTGTTGAGTCAAAAAAAGTCTATTTTCGCTTTGGAAAGTTGAAATGCACTGTTTCCTGCAAAAAAGAAGATGGAACTGTGGTGGCCAAAGGAGAGTTAGCAGGGATGGTGGTAAAATCAGAAGCGTAAATTTTGGAAAAACATAGAGTTGTAATAACCGGATTAGGAGTCGTATCAGCCAATGCTATTGGTGTTGATAATTATGAGAAAGCACTTCGAGAAGGAAAATCCGGAATCAAGCATTGGCCGGAATTAGATAGCATCAATCTCAGGTGCCAAATTGGTGGAGCACCGGATCTTTCTTCTGTCAATCTTGGCGATCACCTCCCCAGATTACTGGCGGAAAAAATCACCAATAAAGGCATTCTTTATGCCATGCTGGCTGGAGTTGAAGCATGGGGAGATGCAGGGCTTGAGCCAAACACAGAAAATACAGACTACAACTCAGGAATGATTTTTGGCGCTGGAGATCTAAGCTTTGACAGCTTTATCAATCGAGATTTTCCGGCATACCCTATCGACAATGGGGAGAGCAGAAAATTGGGGTCACGTACTATCTCAGAGTGTATGAATAGCGGTGCTGCCGCTTATCTTAACAATATTTTAGGTCTAGGAAATAGAATCCAATCTAATTCCTCTGCATGTATTACAGGTTCAGAGGCAGTTTTAATGGGATATGAGCATTTAGCTCTTGGAAAAGCGGATCGTATGATTTGTGGAAGTACCGAAGGTGATGGAAGATACATCTGGGCCGCATTCGACGCGATGCGCGTGCTCTGTTCAAATTCTAACGATAATCCGGAGTTTGGGTCTCGCCCGATGAGTGATTCCTCTTCCGGATTTGTTCCCGCTGGGGGCTCAGGTGCATTAGTATTGGAAACACTGAAAAGTGCTAAGGCAAGAGGTGCTAAAATTTATGGAGAAATATTAGGAGGGCATGTGAACTCCGGTGGCCAGCGGAGCGGTGGTACAATGACCGCTGCAAATCCTGAAGCAGTGCAGGATTGCATTAAGAGAGCAATAAGAGTCTCTGATATTGATTCTAAAGAAATTGACTTAATCAATGGACACCTCACCTCAACAAAGGGTGATCCTGCTGAAATAAGAAATTGGGTAGCCGCATTGGGAAGATCTGGAGAGGATTTTCCAATGATCAACACACCCAAATCTATGATCGGTCATGCAGTAGCAGGAGCTGGTTCGGTAGAGCTGGTTGCCAGTGTTTTGCAACTGCACAAAGACTTTGTACACGCCAATTTGAACGTCGAAAACATTCATCCTGAAATTTCTTCAGAAATTTTTGGGGGTTGTATCCCAACGAGTTGCCAAGACAAGGAAGTAAACACTATTATCAAGGCTAATTTTGGCTTTGGTGATTTAAATTGCGCGCTCGTTTTAAGGAAATACAAAGAATGATGACTAGAGAAACTGTTAAAACCGACCTGATTAATATTATCAAGCCTTACCTACCTGAAGATGTAATGGCTACAGAGGTGTCTGAAGATAAGCACCTAATCAATGATTTAATGATTAATTCTGCACACATCGTTGATATCGTACTTGATATTGAGGATAAATTCGACATCATGATTGATGATGACGTGATTGGCGAGATGAATACCGTGCAGGATTCAATCGACGTAGTTTTGCAAAAGACTGCCTAATCTAGTTGGTTAACTCCTTCAATAATTTTTGATCGTATTTCCTCTGCATGATATTAAGAGGTAGGTAGCCTAATGTCCAAACCAGACTGGCTGCCAGATAGATATCAAACCTCCCAAAGAGCGCAGAAATTACCATCGCATTCCGGTGGGTATTGCTACCACCAAGCCATGCCCACCAAAATAGCATCTTGAAATTCCATTTTCTATAGAGCGGATCGAACTCATTAGGATTACTCTCAGCAAGTTCACGCATCCTTTTTCGCTCTTCCGGAGATCGTGTAGTTGAGCTTATCTGCTTACCTGTATAATCCAGATTGATATAATGCATGATTTTATGATGCCATTTATCACCTGTTGGCTTGATTTCATCCTTAGTCAAAGGGATATATCCTGCCTGAGACTTCCCAACTAAATAAATGTATTCAGATTTATAAAATTCATATAACCCTGCCTTGTAGCTATGCGCCAGCCCAGCCGCAACCATCAACAGAAGTATCCAGTATCCATAAATAGGGATGAGATAAAGTGTACCTCCAATGTAACATGAGATAAACACCAGATTATCGATCAGACCATCAATCTGGCGCCCAAGCTCAGAGGACTGACCAGTCATTCGGGCGAGCTGTCCGTCAGCGCTATCTAATATGCCTGCCCAGGTTACCAAAAAGCCACCCAAAGCAACAATCCACAAAGCATCTTGATAATAAAATAAAGTTCCGCCAACTACACCAATTACTAAACTGATGATAGAAACCTGTGTAGGCGTCATCTTCAACCATTTTGCCACATTAGCAAAATACAGCCCGTAGAAACGACTAAAATGAAGATCGTAACGCTCTTCTACATCTATTAACTTAACGGTGGATAGCACCTTATTCAAGTGGTTTTTATACCTCCTCTTAAAGTAGTTGAGCATTGATTATTTATTTCGCTTCACCCTTGAGAATAGAGAAATCTTGTTGTCAAACAAAAACTGCCAGATAACCTTCGAATAGCTTTTATGGGCGTAAAGATTGTCATAGTGCTCGGAAGCAATTTTTTTCAATTCCGGAAGCTTTGAACCTGGTATGGTAGGAAAATCATGGTGCTCATTGTGATAGCCCACATTCCAGATTAGCTTGTTCCACCAGCCGTAATAGGAATATGTCTCCTGGCCCTCTTTATAAACAAAGTGTTCCGCCACAAAGTGACCCGAAATAGGGTGTAACCCGGTAGCTAATGCCGTTGAAAGTCCCAAGTATAGCAGTCCCTCCCATCCAGCAAGAAAGTAGAATCCTACCATCGCAGAAATCTGCACGATGGCATTGATGATTTGCCACTTATCAGGCACCATCGGGTGAACAAATAAAGGACGAACAGCATAAATCGGAATTTGAATGATCAGCCAAATGAATTTTCCGATTGGGCCTCTAAAAAATCTTGCCTCCCATGATACCGCCAAGTCTGTATCGACTCCTTCTTTGCCTTGATGCCAGTGATGTTTTGCATGATATGCTTTGAAAGCCATGGCAAATGGCACAACGAGTGGAAAGTTCACCACAATGGCCAACCAATTATTTAAGACTTTCTTTTTGAAGGCAAGATCGTGTGTGATCTCGTGAACGGCCAATACGATAATGTGAGTCAATGTAGTCCCCACCAATAATACCAGCAAGCCGAATAACCACGGGTTTTCCGGAAGGAAAAAGATGGGAATGGCCAGCTGTAGAGCTGCCACAAATAATGTCTTGAAAATCAATGAAGGATCGTTCCCAAATAGTTTCTTAACTTCCGGGTGCTCCTCCATAATCACTTTTCTTCGCTGAAAGTGAGGTTCCTTCTCTTCGCTTCGTATAAAATCTAAGTCCTTCATAATCAACCGCAAATTTAACCGTAATTACGCAATTGAACTCTATTGTGTAATCAGACGATACCGACAGAAAGCGTCGGTACGTGTGGATTAAATCTTGACAAGAATTCAGTTTATTTTTCGTCAGGATTAACTAATGGGGACGTAAAAAAGTTCTTGACATAAACCCACCTACTTTATTGAGCATTCCCATCAGAAAATCTGCCTTTCGTTTTCCAAATACTGAAACCGACTCAGCATTGAATTCACCCACATCTGCCAGCACCTTTTGTTTGAAATCTTGTATCAGATTCTTATCCTCAGACACAAAAACTACCTCTTGCTCAAAGTAGTAGCTCACCAAGTCATAATTACTACTCCCAAAAATCAATTTTCCATCATCTATCAAAATGGCCTTCATATGTGACATGCCAGGATACTCCTTTAAATGGAAATAACCTTTTTCCTGCTCCGATAAAATGATGTTCTTAAAGATCGACTTGTTGTTCTCTTGTGGAGAAATAACCGTGATCTCTACACCCTTGTCAGCTATCGAACGCAATACCCCTAATAATGGCTCAGAAATATAAGGTGAGATCACCTGTACATGTTTTTTGGCACCTCTTATGTGATTGAAAAAATCATCGTAGAGCGTTTTACTCCTTGAACCATTAAAAAGGAATAACTGACCCTGATCGGTATCGATGACTCTTGATTGATTATGTCCATCCCAAGTCAGCTCAAAATCTTCAATCAAACTAGAGCCCAATTTTTGGTCCGACACTTCCACCATCATATCATGCCAGTCAAAGTTGTGATCACTGAAGTTAATACCTCCCAGAAAGCTTGTCTCGTCATCGACGATGACCATTTTCTTATGATTCCGAAGTGGGTATTTCAAAGCCAAAAACCCTATCGGATTGGTGAATTTTACCTCAATTCCATTTTCTCGTGCTTTTCTCACTAGGCGAGAGGTTGCTTTTACCTCGTCTCTGAATTCCTGATTGAGCAGATATTTGAATGACGGAACAAAGTGATCATTTATGACCAACTTAGAGTAGCTATCAATCAAGAGCTTTTTTTGCTTAGCTGGACTTGATTTCATCAACTCAATCAGCCACTTTCCAGCCTCATCCCCTTCGAAGGTCATTGCCTGGGCATAAAAGGACTCCTTTGCTTTGCTAGCAACTTCCTTTAGCCTATTCATAAAGGCATCAGATCCCAATAAAATTCTTGATTTTACCAATTAGAAACTTTTGTGGAGCAAAGTAACTGAACCTAATCCATATACTCTACTTTCTCCAAGTCGAAAACGAAAGAACCGACAGTCATATCGATTTCTAATCTTAGTGGGAATCTGTTTAGATCATCGCTCATAATCACTCTTCCTGTTTTACCACTATCAAAATACTCTCCTTCGGGGAAGTCCAGACCAAACTCGAGGGCACTGACTTTTCGACTGTCATATCTATGAGTAGTACTACTTCCCGGTAGCATTTTAAACTCATAGAGGTCATTGGAAAAAAACGTTCGTACCTCAACTGTCTTGGTAAACTGAGATTTATCTCTACTTCTTAACCACATATAAGTGCTTAAAGCATCACGAACCGGCGTATTCCCAGATGGAAATTTGTGATACCTCCAAGTATCAATGTCTTCAATGTATGCTTTCACAGAAATGGAGTCTGCATAGGAAAAGTAATCATGCCTAATATCTATTTTGCCCTTACCTTCCATATCTCTATCTGATCGTAGCGGCTGAAGTGTACTTGCTTCTATCAGTGATTCCATGCAAATACTCAATTTGGAAAAGACTTTAAACCAACTTGCAGTAGATACTGTAAACTGAATTTTATAGTGAGGTTTTTTCTTTCCATTGGGATAATGGAATTCCGGATCGAGCCAAACAACAGCTTCTCCAATATTAAACCACCCAAACTTCATGTTATAGGTCAGTTTCTCTCCTGGTTTGAATGGATATGATTTATTTTGAGCCTGAGTTTGGAAACCGGCCAAGATCATAACGATCACAAACACCGCCACCTTCCATATCTGAATGAAAGAATCCAATGAAGATCGCGCTTGTATGTCCATATGATTTCTCACGCCCTGGTGGTGTTAAGTCTCACATTGTGAGTTTGTCCAAACATCTTGCAATGATAGGTCATCAAGTTAAAATCATCGCACCTAATATTAACTCCAGTTTAGTAGAAGAGCAGAATGTTCACTTTTTTGGACGCAACAGGTCGGTGAATATTGGTGGGACTAAGATTGATGTGAATATCGCGTTAGGTGATGAAAAGCAAGCTTTAAAGGCTTTTCTTAAAGAAGAATCATTTGATGTCATTCATTATCATACGATCTGGAACCCGTTTGTTCCACTTCAGGTATTAAAGCACTCAAAGGCAAAACAGGTAGCTACTTTTCACGATACACCTAAAAGTCAGTTTGTTGGGGACTGGATCATGCCGGCAGTTGCTAAAGGGATATTTAAGTTTTTAGATCAAGTTATAAGTGTCTCAAAAAGCCAGTCACAGTTTATTTCGCGTTTCTCTAAACGAAAAATACATATCATTCCCAATGGAATTGATTTGGATGAAATTGAGAAAATAGCACCTAAGAAAAATATGAGGAATGATGACTATTTCCAGATGTTTTTCATGGGTCGCTTAGAACCTCGCAAAGGGGTGATGCATGCGCTACAGGCTTTTCATCAACTTAAGCAACGATATCCCCAAATGAAGCTTCTGATCGCCGGTGATGGTGACGGACGAGCCGAAGTGGAACAGTATATCAAAGATCACTCGCTGGTTGATGTGAAATTGCTAGGCTTTGTTAGTGAAGAAGAAAAATATCGATTGCTTAAAGAGTCTGACATATATCTGGCACCTGCGCTTTATGGTGAAAGCTTTGGTATTGTTCTCCTCGAATCAATGGCAGTTGGAACACCCATCGCGGGTTATGCTAATGCAGGCTACAAAAATGTAATCACCGGGGAGATGAACATTGGATTTGCTGAGCCTGGGAATCTGGAGGGGTTTGCTTCCTGCATTGAAAAATTGATTCCTTCTTCCATTCGAAAAGAGCTTTCAACACATGGCCTGGAGGAAGTGAAAAAGTACGACTGGTCGGAAGTTTCTAAAGAAGTAAATGAGGTTTACTTGAAGTAAGCCTGCACTTTCTCCATCACGTAATCCATGTCCCCTTCGTAAAGATCTCCTATCACAGCGACACGAAATGTCTTGCTCTCAGGTATCACCCCCGGGTAAATTGTGATCCCTTTTTCATAGAGGTAATCATGGAAATGGTTGAAGTCCAATCCGGGCTTGTCCAGATTCAAGGCAAGTAGTATTTTAGACTCCTGCTCTAGCGGCAAGAAAGGTGTGAAACCAAGTTCGGTGAACCCATCATATAGTTTCTGCCAGTTAGCCTGATAGCGTTTCCAGCGATTTTCTAACCCTTCCTCTTCATGCTCTTTAATTGCCTCGTGGAACGCATAACTGGTTTGCACTGGTGGAGTAAATCGAAGCTGATCTTTTTTCTGCAGGTTGTCCCATTGTTTGTATACATCAAAGTAAAAGCCAGTACCATTATTTTTTAGATCCTCTGTTCGATCCTTGTGAAAAATCACGAAAGAAAGACCTGCCATCCCATGGATACACTTGTTGGAGCTGGAGAATAAATAATCGATTTCAAGCTCAGCCAAATTCATTGGGTAAGCCCCAAATGAGCTCATAGCATCCACAATGTATTTCACCTCTGCTTTCTTACATATTTCAGCGACTTCCTCTAATGGATCCATCATTCCTGTTGATGTCTCATGGTGTACCATCGCCAAGTGGGTGTACTCCCCTGAGGAAAGGGCCTCTTTAATTTTTGCTGGCTCAGGATAATCACCAAACTCAAACATGGAAGTACTCTTCAATCCATAACCATCACAAATCGCTTTAATTCGGATTCCGTATGCTCCATTCGTGATGATCAACACATGATCGTCTTTGCCAATGGCAGAAACCATGCAGGCTTCCATCGCACCGGTTCCGCTCGCTCCAAAAAGCGCTACCCGGTGGGTTTCCTGGGCACTGCCCACTTTCAGGATACCGTCACAGATATCGTGCATCACTTGTCCAAACTCTTTCTCTCTCGGACAGATATCTGAAACCAGTTGTGCTTCCTTCACTCGCTGAGAGGTGGTGGCTGGGCCTGGATTTAGTAATATTTTACGATCAAGTTCTTTTTTGTGTAGCATCTTATTAGTTGCTAAGGTTTTTCATGAAAGCTTCCTTGTTCTGAACCGGTGTGGTAGTAGGTCTTCCTAGATCAGCTCTGGAAGCTTCTGTGGTTCTTACTTCCAGCATCACTGGACCATCCGCTTGCTGGAATTTTTTCCAAACAGCAGGTAAGTCATCCATTTTATCCACCAACCAGGTTTGTTTGTAGCCTGATGCCTCTGCGATTTTTTGGAAGTCAATAGCAAAACCCACAGTTGCCTGACCACCCACCGACTCGTGACAGCCATTATTGATAAGGATATGCTTGTAATTGCTAACCGATTGATTGCCAACAATCGCACTAGCTCCCATGTGCATGATCATAGCACCATCTCCATCCAGGCAGTAAACCGGTCGATTCTTTTTACCCAAGGCTATGCCCAAAGATATTTGTGAAGCATGACCCATGCCTCCAACGGTAAGAAAATCTTTGCCATGACCCATGTTGTTTCGTGCTCTGATCTCAAACACTTCACGGGAAGATTTTCCAGTAGTAGAAACAATTACTGCCTCCTCCTCCATCTCCTTTAGCATCCATTCGATAACTTCCTCACGGTTGATCGTATATGGATTCTCCACTTTGGTCTGAAGCTTATATTTCTCAAACGTTCCCTTTCTTACTAATAAAGCGTAAGGAGCATTCGCTTCTCCCATTGTGTTGACAGCCTCTTCCAGTTGTTTTTCTGCTTCAGACTCTTCCTCAGAAAGAATGACATATGGAATCTCCATTGCTTGCAACAGTTCCTCAGAAATACGTCCTTGCTTCACGTGCTGAGGTTCATCTTTCACGCCAGGCTCTCCCCTCCAGCCAATCATCAGCAACATCGGGATTGAATACACATCACTATCAGCCAGAGAAGTCAGTGGGTTCACGCAGTTTCCAAAACCGGAATTCTGCATGTACACCAACGGAATTTTACCAGTAGCGAGGTGATGACCCATTGCTAATGCAATAGCTCCTCCTTCATTTGCTGCGATGATGTCTGAGCCTTCATCAGTCATCACTGAACAAAAATCTTTCAGCAAGGAATCAGGTACGCCTGCTGAAAACTCAATGCCCTGAGATCGGATTGCTTTTAAAAAATTCTGAGGGTTTAGCATTGTTTAATTAGGGAGTATAGTCAGGATTTCTTTGATCGACATGCAGTATTCATCTGCCTCTTTCGAGCGCTTGTTTTCCAAAATCGATTCCGCTGTTTTCTTCATCGCAGGGAATGCCGCCCGAAGCAAATGGTTCGCATAAATCACAATACTGAAACCTGCTTCTTTTAATTCATCTTCTGTAAACTGATTATATGAAGAAGGCACAGAAACAACCGGAACTTTATACTCAAACTCCTGGTAATGCTTCATGAACTCCATGATCTCAGAACCGTCCTTATGGCGGCTGTGGATCATGATAGCATCAGCACCAGCTTCAATGTAAGCCTTGGCTCTTTTTAGTGCATCTTCCATTCCATGCTCGGCTATTAGACTCTCCAGACGGGCAATAATCATGAAGTCCTCGGTGACCTGAGCTTTTTTTCCTGAATTGATTTTTTCGCAAAAACCTTCGATCGTATCCAGTTCTTGTTTCACTTCTGTGCCAAAAAGTGAATTTCTTTTCAGTCCAACCTTATCTTCGATGATTACAGCAGAAACACCTAAACGCTCTAAGTTTTTCACCAATAAAGCGAAGTGCTCTGTAACTCCCCCTGTATCTCCATCCAGTATAATTGGTTTGGTAGTTACATCCAGGATATCATTGATGGTATTGAACCGTGAAGTTCTGTCAACATATTCCGTATCCGGTTTTCCTTTCGCTGTAGAATCAGTCAGAGAGCTTACCCACATGGCATCAAATTCACGTGATTCGTTTCCAGCATCCACTTTCGTTTCTTCTACGATCAATGCAGATATCCCATTATGAGCTTCAAGCACACGAACAATATCTTTTGACTCAAGAAGTCTTCTCAACATCCTTCTTCGGATGTCCGGAGTAGTTCCAACTTCCTTCATTGCCTGTCTTAAGCCGGTGGAAGAAATACCTGAGGTATATTCAGGCTCTACCAGCTCTCCGCCCCACTCTTCCAGAAGTTTAATCACCTTCTCGCGTATATGTTTCTGTGGGCCTGTTTTCCAATCAGTTCCGTGAACCACATAATCGGGCTTAAGGTCACGAAGATTTTTTTCGTAATCCAAATCCTCCTGAAGGATTACTTCCTTCACTCCCTTGAGATTCTCGAGGATTTTCTTTCGCTCATCGTAAGATAAAAACGGCGTGCGGCTGTATTTGCTTACTGCTTTATCTGAGAGGAGACCAACAGTCACTTCTCCAAGCTCACGAGCTACTTCAATAATATTTATGTGTCCATGGTGGATGAGGTCTGTCCCCATTCCTACGTATACTTTCTTCATTTAGCTATGAAAATTTTCTAATAGGTGTTTGTAAATTCATTTACCCCTAAACAGAATATTTATAATTATGAATTTATGCTCACCTATTGCGATTTAGAATATTCTATCTTCGCGCAAAAGTAATTGGAAACCGAGGGAATCTCCTCCTTATTTTCTAAGAGATGACGCAAACGATTGAAACTGCTGTAATATTAGCCGCCGGAAGGGGAACCAGGCTTCAACCATACACCTTTGATATCCCAAAAGGATTCATGCCTGTAGGTGAAGAACGGTTAATTGAACGATCGGTACGACTTTTAAAGGAAAATGGGATCAAAAATGTCATCATAGGAACCGGTCACCTACATGAGCATTACGAAAAGTTTGCGAAAGAACATGGATTGACCACCTTTTTAAGTCCTGACTATGCGACTACCGGTAGTTTTCACACATTGATCTACGGCTCGGATTTGATTAAGGGAGATTTTCTTTTGTTGGAGTCAGACTTGCTTTACCATTCTGATGCGATTAAAAGCCTGATTGAAGCAGACGAAAAAGACGTCATTCTGTGCAGTGGATTTACACAATCCAATGACGAGGTTTATGTTGAGGTGAAAGATGGAAAGCTGAAAAGTCTTTCCAAAAAGAAAGAAGAGTTAGGCTCAGTGGATGCCGAACTGGTGGGGATATGGAAAATCTCAATGGACCTACTGGAAAAATTGAAGCAGCATCATAAAGAAGCTGAAGATGGCACGAAAAAAGACTATGAAATTGCTATTGCCCAGCTTTCTGATGATCATCAAGTAGACGTACTAAAACTAAATGACCTGATCTGGTGCGAGATTGACAACCAGGATCACCTGGAGCGAGCGAAGGAGAAAATACTCCCAAGATTAGACTAAGATTTTGGAGGGTGCCACAGTCCCGTTTTTTGATCTCTCCATCCCCCTGTTCCTAAATAACCGTACATGAGTTCAAGGTAGCCTAACGCATCATTAGGGACGGTTACTTTTTCTCCCAGAAAAGAATCCTCCTTCAATGGAAAAATCAGCTTCTTGGGAATATGCTGACGCTCATTGGGGTAGTTGGCCTCTACAAATGTTCGGACAGAATCGCCTTGATCTTCGTAAAAAAAGATATCAAAATCATATCCTTTGTACGAAAAGTAAACCTTTGGCCCTTCATGATTTGCTGAAGTATCATAAAACTGCAAGCCCTTTGGCATTTTATCCTTCAATTTTTTAACGGATTCATAAGCACTTTCCATCATCGCCACATCAATGTCAATGTCATGTGGGATAATACCACCCGTTCGGTGATAACCGAGCAAAGTCCCAAAATCTAACCAATAAGGTTCTCCAGATTCTTTGAGGACACTTATGGACTTTCGAAACATCTCCTCCAAAATCGCAAGCTTTCGCTGACGGTATTGACCGGGCAAAGCGAATAAAACTACATTTGCAACGCGTTTGAGATATTGGATGAGTCGATTCATGACGCAAAAGAAGCTAATTCAACAAAACTAATTGAGCACTTGAATAAAGAGGGGATAAATAAACCAATTGATCTGGTCTATACCTGGGTAGATGGCAATGACCTGGAGTATCAAAAATTAGTAAATAAATACTCTGAAAAACCATTGGATCTCAACCCCGAGAGGTATCGTGATCTTTTTGAATTGATGAAGTATAGCTTGAGATCTGTTGAAAAGTTTGCTCCATGGATCAATCACATTTACATTTTCACCTGCCGGCCTCAGAAACCAGACTGGCTCAATGTTGATCATCCAAAAATCTCCGTGGTTCATCATGATGAAGTCTTTGATGAACAAGATGTACCGACATTCAACTACAATGTAATTGAAAGCTACATTCATAAAATCCCGGGACTATCCGATGATTTCATTTATCTCAATGATGACTTCTTATTTGGTAATGAAGTACATCCTCAAGATTTCTATACCAAAGATGGAAAAGTATTGATCCATGGAACCCTGTTTGGGGAAAACCTTGGATGGCGTATTTATAATAAGAAAAATGATATTGTAGGACTTGGTCTTATTGAACACTCCCCGCTTTTGATTCGGAAAGAATGGTGGCAGGGAATGCAGGATTCCCGCCCGGAATTAATCGATGAGATCAAATCACACAAGTTTCGGGAAGGGACCGACGTGATGACATACAAGTTGTATCGCTGGTATGCTCTTAAACATCAATCAGAGCACTGCCGGGCAATAAAGCTCCCAGAATTACTCAAAATTCATTCGTTTCATAAAATCACCAACAACCTGAAAAAACAACAACGTGCTTTTCAATGGCTTGAAAAGAAGCAACCAAAGTTTTATTGCCTAAATGATGATCAGGGAGAAACCCCGAACATGGAAGTGGTGCAAATTGTCCGAGAATTTCTAGCTAATTATTATCCGGAAAGCTCAAGATTTGAGATTTAAACTACCATCCGATTCGCTTGAGTAAATCAAGCATGCTAGTGTCTTCTACATCATTGCAACCTCTGTTTTTTTCATCAAATCCTTCTCTACCCACAGGTCTACCTCCAGAAACATTTTGACGAGATAGGTATTCCTCAAGGGATTTCGTATAGTAATGGTTAATTCTCCAGCCCATCTGATCGGTATCGGTTAGCATCTTACCAAACTTATACCATTTGTAATGCCACCAGTGAGCGCTATAAGCGAAACGGTTGCCCGATAAGAAATCACCATTGCCCAAATCCTTATGATCTGAATAGTTTTCTTCTCTTTTGGTGTATGCCTCTAATACTGATTTTTCAGGTTTTTTATCGTAATTATTATTCCCGAAGTTGATTCGTGGAAGTTTGATCCCTTTGATTTTCTTCTCATCAACTGTCTTTAGCCAGGTGTGCAGATGATCACTTCCATCTAAAGGAAATAAAAATTCATCTACATCTATTTTCATCAACCATTGAAAATCTTTTCGATAGTTTTTGGCTGCATGAGCAAAACCCATGTGATTTTTATTTCTCTGCCACCACTTAGTCGCCCCATCATATTTGGTTCCATCCAAATGAGTCCATGGGTGTCTGGTGACATATCCCTTTTCCTCATAGGGTTTAAGTATCTCTTTTGCCTCTTCACCACCGTCTTGGTCGTACAGATAAAAGTGATTTACACCAACTTTTATGTGATAGTCCAGCCAATCTTTGAGATATGGATTTTCGTTCTTGAAATTCGTTGCGAAGGTTAGAAAATGTTTCTTAGCCATTATGAATATTTGGTATCGAGCTCAAAGTTATACAATGCACTATCATCAAAAGATTTTACCTTTTTTCTTAAAACAAAAAACTCCCTAGTCGCCCAGTACATAAATGCTGGTATTTTATAAAATCGGATTTTTGAAGATATTTCAAGGATTTTCAATATCGCAATTGAAAAATCCTGTAGTAGTGTTCTATTCTTCAATGGATTTGATAAACTCTTAACCGTTTCTCTCTCGAAATCTTTAGTTGGTGAATAAGAGTCATTCCTGTACTCTCTGTCGTGGTAGATCAGCGATTCTTTGATTATTCCTATTTTAAAGCCATGCTTTAATGTTCGATGACAATAATTATTATCCTCTGCGTAATGATAAAATAGAGGGCTAAATACACCTACCACCTCAATGCATTTTCTAGTGATCATCCAGGCAGCAGCATTTACAAAATCTACATCGATTGGAGATTCATGTCTTGCTAGCTCAGACTCACTGAATGGCAAATTGTCCTTCTTATATCTTCTTACAAACTTCTTGAAGTTTCTGTCAAAAGCATTCATTTGTCCATTCACATGAACTGGTGACAATATGCCATACCCTTCATCTTCTTTCATGCCATCAATCAGGTACTGAATCGTGTCGGGTTCTACCCATGTATCCTGATTTAAGAGAAAGAAATAATCATAGCCATGATCAAGCGCGAGTTTTATGCCGATGTTATTGGCTCCACCAAAGCCAAGATTTTCACCGGTTTCGATCAAATGAATTTTATCAGTGAATTCTTCTAAAATGGACACAGTATCATCCTTTGAGCCATTATCGATAATGATAATATCGGTGGGGTAGGTAGAATGAAAGAGTGTTAGGAGACAGTTTTTAATCCATTTTGCCCCATTATAAGTTACTATTATCGTGCAGCAATTTCCTTCTCCCTTCTTTGCAACTAAAACACTATTATCCATTGTTACTTGTTTGCCGCTGCAAGTTGTCGTTTTTTTGCGATTTAAACCAAATGGAAAGTATTTGAAACTTCTATACTACTTACTCCGCGCATCTAAAAAGAATTTCATTATTGCCTCTCTAGGGAGCGTTGTAACCGGAGTTTGCTCTACTTTATTGATTAAGACCATCCATGAAACGCTAAATAGCGGAATCGATGATATTGTCTTTTTTAGTGTAAAAGTGGGTGCTTTGTTAATTGCGTATCCACTTTTTGCTGTGATTAGCTCCTACATGTTGGCTAAGCTTACCCAAACGATTATTCATAACTTAAGGGTGCAACTTTCAACTAAGATTCTAAATGCTGAATACAGCATTGTTGAAAAAAATAAGGAGCGACTACTACCAATGCTTACGCATGATATTTCAACGATTTCGGTTGCAATTAATCGTTTCCCGGGCATTGTCACCGGTGTAACTACGGTCATTGGCCTTTTCATTTACATGATTTGGCTTTCGCCAATACTATTCGGCTTCACCATTGTTGTTTTTGGACTTACGTTTCTTATCGTCTCTTTTATGCTCCCACTTTTGAAAAAGTATACGCATCAGGCCAGAATGAAATGGGATGAGGTGTTTGTAGAACTTGAAGCCGTGGTAAAAGGAATTAAGGAGCTTAGCTTAAACCAACAGCTAAAACATACGTTTCTGGATGATCAATTGACAAAAAAGAGTGATCAGGAAAAGGACCTTAAAGTAAAAGAGAGTGTAATCAATTCATTGCTTTCAAGGATGACTGACGTGATGCTCCTTTTCGGAATCGTTATTCTCATTTTCGTTATCTATACCACCCAAATAGTTGAATTTGACTTACTAGGCGAATTTTTATTGATCTCTCTTTTCACCGTTTCTCCTCTTTCCTCTGCCACCGGGTTTCTGGGAAATATAAAAGCCATTGAAGTAGCTCTGAATAATATTGAGGAGATGGGTCTTAAGCTGGTGGTGACTGACCGGAGCGTTCATAAGCTTGACTCTGATACTAGCAAACCTGGTGTGATAGAGCTAATGGGAACCACTTATACGTATTATAATGATACCGAAGATGATCAGTTTTTACTTGGCCCCATTCATTTAAAGATTCAGCCAAATGAAGTGATTTTTATCGTAGGAGGTAATGGAAGCGGAAAAACCACATTATCAAAACTGTTGCTTGGTCTTTACACTCCTCAGGATGGGCATATTCTCTACAACGGAGAAAAAATTGATAAAGCCAACATCAATGGTTACCGGGATGAATTCAAGGCGATTTTCGATGATTCTTACTTATTCAATAAACTTCTGGTCAGGTCTAGTGACCTACCTGAGTCCTATGCAGCAGAATTGATTAAAGCCTTTAGAATCGACAGAAAAGTTAGTATCAAGGATGGTGCTTTTTCAACGACAAAACTTTCTCAGGGCCAAACGCACAGGCTAAGATTGATTAGCGCTATCATGGAAGACGCAAATATTTATTTGTTTGACGAGTGGGCGGCAAATCAAGATCCGTCATTCAAAAAGATATTTTATCAGGAAATTATCCCAGACCTTAAAAGAAGAGGAAAAACTGTAATCGCTATTACACACGATGAGCTATTTTTTGATTGCGCAGATCGGGTAATCAAACTTAGAAACGGAAATCTGGTAGAGCGATCTTAAGCTTTTAGCGAAGTTTTCAGTTGATCAAAACTGACTAAATTCATTAACTCTTTTCTATTGGCATCTAAGTGGCTGTATTCGAAGAATGGATTAGAATGCTTAATGCTTTCTCCGATTTTATGACTCTTAGATAGTACACCAACACCCCAGTCTGTATCAACACAGCATGAATATATTTTGGACTCAGATCGCCACTTCAAAAATGCTTTCCATGTTGTCCCATTCCAAAATGCCCCCGCAGGAGTATCTGCATAATAGTAGTTCTCTCGCGCATGCCACTCTGTTGGTGGATTACAGTCGTGCATTACTATAAATCCATCTTCAGCGAGGTACTGTAATGCGTTCTTAATATCTCTATCTACCTGATCAGCCAAATGCAATCCATCAATGAAAATGACATCAAATTTTATGTCCTTAGAAAGGATCTCTCCTTTACCAAGTTTTTCAAAAAACTCATCACTAGTAAATTTAAAATCTGCAAGATTGACTTTGGCCTCTAATCCCGGGTCCACACTATACTTGGTCGCGGCTTTTATGTCATTAAAGTTTTCCTCAGGGTTTCTTACACCAATCTCCAGGTAATTCACATCTCGATCTAAAAAGGAAATTAAGAAATTAATTATTTCCGTTCTCTTGGGTGTTTTCGCACGTTCTTCTTTTGTTTTCCGTTTTCCGTAAAAATGAATGGAATCACTTGTCTTTGTCTTTTTTGACGGTATAAAAGCTCTGAATCTTAAAAATGGTAATCTCAAAATGGTAATGTTAGATATAGTCAGGTATTAATCTAACTTCAAATGTATGACAATTCAATCACCTATGGCATCCATTTTGATAAGTAAGGCGCTTGTATGAAACTCAATTGGTTACTTTTGCGATTCCAAATACTTTGAAATAACAAACAATGAAAAACGCGATCATACTTATCATCTTATCAATCATTGCAAGTTGTGGTTCACCGTCAAAAGATCAGAAGGATCAATCGAAATCTGATGAAAAAGCGGAAGCGGAAAAACAATCTTCTGAAGGCTATTTAATCGCAATATCTGAGATCGATAATAGCGTGAGTGTCTTTGTTGAAGATTCATTGATTTTTACCTCAGGAACGATTCATAGCAGTCCAAAGGTCGATTTTCAGATTGACTTGACACAATTCATCGAAAATGGCAATGAAAAGGTTAGGGTAGAGCTTTACAATGGTGTAGAGCCATACAACCCGCAGCATGACCCAAAATGGGAGGTCAGATATGATCTAATCATAGATGGAGAGATTGTTGATTTTGTTCATGAATTTGGAGATGACAATGCCATTGGGAAAGTTTGGGAAACAACGTATGACTTAAGTGAATGGTAATTCTCACTTACTCACCTCTGTAAGCGTCTGAAGAAATTGGCCTGCCTGGCTTTTTAAGCCATAGGGCTCAATCAATGATTCATTTTTAAGCAACCCAGATTTTCCCTTAAGAAAATAGGTTTCAAATTGCTTGAAAATTTCGTCTGGATTTTTGGTAGCAACCCAGCTGCCTGATTGAGATTTTTCAATCAACGAATTCAATTCAGTATTATCTGAAATGGCTAAAATTGGTTTCCGCGCAAAGATGTAATCATAAAACTTAGCCGGAATCATCCACCTTCGATCATGAATGGCACTTATTAAAAGTACATCCCAGGACCTGAGTAACCGAACAGTATGCCCCAAATTAATTTCACCCTCAACATTTACATAGTCCGCCAATTCATATTGCGATACCTGATCCCAAAATTCTGGATAAACGGTACCTCTCACTTCAAATCGAACTTCGGAAGGGCTGAGATTATGTTTTTTTACAAGTTGAGAAAATCCCTTCAATATTTCTCCCGATGGAACTAACTCCCTAAATCCTCCATAATATCCAAAAGTGAATGGCTCTGTTTCAAGCTTAATTCCAATATCCCTCAACAAACATTCATTAAAGGCATTCCTGATAAATGAAAATTTGCTCCCCGGCTCATTGTGGTAGGTTTCTTTATAAGCATCTAAAGCTGTTTCAGTATTTAGAATCACTTTCGATGCGGACTTAAAAAATCGCTGCTCGTAGCTCTTGATAATTTTTACCGTAAGCCACGGCCTCCACTGCATTTTTTTTTCAAATACCGTCCAGGGATCTCTCAGGTCTGCCACCCACGGAATGTTGAATTTTCGGCTTAACTTATCTGCCACCAAAAAACCCGACCATGGATCAGCATTTACCCAAATAACATCCGGCTTATACTTTTTTACAAGCTTCTTCCCATTATGAATAGCTGAATTAACATCCCATACGTATTGATCAAAAGGGGTTAGTGAAATGCTCTTTTTTGACCTGGTTTTTTTGGGTCTTTTCTCAATTTGAGGCTTTTTTTTTGGAATGCCTAGAGCCAGCAACTTTATCAACGGACGAAAAATCCCCACAAAGTCATAGTGTATTTTTACGTCCTTTGGAACGCATTGATTCAATCTGAAATCGTATTCATATTTAAATGGCTTGCTAGCCATTACGATTACCTCCCAACCATCTTCTCCATGCACTCCTTCTGCAAAATTTATTGCCCGTTTGGTGCCAATGGTATTGTGAGGAGGAAAGTAAGGTGAGATTAAAAGGACTCGCTTTGCCAAAAAGTTGAATTTTGTTCAAAGAAACATAATTATCTAAAGATGATTGAGTTTTGTTTGAGCTAATTCAATAAAAGATTGAGCTAAATATTTATAAATACATTTTTTCCCGTTCATTATCTTTCAATGACCGAGATCTTTTCACTTACATTAAGAAATGTCCGATAGTATTTTTAAAGGTTTAACATTTTCAAAAAAGATTTACAGGAGGAAAACTTGGATATAAAAAGTATCTTCAACGGCAACAGTACTACTTTGGAGACAACACATTTAATACTTTTATCCTCCTCATCAAGGATGAAAATCAAAAAATGACAATGATCTTAAAACCCCCACTTCTTAATATCAATGTTGTACTCTTGCCCAAAAATTTGCATCTCGGGTTTTAATAATCGAATAATTTCAGCATGCTCGTGAACTGAAAGTTCATTGATCTTTAATAATGGCTTTGCAGGATGAAAAAGACTTTTGAGTCTAATTTTCTTAGTTCTATTATGAATTTTGTTTGATTGAATTTTAAATTCTTTCAATCCTAAGAATAAGAATATTTGATTGATTGTTGATTGTGTCTCAAGAATAAGGTCATCAAAATCAACAATAAAAATATCTTCTTTGCTAAAATACTTTCGATACTGGTTTAGTTGCAAGTTGTAATTGCTAGTGTTAATTAAATGTGAGTCTAGAATAGTGCATGGGCGATTTCGCTGAATAGAATGATTATAATGAGAAACCAATCTGTGAATGGGATTTCTGACGATGTATATAAATTTTGGATCAATTTCAAATGTATGAATTCGATACGCTACATCTGAAAAAGATGGGTATTTAGTGTAATTGGTTGATCCCTCTAAAAGTACCTTATGATGAGTTTTTATTTTCCAATTTTTTAGATAATCTATTGGCTCTTTATTGAAACCACTTTTGGAAAAAAATTGTAGCTCTTTAGGCTGAGATAAGCAAATAGACGGGTGCTGACCAAGGTATCTAAACAAAGAAGATGTCCCTGATTTCATAGCACCAATAATGATTGCATGTCTTCTCATTAACATTATTCAAATATCATAATGTTTGTCAAAAATCATTTTTGAGATTCTGAAATAAGAATAATTTTTTGAGACAGACGTAAAAAAATGTGTACATACATTCTCAATCATTTTGTCCGTGAACCCTTGGCACAAATTTATAGCACGCATTGTTCAAATAGTATTGTGAGGAGGAAGTAAGGGGAGATCAAAAGGACTTGCTTTGCCAAAAAGTTGAATTTTGTTCAAAGAAACATAAATAATCTACACCTACATGATTTTTGCTCTAGCAAAAGCAATAAAAGACTCTGCAAGCCTTTCGTAAACATAATTTTTTGCAGTTTCAAGGGCATTTTCAGAGACTTCAATCAGTCTTTCATTCGGAGTTTTGCTTATCTTTTCAAGAAGCGATCCAATAGACTTGGGGGCTGGATCACATAAATACCCGTTTTGTTCATCAACAATGATTCCGTCAATACCCTCTCCTCTTGTCCCAATTGGAATACAACCTCTCGCCATTGCCTCCAGGTATACCAAACCAAAACTTTCATTAGTACTCATAAGAATCATAAAGTCACTCGAATCAAACAGCACTTTTAGCTGATCGAAATTCACCATTCCATATAACGACACATTTTCTTTTAAATTGGTGTGATTGTTAATTAGTTGCTCTAGGTAACTTCTATGTGGACCATCTCCCGCAATAGATAATCGAAATTCAACGCTTAGATCATTTAGAGCGACTAGAACTGACTCAATATTTTTTTGTCTAACAAGACGTGCTGAGGTGACCAGGTTTAACCCGGAACCAAATGTCACTTTTGAGTGATCACTTATCCATGACGTGTCTATTCCTCCAGTCAGTAAGATGCTCTTATTCGCTGAATATTTCTCAAATGCCTTTTTAAGTTTAGGAGAAACGAACATAAGTCCAGTGGCCTGCTCTATGAACCTGGTGTACTTACGTGTAATTCGGTTTTTACTGATTCCGGAACGATGATAGTCAGTATTATGAAAGTATGTGAAATACGGAATATTCAGACTTTTACTTACAAAATTTGAAATCTCTATACCAACAGGAAGACAACCTAGGATAAAATCAAATTCGCCTAGGTTTTTCACAAAGTTCTTGAACTTTCTTACTTGAAGTTTATCCCCCGGAAGCCTCAATATTGGAATATTATAGACCGTGATTCCATCGATCTTGAAACTGTGCATCAACGCTTTCTTCCTAAGTTTTCGGGCCGTTAGAATATTGTATGAATGAGGGTTAATTACTACAATCTCATGATCTTTTGACCAGCATTGGGCATATCGATGCAGTAACATCTTACCCAGATGATCCTGCGCATTGCCGCTTGAAGGATACAAGTTGGATATGATGAGAATTTTCACATGGCTAAACTAGCAATTTCAGAATATTGACTAGTTACCATCAGACTCTTTATAACTCTCAAATTTTTTTCCAAGCATTGCGTCAATTCTACCCTTGGCTTCATTCATTCTTCTCCTGGTTCGAATTCTGACCTTCTCTCCACTTCTAAACAAATTAAAAAGTGTTCGAACTCCAATATCAATGAGATATTTGAATGACTTCCACAATGCTAATAATTTTCCATACAGTAGTGAATCTATGATATAAGCGGTATACCCAACATTGTACCTTCTTCGAAAGACAAATTCATGGTTGGCCCTGGCAGGGTCAATCTGTGAGTAGACTTTGGCTTCTTCACACCATACAATCTTTGCTCCCAACAAATACATACTTTCAAAAAAGTAAGAGTCTTCACCTCCTGTCAGATTAAGTCTTAGATGAAACCTAAGATTATGTTTTTGACTAAAACTGATATCGAACAGGGTATTACAGGTACTACTGCTCCTTCTTTCTGTTCCGGTTTGCATATTACTCATTGCATTGTCATAAACACGTCTAACATCTTCAGAAAGTTCACAAGCAGCAGGCCAGAAATACCTTACTCTACCTGACACTACAGTTGCTGAGTATCTTTTAGCACAATTCCACAATTCCTTTAACCAATGTTTATCTACATAGTCATCATCATCAAAGAAAGCGATATAATCAGCATCATTCTTTCCGGCTACCTCAAGTGCCTTATTCCTGGCATGAACAATCCCTCTATTGCTTTCAATGGCATACTCAGCGCTGAAGGGCAATTCTTTTGTCTCCTGATCAAACACCGACCTCACATCCTCTGAAGGACTATTGTCAACTACTACAAGATGTGCTCTCAAATCTGTAGGTATAACCAAATCTCTAACTGAAATAAGTGCCTCACGTAGTTTGTTTGGACGCTGATACGTACAAATGGCTATTACCACTTTATTAGCATGATCGCTCTTATTTTCCATGAATTGATGTGTATTCTTCAAATGGAACGCCAAACATTGCATGAAGCACACCCTTTGCTCGCAGACACCTATTTAGTTTTTTCATTTTGATTTCATCTATTGATTTGTGACTAGAAAAAGTAACAGATATGCAGGTTTTAACTGATTTGAAAACATATAGAAACCCCATCCAAAAAGCCTTGTATTTGCCATAATCAGCAACATCCATTAAGTATTTGGTATAGCCGTTTCTATAAAATCTAGATAAAATCCAATTAATGGAGGCTCTAGATTCCGGGATTGTTTCTGTTGCGACGGCTTCCTTACAATAAACGATTCGAGCACCATTTTTCTTCATCTGCCTGAAAAAATAACTATCTGATCCTCCAGTAAGGTTAAAACGATGGTTAAATCTTAGGTTATTAGATACTACAAAAGAAATGTCCATTATCACATTGCCTGTATATGCCTCATTTAGGTCATCTCCCGAATTCTTGTTGAAGTCTCCAGGAAAGAATTTTTTGACTATTTTGGAATCGCTAATTTCAGGGAATTTCTGTTCTAATCTTCCCTGAACAACATGAGCTGAATATTTGATTCTTGCGTTGGTTAACTCAACCAGCCAGTCTTCATCTACCGTCTCATCATCATCAAAAAAAGCTAGATAAGTTGCTTTTTCATCAAGCGCTTTTTCAAGAATTCGATTACGCATATAGGCAATCCCCTGACGCTCTTCTTTCAAATAAGAAACCTTGAAAGGGGTTTTTTCTTCAAGATTTTGTACAACCTTAAATGATTCGTCAGTAGACCCATTGTCGCATACGATTAACAGCACATCTACTTCTTCCGGCAAGTGAATATTAATAAGAGAATTCAATGCTTCTTTCAGCATTTCCGGGCGATCTCTTGTTCCTAATCCTATGGCAATTAGTGGTTTCAAGAAATATCTAATTCAGATTGACGGTTTTGTTGGAAATCCTTAACCGCATTAAAAATGCGAGAAAACTCTTTTTCACAAAAAAGACGAAAAGATCTCCTATTCATAATTGGAAGCCGTTTAGCCCCCTTTTCTTCAAGCTTCTTTGCTATTTCTTGGGCTTTATCCCTAGAAAGTCTTTCTTGCGGTTTGAGCATCTCCTGAAGTAACGTCCTGCTGTATAATTTCCTCGGATCATCTTTCATTGGGTTTACCCCGATACTATCCCTATCATGAAATATTTTAACCGTTGGAACAATACCAACTTTCAGATTCACACTATGCAATCTATCAATATAGTTATCATCCTCTCCGTAATGATCAAATAATGGATGAAAAATCCCCACTTTTTCTAATGACTTTCTAGTTAACAACCAGCATGCGGCATTCACAAATGGCGCCTCATAAATAGGTTTGATTTGATTGGCTTTTTTGTCCCCGTTATAAGACTCAACTCGATCCAAATACGTTTGAAATAGCTGATCTAGCTCAGTTCCTTGTCCGTTGAAATGCAACGGAGATACTAGTCCAAAGTCAGAATTTTGTTCTAATGCTTTCATTAAAGCGCCGACTGTATTTGGTTCGACCCACGCATCCTGATTCAGCAAGAGGAAGTGGTCATATCCATTTTGGTATCCATATCTCAGACCAACGTTATTGGCTTTTCCAAACCCCAAATTCTCCTTAGATTCAAACAAATATGTCAGTTTTTTACTCTTTCTTAAGAATTCAAGCGTGCCGTCAGTTGAGCCATTGTCGATAACCATAATATCTACTGGGCTTTCGGAGTTGGAGAGACTATTTATACACTTTTCAATCCACTCAAAGCCATTGTAGGTTACAATAATCACACAAACCTTAGGCGACTTCATTGGTCGTGGTAATTTTATCAATCTTGCCGTTTTTCAAAGTGATGACTCGATCGGCTACTGAATAAAACTTATCATCATGTGAGATCAAAATGATGGTTTTACCTTTCTTTTTAAGGTCAGGAACTATCTCATTGTAGAACTTTTCCTTGAAGTGAATATCCTGATTAGCTGCCCACTCGTCAAGAAAATATATTTCTCGATCTTCAAGAAGGAGTCTTAGCAAGTTAAGTCGTCCTCGTTGGCCATGAGATACATTTATATTGACCAAGTTTTGATTTTCATCTAAGGCAGCCTTGTTTTTCAACCCCAGGTACTCAATCAGTTCTTCGAATCTTGGCTTATTCTCCTCCGTAATTAAGTATCTAAAATCAACGAAAAGAGGGGAATCTGTAAAGTAGCATGAGAAAAACCTCCTGTAAGATTGAACGTTTCTTTTAGTAATTACTTCTCCTTGAAACTCTATATTTCCTTTCTGAGGTGTATAAAGGCCTATTAATAATTTAAACAACGTAGACTTACCACTACCGTTACTCCCATTGATAATGACAATCTCATTCTTTCGAATTTCAAAATCGATAGTGTCCAACTTAAAAGAATTCGTGCCTCCAAAAGCATATGTTGCCTTGCTTGCATTTATTAACGGCTGTGTATCTCCTTCATCAAAATCAATGGAGTCCTCTGATCTAAGACGAGACTCCTTAATGTCAATATCTAAAGACTCTACTTGTTCCAGAGCGTTTTCTACGCCTTTTACTTGCTTAGTGAAATTAGCTATCTTATTCAATGACGGTCTGATATATAAAATAAGCGCCATGTATTCTATTAAATCATTCTGCCCAAATGCATTGGTCGACATAGCATATACCAATAGAAACCCTAATGAAATAATAACAAATGCATTCTGTGATTTGTCGATTAACGTACGGAGGTAAACGTTTTTAACACTCAAGTTGACGAGTTCAGAATTAGGCTCGTCAATGGTATGCTTAATATAAGATTGTGAATGTTTCTTATTGACTATCAAGTCTTTAAACCCTTTTTCAAGCGTGTCAAGAGCAAAATGAAGCTTGAATCTGCCATCTGAGATTGACTTTTCGATTTTCTTAAACCATGAAAGGGTCACAAAATTTGTAATGGTTACCACCAGGAAAATCGGTAAAAAAGAAATGGTCAGTACCCACGAAAGTTTAAATAGGTAAGCGAGCACCACTGTAGATTGGAATATTGCTACAAGCAAATCCGGTATTCCTTTTCCAAAACCTCCAATTACACTCGTTTCAAAAAGGAGAATAGGAACCAGTTTGTCTAGTTTCTTCTCAATCTTGTCATACTTTGAAAGCAACGACTTTTCAGTGAGTTCCTTTCTATAATTAGCGACTTTATTCTCAAAATATTTTGTAACATACTTTCCATTAAATAATGTAATTACTGAAGAAGCAATAATTAATAATGAAATGTATCCTAATAGAACAAATAGCTCTGACTGATCATTAGAGACGATCTCTCCCAGAAGCTTTAAGGCGTAGAGATTAGAAGCTGCTGCCAGAGCACTGGCTACACCAGCAAGAACAATTACTTGCCAGGAAGACCGAAAGAAAAATCCTATAACTCTCAACATCGCCTCATTTCTTAATTATCTGCATAATTAATAAATCCAATAAACTAGTTAGCTATAAATTCACAATTCAAAATCCAAACATGAATTTTCTCACAGTAGCTGGTATATTCAAAAACGAATCTCATGTAATTAAAGAGTGGGTGGAACATTACCTAAAAGAAGGTGCAAATCACTTCCTTTTGATTGACAATGGTAGCACCGATGACTATGAAAAAGAAATAAGCGATTACATTGAAAAAGGGTTAATTACTATCATTTATGATGATACAAAATGGGCTCAGATTGAACTCTACAATAAATATTTTCCATCTCTAAAAGGTCAAAGTAAATGGGTTTTAATATGCGATTTAGACGAATTTGTTTATGCTAGAAGAGGTTATAAAACCATTGCTTCTTTCCTTAAAGATTTACCTGAAAAAGTAGGTGTTGTTAGGATTCCCTGGAAAAATTTTGGCTCCAATGGTCATATAAAACAACCTGACAGCTTAATTTCTTCTTTCGTGAAAAGAGCGAAACAAGATGGTGTTAAAAAACCATGGATGCCCAATAAAAAAGTCACTCAAAGTAAGGTGATTATTAAACCTGAGAATGTAGAACGTTATCACATTCACTTCTGCTATTTAAATGGAAAGTGCTCTGTAATTACAGCAGATGGTAAAAGGTTGCGATACAAACGGGACAATGAAAAAAAGCACTTCCAGCCAATAAATGAAAAAATTTTAGATAAGTCGTTTCTTCATTTAAATCATTATGCACTTCAATCTAAGGAATGGTTTTTAAATGTAAAGTGTAAGAGGGGTGCGGCTGATACAAAAGCTCATGATGAAATAAGAAATCTAAGTTATTTTGAAGAGTACGATAATGCAAGTAATGATATCATGGATAATGAGCTAGCTAAAAAGCATCAATATCTTTAAGATCGACTAAAAACATTTATTACACGCTTCCAGAGAGGTGCTGGATCCAGATATTCAAAAAATCGTTCATGTATATGCTTAGAGAGAATATTCTTACCATATCTTTTTGTGTAAGTGTTTACATAACCATGAAGTAATTTGTAGGTATAATTTTCTCCTGCGATTTCTCGAAACTTAGCGTATGTTTCATCATTATGCATTTTGTCAGCCAGATGTATGCGATCCAAATGGGATGGATTTATCTCTTTTTGTCTGGAATTTTTAGCTCCCTGAGATTCATTGTGAAGCCTGAATATATGTAAGCGCTCGGGTATGAATCCGATTCTCTCATTAATTGCAATTCTGAGCCAAAACTCGAAATCGCATATTTGTTTTAAGGTATCATCATAGATTCCATATCTTTCAAAAACCTCTTTTTTTACTAATCCCAAAATAGGCTCCCCCATGAAATTCATATTTGTGCCAATTTGAAGTAATAGGTTCGCTATAAATTCCGGCTCAATGACTACACTTTCATTAAAGTGGTCTGAAAGGCGAGGCAACTCATCCAAATAAAACTTTTTAATATCATGTTCGAATTTATATTCCCTATCTGTCAAAACCAGATCAACACCACTTCCTTTTGCTAGCATAACCATTTTTTCAATGGTATCCAGCTCCATCATATCATCCTGAAAATGAAGTTTCATGTATTCTCCAGAGAATTCAGAAATACATCGATTCCAATTTCCTACTAACCCCTGATTGATTTCATTTTGAATGATCTTGACTCTTGAATCAGATTTTTGGTATTCCTTAACTATCGAAATACTGTTATCAGTTGAGCAGTCATCCACGATGAGGATTTCCAAATCTTCATAGGTTTGATTCACGATTGAATCAAGACTTTCTCGAAGATATTTTTCACCATTATAAATAGGGACACAGACGCTGACAAGGCTCATAATTTAATTCAAATAGAAACAGAGATGGTTATCTTCGCGCAAAGATATTGATATGTTGGTTGCATTTAAGAACAATAAGCAAATCCGCATAAAGAACTTTCAAGCAAATGAGAATTATTATAACTCTTTCCGTCCTTTTACCTTTTTTAAGTTTCGGGCAAGTACTAATTCCTGGGGATAACTATGATTTTTTAGATAAATCGAGTGATACAACCACACTTACTTTTTATTCATCAGTAATACCAGCTAAAACTGATGGGTTTTACATCAATAACATTCTCTTTAAAACATCTTATAATAGCAACTACGCAAGGGGATATAATGATGGGCCTGTCTGGAAAGGTGAAGGAATTACCTCAGAATTGCACGCCGGAATCAGCGGCAGAAAAGGAAAGCTATCATTCAGTTTTAATCCGGTTATTTTCTATTCCGAAAACGAAGCAATCAGATTACCTCGTAATTCTTCAGGCATCAATGAATTTGCATATCCATTTTCCAACAGAATTGACTGGGTTTTCCGATATGGAAATGATCCATTTTTGAAATTTCACCCTGGCCAATCTGAAATAAGGTTTGATATTGGACAATTTGTGGCTTCTGTTGGCACTCAAAATTATTCACTAGGTCCAGCTATTTACAATCCAATTATTTTAAGCAGGCAAGGTGGTGGATTTCCTCACTTTCGATTAGGGATTAAACCAACCTATCTATCCGAAAACAAAAATATTGGTAAGGTTGAAGCAAACTTGATGTATGGGTTACTTGCAGAATCAGAGTACTTCGATGATAATTCGGAAAACGATAACAGGTACTTAAATGGTATGTTTCTGGCATTTTCACCGTCATTTCTACCAGAGTTAACTATTGGTTTTAATAAAGTGCTTTATAAACAAACGCAATACTTTGAAAACGCAGATATTCTTTCCCCTTTCTTCATCATCGATGATGGGGTAGTAGATGGAGATACACTTTCACCAAATGATGCCTTTGACCAAATGGCATCTATATCGATGGAATGGAATTTCAGGGAAATTGGGTTTCGTGCATATCTAGAATTCGCTAAAAATGATTTCACTTCAGATGGAGGGGGAATAAGGCCAACAGCAGTAGAGCCAGAGCATTCCAGGGGTTATACGATCGGATTTGAAAAATCTCTTGAAAACAAAAAAGGAGACCTTTTCATAATCAATTATGAGCATAGCAACCTTTCGATTGGACACACGCCTTGGCGGCCTACACCGCCATTTTACGCCCATGGAATAAATAGACAAGGTTACACTAACGATGGTCAACTTATTGGAGCGGGGATAGGTCCAGGAGGAAATAGCGATAATTTTGGCATTAGATACATCAAAGATGATTTTTCAAGTTTCATTTTAATCCAGAGGATCGAACGGGACAGGGATTATTTCGTTAACCAAATTCGAAATGCCAACCTTCACGACATGGAATATACCCTTTCAATTGGAGCTCAAAAATCATTTGAAAAGTATGATTTATTTGCTGAAGCCATATTGAGTCATAATTACAGCAGATACTATGAATTTTACGATATTGGCAATATCGGTTTTGCTTTTGGTGGAAGGCTTAAACTTTAAAATAAGTTTACTATTAAAGCTTAGTGTAGAAATTAATTTAACTTCATGATTCATGCTTGGAATAGACATAGTTGACCTAAAAGACCCATCATTTAAAGAGCGGAATAGTAGAAGTCTGGAGCTCATACAAAATGAAAATGATGTGACCATAGACCATCCTCACATATTCTGGATTCTATGGTCAGCAAAAGAAGCAGTTTTTAAGTGTAGAAGAGAGCCGCTAAATTTTGCCCCTACTAAAATCCCTATTGAGGTCAGCGAAAATGATGGAGCGATTCGTTTTAGCTCTGATGAAATAAATGGTGAAATTATAGTGAACGATGAGTACATGATGGCCATTTGCGGAGATTTAGACAGCATTGATTATCACGTTTTTGAAAAATCAAATGATGATTGGAGTGAAGGTATTCGCTTTATGATTATCAATTATTTCAGAGAAATGGGTATTGATTATCATATTGGATCAGATGAACTGAATCTGCCTACCATTGAACCAGACCATATTGAAATTTCTATCTCACATCATGGTCGATATGGGGCTGTAGCATTTCCAAAAAGTCTTATTTAGTCCAGCACCCATACTATTTTTGCACAATGCGTAAAAAATATTTCCTCGCCATTTTCCTCGTGGTATTCACCATGATGTTGTCATCATTTGCATTTTACACCTACCAAATTCTTTATACACCAAACGTTTTGGTAGAAGATGATGATAGGTACTTTGCAATCCCAAAAGGAACCACGTTCAAACAGTTACAAGATAAATTGGCGAAAGAGCGAATTGTCAATGATCTGGTAAGTTTCAGCTTTTTAGCCAAGCTAAAAGACCTGGATACAAATGTCAAAAATGGCATGTATCTTATAAAAGCAAATATGACCAACTTAGAATTGATCAATCTTCTAAGATCAGGTTCACAAACACCCATCGCTCTTACATTCTCAAATGCAAGACTGCTAAAACAACTACCAAAAATCCTCACTCAAAATATAGAAATAGACTCTGCAGACCTTGCTCCTATTCTTCTCTCAGACACTACTGCTGAATATTATGGGTTTACAAATGAGACATTCATCAGCATGTTTATCCCCAACACCTATGAAGTTTACTGGACTATTACACCAAAAGGTCTGCTGGATCGAATGAAGTTGGAGTATGAAAGATTTTGGACGGAAGAGCGAAAGCAAAAAGCTGAAAGCTTGGGGATGTCTCAAACGGAAATATCTACGCTAGCATCAATCGTGCAGGGAGAAACTAACAAAATGGATGAGGCTCCTTCCATCGCCGGCGTTTACATTAATCGCATCAAAAGAGGGATCCCATTACAGGCAGACCCAACACTCGTATTTGCAATTGGAGATTTTAGTATTCGAAGGATTCTGAATAAAGACAAGGAATTTGAATCGCCCTACAACACCTATAAATATCAGGGGTTACCTCCTGGCCCAATCAACATGCCTGGTATTCCTGCATTAAATGCGGTTTTGAATTACGAAGATCACAATTACCTATATTTCTGTGCAAAAGCTGATTTTTCAGGTTATCATGTGTTTGCAAGGACGCTAAGAGAACACAATGTCAACGCCAGAAAATTTCAGCGAGCATTGAATCAGGAAAGAATTTATAGATAATGTATACACACGAAACACAAGTAAGGGTCAGGTATTCAGAAACTGATAAAATGGGTTTCGTATACTATGGTAACTATCCGGCCTATTATGAGGTGGCTCGTGTTGAAGGATTTCGAGCGATTGGGTTCCCATACCGGGAAATGGAAGATGCCGGAGTGGGAATGCCTGTGTTAGACATGTCGATCAAATATCATGGACCGGCAAAATATGATGACTTGCTCACTATTAAGTTAATTATTCCGGAAATGCCCAGAGCACGCATGAAATTTCTTTATGAAATCAGGAATGAAGAGGGAGTGCTTGTCAATACCGGAGAAACCATATTAGCCTTCATGAATATGGAAACCGGAAGGCCAGTAAAAATGCCGGAAAGAATGAAAGAATCAATTTCTCCTTTTTTCGAGTGAATTGAATTTGTCTCTTTCCTAAAAACGGCTACTTTTGCGTTCCAATTTTCGCAAAGAGCGAACATATGGCAGAGACCCAGAGGCGTGGCAGAGTGGACTAGCCGTCCGCGTCGAATGCGGCGGAACCGCCTCGGAGGTTAAAAAGAGTAGGAAGCTACTCACAAAGAAATTGCAGAGATCACAGAGGCGTGGCAGAGTGGTCGAATGCGGCGGTCTTGAAAACCGTTGTACCGCGAGGTACCGGGGGTTCGAATCCCTCCGCCTCTGCAAGCAATGACCCTGATGGAAACATCAGGGTTTTTTGTTTTGGAACGAATCGAGCTTGCTCAAATGAGTGAAAAAACAAAAAACAACCTTTGAGCAAAGCGAGGAAGGGTCATTGCTTGTACTAGATAACCAAATGGGATCACACCAGTAATCCTTCCCCACTCAAACTTCTAAAAAACTTTAAACGAATGCGGAGGACTGGCCGTCCACGTCTGAAAACAGTTATTCCTAGGATTCGAAGTGGAATTCACGAAGGGTGTGTGGCATGGAAGAGGGTATGAGTAATACCTCTTGATAATTTTTACTTTGATCCTGCCATAGCAGTAGCACTTCGATCAAAAGTCTGCTTCATCTGAGACAGTTGTGCTTTTGAGCAAAGATCAGTTTCCTCTAAAAAATGGAAAATATACTGACCAAACATCGGGTTGACCTGCATAGATGAAACATTAGATAAATTTTCTGCTATCAATTTCACGTCTTCCTCTAAATGAGAGCTCATCCCTAAAAAAGCCGGTAAATTATACTCTATGGCCAGCCTCAAAAATCGTATTTCAATATTATCAGGATCAGCATTCACAGCTTCTTCCATTTGATTGCCGTATTTGACAACTTGCTTTAGCTTATTAAATGGATTCCACAGCACCTGCGCCAGCAGAGCTTCCGATACTGCTTGATAGGCCTTCACCGTAGTTGAGGGATTTTCAACACTGGACAAGAATGCATGGAATTCTTTGGAGTCATCCGGATTCAGAACCACTGAATGGAATTCAGCGCGTATTTCAGACAAATTTTGACTAAAGACTGAAACGGATAAAATGACCAGCACGATACTTAAAATAGATTTCATACTACTTTAAACCCGCTGGGAATCAAAGTGTTTATTAATGTTGTTGATTCGTCGCAAGCACGTCAAATTTCTCATTTTGACTTCCCGATTCTAAAAATGATACAAGAATAAAAATTATTTCTCGCTTTAATCCGTTTAATGACAATGTGGAACACATTTTGAGTATAAGCTTTCAGTTTTTAATATTATCAAAAAACAAAACATATGACTAGTATTTCAAAAAATTACCTAATACTGACTATTGCTTCAGTTCTGGTATTCACTTCCTGTAAGAATCAGAAGAAAATGGCAGACTTAAGTGACCCAACCGACGTTCAGGAGCAAGTAGAGCAAGGAAAGCCTATCGGTCAGGAGGATAGTGAAGACAATTCAAAACAAGTAGAAAAATCGGTTAGCAAAAAACCTGTTGAAAGTTTGGAAACAAGGGTGAATAGTTACTTCAGTGCTATAGCTAATGCATCCTCTTTGGCGAGTGCAAACAATAGCATTGAAGAAGCATTGACATTATTTAGCTCTTCTGACACGCCTGTTTTGATCGTTTTCTATGAATCAAATGGTACGCCTAGCTATGACGAACCTACTACCATCGAAAAGTATCTCAATTATCTCAAAGACACGAACAATAACAAAGCGAGAGTGGACGAGATGGTGAAAGATTCAAGTGGCAAGATCAAAGAAATAGTTCTTAAAAAATCAAAATAATAAAATGATGAAATTATTAAAATATAGCATGCTTGCCTTCTTTGTTGGAATTGCAACAATAGGCAACTCACAAACCAATGTAGATCCTGCGCGAAAGCAGGCAATTGATTCGCTTGCGCTTGAAAAAGTAAAAGACCTCAGCAAGTACATCAGTATCATTGGAAATAAGGAAACCCAGTTTTCTGAAGCCAACCGGGTGATGGACAGAGCTGAGGAGTTATTTGCTCCAGGTAGTGAAATGGGTGTTTCTTCACTGAATCGAGAAGAAATCACATACTACAAAGTTCGTGAATACTTCGAAAGACTTTCCGCACTTAATTATGACAAGGTGACCATAAAATGGTATGACATTCACTACGTAAGTGATCTTGAAAAGCAGCCTGATGGCACATATGTAGGTGTGATTACTGTTTACCAACGATTTGAAGGAAGCTCAAACGATGGCCTTACATACAAGGACACGACAAAAAAGGATATCACCATTTATGTGAAGAAGAAAGAAACGCAGATCGCAGGACGTATCATTGAGTTTTGGGATGTGATGTTAGGTGATATTCGAGTAACCGAAACAACTGCATGAAATACTGGATCGGATTAATTATATATATATCAATCATTCATTCATCTGTGAGCCAAACCGGGCTTACAGATGACATGGCTGAAAACGAACTACAGTTCAATGCCTCCAACAAACAAATAAATCAGTTTTTTAGGAGGTTTAATGGTGAAGAGGACGGAAAAGGTAACCGTCTGAACCAGACAGATAAAGCATATAGGTCCAGTTCATTGCGAAGGAACTATTTACCTAACCTGTTCGATCGCAACAATGAAAACATTGCAGATCAGGCCAAAGTGTTTGTAAGGGATGTTACAAACAAACAGTCACCACGCTATCTAGATTTTCATGCAAACAATTGGTTTGCCGAAGTTCAGACTGTTTTCAGCAAAGAGGGAAAAGAAATATCCGGCTTACTCTTTATGAAATTACAGCAGCAAGGTCAGGGATATGAATGGGTCATTGATCAAATTTCCTTTGACCACTATCAGAATTATTTTAAAAAAGACACCTCGGAAAGCAAGCGCTTTCTACACCCTATGAGTCATGAGTTAGATTTCATGACTTTACGAAAAGCATTGGCTAAAGAAAAACACACAGAGCAGTTTACCGCCAGGGATTTCAGGCCGGATCAGTTGACTCTTTTTCTTCATGAATTAAACCAGGGAGTCTTGTCTTTCAAGACGGTAAGAGATGTTAAATTCCACTTTTTTACCATTGATGATTGGTATTTTTCATTGGCTAATTTCAACCGTATGGGTTATAATTCCGGATGGCTCATCGACAATGTAGTTCCTATTCAAAACGACCAGCATCGTGATGCACTCAAAAATTACATCTATGACATTAAGTAGGGCAATGCGTTTTTCTATCATTGTTCTTTTACTCCTCTCTTTTTCATCTCTCACAGCCCAGGAAGCTGATGACGAGACAAGTCCTCGTGAACAAGAGGTGAGAAGCCTGGTGCAGTTTTTTGAGTACATGCTAAACACTGTCGGATCCCAAAAAACGTCTACACGAGACAAGGAAGTAATTATTACGGAGAGTTACCAAAAGATTTTTGAGAACGATCTGGTTCAAATTGAAGATGACCTGATTCCTGATCGTAGAGTGATTACCAATAAAAATGTAGACGCCTACTTAAGAGATGTCGATTTCTTTTTCGAACACATATCATTTGACTTTGAAAACATTGTCATAGAGGAAAAAGCAAAAAGTGACGAATCCACTTTCTATCTGGTCTCTTTTGAGAACGTAATTGATGGAATTACGATAGAAGGTGAACCCTTTCGGTCTAATAATCAACGATTCATTGAGATAAACGTGGATGTAGACGAAGCAGACCTACGTATTGCCAGCGTCTACACCAATAAAATGAGTCGTGAAAAAGAACTGAGAAGGTGGTGGTCTTCTCTTTCTTATGAGTGGATCAAAATATTTAAGGACCGTATTCCCCATGATTCAATTTCGGCACAAGTTCTGAATCAAATGGCTGAAATTGACAGCCTCAATATATCCGGAAATGCATACATCGTGAGCGCGGAACCATTAGCCGCACTGAAAAACCTCAATTACCTCAACATTAGCAACACACAGATAGTCGATTTAAAACCCCTTAGATATGCGAATGAATTGAGGTATCTATTAATCAACGAAACACCTATATCGGACCTTTCTGTACTACAGTATTTCGAGGAATTAAGGGAGCTTCAGGCTTCAGGAACGTTAATTACGGATATCTCTGATGTCAAGCGATTAAAAAAACTTGAAGTTTTAGCGCTTGCAAATATTGATTCTGCCGATTTTAGAGCACTGGAAGTCCTCACAGATTTAAAACGGCTGGACCTTACTAACTCCAATGTTTCAAATATCGATTTTCTGCAGCCTCTTAAATCTCTCACTGACCTGAGCTTGGCTGGTACAGCTATTGAGGACATTTCGGTTTTTTCAGAATTGAGGAATCTCGAATCCCTTGATCTTTCAAAAACATCAATTACAACTATGGAGGCATTGGATGCTCATCCATCGCTCCGGGAATTAAACATAGAGTATACAGCAATCGAGGATCTAAAGCCTTTGCTAAATGTCTCGCCTTTAAAGAAAATTCTTGCTGACTATACGACGATTAGCTCAAAAGATGCCTCAACATTCATGAGTAAAAAGCCTGGAACGATTGTAATCAGTAACAGTGATAAAATAGAAAAATGGTGGCTTTCATTATCCCCAAAGTGGAAAGAAAAAATACTTAGCAATGTACGTTTCGAACCAGACGGAAAAGAAGACCTGATTCGATTGATCAATATTGATTCGCTGGATGTTTCCAATGGTGAATTTATAAATCCAAACCCACTGGAAATATTTAACGGGGTGACTTATTTGAATGTCAGTGGAAACTATTTCAACAACCTCAATTTCTTATCGACTTTTGATCGCATTCAAGCCTTAAAAGCTGACAGCCTTCCAATATCATCTGCCGAATCGATTAGCAACCTTACGGGCCTCCAATCGCTATCCCTTAAGGGCTCTAGCCTCAAGTCACTAAGTGGGCTTAAAACACTTCAAAACCTTAAACTATTGAATGTTGATAATACCGACATCTCAGAAAATGACGTAAGGAGTTTGATCCAGGCTAATCCGGAAGTGGTAGTCATCTTTAAATCAAATGAGCTAAAAAACTGGTGGGACGGATTATCCGGTGAATGGAAAGAAGCTTTCAACCTCAAAACAATCGACAGTTTTCATTTGCATCAACTCATTGAATCGGAACAGGTTTCAGTCTCGAATACTCAAATACAATCATTGGAGCCACTTGGCCCATTTATCAATCTAAAAGAAGTTGACTTTAATCAGACTTTAATTACTGATCTCTCTCCACTGAGTCAACATACTGATCTGACATCCATCACGTGCACCAATGGACCGCTCAAAATGTTGGAGGGCATTAAAGGCCTGAAGAATTTGAAACAGCTGAACATATCGAATACTGCTGTGGATGACATTCGACCTATCGAAAACATGAAATCCATCGAATGGCTGGATTGCTCCGGAACGAGTATCAAGAACTTCAAGGGCATTGATGAACTTAAAAACTTAAAGTACCTGAATGTGAGCAACACCAGGGTTTGGAAGCTCTTACGCATTTATGGATTGACCAAACTTGAAAAGTTGATCTGCTACAACACCAGATTATCGCAAGACGAAGTGGATGATTTCAAAATTGCATTCAGTGAATGCGAGGTTACATATTATTGATTGAGATAGCTATCTAAGCTCAAAATCATCTGCGTCTTCCTGAAAAGGGAAATCTTTTCTATAAGTCTTTAATTCTTGTGCTGAAAGATTGACGGTGAGGATTTCTTCTTTATTATCAGAAAAAGCAAGCTCCTCTCCCTTTGCTGAGTAAACTCCTGAATGACCATTGTATTTTTTGGGAAACCCATCTGTTCCTATGCGATTCACTCCCACGCAATAGGAAAGGTTTTCAATCGCTCGAGCTTTGAGTAGCGTATCCCAGGCATTTACACGTGTATCCGGCCAGTTGGCTACATAAATTAGCAGGTCATACTCATAGGTGTGCTTACTTGTTTTCTTTGAACGTGCCCACACCGGAAATCGCAAATCATAACAAATCATCGGATGTATTTTCCATCCCTCGTATTCCAGAATCATTCGTTCTGACCCTGCGGTGTACGTATCTCCCTCAGCAGCCAGGTTAAATAAATGCTTTTTGTCATATTGTTTCGAAGATCCATCCGGATATACAAAATACAAGCGATTGTAGAACTTGCCTTGATCTTTGGTGATAACACTTCCAGTTACAGCAGCTTTTCGCTGGGTAGCCATCTGTCTCATCCATCTGAATGTCTTCCCTCCGGGCGGCTCAGCCAGTTTATCCGCATTCATTGAAAAGCCCGTAGTAAACATTTCAGGGAGAATAATTAGATCTGTTTCATCAATGGACCAAATCAGCTCCTCAAACATCGCCAGGTTCGCGTCTATTTCCTCCCAATGGAGGTCAGCTTGGATCAATGAAATGGTCAGGTCTTTCATAAATTTTAATTGAATCAATTATTGAATGTCCACATATTCCTCCCAATAGGGATCACCCCCACATACTTAATTTAAGACACTATTATAAAGTCACCCCTTTAGGGGCTGGGGGTAGTTGAAATTACCTCGGCACCTTTACCCGATACTCTGCATCCGTCTTGCCTTTGCTGATATTGGCCAGCTTCCCTTTAATCAATCGTTTTTTGAAAGGAGTAAGGTAATCCGTGAACAGTTTCCCTTCAATGTGGTCATACTCGTGCTGGATCACTCGTGCTTTCATTCCATCAAAGGTTTCTTCGTGTAGCTCCCAGTTTTCATCAAAATATTCAATCTTGATCTGAGGCTTTCTGTTTACATCCGCTCGAACCCCAGGGATGCTTAAACACCCTTCTTCAAACGCCCATTCTTCTCCCATCTCCTCAATCATGATCGGATTGATAAAAGCCTGCTTTAGACCCTCCTCCTCATCATCCTCCATAGGACTAGTGTCCACTACAAACACACGAAGTGACTGTCCAACCTGCGGAGCTGCTAAGCCCACTCCCTGAGCAGCATACATGGTTTCATACATGCTCTCAACAAATTCTTTGACAGTGTCGTCTCCTTCTTCTACCTCACTGGCTTTTTTCTTAAGTACCGGATCACCGTATAAAACGATAGGAAAAATCATGAACTACTTTCTAAATATGATTGCAAAATTATTGTGGCGCTTACTTTGTCAACATTCCCCTTATTCCTTCTGTCCTTCTTCTTCATCCCTCCTGTTATCATGGCATCCATCGCCATCTTTGAAGTAAAGCGTTCGTCATGCAAAATTAATTCCCTCTCAGGGAAAACTTTTTTGAATCTGTTAATAAATGCCTGAACCAATGGCGTTGCATTGGTCGGACGCCCATCCGTGTTTTTAGGCATACCTATAATCACACGACTTACATCTTCTTTGATAAAGTACTCCTTTAGAAAATTTTCAAGTGTATGGCTTGGAATCACGTCCAGAGGGGATGCAATCATCCCTAAAGGATCAGTTACTGCCAGGCCGGTGCGCTTGGCTCCATAATCTATTGCCAGTATTCTCGGCATTAATTAAGCTGAGAGAGCATTTTAATTTTCTTCCAAATGGTCGTCTCCAATTCGATAGCCTTCGGGAAGAAAATGTGGTTTTCAATCTCTGCGTGATAGATCATTTCACGATCAAAAGCTTTGATCTCATGAATCAGCACATGATCGTGTAAATCTTTTGGTTTAATGGTCGACATCAGAGATCGGATTGCTCCGAATTCATCTTCATGCTGATGATCTTCAAATTCTGATTGTAACGAATAATTTTTGAAGTCCATCAATAAATCAAATGATGATGCGTACGATCCCTTTTTGATCTTACAGAGAAGCTCTATGTATTTGAATGTGGTATCTTCTTCTTCGTAAATGTGTTTGATGAAATCTTCAACAAACTCAGGGAGCATATTTTTCAATCCCTCCTCTCGATTCCATTTACGCACAAGGTGAACGATATAAGGAAGCTTTTCCTTGATAAAAACATAATGTGAATGCTTTAGGAACTCGATCAGTAATTCGATTGGATAACGCTCTAAATCTGAAAATTTGAGGCGATTGGAGGAGTCGAAAGCGTAAAAGCTCTTGATGACTGTTTTTCGATCTAAGCCTCGGTCAGCACATATCTCTTTAAGTTTCTTGTTTGGTTCTTCAAAAAAATCAATACCGAGATAATGCAATGCCCGGGCATATACATAATTTTCATCTACAACCTGACTGACAGTTTTCTCGAAGACCATATACAAAAATAACCTCTTAACCTGATCAAGTCAACACTTTGACGTTCAATGCGTTCTTTCCTTTAAATAAGCTTTATTTTTGAATTTTAAGATCATTATGAGCACACACAAGAATTCCAAACGCGCCATTACACTTCCACTATACATCGCGATCACCTTATGTGTCGGTGTATTTATTGGTGCAAACATGGTGGGTACATCAACTACCCCAACCTCTGATTTCATGCAAAGTCTGAACAAATTCAGGCAGGTACTGACCCACATTGAGAATGATTATGTGGATGAGGTAAACAGCGAGGATCTTGTGGAAAGTGCCATTACTAACATGCTTGAAGATCTGGATCCGCACACATCTTACATCCCAGCTAGAGATCTTGAATTGGTGCAATCCAGGCTTGAAGGAAACTATGAAGGGATTGGTGTTGAGTTCAATATTTTCAGAGACACCATTCATGTGGTAACTCCCCTAAGTGGTGGTCCATCGGAGAAACTCGGCATTCGTGCAGGAGATAAAATTGTGAAGGTAGATGGAAAAAATGTGGCAGGAACAGGAATGACTAATCAAAAAGTGGTAGAGCTTTTAAGAGGGCCCGGAGGCTCTGAGGTAACCGTTACTATCAAACGAGAGGGAGAAGACGAACTGATCGATTATACAATTGTCAGAGATGTCATTCCTCAATACTCCGTTGACGTTTCATATATGGTGGATGATAAAATTGGTTACATCAAAGTGGCCCGATTTGCCAACTCTACTTACCTGGAGTTCAAGGAAGCCCTTTTGGAACTCAAGGATCAGGGAATGGAAAAACTAATCATTGATCTGACAGGAAACCCTGGTGGTTACTTAAATCGTGCGGTACAGATCGCAGATGAGCTACTTGGAGGTAATCAAATGATCGTATACACCGATGGCAAGGAAAAAAGATATTCAGAAGAGCATTATTCGGGTGATCCGGGAGATTTTGAGGAAGGATCTTTGGTTATTATGGTCGACGAGGGATCTGCTTCTGCTTCAGAAATTGTCGCAGGCGCCATTCAGGATCATGATCGAGGATTAATTATTGGAAGAAGATCTTTTGGTAAGGGACTTGTTCAAATGCCGATCGATTTGAATGACGGATCAGAATTACGCCTTACAATATCCAGATATTACACCCCAAGTGGCAGAAGTATTCAGAAAACATATACAGGTGGAAACCTTGACGAGTATTACATGGAAGCATACGAACGCTTTCAAAATGGCGAGGTTTATTCATCAGACAGCATCAAAGTAAATGACACCCTTGAGTTCAGAACAGATAAAGGAAGGATTGTTTATGGAGGCGGTGGCATTACCCCTGACATCTTTGTTCCGCTTGATACCACTTACACATCACGATATTTGAATAAATTATTCAGCACTAATTCCATTCAGGAATACACATTGAAATACGCCCAGGACAATCGGGCAAAAATTGAAGAAATGGGCTTGGATCAATTCCGGTCAGAATTTCAAATATCTGATGCGATGCTCAAAGATTTAGTGTCGATTGCGGAAGAAAACAAACTAAAGTTCAATGAAGCTGAATTCAATCGTTCAAAAAAGTTGTTAAAACAACTAACCAAAGCTTATATTGCTCGTGGAATTTGGGATAATGATGGATTCTATCCTATTTTCAATGAACAAGATGAAATTTTTCTACAAGCCATCCGAATGATGGACGAAGCAGATAAAATAGCAAAGCAATGACATATTATCACAGATTAGGCGAAATACCACCAAAGCGACACATCCAATTCAGGCAACCAGACGGAAGTCTATATGCTGAGGAACTTGTTTCTTCACGAGGATTCTCAGGTATTTACTCCAATCTGTATCACATCAACCCTCCAACAAGAGTTGAGAAGGTGGGTGAATCTCGTCCCTGGAATACTCAGATTGCTTCTGATTACTCGTTAAAGCAAACACACCTCAATACTTCCAAAGTAGAGACCACAGGTGATGATTTTCTGGAAGCGCGTAAGGTCTTGCTAAAAAATAAAGATGTTAGCATGGCTATTTGCCATCCTACTTCACGAAAAATGGACTATTACTACAAGAATGGTCAGGCAGATGAGGTCATATTCATTCATGATGGCAATGGATACCTATACTCTCAGTTTGGCAAACTGCGAATCAAGCAAGGCGATTATGTAGTAATCCCCCGAACCACAATCTATCGATTAGAGTGGGATGAAGGGCCGCTTAAGCTTTTGATCATCGAATCGACTAATCCTGTTGAGACAGTAAAAAGATATCGAAATGAGTTGGGGCAGTTGCTTGAGCATTCTCCATATTGTGAACGTGATATTCGCCCGCCATCAGAATTAGTTACCGAAAAAGAAGAAGGTGATTACTTGGTGAAAATCAAACATGAAGACATGCTTCATGACTATCATTACAAGCATTCGCCATTCGATTTGGTTGGCTGGGATGGCTATTTATATCCTTATGCACTCTCTATTCACGATTTTGAGCCTATCACTGGTAGAATACATCAGCCACCTCCGGTACACCAAACATTCCAGGCACATGGCTATGTGATTTGTTCCTTCGTGCCCAGACTATTTGATTATCACCCAAAAGCTATTCCTGCTCCTTACAATCATTCCAACATCGATTCAGATGAAGTATTGTACTATGTTGAAGGAAACTTCATGAGTAGAAAAGGGATCGACAGAGGGTCATTCACTTTACACCCAGGGGGACTACCTCACGGACCACACCCGGGTACTGTAGAGGCCAGTATTGGAGCTAAAGAAACAGAAGAACTTGCTGTGATGCTCGATACATTTGGGCCGATTTACGTTACAGAGGACGGGCTTGAGTATGTTGATGAGGGTTATCCAATGAGCTGGAAATAATCACTTAACCCCTGTAACCTTCCTGACTTTCTAAGGTACTTCCAGTACAATTCAGGTGTTGAATTGCACCATATAACATTAATTAACAGCAATTAACACTCGAATTCGTGAATTTTAAGGTGTTGTGCAACTTTTTCATAGTCACACACATCTTTAAGACAAGGTTAGGTTTTCAAGCATGAAGTGACAGACGCTCATTTAGAAAAAAGGACTAAGACTAATGAAAAAACCCAAGTTCAATAAACTCATTACACTACTGCTGCTACTCGGCACCTTCGCTTTCTTCATGGAAGCTGAGCAAAGAGTATCAACTTTAGCGCAAAAAGAGCTTTCTAGGTGGGCGTCTTTACTTCCTGTGAACCAAAAACAAGAGGTCAACTCTATCAATCCCTACAAGCAAAATGCTTCACTTTTGCAGGTATTTCAAGCCGATACCACTAAACAAAAAGTTAATTCGGTAAACAATTAGGGAAGCAATTTTTCGTACTGTTTTTAAGAAAGTATGGCGATTTTTTAAATCGTTTTATTTTTGTCTAAACAAGTCACCCGTATGAATAATGATTTCTACCTCGATTTCCTTGCCAAATGGCAACAAATCGTTTACATCCTAGTATTTGTAGTTCTTGCTGCCGGCATACTCAACTACTTAATATTTAAACTCTCATTTGCTTCAAAAAAGACATACAAAGAAAAGTATGATCTGGCCAGTGAAAAAGAGTCTAAAAAACTGCTCACAGGGCACATACTCATTGCAGTAGCGCTTTTCCTATTCTGCAATACACTGGAATATGAGACAATGAAACTGGATCCTCTGTGGTTCTTTATCCGTCTGTTTGTTTCCATGTGTATTGGCGTGCTTTATGGATATATCGCACAGCTTATTCTAAAGTTTTATTACCCAAGTATTCTGGAGAAGAAACTGAAGAAGCTGAGGTACACACCTAGAATCAATCCTGAGAACGGAAAAAAAATGAAGTTGCTCAGTGAAGATGAAGAAGATGCCTATTTGGATGAAGGAATGCAGGCTGAGGAAAATGTATTTTCTGTAGACTATGATGTTTGGATCGATGAGACTACAGGCTACACCAAAATCGAAAAGTATAAAGGACATCTCAGCGCGCTTGAATGCGATAGATGTGGATTTCAAACGCTCAGATTACAAAAAGAGGAAGTCATTAAAGAAGCAACTGAAACAGAGGACGGAGAGCTTCTTAAAGAATTTAAATGTTCTTATTGTAATCGAATCAAACGTAAGAACGTTGTGCTTGCTCATAAAATCAAAGATGGAACTACAGGAAAGTTAATTGACGATCCGTTAGCACATGATTCCAGAATTTCCGTAGTGAAAATTGAAATCCATGGCACAAAGGGAGAAGTCAAAGAGTACGACTTCCAAAACCTTGATCAAGCTAAAAATTTCTTAAATGAATTTGATTTTGAGAAATTAGAGGAAGAGTCAATCTAATCTCACCTTATGATCAGAAAAAGAATTGGGCTCTTAATCGGGCCCATTTTATTTTGTGTCGTTTTCTTTGGGCAGCCATTTGATGGCTTAAACACTGAGGCCAACTCGGTTTTGGCCTGCACACTTTGGATTGCCAGCTGGTGGCTCTCCGAAGCACTACCTATATCCGCTACTGCGCTATTGCCCATTGTTTTACTTCCTCTCACCGGTGGCGCCCCAATTGCACAGACAACAGCTGCTTATGGTGACAAAATGCTCTATCTGTTCGTTGGTGGCTTTATCATTGCAATAGCCATGCAGCGATGGAATCTGCATCGTAGAATAGCCATTGAAATAATTTCTGCTGTCGGTACAAATGCCCGATTAATTGTACTGGGCTTTATGCTTGCCACAGGTCTATTATCTATGTGGATTTCCAATACAGCCACCACTTTAATGATGGTCACAATAGGTACAGCGCTAATTACGGAAATGAAAGAATTGACCGGTAAATCCGGGGTAATGTTTTTCAAATCGCTTTTGTTGGGAATTGCTTTTTCTGCGTCCATCGGTGGTGTCGCTACTTTAGTGGGTACCCCAACAAATCCCATTTTTGTTTCAATCGCCACTCAATTGTATGATCAGGAATTCAGCTTCGCTACCTGGTTAGCCTTCGCACTCCCTTTCTCACTGGTAATGTTATTTTTCTGCTGGATTGTCCTTACTCGACTAGCATTCCCGCTTCACAAACTTGACATCACTATTGGTAGGGAAATGATCCTAAAGGAGAAAAAGGCATTGGGAAAAATGGGGCAAGAGGAGAAAGTCATTGCTATAGTCTTTTTAATCACCGCCATTCTCTGGATCACCCGGTCATTCCTACTTAGTGACTTAATTCCAGGAATAAATGATACTGTAATTGCTATTGCTGCCGCCCTCACAATGTTCATATTGCCCTCCAAACAAAAAAATGGAAAGCCATTACTTACCTGGGAAGAAGCTGAGCGGCTGCCCTGGGGTGTGATCATACTATTTGGTGGTGGACTGTCAATTGCTGCTGCTTTTCAAAGCTCATTGCTTGCGGAGTGGCTCGGGCTTCAATTAACAGGAATAGCAGAGCTGCCACTTTTTATGATTATTTTGATTGTGGCTCTCTCAGTCAATTTCTTGACAGAGGTAACATCAAATGTAGCTACTGCCTCAATCATGCTTCCGGTATTGGCATCCTTAGCTGAAGCAATAGGGGTACATCCATTCCTTTTAATGATCCCTGCAACCATGGCTGCCTCATGTGCATTTATGCTTCCAATAGCTACCGGTCCCAACGCGATTGTATTTAGCTCTGGAGAATTAAAGATGCATGACATGGTAAGAGCCGGGGTTTGGCTCAATGTAGTCTCCAGTATATTGATTAGTGCGTTGGTCTATTTTGTCTTGCCGGCATTTCTGTGAGCGGCACGATTCGTATTGGCTATATAAACACCAACACCAACCGCCAGCATACCAATAAAATGCATTACATAGAGTTTCTCACCATCCAATACACCCCACATCACAGCGAAAATTGGAATGATGTACGTGACGGAAGACGCAAACAATGCATTCTTCATCTGGAGGATTTTATTGAAAATAATCAATGCTATGGCTGTTCCTAGCACCCCCAATAAACAGATGTAAAAAGTCGCCATCCCAGTGCTTTCCTGAGTTAAAAGCTTCGACCAAAAATCAGTGAATCCGAACAAATAGATCAATGCAATTGGCCCCACCAATATCAAAGAGACACTGGTGACCGTTACCGCATGCAGATCATTCAGCTTTTGCTTGATTAGGTTTAGGTTAGAAGCATAGCAAAGCGTAGCAAGAACGACTAGCAATGCAAACACATTAATTCCATTCAGCGAATTGCCTTCACCAGCCGTTATCAAAATTGCTGTTCCAATAAAACCGATAATCACTCCGGCATACACTGCTTTCGTTTGTTTTTGGCCAAAAACAAATAGGGCTATCAGAATGGTGAAAATGGGTACCAACCCATTCAAAACTCCGGTAATCGCACTTTCAAGTCGAGTCTGTGCAATGGCAAACAAAAATGCAGGTATCAGACTACCAAGAAATCCTGAAAATACAAGGTAAGCAATCCGTTTACGGTCAACATATTTCACTCTTCGGATGGCCGATGGGAGCAAAAACAATGAAGCAGAAGCAATCCTAAGGGAGCCTACCTCCTGGGGTGTAAGGCCAACCAATCCTTTCTTAATAAGAATAAACGAACTGCCCCAAATAAAAGCCAGTGTGAACAATAGCACCCAGGCCAGGAGTGGTGTCTTTTGCATTTAGTATGATTCAATAAATGAGCTACAAAATAGCATAAACAAATCGTGTAAATATTGATTCATTTTCCTTCTCCCAACTGATTCCACAATAAATAGTTGGATTTATCTCCTTCAAGTGAGCGACAAACTTTTTTTCATTTTTTGGTGAAATCAGAATTTCGCCTCCCTTAAATGTTACGAGCATTCTTCTAAGAGAAGCTGCCGGGGAACTCAGTGGATTATAGCTTCTATTTACAGATTGGATTTCATCAATGGCGATTTTGTATACACAAAGTGGCCCTATCATAATCCATAAAAGGCTGTCATTGATCTTATAAGCGATTCCAAACCAGATAATGGCTACAAAACCGAGAATCAGGGTATAGAATGATAAGAATATTATTCCATTCCCATCAATTAATAGAGGAAGCAATAATACTCCCCAAATAAAAGCGCCTAGAAGGATGCTTTTCCTGGATCGATAAACTTTCATGTTTTAGCCCAAATCTCAACCTAAGATAACGGCATCACCATACATTTCAGGTATTTGAAGTAATGTTTCCTTCACTTCCTGGTAGGATTCTGACTCCACAAGGGTGGTCCGAGTAGGTTTAAAGTCCCTAATCCCTCTGAAGTAATTGGTGTAGTGACGTCTCATTTCAAAGAGTCCCAGCTTCTCTCCTTTCCATTCCATAGAAAAATCAAGGTGCTGTACGGCTACTCTAACTCTTTCTTCCAATGAAGGCGGATCAAGTTTCTCGCCCGTTTTCATGAAATGCTTGATCTCATTAAAAATCCAGGGGTATCCAATTGCTGCACGACCAATCATGATCCCATCCACACCATATTTATTTTTGTATTCCAGCGCTTTTTCTGGTGAGTCAATATCTCCATTTCCAAAAATTGGAATATGTATGCCAGGATCATTTTTCACTTCAGCTATGGGCTCCCAATTTGCTTCCCCTTTGTACATCTGCTTCCTGGTTCGCCCATGAATACTCAATGCTTTGATCCCCACATCCTGAAGTCTATGTGCTACCTCCTGAATCTTAATGGTAGAGTCATCCCAACCCAGGCGGGTTTTCACTGTAACCGGTTTGCTCACCTGCTTTACAATCTCCTCTGTCATCTTCTGCATCTTAGGCAGATCAAGTAGAATGCCTGCTCCGGCTCCTTTGCAAGCTACTTTCTTAACCGGACAACCATAGTTGATGTCGATGATTTCAGGATTGGCTTCCTCTGCAATAGAGGCTGCCTCGCGCATGGATTCTATTTTATCTCCAAAAATCTGAATGCCAATCGGGCGCTCGTAATCGTAGATATCTAATTTCTGCACACTTTTTTCAGCGTGCCGAATCAATCCTTCCGAAGAGATAAATTCGGTATACATCAAGTCTGCTCCATTCTGCTTACAAACAGCCCTAAATGGCGGATCGCTTACATCCTCCATGGGTGCCAGCAATAATGGGAACTCTCCTATTTCTATGTCGCTGATTTTAACCAATGATTCTTTTTACTAATTCTTTAATTTCCTTGACAGGGACTGCATCTATTTCTGATTTATCATAAATGGAAATTAACCTAACCCTCTTCTTGTCGATTTCCATTAACACATGTGTAATAACCCGTGCACCACCACTCTTTCCTTTATTTTTATCAGTTAATGCAAGACGAACTTTGTAGATGTTGTAACCTAAAGCTACTCCTTGCTCAGGATTTAACTCAAGAGACTGTTTTAATGATTTAAGATCCTCTCCAAATTTTCTGTACTTCTTAAAGAAAGGCTTAGCATCACTCTCAAAATTTCGAGTGATTTCAACGCTTATTCTCATCAATAAATTGGTCTAAACTTTTAAAGGCATTGCTATCTGATTTACTCTCTTTCAACCCTCTCTCAATACCAGTTAAAACTTTAAGTTTGTTCTTTAAGCGATTATTATCCTTATTCAGCTTGTCCCATTTTTCGATGGGAACAATCACACTTTGCCTATTGCCACTCTCATCTACCAAATATTTCAATGCATCACCCATGATTCTCTTATTTTAGCAACAAAGTTAGCCATATGCAGGACATTCTAAGAAATAATGCAGAAGATAAGCGCAGAGCCAGAGCCTGGGCCTTTGGACTAGGGCTTTCTGCATACATTTCTATTTTCATGATTTTGGGAAATGATGGAGAGGTAGACACAAGCATGATCCTTCATATGGATCCCATAATTTTACTTGCTGTTCAGGGCATTGCATCCGCTTTTCTTTTCCTTGGTGTCCCTGCTATCTTCATTGCAATCGCATTGAGAGTTCCGTTTTCAGAGTTTTTTCCTAAAGTATCTCTAACCTCCGCGGGCCTCACGATATTAATATCCATAAGCTTTATGGTTGTCAACAGCGCCGTTGGGGAATGGAATATGAATCTTGATTTTGGTAATTCTGATTTTGCAGAATGGGCTAAAAGATCTGAAGAACAACTCAAAGTGTTGACAGAGCACATCACTGATTTCACTTCGACCTCTCATTTCATCGTTGCATTTTTAGTGGTCGCCATTATCCCGGCAATTGGTGAGGAGCTGTTGTTTAGAGGACTCATTCAAAACATGTTTTCACGGGCGTTTGCTAATCATCACATAGCAATATGGATCACAGGATTTCTTTTTGCTGCTATTCATATGCAGTTTTTCGGAGTTATGCCTCGAATGCTGCTTGGTGTAGTGTTTGGCTACTTGTATCATTGGAGTGGCAAATTGAGCCTTGCAATGATTGGACACCTGGTTAATAATGGTCTTGCGCTCATTGCTCTGTATCTTACGAAAAAAGACATTGTAGAGGTTAGTCCTGAACAAATGGAAGAAGCAGCTCCATGGCCTGCAGTGTTGGTATTTGCTGTGATTACTTTTCTCCTAATGCGAACTTTTTATAAAAGATTTAATGATGCGTGATTGGCAAACAGTCTATTCTGACGATCAGGAACATCGAGTGGAAATTGTGAAAGCTGTGCTAGAGGACAAAGGCATGGCACCCGTAAAAATCAATAAGCAAGTTTCACAGCATGGTTTCGGAAATTTTGAAATATTTGTGGCGCCCGATCATGTAATTCGCGCACTAAAAATTATTAAAGAGGAAATTAAGTTTTGAGTAAATACCCGGATCTAGCCCCACGCCTGTTCTCTGCCATCATTGGTGGAATGATTATTATTCTTTCATTGCTCTGGAATAAATGGGGATTTTTTGCTGTGTTTCTTTTCATATCCTGTATGACTATGTGGGAGTTTTACAGACTCATGCGGCTTCAAAGCTATGTCCCAATCAGACTTCTGGGAGTTTCTATCGGAGGGCTGCTGTTTGTGTTCACATTTTTGATTGAAGCTGACCTGCTTCCATCTAAGTATTACATGGCACTCTTTCCACTTGCTTCTTTTGTGTTCCTCATTAAACTCTATAAAAAGAGTGATGTCCATCCATTCATAAATATTGCACTATTCTATTTAGGCATTCTTTATGTTGCAGTGCCTTTCGCTTTAATAAACATTTTGGTTTTTTACAGCGGTGAATATTCCTATGAAATCATCATGGGGCTATTATTTCTAACCTGGGCTAATGATGTTGGCGCATACTTTTCAGGGATTTTATTTGGCCGAAGGAAATTATTCGAACGCATATCTCCAAATAAGTCGTGGGAAGGCAGCATCGGCGGAGCTATCACTGCTTCTTTAACTGCACTTGTTATTGGCTTCTACTTTGAGGGATTGAATCCCATTGAGTGGATTAGTATCTCAATTATTGTCGTAATTGCAGGTACATATGGTGACCTGGTGGAGTCTCATTTCAAGCGCTCAATCCAGATAAAAGACTCAGGCACCATTATCCCCGGACATGGTGGGTTTTTAGATCGTTTTGATAGTTTTTTGATCGCTGTACCTTTCGTTGTAGTTTTCTTGAAATTATTCTAAAGAGAAGCAGAAATCCCGTTAGTTTTGCGCTGAAAATAAACAACAACCCCATTTTTATTTAATTCCTATGGCATATATAGAACCCGCGCCAATAAAGGACAGAGACAATCCATTTGAATCAATGATGTCTCGATTTCAAATTGCTGCAGAGCACCTTGGTTTGGATCAGGAAGTTTACGATGTATTGAAGACACCCGCTAAGCAGGTAATCGTCTCTCTTCCTGTGACCATGGACGATGGCTCAATCAAAGTATTTGAAGGGTATCGTGTCATCCACTCTACCATTTTAGGTCCATCTAAAGGTGGTGTGAGGTATGATATGGATGTAAATATTGATGAGGTAAAAGCACTTGCTGCATGGATGACATGGAAGTGCGCCGTGGTAGATATCCCATATGGAGGAGCAAAAGGAGGAATTAAATGCAACCCGCGTCAAATGTCAGCCGGCGAAGTAGAGCGTTTAACTCGAGCATTTACACAGGCCATGCACGACGTATTTGGAAAAGATCGTGACATTCCTGCACCTGACATGGGTACCGGGCCAAGAGAGATGGCGTGGATGATGGACCAATATTCCAGAAATCAAGGCATGACTGTTAACTCGGTAGTAACAGGTAAGCCGCTTGTACTTGGTGGGTCTTTGGGAAGAGAAGAGGCTACCGGACGTGGGGTAATGATCTCTGCTCTGGCTGCCATGGAAAAACAAAAAATCAATCCATTCAAAGCCACTTGTGCCATCCAAGGATTTGGAAATGTGGGTTCATGGGCTGCACAACTCTTAGAAGAAAGAGGAGTAAACATTGTGGCTATAAGCGACCTCTCAGGCGCATATCACAATGCTGAGGGCATTAACATCAAAAAAGCGATGGAATATCGCAATGCCAATAATGGGAGCTTAGAGGGCTTCTCAGGTGCGGAAAAAATAGATCCTGAAGAACTTCTTCTGTTAGAAGTGGATGTATTGGTTCCTGCAGCCATTGAGGATGTAATTACTCAGAAAAATGCAGATAAGATCAAAGCAAAAATGATTGTGGAAGGGGCCAATGGTCCAACTTCTGCAAAAGCAGATGCGATCCTTAATGAAAAAGGCATTTTAGCTGTACCTGATATCTTGGCAAACGCCGGAGGTGTTACCGTATCTTACTTTGAGTGGGTACAAAACAGACTCGGTTATGGCTGGACGAGAGAGCGTGTGAGCAGACGATCTGATCGAATTATGAAAACTGCTTTTGATAAGGTTTATGAAACATCACAGGAATACAATGTAAGCATGCGTATTGCAGCTTATATCGTGGCGATCGATAAGGTGGCTAAAACTTACAAGTTCAGAGGCGGCTTCTAGGTCGTTGAACGGAGGGCCCCTTAATTTGTGTCAATTCTGAGCGCAGCGAAGAATCTGCTTTTTTAGAAGATAGATCTTTCACTTTGTTCAAGATGACATTCTAAAATTGACTTAACGATGAGGATACACAAGGAAGGTTTTAAGATGATCCCGCTAATGGCAGTGCTAACAGGTGGTCTGTATGCGTTGCTATATTGGCTAATTCCAGTATTCATCATACAGATGATATTGGCAGCCGCTGCAATCATTTTCATGATTCTTGTGGTACGTTTCTTCAGGTTTCCAAATGTAGAGACTCCTCAAAAAGATGGTGTGGTGTATGCACCAGCTGAGGGAAAAGTTGTGGTGATAGAAAAAACATATGAAGGCGAATACCACAAAGAGGATCGAATTCAGGTTTCAATCTTTATGTCACCGCTTAATGTGCATGTGAACAGAAGCCCAATCAAAGGTGTAGTAGATTTCTTCAAATACCATCCGGGCAAATTCTTAGTAGCCTGGCACCCAAAATCCAGCACAGAAAATGAGCGAACATCTGTAGCTTTCAAAGCAGAAAATGGAGTAACTATTCTTATGCGTCAAATTGCAGGTGCTGTAGCTAGACGAATCGCTTTCTATCCAAAGGTAGGTGATGCTGTTGAACAAGGCACCCATGTGGGCTTCATACGTTTTGGAAGCCGTGTAGACTTATTCCTCCCTCTTGACGCAGATATCAAAGTCAAAATTGGTGATTTGACGAAGGGTGGGGAGACTGAGGTGGCGAAGTTGAAATGAGTCATGAGTCCAAAAGATTTCCGTTGGTACGTTCAGAATGCAATAGAGCAATGTGATCGTCTACTTAGGTCGAAAGACATTGACCACTCGAGGCTTATAAACCAAGTAGTAATAATTCGAGAGATCGGCCTTGGATATAATGATACAATGATTCGCGATTGTGCTAACAAATTAGCCACTTACAACAGCGATGATTACGAATTAAATATTGTGGAACAAATCATTGCAATGATTGTCCGTTTAAAAGGCCCAATGCCTTTTTCAAACAAAGAAAGTTCCAAACAAAAGAGATACTTAATTCAGTTAAAGCTCCTACTCCACGGAGTTGATGAAGCTTTAAGAAGACAGGGATACTAAACTCACTTTCTAAATTCTTTTCTTTTTTCTTGATAAAAAAGAATCAAAAAATCAAGGCTATAAATCCTTCGCTAAAAATTGATTTTGATCATACACGCAAAATCAAACTCTCCGCCAGCTGGCGGATCAAACAGTGATTTTGCAGACAGTATTTCATAAATCAATTTTTTTTACGCTCATGATTTAGAGGCCGAGTTCATCGCGGCACAACGGCGAATGTCAAAATCTCGTGACGGCAAAGCGCGAAGGCTGGATTGATTTTGACTAGTCTTTTTGGCGGTTCGCCGCTGCGATTACTTTTTTGACAATGAAAAAAGTAAAAGCCCAGCGGCTTGAGCGACATCACTTCCTACTATAATTAGGCGCCTCTCTTGTAATATGAATATCGTGAGGGTGACTTTCTGCTACGCCTGCTCCTGAAATTTTCACAAATTTCGCTTCCTGTAAGGCTTCAATGCTTCCTGCTCCGCAGTATCCCATACCAGCCTTGAGCCCGCCTACCATCTGGTAAAGAACTTCTTGAACAGAACCTTTGAATGGTACTCGGCCAACAATTCCTTCCGGAACTAGCTTTTTGATGTCATCTTCAGCATCCTGAAAATAGCGGTCTTTAGAGCCCTCTTCCATCGCTTCTACAGAACCCATACCACGGTAAGATTTGAATTTTCTTCCTTCGTAAAGGATCACCTCTCCTGGAGCCTCTTCAGTTCCAGCCAGCAATGATCCAATCATTACGGTGTTTCCTCCTCCGGCAATCGCTTTGACCACATCTCCTGAGAATCGAATACCCCCATCAGCTACAATAGGAACACCGGACCCTTTAATTGCCTGTGATGATTCGTAAACGGCTGAAAGCTGCGGTACACCAACACCGGCAATGACTCGGGTGGTGCAGATACTCCCTGGTCCTACCCCTACTTTTACAGCGTCAGCTCCAGCCTCTACAAGGGCCTTAGCTGCCTCAGGAGTAGCAATATTTCCAACAATTGTCTCTAGATCAGGGAAAGCCTTCTTGATTCTTTTGGCCATATCGATTACTCCTTTGGAGTGACCATGCGCTGTATCAATGGAAACCAGGTCTACGCCCGCTTTCACCAAAGCGGCGATCCGGTCTTCAATATCAGGAGTCACACCCACTGCAGCACCAACTCTTAATCGACCGTATTCATCTTTACATGCATTTGGGCGATCCTTATTTTTTAGAATGTCTTTGTAAGTAATCAGTCCGGTCAGTTTGCCATTCTTATCAACAATCGGAAGCTTTTCAATTTTATGTTCCTGAAGAATTGCCTCTGCTTCATTCAGTCCAACCTCAGCAGTGGCTGTGATCAGATTATCTTTCGTCATGATGTCCTTTACCGGTTTTTTTGGCTTCTTTTCAAATCGTAAATCTCTGTTAGTTACAATTCCGATTAGCTTATCATCTTTATCTACGACTGGAATTCCTCCAATCTTATTTTCCTTCATGATGGCTTCCGCATCACTTACCGTTGCATCTACATGCAGCGTGATTGGGTCTAGGATCATGCCACTTTGAGATCGCTTTACTTTTCGAACCTGAATCGCCTGCTGGTCGATGGTCATATTCTTATGAATGATGCCAATTCCTCCTTCCAATGCCATGGCAATGGCAAGTTTTGCCTCTGTAACTGTATCCATCGCTGCAGAAACCAAAGGAATATTTAATCGGATATTTCGTGTGATCTGAGCAGAGGTGTCAGTGTCACGTGGAAGTACTTCAGAATAACCGGGGAGAAGAAGCACATCATCATAGGTGAGTGCTTCAAAGAGGAATTTTTCGTTTGTCGTCATGGCAAATAATACTGAACTGTTATGATTATTTGCCGTGCAAAATTATGTTGGTTCCATAGAATAAGTACTATGACAAGACATATTTTTACAACAAGGTAAGCATAGCTTATTTTTATTGATCGACCATTTCAATAACAAACAGCACTTTCAATTTCAATACTATGGAGATATGGAGTTCTTTTTACGACCAATTACTTGAGACCACCTGGTTGGAGTTTATCGCTGTAATATGCGGTATATTGAGCGTTTGGTTTAGCAAGCAAGAAAGCATTTTAGTTTATCCATTCGGAATAATCAGCGTCTTGATATTCGTGTATCTGACCTACGAGTACGGGCTTTACGCTGAGACCGGCATCAATGTCTATTATTTTGTCATGAGTGTGTATGGTTGGTGGAATTGGAAAAACACTAAGGAAATTGGAAGAAGCCAAATACCCATAAGCAGAAGCTCCGGCTGGGGGCATGTCCTCAACATTTCAACATTTCTGGCAGCATTTGGAATCATCTACTTATTACTTATAAAATTCACTGATAGTGATGTGCCCATCCTGGATGCAATGACAACCGGGCTTGCTGTAACCGGCATGTATCTCATGGCATTGAAAAAAATAGAACATTGGCTGTTTTGGATTGCCTGTGATCTGATTGCCATTCCACTTTACATTTATAAGGGATTGCCATTTACCAGTTTCCAGTTTATGGTGTTCACCTATATCGCGGTGCTGGGCTGGGTGTCCTGGAAACGAAAATTGTTGATGAGTGAAGATTGAATTGATTAACTTTAAAAGATGCCACTAAATAGAATAACTATAGATCCAAATCAAATGAGCGGGGAGCCATGTATAAGAGGCCTTAGAATACCTGTAGCTACTGTTTTATCTATGCTAAATCAGATGACCATAGATGAAATATTAAATGCCTATCCTGATTTGGAAAAGGAGGATATTGCTGAATCAATTGATTTTGCAGCTCAATCCATTCGGCAAAAAGAAATTGCGATCAATCATTAAATGAAATTCCTTATAGATAATGCGCTATCTCCAAGAATAGCTGAATATCTTTCTAAAATAGGACATGATGCCCTGCACGTAAGGGACATTAAAATGGCAAAAGCCTCTGATGAAGAAATTTTTAAAAGAGCCTTCAACGAAGATAGGATTATCATTTCAGCAGATACTGATTTCGGCTTTCTCCTTGCGCATTGGGATCAGCAAAAACCTTCAGTCATATTGTTCCGAAAAGGAATAGAAGTTGAACCTTCGCGTCAAATAGATCTATTACTTTCAAATCTTGAAAATATTTCGAATTTATTGGTTGAAGGACATATGATAATCTTTGAGCCAGAAAAAATCAGAACGAGAAAGCTTCCTTTTTTTGAATAAATGATACAAAAAATAGCCATCATCGGGCCTGAATCCACTGGTAAAAGTGAACTCTGCCAGCACCTCGCCAGGCATTATGACACTGAATGGGTGCCTGAGTATGCTCGCTTTTATATTGATCGTCTTGATCGAGAGTACGAGCAGCATGACTTGAAATCAATTGCAGAAGGCCAGCTATCCTGGGAAAATGAAAAAACAACATATGCCAATAACTACCTGATCTGCGACACCAATCTTATTGTGATCAAGATTTGGAGTGATCATAAATATGGCGAAACTGACCCCTGGATTGAAGAGCAATTAAAAAAGAGAAGGTATGATTTTTATCTGCTATCAAATATTGACATTCCATGGATTCCTGATCCTCAACGAGAACACCCGAAAATGAGAGAACACTTCTTTGATATTTACAGGCAGTATCTGGAGCGTAATAAGCACCCTTTTGCCATTGTATCAGGAATAGAAGGTGAACGCAAGAAATGCGCTGTGGATGCGATTGAAAATTTTTTCGCTGAAAAGGATAATACCGGAACAGATCCGGCATAAGCAACTCTACTTATTTTTCAATCGGTCTTTAAATTTTTTAGCTACTTTTTCAATTTTGGGGCGAGATACATTCACAATATATCCGTTGTTTGGATGCTTTTCTTCGTAATCCTGATGGTACTCTTCTGCTAAATAGAAAGCCTCCAATTTGCTCAGTTTGGTAACAATAGGGTCAGAAAACTCCGATGCTAATTCTTCCATTTTTGCTTCCGCTAAGCTTTTTTGTTTCTCATTGTGATAAAAAATTTCGGATCGATACTGTGGCCCTACATCCGGACCTTGTCGGTTTAGCTGTGTTGGATCATGTGCGGTAAAGAAAATTTCCAGCAAAGTCTCATAGTCAATCACCGAAGGATCATAATACACCTGCACTGCTTCCGCGTGACCTGTTCTTCCTGAGCTTACCAATCGATAATCAGCCGTTGATTCCTTCCCACCAGAATAGCCGGAAACAGCCTCTACAACTCCCTTGATTTGCTCAAATGAAGCTTCAACACACCAAAAGCATCCTCCTGCAAAAGTGGCAGTATCCAATTTTTGATAATCTGCCTCTCGTGATATTGGACTCTTAGTTTCCTTTTCATTGCCCTGCGTTTGACAGCTGAAAAGAAGTAATCCTGTAACTAATGCTAAATATTTCATGACCCTCTTTTTAAACTATGTACGATAGATGAATCCGAAACGATTTCGAGAATGTACAGTATGTAAACCTCCTTACATTTGAGATGTTTAAAATTCTATTCGATAACTCAGGTTAGGGAAAAAACTGATCTGAGCTTCTGAAACAACACTTCTGTTGCCAACGTCATAATATCTAAAAAACTCATTTTCTCTTTGCGTCAGATTCTGAATATCCAATGAAATGACGGACGTTGTTCGTTTTTTATTTTTTCTATAGCTAATCCCAACGTCCATACGGAAATAGCCATCTAGCTTCATTTCATAATTATTCTCAAAGCGATATACTGTATGCCCTTCATTGATGGATGCAGCGATATTAATTGGCGCCTGCCTTTTTCCTCCTGCAAAAATCAACTTTCCATTTAGGCTGATCGAATTATTCCCATTCCTCCCAACTTTATACTCTTTGCCTGCAAGGAAGTTGAAGATATACCCACCATCAAACTGCGTACTGCGTTCCACCCCATCTGCACCAGTGTACAGCGACCGGTAAAGGGAAGCTGTTGATAGCATATAAAAACCCTTTGATAAAAACTGCTCCAGTGTCAGCTCCAATCCGTAATTCTTTCCTGTTCCATCATTGGCTAATTCATCAGGAGTATACCCATCAAATGTATTTAGTGCAGAAAAGGTTATCAATCTAAAATCAGGTGTGGTGTCATTGGGCCAGACCGGAACATTGAAAAGGTATTGATAATAGATTTCTGCTTTTAGCCGAAGCTTTGGTTTTAACATCTTCTCAAAACCAAGCGCCGAATGAAATGCCTGTGTGAAACCAAGGTCTTTATTGTTCTGAACAAAACTTCCATCCGATCTGTATTGCCTTGCAGTGTACAGTGCCACAGTCTCCATTCTGCTGTGCAAACCTAATCCGCCTGATAAAACATGGGTACCTCTATCCCATTTAAACCCAAGCCTTGGTTCTAAATATGATTTTCCATTGAGTGCAAAATGAGAAAAATGTAACCCTGTATTAAGCGTGAACTGGTTACTCGTTCTAAATTGCCAGTTTCCAAATGCCTGGTAAAAACCTGCATGATCATTTTCATCCAATGGAGTCACATGCTCTTCACGTTCTCTATCCCAATAAAAGTTTGTAAGATCATAAGAGAGACGGCTAAGAATAGTACCCACCCGTAACGTATGTTGGGCTGAAAATTTATGATTATAAAACGTAGAAAATCGCGTTTGAGACTCAATGAAATTCTGTTTTTCAATTGTCAAGACTTCCAACGAATCAAATTGATTTGAAATCTGATTGTAAGAAGTAGAGAGGATCGTTTCAAAAAAAGAGTCCTCCGATACGTACATAATATTTGTAATCCCGGCCACAGCCGTTGTTTGATCCTCTTTGTCATTTTCCCAATCTCCATTTGATCGATCCGGTAAAAAACGATACGAATTTTTACCGCCTAATCCCCACACTGAAAAGGAACCAAGATTTTTAGTGGGGATTCGGATTTTGAATGATAAGTCCTGAAAATTGATTGCTTCTTGTTCACCCAGGATATTCAAACCAAGTTGCGTAAGCATTGCCAATGTGGAATATCGATAATTCACTAAATAGGAAGATCGGTTTCCTTTTGATATCGGACCTTCAGATGCCGCTGCTACCCCCAGCAAGCCGATTTGGGCAGTGTGTTCATGCTTTTCAAAATTCCCTTGCCTGAGTTGAAGGTCAAAAATTCCTGAAGTAGCATTTCCATATTGAGCCGGAAATGCTCCGGTAAAAAAATCAGAATTGGCGAGCATGTTATTACTAAGCATGCTAATACCACCAGCTGATGAACCAATGGATGTGAAGTGATTTGGGTTTGGTATCTCTACTCCTTCTAATCGCCATAAGATTCCTTTAGGTGAGTTACCGCGGATTACAATCTCATTAAGCAAATCATCTCCCCCCGTTTGAACACCGGCAAACATCAAGGCAGCCCGGGCAGGATCATTAAATGTTGCAGGAAACCTGCTGATTTCATCCATTCCCAATGAAATTGCAGAGACCGTTGCAAGCTCATTTTTTGGCTGGCCCTTTTGATGCTCTGAGGCGCTCACAACTACCTCATCTAATTGCTCTAAAGATTCAATCATTTTAGCATTTACAACAACCTCTTTTCCTGCTCCAACAAGGATGTTTGGAATTGATATAGCCTCATATCCCAAATAAGAAACACCAAGTGATTGTCTCCCGATGGGTACACCTTCTACCCTATAATATCCTTCAACATCTGTGATACCGCCAATTGGAGGATTACTTCCGATCAACACAACCGTTGCTCCTATGATCGGAGCACCTGACTGCTCGTCTGTAATTTGACCTTTAATTGTTTGTGTGAGTGATTGAGATTGAGCGGAGAAAAGCAATAGCATTCCTGCAAAGCTGAATAGTAGTTTAGTCATTAGTAGTAATTATTGAGTAGTGACACCTTACAGACGTAAGAAATTTCATTAGGCTTCAAAGTGGGAACATTTTTATTCTGGTGATCCCCTAGTAGTGATTGAAATGTTCATTTAATTAATTTTGGTGCATGCTAAAATCCTTCTTTCAAGAAAAGAAAATTGAGGCCGGATGCGATGAAGCAGGACGGGGATGTTTAGCGGGCCCGGTGGTTGCTGCGGCGGTGATTTTACCAAAGGATTACACACACGAAATCCTCAATGACTCCAAGCAGCTATCGGAAAAACAGCGAGTTGAACTAAAACACGATATCATCAAAGACTCACTCGCATGGGGAGTAGGGGTCGCTTCTCCGGGGGAGATTGATGAAATCAATATTCTTAATGCCAGCTATCTCGCTATGCATCGGGCCGTTGAACAATTGAAAGTCACTCCCGAGTTATTACTAATAGATGGTAATCGATTTAAGCCATTTAATGATATCCCACATGAGTGCATCATTAAAGGAGATGGAAAGTTTCTATCCATTGCTGCTGCTTCGATCCTTGCCAAAACATACAGGGATGATTTAATGAGGCAACTTGCCATTGATTTTCCAGGATATGGATGGGAAACAAACGTGGGATACCCGACCAGGGCTCATCGCGATGGGTTAAAGGAAATGGGAAGCACACCGCATCACCGGATGAGCTTTCAGCTGTTACCAAGTCAGTTAGAGTTATTTCCGGATTAAGAAACCAGCGTCTGAGCGATTTTTTCGCGATCCAAAGGCTTTTCAAGCATTGAGGTTACGTATGGATTTTCATCTGCTTTACGCTGATCAGAAGGATCGATGGATGAAGTTAGCACGTAAATATGATTGCCTTTATTTTCAACACTTGGCAGTGCATCTAAGAACTCCCACCCATTCATAACAGGCATATTGAGGTCTAGAAAAATGATGTCTACAGATTGATTCTTCAAAAAATCAATGGCCTCTTCGCCATTCATTGCTTTAAATATTTCAACAGTAGCGTGTTCTTTTTTTATTGCAAGTTCAGCTAATGTTAAGAATATAGGGTCGTCATCGACTAGTAGTATTTTGTTTGCACTATGCATTAAAATATACCTTAAACTTGGTGCCTTTGTTTATTTCACTTTCTACTTCTATGCGACCACCAATAGCTTCAACCTGCTGTTTAGTCATATATAATCCCATGCCGTGCCCACTCTCTTCATCGGCGTGAAACCTAGACCCAAGCTGAAACATTTTACCTCCATACCGCCTCAAGTCAATCCCCCTTCCTTGGTCTGCCACAGTTAAAAGTACTTCTTTTGATTCTTTTTTTGCAGAAATTTTTATTTTTCGTTGATCCTTAGTCACTCCATACTTCATCGCATTGGTGATTAAGTTGTGTAATATACTCTGCAAATAAGCCGGTAAAATACGGAGTGTGAGGCCCTTATCTATATCAACTTCAAACTCGATGTTTTTTTCTGTTGCTGATTTTCGGTTCAATAAAATTATATCATCAATGACTCCTCGAAGATTTATTTCCTCCTTCTCAAGTGTAGAGATGTCTTTTTCAAAATTCAGAAGATCATTAATCGCATCTATCGCAAGATTCAGCTTTAATGCAGTCGCCTTTAGCATTTCAAAGTACTCCGTATTGGAAGGGTCGTCCTCGATAACGGAAAGCAGCCCTACAAGATTGGCTACTGATGATCTGAAATTATGCGAAGTGATATAAGAAAAATCCTTGAGTCGTTGATTTTGCTCGATGGTCTTATCAAATAGCTTATGAAGCTCTCGTTCGTTGTGAGAACGGATCCGGATGTTCACAAGCATTTCAGAAAAGAGCTCTAAAAGCAATACTTCTTTTTCGCTAGCTGAGTGATATCTTCTTACCCAGTCAAACCCAACAAACCCAACACACTCTTTATCGTGGATCATTGGCATGGTCATCAAGCTCTTGATTCCCTGATCTTCCAGTAATTTTTTAAAATCTTTTTTCTTCAAATTCCGCACATCCCTCACAATCATTGGATTGCCTTTGAGATGCGCATTTACCAGCTCAGGCATAATTTCGAGTGGTAAATTTTGATTGTTTTGAATCTCAGGACTGATCCCCTCCGCACACCACTCAAAGGTATTGCTACAAATACCTTTTTGCCTATTGAAGTCAAATACGTATGATCGATCTGCACCAACGAACTCACCTAGCTCTCGTAGCGAGTCATTGATAGCTTGCTCTACTTCTTCTAAGGGTAGGTCAATATATTTGGTAGACAGGTTGATCAAAATACGCTGCATTTCAGCATATTTCATTAAAGCCTGTTCGGCTTCTTTTTCTTTAGTGATATTCCTTACAGCTCCATCAAAATAAATGACGCCATCTACTCCCTTTACCATGATGGAATTCAAATATCCCCAGAAGGTGCTTCCATCTTTTCTTCTAAACTCAACTTCTTTGTTTTCAATGGAGCCTTTTTCTAAAACTTCATCTCCAATAGCAGCACGCTGAGCCGGGTTTTTATAAAGATCCATCGGATCCATTTCCATGATTTCCTGCGCAGATTCGTAACCAAACATCCTCACAAATTCATCATTCACATAGATGATTCCTTTTTCACTTTCACTGCGATAAATCGCTTCATTGATGTTTTTATTGATACTTTCAAGAAGTTGCTCCCTGGATCGAATACGATTAAGAAATTCACGTTCTCTTGTTACATCACGAATTGCCCCATCCCAGTAGACCTCTCCGCTCTCACCCTTATGCATGATCGTGCTCACCAAGCCTACAAACTCAGAGTTATCTTTTCTTTTGAAAACAATCTCCTCGTTTTCATAGGAATGATCAGCGTTAAGCTTATTAATGAGTCGGATCCGATCGCGAGGATCTTTGTACATGCTTGAAATCGAAAGTAGCTTGACCTCTTCCTCGGAAGAATAGCCAAACATCTTCACGAAAGCATTATTTACATAAATCAATCCATCTTTATCGCTCCTGAATACTGCTTCGCTAATATTCTGATTGACGGATTCCAAAAGTTGGTTAAAATCCATTTTAGCTGCAATGCTGGTTGCCATACGTTAGTTATAAGCCCCAAAGTTTAATTCCTGATCATGGTGAGATCACCGGACACTTTGATTGCTTTATGGTTAATCTTAAAAATAGGTCTACCGGAATAATCCAGTATTCCCCAATATCCATTTTTGGAAACCAAAATTTGACCTCCAAAATCCTCCAAATAGTCATATGCCGGCCTCAAAATAAATCCACCCCGATTATCTACGAGACCATAATGACCATTTATATCCTGCACAAGATAGTTACCTGAGTCTAATCGCAAAATAGTTTTCCAGATAAGTTCTAAAACTTCTCGACCATTCATGTCTATCAACCCATACTTCATACCTTGCCGCACAACTACTACGCCTTCCTGAAAGTGATCAACCTGATCATAATAGGGTTGTACCCTCAATGTCTCATTTTTATCTATAAACCCCCACTTTTCTCTTAACATTATTGGAGCCATGCCTTCTTGGTAGCTTCTGGCGCTATCATACCTGTTGCTTATCCTTAGTCTTCCTTTGTCATCCACGAATCCCCATCTGTTTTCTTTCTTGACTACAAAGTACCCTTCACTAAAATTTGATATTTCCTGATATGATTCATCTGGACTAATAATTGTTTCTCCGGTAGATGTAATCAGCTTTAAAGATTGATTCCTTTGAAGCACCAAATGATCCTTTACCATCCGGATAGAATCGTATTCAGGGTATACCACATATTCTCCGTAAGCATTGAGTAACCCGTAACCATTCTCATTCTTTACCAGGTAAAAAGAACCAAGTATCTCAATAGGTCTGGAAGTGGTCTTGAGGGATGGACGCCCCTGACTGAAATAAGTATAGGCTTTGCCCTTTTGTCCAATCACAAATTCTCCAAACTCAAAAATCGAATGATATTCCGGTCTTACAATCCAAGAGCCCTCCCGATTCATCAATCCGGTTCTATTCAGGTAATTGACAACATATTGATCACCTGAAAGCGAAATGCTATCGTACTTAAATGTGCTAACCTCCTCAATTTCTTTATTGAGTATTCCCCAGTGATTGTTTTTCTTGATTATATACTGTTCGCCATCTCCTTTTTTTAGTTTTTGAAACGGTAGCTTGTTTTTAACCTTTCCAGATTGGCTGATTACCCACCAGCCCTTTTCATTCAGAGCCGCATACGAGTCATTTAATGAATGAATGGAATCATAGCCCGAAAAAATAGTGCTGCCATCATAATTGAGAACTGACCATTTCCTAGACTTACTATTTTGAATGATGAGGTGATCGTCTATAAACTCCTTTAGAATCAAATCATGATTTTTCAAAAGTGTACTGTTCTTTAACAACAGATGTGGCGCTCCATTTAGATATGCGGCGAGTAATCCATTGGAACTTACAGTTAATGAATCACACTTCCATTTCATTAAAATTGAATCACCTTGGTGAATGGTCCACTCAGGAAATGGAATCGGTCTCACCGGATCAGCAGATAGGTCAAATGACTTATAATCAAAACCATACACTTGCTCACCTGCATCTGACAAATAGCCAGCAAAGCCATCTCTATATGCCACATATCCTGCATGGGAGATCAATGAATCCAACCCTAATTCTAAAATTTGACCTGCGCCTGAGAATAAATCCCGTTTACCTCCATACTGTAGTGACAGATAAAGCCCGTTCAACTCCATGATGGATTTGTACTTCGTAGGGATTAACAATTCATTTTGAAATGACACAACACCATAACGCTGCGTGTGTCCATCAAAAGCACTCACCAGCCAATTAGCCCCCAATGGTTCGATGGTAAAATAGTTGAAGCTAATGATCGTTTTGCCCTTTTCATCTAAAACTCCATGAAACAAATGATTGCTGAACTTACCTTTAATGGATGCCTTAAAAAAACTATTTGCAATTGGTTGTATGGTATAAAACCTCTGGCCTGTCAGCGACTTGTTTCTTACTGTGATTAAGCCCCACAGATTGTTTTTCCGAAAACCAATCACACCGTTTACTACTTGTGATGACCCATCAGACCACCCTAGTTTTTCATAAACTGGAGGGACAGTAACATTGCCTGTTTGATCTTTAATGCCGAAGTAACCATCTTTTTCAAAGACGGTAAATCCATCCGCCATCACAGACGAACCAATACAAAAACAAATAATTGAAATGAAATTCCGCATACTCCCCACAAACAAATATAAAGTGGGTCTATTTTTTCTCTACTTCAGCGGATTCAAGGTTGAATAAATCATTAAGCACCCCTACAAGTGATTCCGCTTCTCCACGCTTACATGCTGCCTTTAATTGCAATACCGGCAGTTTAATTACTTTTTGGATCATGCTCTTGGTGACTACCTCAAGCAATTCCATTTCCTTATCGGATAATTTCTTATGTCTGGCCAGTTCCTCAATTCTGATTTGATCTAAAGCACTTTTAAGTCTTTGGATGGTTGGAGAAACCTCCATTTCACTTTTCCATTTGAAAAAGCCATTCAATTCATCTTCAACAATTCTTTCTGCATCCGGAATTGACTTCTCTCTTATCTTCCTGGCTTTCTGAGTGCGCTCTGTTAATTGATCCACGTTATAAAGTGAAACTCCCGGAACGCTATCAAGATCATTATCCATACTTCTCGGCACAGATAGATCTATCATTAGTTTATGAATGGAATCAATATCCAGGTTTGATGCTGAAATGATCGGATTTGATGTGGATACTGCAGAAATGACCACATCATTTTCAGCGATAACTTCATCCAGATCCTCAAAGCTGCGGACAGCTATGTCTTTTCCTTCAGCTAGTTTACTCGCTTTTGATTTCGTGCGGTTTACCAATGTGATCGAGGCTTCATCAGTATTTAGATTTTCAAGAACGTTTTGGCCGATCTCCCCAAGACCAATCAAAGCAATTCGTGGAGATTCGATGTTCTGAATGAAGCCGCCAATTAAGTCCACAGCTACAGAAGCAACTGATGCTGTGCCATCTTGAAGCCTGGTTTCCTGAACCACTCGTTTGTTGGCATAAAAGATTGTATGCATCAATCGGTGCAAGTGCGGTCCGGCCAAATTTAGATCGGCGCTTTGCTGATAAGCTCTTTTGACTTGATTGCTAATCTGAATATCTCCCAAGACCTGAGATTCCAGACCTAGTGCCACTCTAAAAAGATGCTTGGATGCTTCTTCGGTTGAGTACTCCTCAAACACCTCCGCAAGCTTATTTGAAGGAATGGATTTAAAGGATGAGATAAGTGCGAAGATTTCTTTTTTAATGTCTGCTTCAGAAGAATAGTATAACTCTGTTCTATTGCATGTAGATACAAGCATGGCCTCCTGCACATTACATACCTCCTTCAACTTCAAAAGAAATTGACCTGCATCAACTTCACTCAAAGCCACCTGCTCACGCAATTCGATCGGAGCGTTTCTGTATGATAATCCTAAAGCCTTAAATCCTTCCATCTCAATCAATTAGGCATGCAAAAATAACAGTGGGTTTGGTATATTGGCCCTGATAAAAATCAAGCTTTTCTTATTTAGAATCATTTTAAATAATGCTTAGGTTTCTAATAAATGCTATTTCCAGGTCATTAGGCTTTACGAAGACTGAATCCAGAGGTACACTGGTACTGATTTTTATCATCTTGACGGCCATTTTAATATCCAATACGAGAATTAATCATCTAAAAAGTCAATCAACAATCGTTCAGGATAGTTCCGTTTTGCAATGGATAAAAGAAGTACACGCCTCATATGAGATCCGTGAATCGCAGCATGTTGATGATGAAGCGTATGAACCGGTTTTTAAGCCTAAAAAATATCACCGTCCAAAAAAGTTTCTTTCAGAAATCACAGAGTCACCTACGGAAAAATTAAACACTAAGGTTCTAGATATTAACACAGCAACAGCTGAAGAATTGCAACGGGTAAAAGGAATAGGGCCTACTTATTCCGAACGAATCATAAAATATCGTGATCTTTTAGGTGGTTTTGCAGACACCACACAATTATACGAGGTATATGGCCTTAAAGAAGAAACGATTCATCGATTACTAGAATCTTTCTACGTTAGTAATCCTATTCATTCAATTGATATCAATGCAGACTCTGTCAGCCTGTTGGCCAGACATCCATATATCTCTTATGATTTGGCGAGAGTTATTATCAATTACCGAAAAGAGCACGGCGACATTCAAAGAGTGGAAGAACTGATCAAAATAAAAGCCATAGATGAACGTACTTTCAGGAGATTAAAGCCATATTTGGAATAATCCATGCAAAAGATTCTAAAGTCATACCTAAGGCGTCTCAGTAACTTATCCGGCAATAACAGGTCGCTTCTACTGCTTCGCTTGCTTAAGGATCAATTCATAGACGTCCATGATTTTGACTATGCTGAAAATGAAGCAAGTTTTAGCATCATTAAAAACCTGATCGAAAAGCAAAAAAAAATTCCTCTTTGCTCAGATATAGATAGCAGAAGTAAGTCATCAAACGACCTAAGCACTCGACTGAAAAAAATAAAGCGGATTGAGAAATTCATTTTTGATGAAAGAGGTGCTAAAGACTTATACATCGGCTGGCCTTTCATAAAAGGTAAATTCGCAGATGATACGCTTATTAGGTGCCCATTACTTTTTTTTCCTGTCTCTATCGATACGGACGGCAATGAATGGTATCTGTCACGTCGGGACGATGTAAACATCACACTCAACAAAACTTTCTTACTAGCATATGCCTATTACAATGACACACCTCTGGACGAGGAGCTGATAGAGACTGTAATTGATGATTACGACAGGGATGCAACTGTATTTCGAACTCAGCTTTATGAACTCCTCAAAAACAGTGGTGTTGAGCTCAATTTCAATCAGGAAAATTTCGCTGATGAGCTAAAAAATTTCACCGATCTCAAGAAGTCTCAACTGGAATCAAGTGAACGCACAGGCAAGCTAAAGCTCTTTCCGCAAGCGGTTTTAGGAATTTTTCCTCAATCAGGATCATATCTCGTGCCTGATTATGTAAAGCTTCTTGAAGATCAAAAAGAAACAGATCTTGAGGAGTTTTTTGTCAAAAAAGTGCAGCAGGAAAATGAAAATCAACTTGCTCTTTTTGATCGTGTAAACGAGGAAAACACATTCACTCCATTCCCTTTGGATGCTTATCAGGAGCATGCATTGAAAGAAATCAAAAAGGGAAACTCTCTGGTAGTTCAGGGGCCTCCCGGAACAGGAAAATCTCAGCTTATTAGTAATCTGGTCTGCGACTTTATTGCAAGAGGCAAGAACGTGCTTTTGGTATGCCAGAAAAAAGCTGCATTAGATGTGGTCTATCAGCGACTGAAAGAAAAGGATATGCACGATTTCGTGGCTCTTGTTCATGACTTTAAAAATGACCGAAAACCCATATACGAGCAAATAGATCAGCAGATCGAATCAGTAGAAGTTTACGAGAAGAAGAACAACAGCCTGGATGCAATACAGCTTGAGCGTGGTTTTTTACAAGCTAGTAGACGGATAGATCAAATTGTTGAAGAGTTACAGGAGTTTAGGGAAGCATTATTTGATGAGTCAGAATGTGGTAAATCAGCCAAGGAATTATACCTGACAAGCAGTCCTGACCGCCCAAGTTTCAGTATGAACCTTGAGTATCGAGCTTTTCATTTTTCAAGCCTTGACGAGACCGTAAGAAAGTTCAAAACCTATCTCAATTACTTCGACAAGTTTGAGAAACGAACCCATTTCTGGACTAAAGGTCCTTCGTTTGCCGGATTCCAAACAAATGATCTGGTCAAGCTAAAAGACGTCCTTCATGAGGTGCCATCCTTTAATGAAATGTTGATTTCCAAAAGCAAAACATTTTGTTCTCAGCCGGTGGATTTTGAAACCGGTGAATATCTATCCAACAAGCTACCTGAACTAATGGAGCTACATGAGGGGCTCAAAGAATCTGTTGTGTTCAAGGTATTCCAACAACTTCATGCAGATACACCTACAAAAGACTTGAATTGGCTGTCACAGACTGAACGCACCATGATGGCCTGTTTCCGTGGGGTTAGTATCGAAAGCACACTGAAGTCAGATCAGCTGGGCAGATTTCAGGAAGTGCTACAATCGGCAATGAGAGCAAGAAAAAACCCATTTAGCTGGTTGCGCTGGAGTCTATTCTCGAAGGAAAAAATATTTCTTAAAAGGGTACTGGTGGCCAATGATCTTAAGAGTAACAAAAGAGGATTCAAGGTCTTGGTCGAACGCATCGATAATCGATTGAATTTTGAGCATTCATTGTCTTTGATTCAAGACAACCCATGGCTTCACAATTTTCCGGAAGGTTTTAGAAAGATCGATCTTCAAGATTGGTTTTACTGGCAGAAGATGGGCTTGAATATGTATATGGTTGGCCAAACCATCCGGTCGCTTAATGACTATCTTCCTATATCTAAACTGGATCACAAAAACTATCATAAGAGGCTCGATCAATTAATATCCCTACTGCACAAAATTCCACAGCAGCTCTCACTCTGGAAGCGATACATCAACATTCATCAGATTCGAGCAATCATTCTAAAAAAGGAAGATCCTCATAAACTGGAGAAGCTTTTAAAGAAAGACTTTGATGCCATTTGTGAATATCACAAGTTGAAAGCCAACCTAAATAGTGAAGAGGAAAAAGTGTTGTATGAAATCACATCCAGTGAGGCTGCAAATATTGATGAGGGAATTGATCTTTTTCAAAATAGCCTTTCTCTAGCATGGATCGATCACATCGAGTCGAAATACCCTGACCTTAGAAATGTTGCGAGTGGGAAATTAGACGCATTGGCCGAGGAGCTTCGGGATCAAATTGAATCAAAACGGCAGGCAAGTAAAGAGATTTTACTTTTGAAATCTCGCGAAAAGACGTATGAAAACATTGAGTACAATCGGCTTAAAAATCGCGTGACATATCGTGATCTGCAGCATCAGGTCACAAAAAAACGTCGTATTTGGCCAATCAGGAAGGTAATTTCGGAATTCTCAGATGAGCTATTCACGCTTCTTCCCTGTTGGATGTGCTCACCTGAAAGTGCTTCCGCCATTTTTCCCATGAGGGAAATGTTTGACCTGGTGATTTTTGATGAGGCTTCACAATGTTTTGCCGAACGAGGGATTCCGGCCATGTACAGAGGCAGACAGATTGTAGTGGCAGGTGATAGCATGCAGCTACAGCCTAGTGATTTATATCGTGTCAGGTGGGATGATGAAGACGATGACATTCCTGAGTTAGCCATCGACTCGTTACTAAATCTCACTCGGCATTACCTTCCTGAGGTAAGTCTCGCAGGTCATTATAGAAGTAAATCACTCGAGCTCATCGATTTTTCAAATGAGCACTTTTATAAAGGTAAGCTTCGACTATTACCTGACTATGCTTACGTGAACAAAAAAGAGCCGGGCATAGAATACATTCAAACCAAAGGTGTGTGGGAAGACGGAGTGAATGAGCTCGAAGCAAGTGAGGTTGTTGCCCAGGCCCTTACGCTAATCCAGCAGTCTCCGGAAAAAGAGGTTGGGATAGTCACCTTTAATTATAAACAGCAAGGATTGATTCTGGACCTCCTTGAGGAACGATCAGCTAAGAAAAACATACTTGTGCCTGACTCGCTTTTTGTTAAAAACATTGAGAACGTTCAGGGAGACGAGCGTGATGTGATCATTTTCAGTATCGGTTACGCACCGGATAAGAAAGGAAAAATGAAGGTACAATTTGGCAGCCTTAATGCTGATGGTGGTGAGAACAGATTGAATGTTGCTGTGACACGTGCAAGAGAAAAAGTGATGGTGGTTTGCAGCATCCTCCCTCAGCTTCTCAAAACCGAGGACACAAAAAATGAGGGCCCTAAGTTGCTAAAAAAATACCTTGAATACGCATGGCAGGTGAGTATTGGGAAATGGAAACCTCATCTACCTGAGTATCAGGAGCATCATGTGGACTGGTTCTTAAGAAATAAGATTCAGGATAAGTCTTTTCATGAATTTGATGAATTTATGTTGGCCAAAGAGCTGCCTTTTGCAGATTTGTCGGTTAAGAAAGGAGACACCTATACCGGGCTGATATTAACCGATGACGAACGATATTATCAGGCGCTCTCACCGAAACAGATTTATGCTTTCCAGCATTTTCACCTCCTAATGAAAAACTGGCCGCATGTCAGATTCCATAGTCGGGAATTTTGGCTGGATCCAGATAGTGCTAAAGAAAAAATGAGGAAATTCTTATATTCTAATTAGTTGTGAAAAAGCATCACCATATTCTAATTAGTCTTTTGCTTTGCGCTTCTTTTTGGGTGTATCAATTTTTTGTTTTACCGGGTTCGGAGACACTGGAAAAAATGATGCTTGGATTAGTGTATTTAACAGTGCTTGGTTTGATGATTTCCATTGTGCTTTTCAATCGACATCTAAACACATGGAAAAAACTTGGTTGGATTGTTTTTGGTGTTATTCTATTGCCTGTACTTCCGCTAGTATATTATTTCAAATACAAAGATGAGATTCAACGAATCATTGTTGATACGAATAGCAAGATGAGGGAAGGACCTAAATCACTTGACGAATTCGACTCGAGCTCCTACAGATAAAATAAACGGGAGCGTATCTCTTCTCATATATTGCTCAAAAGACATTCTGTATTCTCCAGGGACTGAAAATTGGTAGCCTTCTTCCAATGGAAACGAATGATCGAATAAATCTCCTAAGCCACTTCCATAAGGCTCTCCTGTTTTTGGGTCGAAAAGGTCTACTTCTTTAAGCTGCTCTCTCAAAATGTTACCTGCGGAATCAGTCAAAGTGTATTGAAAGTACAGGTTATAGAATGGATAAGAAGATGCGTTTCTAAAGGTAGCAAGTAGATTGTATGATTTGGTAGTATCCTCTATTTGAAAGATGAAGGATTGTGTGGAATCCTGATGCCAAAACGCTTCTTCCATATCATTGAAATCTTCATAAACGCGATTAGAGTCGCATGAAGCTATCAGAATAAAGATCAGAAAAATAGCTAAGTATCTCATATCAGGATTGTTCTGGTTTTTTGTTTTTGGGCTTCTTTCCTCTAAACTTATTTCTTTTCTTTTTCTTCTTCTTTTTCCCCTTGCCACTAAACTTTTTGTCCATGGCTTCCAGGTCACTATTTATTTTACCCGTTTCCAGGTTATCTACTTCTATCTCATCTTCTTGTAGTGATGCTGGTTTTTCTCCTTTTTTATTGAGCGTTTGAATTTCCTTCACTCTGCCGACATCCACTGCGTGCCAGTTGTTGTCATCATCATAACCAAACCACATGATCTTCCGAAAGATATCGGTTTTTTGAAGTTTGGCTTTTCCTCTCTGGGTGATCAGGGGCTCTTCGACCTCCGGTATATCTTTTAACGCCTCAGTGTACGTATCAAGTTCATAATTGAGGCAGCATTTCAATCTTCCACACTGCCCAGAAAGTTTACTTGGATTAAGGGAAAGGTTTTGGTATCTGGCCGCTGAAGTACTCACATTTTTAAAATCAGTCAACCACGTAGAGCAGCAGAGCTCCCTTCCACACACACCTATACCACCAATTCGACCGGCCTCCTGACGAACACTGATCTGACGCATTTCCACACGAATTTTGAATTCCCCGGCAAGGATTTTAATCAGCTCTCTGAAGTCAACTCGACCTTCTGCAGAATAAAAAAATGTGGCTTTTGTACCGTCCGCCTGAAACTCCACATCAGTGAGTTTCATTTCGAGCTTTGTATCCTGTATGATTTCTTTGGTTCGGTACATGACCGATTCTTCACGATTTCTGGCCTCTTCCCATCGTTCCATGTCGCGAGTTGTGGCTTTTCGGTAAATCTCACGAACCTCATCATTATCCTTGATGCCTTTTTTTGACATCTGAAGTCTCACCAACTCACCCTGAAGCGAAACGTACCCAATGTGATGACCGTTTGGGACATCTAAAACCACCGGATCTCCGGTTACTATGTCCAGTTTTTTGGCATTACGGTAGAAGTCTTTCCTGCCATTTTTGAAACGAACTTCCACTACATCGAACCGATGCATGGCAGGTACATCCATATTTGACAGCCAGTCAAATACATTGAGCTTATTGCATCCTCCCGTGCTGCAATGACCATTGTTTTTGCATCCTGCCGATCCTCCTGTACCACAACTAGCGCATCCCATAATCCCGTAATCTAATAGATATCTTTAGGAATTTGAATATTGGAGCTGATGAAAATTATTGACCCAGCTCCTTTAAGTCGAATCCGATATCCTGTCGGAATCTTTTGCCTTCCCAATTCACTTCTCTACCACCGGCATAAGATTTACTCAGTGCCTCGCCAAGGTTCTTTCCAAGACCTGTTAAAGCGATCACTCTACCGCCACTCGTTACTAGTTTTCCGTCTTTCATTGAGGTTCCGGCATGGAAAGGGAGCACGGTTCGTATATCTCCGATTGAGATTTCATGACCCTTCTCATAAAACTCAGGATAACCTCTACTAACGTACATTACAGTTGAGGCAGTAAACCGCTCATACTCTATTTCTGTGTCAATTAGGTTTTTGTCAGCAGCAGCTATAAGTAGCTCCAGGAAATCTGTTTTAATTCGTGGAAGCACCACCTCTGTTTCCGGGTCACCCATACGCACATTATACTCGATTACAAAAGGATCCCCACCTACATTGATCAGGCCAAAGAATATAAATCCACAATAGTCGATCTTTTCCTTTTTCAGCCCTTCAATGGTAGGCTTAATAATGCGCTTGTTTACTTTTTCCTTGAATGCCCGATCGGCAAATAGCACTGGAGAAACTGCTCCCATTCCTCCGGTATTGAGCCCTGTATCCTTTTCACCTATTCGCTTGTAATCTTTGGCTTCCGGTAAGATGCGATAGTCTTTGCCGTCTGTAATGACAAAAAAGGATACTTCTATTCCTTTTAAAAATTGCTCCAAGAGCACTTTTTCACTTGCTTCCCCAAACTTTTTGTTTTCGATAAGGTCTCGAAGGGATTTCCGAGCTTCTTCTAACTCCTCAGTAATGATCACTCCTTTTCCTCCGGCCAAACCGTCAGCCTTTAAAACATATGGGGGCTCCAACCGCTCCATATATTTAATCGTTTCTTCAAGGTTGTCCTTTGTAACAGTTCGTGCATCTGCTGTTGGAATGTCATATTTTTTCATGAACTCCTTGGCATATTCCTTACTGCCTTCCAACTGAGCTCCCTTCGCATTGGGACCGATAATTCGAAGTTTTTTGAACGCTTTATTCGAATGGAAATGATCTACTATACCATTAACCAGCGGGTCTTCCGGTCCAACGATTAGCATATCTATTTCATTTTCCTTTATGGCAGCCTCTACTTTCTCGAAGTTTTTAGGATCAATATCCAGATTAGTACCCACCTTATGCGTTCCTCCATTACCCGGAGCTATGAAGATTTTTCCGCATTTTGGACTTTGCTTTACCTTCCAGGCGAGTGCATGCTCCCGACCACCGGAACCAAGAATTAGAATGTTCATTGAGTGTGATTTTGAAAACAGGTGGCTAAGTTCACCGTATTCATTCGTTTTTCAAAGCAATTGTATCAATGTGCGTATTCAGACATAAACTTTATTCGCATCAATCGAACCTCATCTTCTGAATAATATTCACCTAACTCCTCCATGGCTACTTTCAGCTCGTCTGTTTCAGCATTTAAGAAATAGTCATAAATATCATCCTGTCGGTCATCATCAAGTAGTTGATCGATGTAGTAATCAATATTCAGTTTTGTACCTGAATAACAGATATTTTCAACCTCAGCGATAACCTGCTCATACGTCATTCCTCTTGCCTCAGCGATTTCCTCGAAATCCATTTTCTGGTCGATGTGTTGAATGATGTATATTTTGTTCTTCGACTTAGTGCCTGAAGATTTTACAAGTACATCGGATGCAGTAACAATATCATTTTCCTCCACATACTCATCAATCATTTGAAGGAATGGTTCACCGAATTTTTTGGCCTTACTTTCACCCACACCTACGATTTGTTTCAAATCGTCCATGGTCGTTGGGTATACCGTACACATTTCCTCTAGAGAAGGATCACTGAAAATCACATATGGTGGAATATCTTCCTGATGTGCGATATCCTTGCGAAGCTTTTTGAGTATACCAAAAAGCGTCTTATCGTATGCACTGACATTTACCGGCGCTCTGTCTGACTCCTCCTCCGTATCTGCTTCTGTGGTATAATCGTGATCTTTCGTAAGCTTATGCGAATATGGACTTTTTAAGAAGTCAGCTCCTTTTTTTGAAACCTTAAATACAGAAGGGTTTTCTATGTCTTTTTTCAAAAACTCATGAAGCAGTGTTTGTCGGATCACTGATCTCCAAAAATTCTCATCTTCATCAATCTCCTTTCCTTTTCCAAAAAGATCTAATTTATCATGATCATAGCTTTTTACATGCTGGGTAGCCTTACCTACCAGCAAAGAAGCCAGGTGATTGATATCAAAACGTTCGTTGGTCTGCTGAACAGCCTTGATCACTAATTCTATTATTTCTTTTCCTTCAAACTGCTCCTTCGGATGGACACAGTTATCGCATTGGCCACAATTATCCTCCGGAAATTCTTCCCCGAAATAATGCAATAATTGCTTACGCCTACAAATGGCTGAATCTGCATATGAGGCCATCTCATCCAATAAAAACCGTGCATTTTCACGCTCTGTTACTGCCTTGTCTTTATTGAATTTTTCAAGTTTCAAGATGTCATTATAAGAATAGAACATCAGACAGTTACTATTTATACCATCCCTGCCAGCACGACCTGTTTCCTGATAATACCCTTCAATGGATTTAGGAGCATCATAATGCACGACAAATCGCACATCCGGCTTATCAATACCCATACCGAAGGCAATTGTTGCAACAATTACATCAATGTCTTCATTCAGGAATCCATCCTGGTTCTTCATCCGCTCTTTGGATTCCATACCGGCATGATACGGTGCAGCATTGATATCATTCACACGCAAAAATTCGGCGATTTCCTGTACCTTCTTTCTACTCAGACAATAGATAATACCACTCTCTCCTTTATGATCCTTGATGAATCTGATCAGTTGCTTTTTAGCATCCTTTTTTGGGCGAACTTCATAATAGAGATTGGTTCTATTGAATGAGGACTTGAACAACCTTGCATCATCCATCGACAAATTCTTCTGAATGTCGAGCTGAACCTTTGGTGTTGCTGTCGCCGTGAGAGCAATCATTGGTATTTCACCAAGCCTTGCGATGATATCTTTGATTCGACGGTATTCCGGTCGGAAATCATGTCCCCATTCCGAAATACAATGAGCTTCATCTATGGCTACAAAAGATATTTTTGCCTGCTTAAGGAATTCTACGTTTTCTTCTTTGGTCAGTGATTCGGGTGCCACATAAAGAAGCTTGACCACCCCTGATATCGTATCTTTTTTTACCCTGTTGCTTTCAGACTTAGTAAGTGTAGAGTTTAAAAATCGTGCATGAATGCCAACTGCATTCATCTGATCCACTTGATTTTTCATCAAAGCTATCAGTGGTGAAATGACAATGGCTGTTCCCCCTTGTACAATGGCTGGCAACTGATAGCATAGTGACTTTCCTGCCCCTGTTGGCATTATCACAAATGTATTTTCCCTGTCCAGGATATTATTAATAATATCCTCCTGCTTGCCTCTAAAGTTATCGTAACCAAAGACGCGCTTAAGGCTTTCCTTAAGACCCACTTCCAAAGTTGTCTCCATCAATTATAAGATGTAAAGTAAAAAGTTAATCAAAACCTTGATGGCAAACAAATACTAGATTAGGTTGGCTTGCTGTATCCCCAATTACTTAGGGATAAATGTATATTTGCCGAGGTTAATTCTAACGCGAATTTCTCACCAAAATCTTATGAGTACAAATATTTATGTAGTGATTATGGCTGGCGGAAGTGGAACCCGATTTTGGCCATACAGCAGGGATGCAAAACCAAAACAATTTTTGGACGTGCTAGGGACCGGCAGGTCACTTTTGCAAATGACTTTCGATCGATTTACAGAGATTACAACTCCGGATAAAATCTGGGTTGTTTCTAATGAAAAATACGACGCACTTATCAAGGAGCAGCTTCCGGAATTGGAATCTCATCAAATTCTTCTTGAGACGGAAAAGAGAAATACGGCCCCTTGCATTGCTTATGCTTCTTATAAAATCATGAAAAAGGATCCGAATGCGGTTCTTGTAGTGAGTCCATCTGATCATGCCATTTTTAAGGAGAAAGAGTTTAAAGAGGTAATCTCAACCTCTGTGGATAGTGCTGCTAGTGAAGAAAAACTGATAACGATTGGTATCAGACCCAATCGACCGGAGACCGGATACGGATACATTCAGTACATCAGCGAACCTGGTGTTCCTGTTAAAAAGGTTAAAACCTTTACTGAAAAGCCAGAAGCTGATCTTGCTGCTAAATTTTTAGAAAGCGGAGATTTTCTATGGAACTCTGGCATTTTCGTTTGGTCCATCGACTCAATCATTAAAGCCTTTGAAAAGCATGATGAAGAAATAGCCAGTTTATTTGCAGACGGGCTCTCCGAGTATTACACGGATAATGAGCAGCTTTTTATAAAGAAAGCTTACAGTCAGTGTAAAAACATCTCCATTGATTATGCCATCATGGAAAAAGCCAACAACGTTTATGTTGTGCCCGGCGATTTTGGCTGGTCTGATTTGGGGTCATGGAATGCACTGCATGAAATAAAGAGCAAGGACGAAGATGAAAACGTCATAGAAGGATCAGTCATGACTTATGACTCAAAAGACAATTACATCAAAGGAAGAAAAGGAAAGATAACAGTAGTGCAAGGATGCGAAGGCATGCTTATCGCTGACTTTGACGATGTGCTCCTGGTTTGTAAGAAAGAAGATTCATCTGTATTCAGAGATTTTATCACCGATGTTAAGGCAGAAAAAGGCGATAAATTCGTTTAAGACTTCCTCTGCCTTTGAACTTCGTATAAAGCCATACCTGCAGCTACACCAACATTGAGAGACTCTATGGAACCAATCATTGGAACCTTTGCGATCTCGTTGGATAGATCTATTAGTTCGGGGGAAATACCTCGTTCCTCTGAGCCCATGATTATGGCTGTAGGAATGGTGAAGTTTATTTGATCGAGTGTTTTTTCTGTTTTTTCAGAACATGAAACAACGCTAATTCCCGAATCAAGCAGAAAGCGAACCGCATCAATGAGACTTCTTTCTCTGCACACCGGCAAATAATTGAATGCCCCGGCGGAAGTTTTAACAGCATCCTCATTGATTTGTGCACCTCCTCTTGAGGGAATTACAATTCCATCCACACCCAGACATTCAGCGGTACGGGCTATGGCTCCAAAGTTTCGTACATCAGTTATTTCATCCAGAATTAGGATTAGGGGATTTTTTCCTTCTTCATAAAGCTTCGGAATCAAATGCTCGAGCGAGTGATATTGCACAGGGGAGATTAGTGCAACAACGCCTTGATGATTTTTTTTAGTGAATTTATTAATCCGCTCAGCCGGAACCTTCGAAATGGGTGTTGAGGTCTGATGCAATTCCAGCATCAGCTCTTTATACAAGTCGCCTTTGAGGTTTTTTTGTATAAACACACGCTCTAAATGCTGTCCTGACTTAACCGCTTCGATAACCGTTCGAAGACCATAAATAATATCTGATTTTTTGTTCATTGATTCATCGCCGCATCGCTGCTATTTGAGTGTACCATTGCTCTTCGAAATCCCTGCTTCTTCTGAGTGTGTATGTTTTGGGTGCAAAAAAAGAGGAGATAATCGTGAACTCAAAGGCACCACCATTATCATAATACCATTCCTCTGAACTTGCGGATCGATAAACCTCATCAGGCTTGCCAAAAACGATATACATCATGCCTCGATCCGTTTTCCAGCCAGGTTTGTAATCTGTAAATAACCTATTTGAGTTCTCTAACTTGTTGTAATACTTCCTGATTGCATTTCTAGCCCTTGATTTAGTACTGTATGTGTTGAGCCAAAACGAATCGAATGATTCTTTCGGATTCTTAGAGCCTAGCATTGCTTTTTTTTCCTGCTCGCTTGTAAGGTAAAGCATAGACTCAATCAGTTCGTTCAACTTTCGGTATTCCGGAAAATAAGGGGGCACCCGTAGTATTGTAACACCAACGGTAGCAAGCGAGTCCTTACGCACATTGTAAAAGTAATTTTCTCTGAAGTCAGGTGATTCACTAAAAACAAATGAAGAGTCTAGTTTCACCTGTGGTGCTAGTGGCTTCATGTCAGCCATTGGAGGGTCTGCAGGAGGCGCAACTTCTAAATATTGCATCGCTAAAAGAGTATCACTACCCACCCATTGATGCCCTGATCTATTGATATAGCTTTCCAAAATCGGCAACCGCTGTTCATTTATGGGATAGATCGAGGGGTAAGACAATGAACCGATTCTAAGGCTGATATCATAATAATAGAATTGTTCAGGCTTTGAAAACTTTACTACCAGCAAGTTTTCTTTCACTTGATTTAGGTTCAATTTTAATAGTACCTGTCCATTGACGTCCACCAATGTATCAAGGGAAGGAGACTGAATGGTGCGATGAGCTTCGGATTCATACTCCTCCTGAAGTAAAAACTCATAGGTCCAGTAGTCTATGGAATCTGATGAAACCTTTAAAAACACAAACATTCCAGCTTCGTCCTTCACCACTCGATGAGCCATTTTCACATCAAATGCTACATCGTATTGCCATGCCACATTCACTCTGGAAAAATTAATTGCATGGGCTGAGAATCCTATCAAAAGGGCAAAAATGCTGAATAATGGGATTTGCTTTCTCATAGGTATCCAAATTAGCCATATAATTGATTTTCTTTGTGCTCTTTAAACAAAAAATCATTCGCAGACCCATATTCTAATGAGTGTATACACCACGGAAATAGCCTCAGATAAAATTCCTTCGGACAATGTGATCCACCAACGACTCCTCTCAGCTTATTATCAAGCTAAACCTTACATTAAAGGAAAGCTACTAGAGCTTGGATGTGGTGAAGGTCGAGGAGTAGAACTGCTGGCTCCACTAGCGGATTCATACGTAGGAATTGATAAAATAGAATCAGTAATTGATCGTCTGGAAAAGAAGTTTCCAAATTATGAATTTATGAGTGGTGTGTTCCCTCCATTCCCGTTTGAGGACAATACATTTGACACTATCATCACATTTCAGGTGATCGAGCATGTAAAAGATGATGATGGATTTATAAAAGAAATCCATCGGGTACTGAAACCAGGCGGTAGAGCACTAATAACCACCCCGAATATTAAAATGACACTCTCAAGAAACCCATGGCATGAAAGAGAGTACACCGGAGATGAACTAACGGCATTATGCAAAAGGTTTTTCGACAATGTGGAGATGAAGGGAATAGCCGGAAATGAGAACGTATTGAAATACCATGAAAGAAACCGCATTTCAGTTCAGCGGCTCATGCGATTTGACATCTTCGACTTACAGCATAAGCTCCCTGCAGGTTTGCTTAGAATTCCTTATGACATACTCAATCGTGTGAATAGAAACAGGCTTAAAGAAACGGACGATGAGCTGGTAAAATCGATCACATTTGAAGACTTTAGTTTAGCCGATCAATCCGAACAAAACCTTGATTTATTCTGTTTACTAACCAAATAGAAAGGGAATCAAAATTTTATTCTGAAAATGAACGATAAATTAATAAACGAACTCAATCAATTATTGTCAGACTTTCACGTGTATTATCAAAATACACGAGGAGCACACTGGAATATTAAAGGTCCAAGATTCTTTGAATTGCACGCAAAATTTGAGGAGTTATATACAGAAGCTTTGGAAAACATCGATGAGATTGCCGAGCGCATTTTGACAATCGGTGGTCGGCCTGATCATGCTTTAGAAACTTATCTGGAAAAGTCTAACATCCAATCAGTGAAAGATGAGTCTAAGGATGAAGCTCTTGTCAAAATGATTGTCAGCAATCTAACCACACTTGTAGCTCAGGAAAATAAAGTGAAAGAGTTGGCCGTTGAAGCAGAAGACAATGAGACGGAAGACATGATGATTGGGTTGGTAAACGCACAGGAAAAAACCCAATGGATGTTTAATTCGTGGTTAGGTAAGTGAAAAATAATCAATTAAAATATTTTCGGTACCTGCTGTCAGCCTTTTTGATAGCAGGTATTTTTATTTCAGCCCCCGCGCAGAAAAAAAAGAAGCGCAGAAAGCGAAACATTGAAACGGTAATTGTAGCTGGTCGCTCATACATTGGCACCCCTTATAAATGGGGAGGCATGTCACGTTCAGGCATTGACTGCTCAGGCCTCATATATAATGCGTATAGTACCATTGGAGTGGACATGCCACGAACCGCCAAAGAGCAATCTAAAACAGGAAAGAAACGTGGATGGGACGGTATCCGTGAAGGAGATCTTGTCTATTTCAAATTCAAAAAGAAGGGTAGCAAGTGGTTTCACAGCGGTATGATCACTTATGTAAGTGAAGATAAGATCTTATTTATTCATGCGTCATCGTCTAAGGGGGTCATAGAATCTAGCCTGCTTGCTGACTATTATAAAAAGAATGTGAAAAATTTTCGGAGGGTGATTAAGTAGCTTTTATTTATTTTCGCTCACTCTTGGGGCTATAGCTCAGTTGGCTAGAGCGCTACACTGGCAGTGTAGAGGTCATGGGTTCGAATCCCATTAGCTCCACTATTGAAAGAGTGCTTGAATCTCATCAGGCACTCTTTTTAGTTTCTGCGTCTCTCTGTCTATTAAACACCAATTGGATTTTACCTCTACAAGCAGTTCATCTTCTCTATAAACCTTTACGATCCGGTCTGAAAAAGGACCTCTGTATCCATCCACATAAGTCTTTACTGTAACTTCATCACCCAGAAAAGCTTGCTTTCTATACTCGACATGGTGTGAGCGCACCATCCAGAAATATTTTTCATCGATCTCTCCTGTAATCTCCGAAAGCCAGTGTTCACGAGAAATGTCCAGGGCCCACTGCATGTACACCAGATTATTCACATGGTCATTGAAATCGAGGTGATCGTTGGTTACCGTTATTTTTTTTGTAAAGATTTTCATTCTTGCTCATAAAAGTCTTTTCTAAAGAGTTCTTGCTCTTCAGTGAATTCTTTTTGAACCACAATTTGAGGAAATTTTATCTTTTCTTCTGCCGGCTTTTCTGCCAACTTTATCAACTCTCCATTTCTTAACACCTCAATGGTTAGCTCTTTGTTTTCTTCCGGGTAAAAGATGTAAGAAAAGAAGTGCTCTTCCAATGCATTTTCACGAGTAGCATCAACCCCGTTTACTGTTTTAAGGGTGTCTCCTTTTTGGAATCCAATTATATTCTTCTTTACGGTTTTTAGATAGTATTTCTGATTCTCATCGTCATAAAAAATACCGAATCTACCAAATGACGGGCGTTTACTTCCTTTTGGGTAATATTTCCATCCTAGTTTTGAAAAATACTTTTCATACGGCACCACCTCATTCCCTTCCACATATTTATCATAGATTTCACCAATTTCAGGGTATGAATATTTGACCAATAAATCGCGTAATTGGTCATCTGGAAAATAGCTTCCTTCAAAATCTTTTCTCATCTCCAACATCACATCAATAAGTCGCTTTTCTCCTTCAGAATTTTCAAAAATCTCTACATCCATTGCCATTGCTACAAGCTTACCTCGTTCGTAAAAATTGCCAAGCTGGCCAATCTTACCTATCCAGCTAAACATATTTTTCTTGATGATATTCTGACTACTTTCTGTGAAGCTTCTTGGCTTTTGCTTTTCCGCTGTGTAAACCGCCCATTTCATATTGAATGTGATCGAATTAGACAGATCGTACTGAGCACTAAGCAATGCAGCAAAATAATCCGTAACACCCTCATAAAGCCATCCATGCTTTGACATATCAGGCGTTTCAAAGTTGAAGTCATGAATCTTCTCACTATGCAAGCTTAGAGGAGTAATGGTATGAAAATACTCATGTGCTCCAATCCAGTCAAGATTACTAAATGTAGAATCCCATACTGCCTCGTTAAAATAATAAATTGACGATTGATTATGCTCAAGTGCAGAACCCATTCCAAACGTTTTTAGCACTCCTTTCAATCGATCTTTATTCACATAATAGAAAATAAAATGATAATCTTCCTCACTTGTGAAGCCTGAAAACGAATCTATTGCATGCATGATTTTGGTAAGTCGAGGTTTAAGCATTTCAGCTTTCACCTTTTCCGTTTCGGAGTGTACAGCAATTTTGAAACGATTATTATTTATTTGAAAAGAGGTAGTATCTGGTTCGCTGTATAAAATTGGCTGATCAATTAATTCAAAATAATTGTTTGTTCTGAATACATCTTTTTCAGCAGATCTTAATGTTGCGTTCATGGAAGTGGCTGCAAAGAGATCTTTCTTCTTCAAGAATTCTACTTCATAGGGTAAATCCTTAAAGTCTTCAAAATATCCACTGATCAGCTGGAAGTTTAGCAGATAGCCATCCTCAGTAAAAACAGTACCGGCACAGGCTAAAATTCGATCCCATATTTTCCAATCACCCTGGCTTTGCTCTACCTCATAAGTCATGTAGTCAAGTGGTTGATCTCCTGATATAAGGAAGACATTATCTTTCTTTTTTACCTTCATCTTATTGCCTTCTACATCTACTGCTCTTATTTTATCATAGAATCGCTCGTAGTTGATTTTCATATAGGTGCCGGGAATGATTTCAGGAATTACGTATCGCCAATCTGACTTTTGTTCTGGAGGAAAAACTTTTACAGCGATTCGTTCTTTCTTGCTTACATCAAGCTGAACTTCAATTTTAGTGACCGGTTGGGCTTGTATAATCAGACATAGCAATAGTGCTACGAATGACACACTCGTTCTTAGATTTTGCATAACACGATTTTCAGTTAAGTTAATCCCAAAACGTCACGTGCAGTTAGAAATTGTAGTCAAATCTACCACTCTACGATGATCATCAGGTTTGGTGCAAACCCAATGGCTTCTCTATCCACAAATCCATCTCTACTCCTGTACACTCTATCTGTCAGGTTTGATTGATTCAAGGAATTGATGATAGACAGACCGAAAGATGCACTCCACTCCCGCTGATCTGTTTGTGGAATTTTATAGGAAGCTGATATGTCAAGTGAGTGCACACTCGGATATCTTTCCGGAACATCTTCGAATGGATTACGGGGTGGAGGACCAGAAGGAGGTGGGCCGGATCCAGGCGGAGGTCCTGCTTTAAAAATAGACTCAGCAAACGCAATATCCAGTGAATATGCATATAAACCTGAGGCATATCTCCATCCGGCAGAGATTTTCCAGCGATTTTTCTTAAAAGCTCCTCCTGTAAACCAGACATGAGGCTGAACATACTTTGACTTATAGCTAATTTGATCTGTTGTGTCTATTGCGATCTTAGAATCATGGTAAGAATATCCAGTCCAAATGGATAGCTCTTGAAATACTTGCTTTTTTATTAAAAAGTCAACTCCATAAGTTTCCTGATCCATCGCATAATATCTCTTGCTCGGATTCAGTCTTCTGTCTTCATAAATGGTCACATCATCTGCATTTTTATAAAATGCCTCCACATCAACAATCCAGTCATTGACATCAACTACTCCTCCGAACATTGACTGAGACCCCCGAATGATAAATCCGGATTCATCATCCGCCAGGGTCCATAGTTCGTTATCGAATCCGCCACTAGAGTACTCCAAATTTTTCACTTGACTTAAAAATTGATTGTACCATCCATGAGAGCCCTTCAAAGTAATTCGATCGGATAAATCATAGTTGAACAGAACCCTGGGAGAAACGCTAAAATCATTTAAAGCACTATAGTATGTGCTCCTGAGACCCACTTGTAAATACCATTTATTCCATCCATAATATTCATAATTTGCAAATGGCGCAATCGTATTAGACGTGACTGTCTTTTGTATTTTATAAATTGAAGAATCTCTTAGCTGGTTTTGGTAATTGGTAGATACGTTTTGCCACTTATAGTCCAGCCCAAATTGAAAGCTGGAATAACTACTTTCTTTTGAAAATTCCTGTATTACATTAAAATCATCAATGCTATTGTTAGATAGAAAAGGCTCCACATCTGGCGCTAAAGTGTTCACCTGAAATTCAAAATCATAGTTAGAATACGTAGTGCTCAAATTTGATTTCCATCCTTGTCCCCAGTTTGACTTCCAGAAAAGGTTAGCTCCCGTATTTTTATACCTGTTATCATTTGACCGTGGAATTTGGCCTTGAGGAGTGACCGGTAAAAAATTGATATCTGAAAAGGTATGAAGAACTGACAATCCAAGACGGTTTCGTTTATCTATATGATAAGACAACTTGCCATTGTAGTCACTAAAGCCAACTTCTACCCGATTGGTCAGTAAGCCTTGTTGGGTAACGAGGGAAGTACCCGCAAAGACAGATTCAGATATCTCTTCCAGTTTAGGTGACTTAAAACTTCTTGGATATGAATTTCGAATACTAAGAGAGCCACCGAGTTTTTCTGAAAGTCTAAATTTTCCATAACCCATCGCGAACAAGGTATTTGCTCCCAGTCCATATTTAGATCCATCCACGGCCTCATCAGAATTGATCACAATAGCACCACCTACCCGATCACCTAATCTGGGGTGAAAGCCACTTCGATATACCTCCACATCATCTACAATTTTTGGATTGTATGGCGAAATAGTACCATAATAGTGTCCACGATGGTAGACAGGAATATTATCAAAAAGAATCAGTGTTTGATCCGTCTCACTTCCACGAATAAAAATATTTCCGGCTCTTCCATCCGGATTGGTAATGCCTGGGAGCGCCGTGATAGAGGCGAAAATATCTCCATCTGTTTCACCGGGGAGCAATGGAAGATCATCGACATCTATTTGTATCTGTTGCTTCGAGGGAAGCATATTGATTCCTTTTGTTAAATAATCTTCAACCACAACAGTGCTTAACCGACGAGTGGTCAAGCCAAGACTGACAGCAAGCGTCTTCTGATTGAAAAGATCTTTGACTGCTATTGGAGTCGATTTATACCCCTGGCTAAATATTAGAATCTTATCCGTGTGATCTGGTTTATAATCGAACTCCCAAAACCCACTGGAATAACTTGTTGGGATGGCAGCATCATTTACTATCACTAGGACCCCAAAAGATTGATCAATGATAGATCCATCCAAAGAGTCGGAAACCACCATTCTAAAGGTTGTTTCAGTGGCGCTCATTGTGTAGTACTTGTCATCGATTTTTTCGACTTTTAAAGGAAGTCGACGCTCAATTTCACTCCTAAAGCGAGTGAGATCGTTGGCAGTAAACAGCGTATGATTATCAATCAGCCCAAGCAGCTCAGCATCAAAGGAAAAAGTGATTTCATCATTTTTTTCATAGGCTTCAATTGCTCCAAAAAAGGGCTTTGAGTCAGTCTGAGCATATAATGACAAGGTGGTCAGAATAAACAATGTAAAAACTAAGGCGCGCATGTATGTATTAATTCCCTTTAGATAGAGTCACACTCTTTCCATCTACTTTATAGTCGACTTTAAAAGGAGTAAAAACAAGTTTCAGGGCAACATTCAGCTTGTTATTAGGAATGGTGCCGGTGAATCTTCGTGTGATTTCAACGTTCCCTTTATCTATTGTAATGCCGTAAATTTTTTCCAGATTTTTGATCACCTGGCTAAGTGGGGCATTTTCAAATTTTGTCTGATTTTGTAGCCATACGGGTTCGTCATCTGTAATGGTTCTTTTGTTTTCCCATCTGCCTTTAAAGAAAAGGTATCCTTCACCTCCGGAAATAGTCACTGATTTAGATGTTTTTTTAGGTTTTGCCCGCACTCTGCCCTCAAAACAAACCACATTGAGGCCCTCCTCAAAATCATCCACCTCGAATGTAGTGCCAAGAACCTCTACTGTTCCAACAGAAGACTCCACACTGAAAGGTGCTCCTTTTTCAACCTCAAAAAGCGCTTTACCTCTCAATTTTAGTTTTCTGCTAGCACTTCCTGATTTAAGCCTCTTTTCTTTCATTGCAACAACTTTTCCCCACTCCTCTTCATCCCAGGATATTTCCGAATTTGATGCTAATGTAACAGTGGATCCATCTGGTAATTCAATGGATCTGACTTCTCCTGTTTGAGAGGAAAAAGTTACGGTGCTGTCACCCATAATCACCCAGAAATAAGAAACAATGGACAAGAAAATTATGGCAGCTGCAGCATAGCCAAACCATGGCCTTATAGATCGCAATTTTGCCTTTGGTTGGGCTGTGATTTCTTTTGGATCAAATAAATGCTTAGACTGGTCCGGCACCCATTGATCTACCTCCTTGACGATTTGGATATATTTCAATGCTTCTTCACGTCCGATGTGCTTAATAAGCTCTTCCTCTGTGATCTCACCATTCAGCCATTTTGATACGTTTTCTTCCATAGTTAGAATGTCTTGACCTTATAAAGAGGAAGTAACAATAAACCCTCCATCAAACTTTGAGATTAGAAAGTTCATCCAGATTATCCTTCAGGGTTTTAACAGCAGTACTTATGTGCTTCTCCACAGTCTTAATGGAAATGTCCATTAACTCAGCAATCTCTCTGTTTTTGTACTTATCGATTCGGCTCATCAAGAAAACAACCCGCTGCTTCTCAGGCAAGGTGGATACTGCAGTTTCCAGTCGCTCTTTAAATTCACCTTCCTCATAAAGGAATTCCGGATTTTGTTCCATCTGATCTTCTGATCGATCCATTCGGTATTCAAATTTTAAGACTACTTTTTGATGATCGTAATGATCAAGAAATAGTCGATTAGCTGTAGTGAACAAAAATCCCTTCACCTTGTCCAAGGCTACTTTGGCACAATTGTCCCACAATCTTATAAAGGCTTCTTGCGTAAAATCCCTCGCTTTTTCTAAATCGCCAAGCTTATAAAAAAGGAAGTTCCTGATCTTCAGTTCATGGCTGGTGTACTCCTGATGGAAGACTTGTTCCTCACAAAGTTGTGGCTTCACGTATTTGCTAGTTTTCGTTGCTTAATCCAATGACAAAAGTAACTCATCGTTGGTTGTGTATATTCTCGACTCGCCGACAAGCTAACCTGTTGATAACCAATCATTGTAGCCACTAATACCAAAAGCCCTGGTAGGGTTTATCTCACACTTCTCTTTGTTCACTATAGGATTCAGACACAAATATTATGAGCGTATTGAGTAACCATCAAATTAGACAAGTCCTTACAAGGATGAACCAAACATATAGCGATGCTTTTACTTTTGCCTCTCTTCAAAATCAGCAAGTGCTTAAAACTGAAATACCTCAACAACAACTTACATCAGAAATGATCATTTTAATAGCTTTTGGGATTGCTGGTCTTTTGAGTCTAATCATTTACATAAACAAGAAATCCAACGTGCCTGAAAAATGTCAGGTACTAACAAAAAGGTAGGGTATTTAAACCCATCCCCGTCATATTTTTAAACCTACTATTACTATTATGAAACATTCCCCTTTTACGAAAATTATCACCTTACTTACACTCCTTTTTATCACCCAATCATGCGGTGAGGATGAGGATCCTGTTATTGATGAAACCGCCTACACCGTAAGTATTGAAGGAAATACAGCGGCTTCTGAAGGTGATAATACAGGTTTCAAAGTAAAACTCTCACCTGCCAATGAATCAGGAAATAATTTAACAATTGGTTATTCCGTATCAGGGACAGCCAGTTCAAATATGGATTATGAGACGCTAAGCGGTTCTGTATCAATTAGTGATGGGGAATCAGAAGCAAGTGTTCCGATTATCATATTAGACGACAATGAAGAAGAAGATGATGAAACAATCATCATTACAGTTTCATCTACAGGACTAGCTTCGAATGTGAGTTTGGGTTCTTCTTCAAGCCTGACAATTACAATTACAGATAATGACGATAACTCATCTAGCTCATGTGCTAATGACAATTCGACCTCCAACCAACATGTTGCTTGTGACCTTTCTCCTAATATTGAAAATTCATACGATGACAATACGGTTAATCAGAATGGTCTTCGAGAGATTGTAACCAATGGTGTGCCAAATCATGATTATGCAAACCAGCTTTCCGGACAAGGGGTTACTCTGAGCACTTCCACGAAAACATACTTTGTTGCGAATGATCCGGCAAAAGCATCAACTACAACCTCGATCACTAACGATCAAAATCGACCAAATTATCGATTTGGTATTGCTAGAAACGGGGTTCCATTAGATCCGGCTCCTGCTGAGCCATTCATTTTTGAAAACACCAACACGGGTGAGTATAACTGGGACTGGGTGTTTGAACCAACAAACAATGCTGAAACGGTAGGGCTTGATTGTGCCTTTGCGCATGTGCAACCGGATGGCACCTATCATTATCATGGCAACATGATTGAATATGCAAACACAATACTTGCCGGACTGGGAGATGGGAATACTACTCCATCAGAAGCGATACAGATAGGCTGGGCAGCAGATGGCTTCCCTGTTTATTACAAGTATGCGCCTACCGCAAACGGAAATGGGATAGAAAAGCTTACATCGGGTTATTCGCTCAAACCAGGAGAACGTCCGGGAGATGGTGTAAACGAGCCATGCGGTGAATACAATGGGAAATACACCAAAGATTATGAATGGTCTGCTTCAAATGGCGACTTGGATGAATGCAATGGAATTGATCGGTCGGTTACGATCGGGAACGAAACCTACGAATACTTTTATGTAATAACAGAGGAGTTTCCGGTAATCCCAAGGTGTCTTGTAGGCACACCTGACAATACCTTCAAACTTGGCATTTAATCATGAAAAAGTTAATCAGTATCCTTTTATTAAGTTCTTTCTATCTCGGATTTAGCCATGATATAAAAATGGCCATGTTCGAAATCTACGATGGGAAATCAGGTTTGGAAATGACTGTCACTGTAGATAAAGAAGATTTTTACAGCGCACTGTCGGAAGAGTATCCTATCAAAATTCAGGAACATGAAATCCGGGATTTAGCCTTCGAATATCTGGAAAGCAGAGTGTCCATAAAAGTGAATGGAGCATGTACTTCATTCAGCATTCATGAAATTGAATTTGGAGATTTAAACATCCACTTAAAAGGCTCTCTAAATCTTGAAGTGGATAACATACAAAAAGTCACCATCTCCAATACGTGTATGGTAGACCTTTTCGAAGATCATGACAACATCGTGAAACTTCGACTAAATGATCGAAACCGATCATTCAGGATGCATAGAGATCGTACATCAACAGAAGCCATCTATTAATAAATAAAATATGAACAGATATTTAATTGTAGCATTTTGCTCGCTAATGCTTTCGGGATGTGGTGAAGATTTGGATGATGATATTATCGACCATTTTTCCGCCTCTGTTAGCATTATTTCTGCTCCTTCATCTGTTGGAGAAGATGCCGGAACGATCTCGATATCAATTGATCTCAATCAGCCTAATACTGCCGGGTTTGATCTTTCGATCCCACTTTCATTTTCAGGAACAGCAACATTGAATGATGATTATATTGTTAATGAAAGCTCAGTAACAATTGGAGCCAATGAAACAGAGGTATCATTCGATATCAATATTTCTGACGATTCGGAAGTAGAAGGTGATGAAACAATTGTTGTAACTCTTGGAAACTTACCCGAGCTATTGACCGAAGGATCAAAAACGGCTGTTTCTATCTCAATAAGTGACAATGACACCAATGCTAATCCTGATATTGAGATAGATTTTGGAGCGAAAACTGGAAATACGATTGTAGTCAATGGATGGACCGATACCGGGGCAGACAGCTATTTGGTAGTAATTAATACAGAAGATTCGTTCGCTGAATTTAGTGATCAGACAAGTCAGTTAGCCAGCACCACATACATTGGATATGGCGAACAGGTGGTTTTTAATGGCACAACAAACAGTCCTTTTGAGGTTTCATTGCTATCATCAACTACTCAATATTACTTCAAAGTCATACCGAAAACCGGTACTAATTATGATAATTCGCAAAGTAGTACTAGTAGCTCTACAAATAACTGCGTCACAACCAATACAACCGAAGGGCAAGTTTGCTTTGATATTGCTTCTGATTTGAGAACGATTTCATCCAATCAATTAGCGAATCATGAAGTGGGGAGTTTTCCAAACGCAGACCCTACTGCTATTGAAATTACCCGAGAACTGGATTTGTCACCAACTTACACCGGTCAACCCATATACGTGTATGATGAAACCGGACCACCGACTCCATCCAATGATAATTTTTGGCAATTTGGAATCGCTACCAATGGGGTGGAATTTCACCCCATGGGGCTCAAACCATGGGAAAACCCCAATAACGGTGAAGAAAACTGGGAATGGCAAGCCAAAGTAACTGATCAGGGTGAAACGCATGTGGATGTATTTGGTGCCCATGTAACCTCCCAAGGTCTGTATCATTATCATGGCGACATTGTAGGGCTTGCCGGGGAGGAAGACGGATCTCGGCATTCACTGATCTATGGTTTTGCAGCGGACGGATTCCCGATTTATTACAAATATGGATATGCTGTTTCGGATGATCCAACCAGTGAGATAATTGAACTGAAAAGTAGCTATCAGTTGAAAAGTGGCGTCCGTACCGGTACTGGCACAGCAGGTGTAGATTATCCCGATGGCAATCACGATGGTAACTATATTCAGGATTTTGAATATGTAGCAAATCTGGGAGATTTAGATGAGTGTAATGGTCGAACCGGCATCACTCCGGAATATCCCGGCGGCACCTATTATTATGTGATAACAAGTGAATTTCCGGTAACACCAAATTGCTTCTTTGGCACTCCTGCTGAGGATTGGAAAATTGGTAGGTAGGCATTTTAGATTATTCAAGGTGGTAGTGAATAACTAAGGCGGAGCGTCTGTCAGCAGACAGATGCAAATAGAGCGGCTCGTGGTGGGGCCGCTTTTTTTATTGTCACCAAACCATCTTTTGGTCTGATTTCCTAAATTGTAAATTCCCTTCAGCACTTTAAAATTAAAAATGTGATTCGTCTACCGATTGTTCTACTATTCAGCACCCTTATTTCATTTGATGTATCCGGTCAGCAAAAGCCATTATTTGAAGTTAGTATTAATAAGTCCGCAAACGCTGAGGCTACCTTAGAAGAAGTTCAACAGCTTATTCTTGACCAGTATTACTTCGATGGCATCACAAGGGAAGATTTAAACTGGGCTGCCATTGAGGGAATATTGAGGCATATTTCTCCACCGGAATCTCCAGAGCTAGCGACACTTTGGACAGATGAAGAATATGAAAGAATTCTTAACTCTTTAAAAGGAATTAAGGTCACTATGGGATTTAATAGCACTTTTAATAGCAATGACGGCAGCCTTACCGTGACCACTCTGACTGAGGGGTCTGAAGCTGAAAAAAAGCTAAGGATAAACGACAGAATATTACGGATTGATGATCAACCACTTCTAAATAAAAGCATTGATGAGGTCAATAAACTGATAGATGGAGAATTAAATCAAACATCAACGCTTAAAGTGGTACGTGACATAGAAATCTTTGATGTTTCGCTCACCAGGGATTCTTTAAGGGTAGACAATATGGTTGTGACCAAAATACCCAGCCGAAATGCAGCGCTCATCGAACTCAGAAAAATAACTCTTAGCATGGCCGGTGAGCTTCAAGCATCTTTAGTTCAGTTAAAATCCGAAGGAGTAATAAATATTATTTTGGATCTTCGAAATAACAGTGGTGGAGTATTGAACGAAGGAGTAAACATTGCAAAGCTTTTCATGAAAAAGAACGATATCGTTCTCAGAACTCAAGCTCGATCCAGCGGTGTGACAAACTATGTAGCAGACGTTAATCAGTTTTATGATCTAAATATTGTCATATTAATCAATGAACAAACGGCATCTGCTGCAGAAATAATAGCGGCTGCATTGCGTGATCATGAGCGAGCGGTTTTGGTAGGTAAGAAAACCTATGGAAAGGGAGTTATTGAAACCACATTTACCCTAAAGAATGAATACCGATTAAAGTTTATCACCAATGCGATGTATAGCCCTAAAGGTGTTTCATGGCAAACCAAAGGCATACTACCAGATTATTTTGTTGATCAATCACAAGCAAACTATAACGAGGTTATAAAGTTAGATATCAACAGTCGGTTAAGGAACGACTTGCACTTAAGTACAGCTTTGAAGCTCCTAAATTAAAGACATGGACAACTCTGATATTAAAGTGCTTTTCGATAAGACCTTTGGGAAATACATCCCTTTATCAGAAGAGGCTAACAATTATTTATCGACAAACTTTCAGTTAAAAACATACGCTTCTCGCGAAATGATAGTAGAAGGTGGTAATTATGCCAAATATTTCTATTTCGTGCTTTCAGGAGTACAGGCACTTTATCTAATCAATGAAAAAGGTGAAAAGATAATTCTTGGATTCTCATTCCGAGGATCACCCTCAGGAGCATTTGACTCCTTTGTCACGGGAGAGCCTTCTCATTTTTTCCTGGAAGCACTTACTCCATCTACCATGATTGGCATAACAAAACAACAATGGGATGAGCTATTTGATCGCTTTCCGGAATTCTATCAGTGGCGAGCCCACTTTATGGAAGACTTACTTTTGGGTCGTATTTCAAGAGAAGTAGAAATGATGACCTTAGCAGCCAAAGAACGTTTTGACGCATTTGTAAAAAGATGTCCTCAGGAGCTATTGCAAATCCCACAGAAGTATCTTGCCAGCTACTTAAATATGAAACCGGAGACATTTAGTCGTCTAAGAGCCTTAAGAGATTAATTGATACAGATCAATTTTTTTAAGAAATGGATGCGTGAGCTTTGGGTAATCAAAAACACAATACAATGGAAGTTAATTACGAAAAGCTCCTTCAGGACTCCAACCAGATTAAGAACTACATAAAAGCTGAAATCGCGGCAAAGCCTGCTGAACAACTAACTCACAAAGTTTCACCCAAAAAATGGTCAGCATTGGAAGTAGTGGAGCATCTCAATAAGGTATATGATGTATATCTGGATAATTTTCAAAAGGTCATCGATGATGCCAATAAGCTAAATGATCATGCAACCCCTGAGATGAGACGCACTATTCTGGGGAGACTATCCATTTATGCGAACAAGCCAAAGGGAAAAAAGAGAAGGTTCAAAGTAAAAACGTTTGATTTCTTCCGCCCTGCCATTGGTCCTGATTCCATGCATGAGGTTTTTGAAACGTTCCTATCGAAGAAGAACCGGTTCAATGAATTAATCAAGCTTGCCAGAACTAAAGATCTTAAAAATGTAAAAATCCCTACAGCTCTCGGTGAAAAAGTAAAATTTTACGTGCCGGAGTGCTTTGAATTTTTATTGGTACATGAGCAGCGTCATATGATACAAATTGAAGAGGCGATTAACTTGAGTAAATTGTAGGCTATAAGACGCCAATAAGACTATTTACAGCCAAAATATTGATAATAATCATATTCAAAGGACCGTATACGAGCTATTTTGGCAGCAAAATAAAAGCCCCAATTAAATGCCTACAGAAAATATTGATCTCCAAATTGCCCAATCTGTAACACCTAAACCGATTGTAGAAATAGCTAAAAAACTTGATCTCACCAATGGAGAGATTGAGCAATACGGAAAGTATAAAGCAAAAATTCCGCTAACGTACATTGATGAGGAACAGGTTGCCAAAAGCAACATGGTTCTTGTCACTGCTATTACTCCGACACCAGCCGGTGAGGGTAAAACCACAGTATCTGTTGGACTTACCGATGGGCTTAACAGCATTGGAAAAAAAGCGATTGCAGTTTTAAGAGAGCCTTCATTAGGACCTGTCTTTGGAATCAAGGGTGGTGCAACCGGAGGTGGGCACTCTCAAATCATTCCAATGGAAGACATCAACCTTCACTTCAATGGAGATTTTGCTGCGATCGAAAAAGCTAACAATCTCCTCTCAGCACTGATCAATAACAACATTTATTCAAGATCAAGAAGCCTTGGCATTGATCCCCGAACAGTAATATGGAGGTGGGCAATGGATATGAATGATCGTTCATTGAGACACATTATTACAGGGATAGGGGGCAAAACAGGTGGATTCTTGCAGGAATCAGGATTCAATATTACTGCTGCATCAGAAATCATGGCTATCCTTTGTTTGGCCAAAGACTTACCGGATTTAAAAGAACGGATAGGAAATATTTATATTGGGGATACCTTTTCTGGTGAAGCTATTTTTGCAAAAGACCTCAATGCGCATGGAGCAATGACGGCCCTGCTTAAAGATGCCATTAAGCCAAACCTTGTTCAGACGCTTGAAGGCAACCCCGCTATTATTCATGGAGGCCCGTTCGCAAATATTGCTCAGGGCACCAATTCGCTAATTGGCACCAAAGTGGGCCTGTCGCTTGCTGATTATGTCGTAACTGAAGCAGGATTCGGAGCAGATCTGGGTGCAGAAAAGTTCTTTAATATCAAATGCAGAACCGGAAATATCAGCCCCAAAGCGGTAGTGCTTGTTGCCACGGTAAGAGCACTAAAATATCATGGGGGAGTCAAGAAAGACAACCTTATGGAACCGAATGCAGAAGCGGTAGAAGAAGGCCTTGAAAACCTCGAAAAACACATTGAGAACTTAAAGTCATTTGGCATCCCGGTGGTAGTAGCCATCAACAAATTCAAAGCGGATACCGAACAGGAAATGCAACATATTATTGATAGATGTAACTCCCACGCAGTAGATGTGTCCATTTCTGATGGATGGGCAAACGGAGGTAAAGGGATGGAGGATTTGGCAGAGAAAGTCGTGAGGGCTGTCAGTAAGTGTGAGGGCCCGTTTAAACCCACCTATGAATTAGAAGATCCATTCACCAAGAAAATTAAAGCTATCGCGGAACGCATCTATGGAGCAAACAAAATCAGCTACAGCCCAAATGCTAAAAAGATGCTGAAAAGAGCTGAAGACTTGGGCTTTGGTGAATTTCCAATATGCATGGCAAAAACTCAAAATTCATTTTCCGATGATGCCGCTTCATATGGGAGACCTACCAACTTTACCATTAATGTTCGAGAAGTAGAGATTGCTGCTGGAGCAGGATTCATTATTCCAATTACAGGCAAAATGCTTCGCATGCCGGGATTACCAGCTAAGCCTGCAGCTGAGCAAATAGATATCGATGAAAATGGAAAAATCACCGGTCTGTTTTAAATTTTAGCTATTTCAAAAATCTGATCACCACACCTATGGCATACTTTTTATAATATTATGCCATGATCCGTTGGAGAGCAATGTTGTTCACTACAGTTATTGGGTATGCATCGATCCAGGCATTTTGTCAAAATGGAACGGCTAATTACCACCAGGTGACAATTACGGCCAGTGCAATTACCATACATGGGGAGACAAACCTCAACAAGTTTAAATGTAGCATGGACCAACTGGCCCTTAATGACTCCATACGCGTCAAGAACATTTGGTTGAATGAAAAGCTTGAGTTTGAGGGATTAAGACTCAAGTACCCGGTAGATCAGTTTGACTGTGGACTAAGAGCGATGAACAGCGACTTTCAGGAACTCTTAAAGTCCGATGAAGAACCTCATTTATTTCTACAGCTCAATTCCATCACATTACATCCGGGAAATGATGCATTTGAGGAGTTGAATGTGGATGCCGAGGTAGAGGTATTTATTGCCGGCGTGCAAAAACAAGTGGAGATTAGCGGTGGAAAGGTCATCAATCATTCTTCTGCGGAATTGACACTGAAAGGGAAGAAACAATTGCTCATGACACACTTTAATATTGAGCCTCCTTCCAAGATGTTTGGAATGATTCAGGTGACGGATGATATAATCATCGAGTTCGAGATCGGGATGAAAGTTTCACCCTTATAAAAAGGAAAAAGCCACCCAATTAACTGAGTGGCTCTCATCCATTAAGATCGAGCTAAAACTAGAATTGAATCACCGCTTCGATTACAACTCCACTGAATTCAGCTCCCTGAAGTTTCGTTCCAGTAAATCCATCGCCAGAATATGAACTTGTTACATATTCAGTTTTCATCATCACATTTTTAGTCATGAAGTATCCAAACCCAAGGTGTGTTCGGTCAATTTCCTGAGTTGCAGCACCGTCAGCAGCTTCACCGCTTACCGCATTATACCTTGCTCCAAGAAATACCCTTTCACTTTCACCAAATCTGTAGATTACATCAGCTGCAATTTGATTGTATCCTCCACCTGTGTCATCACCATTGCTTGTTGTTTCATATACTCCAAAGAATTCCAGGCCTTTAAACTTAACAAATGGGTTGATCATAATCGCGGTGTGTGAAGAGAAGCCTGGATTCCATCTCGGCTCAAAATCACTAGGTCCTCTTCTATTAACTACATCATCATTAATTGTGTGTAGAACACTGTAGTATCTTGCACCAGCTCTGTCACCACCATAGAGATAATCTCTTGTACTTCCATCGCTACTGTTATAGAACGATCCTGTAAGTCTCAACCTAAAGTCGTCATTCATCTGCTTGTCATATCCCAGTTTTCCAAAAATCACTCGCCCGTCATCACCTGGTACAGGTTCCTGGTTCAGTCTACCATTTGTTATACCCAGCATCCCAATAAAGCCATTTGATTGATAGCGCAATTCAATGAATGGCTCTGTTGTAAACGCATCCATGATATAGTTTCCAACAAATGGGTTGAACAATGCTCGCGCATTATCTGATCTTCTGTAGTGAGCATCACCATAATTGATCTCATCCATACCCACGCGGATGGTGGCTTTTTCCATTAGTCCGCTCATAAATCCAGGACTCACAAAATCAAGTTTATCTATTTGTAAATACCCACCTTTTACATAGGCTTCCGGATGGTGCCGAGAAGATAGATATGTTCTTAAGTGCATTCTAAGTCCATCTTCCAATTGGACATCAAAATTGAGGTTTGCGGTAGGAAGAGTCATGTTATTATCAAGATCTACAAGGTCAAGTGAGTAATCAGTACCACCTACATTGGCAGTAAGACCATCGTCATTTGATTGGGAAAGACCCTGAAATTGCATGGCAAAACCACCACCAACACGGACTTTAAATCCGTCATATTTTACAGTATCTTCTTTGCTTGTTTCGAAGACATTCCATCCTCTTAAGTCATTATACCTGTAGTATTGAATAGAGGGTAATTGAGCATAAATTGCTATTGTCCCGAATAGCATCACACCCGTTAATAAAAGTTTAAAAATTGAGTTTTTCATCATCTAGGTTGTTTAATGGATAAATTATTTATTTAAAAAAATGTCATACTCGATCACCACAGCATCTCCGGTTTTCAGAGTGCCGAACATGGCAGTTGGTGGATCGATATTAAAATCTGTCATTTTCAGAGGTACTGATCCCTTTATTTGGATTTCAGCTCCTGAGTCTTTGATGACTTTTGCTTCCAGATTAACAGGTCTGGATTCTCCGGCGATATTTAATTTCCCGGTCCCTGAAATTTTATCACCGTTCACCTGAAGGGTATTCGCTGAAAAAATGATTTCAGGATAGTCGTCTGCCTCTACCGCATCATAAGCCTTGTCATCCATAATAGATTTTCCACTTTTCATGGATTTGGACTTTATGGTCACTTTAAGATTTTGAACTTGTTCGTCCGTGATAGAGCCTGTCACGTCATATTCATCTACTGTCATCTCCCAATCATGCAGGGAGGAAGTACCTGTGATTATCAGGCTACTTTTTTCCGCATTTAGTTGTATTTGTCCCAGGGTGAAAAAGCCACCTAAGACTGTCATAATTATCAGGTTTTTCATCACTTATTTCCTCTTATTTTTAAGGCTAAATTAGAGGTGGAATAAGTGCCTAATTATGACATAGAACAGACCGAAATATGACCTTTAACATCACTCTGGATGACATTTGAAAGGCATGAGTATGACCTAAAGCAGGACTTGAACGGAATTTGAACTTTGGTCAGTTCTTCTTGGATAAAACAGCCCATTTTACATCTGATAAATGTTATTCGCTGTAGCTAAATAATTTGAGCATCAACTCACAATTCTATTTACAATACTTTTGTTGTATGGCATCACTACCTGAGATAAAACAACATGTTAAAGACATTATCGCTAAAGAGTTAAATTTAAATTCAGAGGATCTTGACGAGCTTCAGAGCTTCCACAACCTTGGCCTTGACTCTGTAAATAGCATTTTCTTGCTGGCCAAGATGGAGGAGAAATTAGACATGTACATTGACCCTCTCAGTGTCTATGATAATCCAACGATCAGGTCATTTTCTGAATTTTTACATACAGAATTGTCATGACAGTCGCTGATCTTTGGAAACCAACAAGCAGGGACTTTATTCATAACCCTTACCATGCATATCGAGAGATTAGAAAAACACATGACGTATTTAGGGCAAACACTGGGGATTATGTTGTTTTAGGTTATCAGGAGTGTAGGCATATCCTCCAGGATCCTTCATTCGGGACAGGCCTGAGACTATCCTGGGTGGAAAAAATGGCTAATGAATCTTCAAAAAGAGGTCAGGACCTGTCACACCTCATCGACTCTGTGGCCGGAATGCTCGTCCAAATAAATCCGCCTGAACAACAGGTAATTAAGTCAGACATGGCAAAATCCTGGCCCGGCACGGCTGAATTGAAGAAAGTATCTGAAGAAATAATCACAGTGGCAATTAATGAATTACCTCCTCAATTTGACGCCATAGAAAGCATTTGCAGAAAGGTGCCGCTGAATGTAATCAGCACACTGCTTGGTCTTCCAAAAGAGGAAACTAAGAAATACGCCATAGATGGAATTAATCTTGTTCAGATTCTTGGTCCTTATTTGTCCTATCGAGATATTCTCACAATCGGAGAATCTTCCAAAAGACTACAATCGTTCATACAAGAAAATATCCTTGCGGAAGGATACTCACCAACAAAACTCACCAACTTATTGATTCAAAAGTATCCTGAAACTGAAGTGATCAATTTATTGCTGTTCATTTTCATTGCGGGGTATGAAACAACCTCCTCTTTGCTGACGCTATGCATTTATCACCTTATTAAAAACAAAGGATATCGTAGTAGAATAGAAAAGTACGGAGTAAAGTCTTTTATCAACGAAATCTTAAGGCTTCATTCTCCTGTTCAGATTACTGGTAGAACCAATAACAGAGAAATAGAACTGGATGGTCAGACGATTCCCAAAAATGCTGCACTTACCGTTTGTATAGCTGCCGCCAACGTTGATCCTGCACACTTTGAAAACCCTGATGAATTGATATGGGATCGAAAAAAACATGAGCATCTTTCTTTTGGCTATGGTCTCCACCATTGTCTTGGGAGCCAGCTTGCTGAAATTGAAGCTGAGGTCTTAATTGAAAAACTATTGCCAATCCTTGATCGGCTGAGTATTGAAAAAGAACCTGTATTGAGAGATCAGTATACGATCAAAAGCTATCAATCATTCAACCTCTGTTTAAAATGAGCGAACAAAAAATCACCATCCACAACGTATGGGCAAACAAACCAAATGAGCTGGTTAAGGAAATCATTGACTTCTGGAATCAATACAAAGCTATTCCACCTTCTGAAGATATTTCAAAGCGTGCTAAGCAGGTAGTCATTGTTGCCAGAAATGAAAAAGATACGATTATAGGAGTCACCACTTCTTATAAGCAACACCATGCACCTCTCAAAAACAATTTATTTGTTTTTAGAGGAATGATAGCGCCTGACTTCAGAGTGCCTGGCCTATTTATCAAAATGACTAAGGAAACTATTCAGGTATTAGAATACTATTCAAAATCAACTGATGAAAAGGATAGGCCAATTGGCTTAATTGCTGAAATGGAAAACCCTCGTTTGAAGAGGGTAGGGTCAACTAAAACTCCGTCAGGAATGACCCTAATTGGGTTCTCAAAAAAAGATAATCCGATCTATGTTTATTATTTTAAAGGTGCGAGATTCAATTAAGGGTATCAATCCCGAAGCTTTTTAAAATCATCGCCACTATATGAAAAATGTAATTATTGCATTCGTACTACTACTCATCGGGTGTGGTGAAAGACCCAAACTCGAAAGGATATTAAGTGATGGCTCTGCTACTTTTCTAGAAACACTAGACAATGAAAAACATGAAATTCAAATAATATATGGAGAGGTCAAAGGTGATTCCATCATCCATCATGTTTATGGAGATACTTCTCAGTATTTCTATCCTGCAAGCACCATTAAAATGCTAAATGCATTTGCTTCGATACAATGGCTAAGAGAAAACAAGTTGTCATTACGTTCGACTGTTCAGATGGACTCTACGGTCCACCATCCAAGAAACCTAACATATGATTCACTATTCAAAGACTCTTTGAGAGTAGAGAATCTACTGAAAAAGATATTTGTCTACAGTGACAATCAAGCCAATAACATACTATTTAATACCATAGGTAAGGACTATGTAAATGGCCTTTATGCTAACCTTGGATTAAAAACACGCATCATCCATCAACTGGGGGAAAGTGCCTTTTCCTTCACCCCTGAATCAAACTCATGGTCAGCAAAAACCATCATAACCCATGCTAAAAACGCAGTAAAATCTGCAGCTTCAAAACAAGATTTTAATAGCGATCTCAGCCCAAAAAATCAACGGAAAGGAAAAGGGTATATGAATAAAAGCGGCGATGTGATTATGAAGCCATTTGATTTTACGGTCAAAAATTATGTGCCGCTAAGAAGTTTGATTGGTTCACTGGAAAGAGTGATTAAACCATCATTTTTCAGAGTTGATTCACGTTTTGATTTTGATAAACAAACGTATCAGGAGCTAGAAGAAATTATGTCATTGAGGCCCATAGACCTTCCGTACCCGATAGATACGTTAAAGGATAATTATGTTAAGTTTTTAATCTACGGAGATTCTCAAGCCTCTACCTATGATGAATCGATGGTCATTATGAATAAGGTAGGTTGGGCATATGGCTACCTCACTGATGTAGCCTACATCAAAGACACAAAAAATGATGTAGAATTTTTCTTAGCAGCCACCATACATGTAAATGAAAACGAAATCTACAACGATGGCATTTATGAATATGACTCTGTTGGCCTTCCCTTTTTAGGGGAATTGGGTAGGTTGGTTTATCAATATGAGCTAAATAAATGAAGAAAGGCCTGCTCAAATGAGCAGGCCTTAATTTTTAGCATTTCTATCCTTTATAACTCAAACTTAATTCCCTGTGCCAGTGGCAATTCAGTAGAATAGTTGATCGTATTGGTTTGACGTCTCATATACGCTTTCCATGCATCAGAACCTGACTCTCTGCCTCCACCGGTTTCCTTCTCACCACCAAAGGCTCCACCGATTTCTGCGCCTGAAGTACCAATGTTAACATTAGCAATTCCACAATCCGATCCCGCATGCGAAAGGAACAACTCAGACTCCCGAATATTTGTCGTCATGATCGCGGAAGATAGTCCCTGTGGAACGGCATTCTGAATGTCAATGGCCTCTTCTATCGTTGAGTATTTAATCAGATACAAAATGGGTGCAAAGGTCTCGTTACAAACAATTTCATAGTCGGCCTCAGCTTCATAGATTGCCGGCTTCACATAGCATCCTGATTCATATCCTTCACCTGAAAGCACCTCTCCTTCAATCACAGTCTTTCCTCCTTCAGCTTTCACTTTTTCAATAGCTGACTGATACATTTTTACTGCGTCCGTATCGATAAGCGGCCCCACATGATTGTTTTCATCCAATGGATCACCAATGCGCAACTGACCATAGGCTTTCACCAGTCTCTTCTTTACCTCCTCATACTGGCTTTCGTGGATGATTAGTCTTCTGGTAGAAGTACATCTTTGTCCTGCAGTACCTACTGCTCCAAAGACTGCTCCCGGGATCACAATATTTAAGTCCGCATGTTCGGATATGATGATTGCATTGTTTCCACCCAATTCAAGGATGTGTTTTCCAAGTCGTGCTCCCACAACTTCTCCTACTTTCTTACCCATTCTGGTGGATCCTGTCGCTGAGATCAACGGCACACGAGTATCTGCTGCTAATTTCTTTCCGATTTCAGCATCTCCAATCACAAGTCCGCATACGCCCGGATGTATTCCGTTCTTTTCGAATACTCGCTGTGCAATCTTCTGACATGCTATAGCTGAGATAGGCGCCTTCTCGGATGGCTTCCACACACACACATCTCCGCAAACCCAGGCAAGGGCCGCATTCCATGACCATACGGCAACAGGGAAATTAAATGCTGATATAATACCAACAATTCCTAGCGGGTGCCATTGCTCGTACATTCTATGTGAGGGTCTTTCAGAGTGCATCGTTAAGCCATAAAGCTGTCGGGATAGCCCAACAGCAAAATCGCAGATATCAATCATCTCTTGTACTTCACCAAGTCCTTCTTGCAGTGATTTGCCCATTTCATATGAAACCAAAGACCCAAGCTCTTGCTTGAACTCCCTTAGTTCATTGCCAAGCTGCCGTACGATTTCACCTCTTTGAGGAGCTGGTAACAATCTCCACTCTTTAAAAGCAGCTTGTGCTTCATTAATCACTTGCTCGTAAGCTTTTTCATCCGCCAGCTGAACATTGGCAATCACCTTGCCATCCACCGGAGAATTAGAAGCGATACTCTCGCCTGCCGAGCTAAGCCAATTACTGCCATAGGCAGCTCCTTTATTGTTAGCTTCTACTTGAAGCTTCTTTAAAATTGATTGAATATCCTGGGACATATTTTTTTGATAGGGTTAATAATTGGGGTGCAAAGCTACGAAATGCATGCAAGGCTGGAAATATTTTTGTAAATTGTCATTTGATAAATGGGGAGCACGGCCACCACACAACCCAAAAGCCCCCGATCTGTTTTTTCTGAAACACAAAAAAAGAAGGTTCATCACCTTTTTAATGTGCTGGATATCGATCGGAATGGGCAACTGCAGCCAAACGATTTTGTGAACGTTGGGAAGAAAATCGTTGCGCAATTAAATCTTAGTCCCAAATCAAGAAGCGCACGTTTAATCTTGCTTAAATCACATCGACTATTCGTTCAGTTACTGACAGATGTGAATAACCCTGAAATCAATCTCACACTCTGGGACTGGATCGCTTTCTTCAGAGATCAGGTAGAATCGGATGAACCGGGGATACTGGATCATTACATCAAACGAACATCCAGGCATATTTTTGATCTGTTTGATATGAATAAAGATCGATTGATATCAAGGGAGGAATATGCCAATATGCTCACCATCTACAATATCTCGCAGAAAGTAGCTGTTCAGGGTTTTGAGGAACTGGATGAAAATAATGATGATCATATCTCTGCTGAAGAGATGATTGCAGGTCTTCACAATTTTTTCAGGTCTAGTGACGAAAATGCAAAAGGCAACTTGATTTTTGGTGAATGGAAGTAATCTAAAACACTAGTTTCCACCTAAAAGCCCATTTCCAACTTAGCTTATAATCTGTAATCCCAGCCTTTCTCATTATCTCTTTGAGTTCATGTTTCTTAAAGCCGCGTGCCACAGAAATTGCTGCATCATTCCTGACCATTGTTGATTTAGAAAAAAGAGATGTTAGTAGAGAAATACTCCAATAGGCCAGGGGATGTCTGTGAAGGTCGTTAATGATTACGCCTACTCTGGCTTGCTTCTTAAATTGACCAAAAAGCTCGATGAGCTGTTCTGTTGTAAAATGATGCACAAACAAGCAGCAATGAATTATGTCAAAGGTCTGTTGCCTGAACTCAGTACTAAATATATTAATAGCCTGATAGGTTATCTCATGAAACTTCCGTGTATTCTTTTCAGCGTAGTGTACAATATTTTCATTGGCATCAATGCCAATAAATGAAGCATTCATATTCATTTTCCTACTCCAGGAAGCCATTTCCTCCATGATATCTCCACCCCCACAACCCAGGTCAGCCAATATAATTTCGTCCTTTCCACGACTTAATTGCTTGAAGGCAGCAATACTGATTTGATTGCCGCCAAGCCGCTTATTGATGGTGTTGAGTTCCCGAAGTGTCTGATCAACTACCTCTCCCGAGATTGAGAGGTCGTCCATTATTTCGATTTCATGGGATCTTTGCCTAAGCATCGATGTGAGTTTTAAGCACAGCACTTTCCATGGTGAGTCCGGGCCCAAAAGCAAAGGTCAGTAAGTGTTTTTGATCATCCTTTTCAGACAATTCTTCCAAGATTTTCCGAATTACGAATAAGACGGTTGGTGATGACATGTTCCCATGTGTCTTTAGCACCTCTCTGGCTGCTTTGTTTTGATCTTTGGTGATATGTAGTTTCTCTTCTATCACATCAAGTATTCTTTTGCCTCCGGGGTGTATCGCGAAGTAATTGATATCTGAAACTTCTAGTTGGATGCTTTGTAACAACCGCTGGGTCAGTTGGCCAATTCCGTCTTTAATAACGTCAGGCACCTTAGCACTTAGATGCATTTCAAATCCATGATCTCCGATGTACCAGCCCATTTCATCGCGTGCTTGCAGCGCCAAGTCGCTGTAAAAATTTTTCAGTTCCAATGACCGTGAGGAAGGAGCGCCTGAAAAGATCATTGCTGCAGCGCCATCGCCAAATATGGCATTGGCCAGTAAGTTCTCATCGTCTTTTTTCTGTTGCAAATGGATGCTACACAGTTCGACACATACCACCAGTACTTTTGCTTGACTGTTTCCGGAAATGATACTATCAGCTACCTTCATCGCATTGAATGCTGCATAACATCCCATAAAATTGATTGAGGTTCGTTGCGTTGAAGTCTTTAAACCTAGCCGATCAATCAATTCAATGTCAAGGCCTGGAGCGTACATTCCTGTACAGCTCACCGCAATAAGATGTGTGATTTCCTCCTTAGTTACATCCGAAATTTTGATCGCTTCCAAACATGCATCATGAGCTAATCCGATCGCATATTTTTGATAGACTAGCATGCGTGGTTTAGCAGATGGAAATGCTGCGTCTTCTTTAAAAAAACTTTGACCATTTAAATTTTGACTAAAGTCTTTTAGCACGGAATAACGTTGCTTAATCCCACTGGCTCGATAAAGTACGCGGAGCTTTCTTTCTTCTTGAGAAGATAGCTCCAAATGGCTGGTCATGAAGTCAGCTATTTGATCCTGACTTGCCAAATTTGGTGGTAATGCGGTCCCTATGGATTGAATAAATGTGGCCATCTGCTACTAGTTCATTAATATTAACCAACTTTTAGCCGAGATGATCTATTCCATTTGAAAAAATCCACATTACTACATCTTCGAATTCCGTTTTCATTTTTCCTAATGCCTGTATTCCTGCTCGCATTGGCAGTTTCAGAGCATATATCCTGGATTAATTCAGCACTTGCTTTTTTTATTCTTCATTTCCTGGTTTACCCGGCAAGCAACGGATACAATTCCTATTTTGATAAAGACGAAGGAAGTATTGGTGGACTTAAAAAGCCACCCAAAACGACCAAAGAGCTTTATTACATTTCTTTGTTTCTGGACGTTGCTGCACTATTACTGGCACTTCTAATTTCAGTAGAGTTTATGATGATGATATTGGTGTATGGTCTGATCTCAAAAGCCTACAGCCATCCGGACATCCGTCTTAAGAAATTTGCAGTTATTGGATGGTTAGCCGCTGGAATCTTTCAAGGTTATTTCACCTTCATCCTTAGCTATATCGCAATTAATAACTTACATGTGGCAGATACCTTTCTTTGGAGCATTCAGTTTCCCGGAATTTTAAGTTCACTTCTGCTTCTCGGATCATATCCTATGACTCAGATTTATCAGCATGATGAAGACAGATCAAGAGGTGATAAAACCATCAGCCTGAAATTGGGAATAATCGGAACCTTTCATTTTACCTCTGCTGCCTTTTTGGTGTCTAGTGTAGGTTTTCTTTATTATTTCTTCCACTATCATTCTAGCATAGAGGCCTACGTTTTTCTTCTATTTATGACACCAATACTGGGCTATTTCACCTCTTGGTATCTAAGGGTAAGAGCGAATTCACAAAATGCTGATTATGAATCAACCATGCGTTTAAACCTGATTTCTTCACTAATGCTCAACGCCTATTTTATATTTCTTTGGTTTTATTAAAACAAAAGCGTCATCAGCTGACGAAAACAGAGTTTCGCCGACGTTAAAATGGCTGTCCATGGGTCTGCCGCATAAGGAAGTTTGCAAGCGGGCTAAAAGATCTAGCGATCGAAATGGCTGAATTTGAGATAATCTTAGAACCAAATAATTTCTGAATGGATCTACCTGCTTTCAGTCGATTTGCGAATTGATCATTCCAGATTTTCGCATAATCTTTCTCTAACTTCTGTCTGTTAAATCCAGAATCATAGTTTTCAATGATTAACTCACTCAACAGCTTAGCTGAATGAATGGCCATAGCCATCCCATTGCCACACAAAGGCGTGATCATTCCGGCTGCATCTCCACTCATTAATACATGATTGAAGACAGGCTCCTTCTTCTCAAAAGTGATCTCATTTATGACCTGAGGTTTTTCAAACAGAAATTCTGCCTCTGAAAAAAGATCTTTCAAAAATGGATTTTTCATTAAGACATGCTGCTCCATTTTCTCAACAGAACCGTGCTTCCTCAAATTATCCCGGCTGGATAAATAGCATAAGTTGAACGTATTATTCTCCACTCTACTTACGCCACAATACCCATTGTGGAAATTATGCAGCGCTATTAAATCATCAGCCATCAGGTCTGTTTTGATATGATATTTCACACCGATGTATGGTGACCTCCGGGTCAGGAAGTCTCTATCAAGTCTTTTATCAAGCGTGCTTCTTTTACCAAATGCTCCAATTATGATATTGGCTTCATGATTGGTTCCATCTTTAGCCCCTGCAATCAGGGTTTCAGATTCAGACTCCACATTCACAATTCGCTCATAAATGATTTCCACACCCTCCCGTATCGCTATTTCAGCCAACCATCGATCAAAAGCATATCTACTTATCCCAAATCCGCCAAGGTCTAATGGCATTTCCAGTAGCTTTCCTGATATGGCACTTAGTTGAAATTGAGTGATGGGAGATGGTTGCAGTTGATCGGGGAATAAATCATTTGACTTCAGAAATGGAATAACCTCATTTGAAATATACTCGCCGCAAACACGGTGAAAGGGGTATTCTTTTTCTTCAAAAAGCTTCACGCTTATCCCGGCCCTATTGAGTAGAATCGCATTTACTAATCCCGCAAGACCACCTCCAATGACTATCACATCTTTCACTACCCCGAAATTATAGAAATAAAAAACCCCGCACATGCGGGGTTGACAATATGTAATTTATTGTTTTAAAGACCTAATCCATAGTGCGCCTTGCTACCGTCCGGATATACGCCTTCAATTAAAATTCCGTCTGCTCGTGGACGTTTGAAGTAATTTTCCAAATCACGAATGTTTCTGATTTTCTCATTATCAATACCCGTGATAATGAATCCCTCCTTCATTCGTACTTCGCGCCATTTACCGGGACCTAATTCTTTAATTTGAACTCCTCCATCTATCCCTAACTGATCTTTAAGTGCATCAGAAACATCCACAAATGTTGCCCCTTCAATTCGATAGTCAGCGGCTAACTCTACAACCTCAGTCGTATTGGACTCATTCCTAAGCTTTGCAATTGCCACTTTTTCTCTGCCATTTCTGATAAATTTCACTTTGACCTGATCGCCTGGACGCTTAATAGCAATCTGTTCCTGAAGCTGGGCTACATTATTGACTGAACGGTCGTCAATGGCGACTATAACATCACCATCTTCAAGGCCTGCTTTTGAAGCAGCACCACCGGAAACCACATCATTAATATATACGCCCTTTAAAATATCCAGATCAAACTGCTCTGCAACCTGCGCATTCACATCAAAAATTCTAATACCAAGCAGTGCTCTCTGAACAGCTCCATACTCTACCAAGTCGCTTACTACCTTTTTAACCAATGAAACCGGTACAGCAAATGAGTAACCGGCAAAAGCCCCGGAAGGTGATGCAATCGCTGTATTGATGCCTACCAGTTCTCCATTTAAATTTACCAATGCTCCCCCACTGTTTCCGGGATTCACAGCGGCATCTGTCTGAATAAATGATTCGATTTTGTAATCACCTGCCAGAATATTAATGTTTCTCCCCTTCGCGCTTACAATACCGGCGGTCACAGTAGATCTGAACTCGTATGGATTGCCGATGGCCAGCACCCACTCGCCAATATTTATATCATCTGAATCACCGTATTTAACGGCAGTCAGATTCTCTTCATCAATTTTCAAAACCGCAAGGTCTGTGTCCTCATCAGCTCCAATCACTTTGGCCTGGTAGCTTCTATTATCATTGAGCACTATTTCAATTTCATCAGCATTTTCAATCACGTGATTGTTCGTCACTATGTAACCATCCGGGGAAATCACAACTCCGGATCCGGCACCTCGAGAAGGGCCTCCTCTTCGATCATATCTTTCTCCGAAATAATCCCTAAAAAATTCATTGAATGGACTGTTAGCTCTTGAGCCGTCAGTATACTGTGTTCTAATATGTACCACTGAGGGTGTAGCATTTTTTGCTGCAAATACAAAGTTGAGTCCCTCCGGTACAATGAAATCAGCCGAATCAAACACATAGTTTGTAAGGCTAACCGGATTGGCTTCCCCTGTGGCTTGCTGTATAATTCGTTCTTTTGGTGATATTAAATTGTATCCTACTACAGCGACAATTCCTCCAAACAACGAGGAAAACACCATCGCCATTATTAAATTTCTTTTACTCATATCCTATCCTTTTTACTGTAGTCATTATACCACAAAATTGATCAAATGGTTATACCCAAAATCAATAAAGACCCAAAGGTTAACCATTATTAACAAAAAAAAGGGCATCCACCGGTCGGTGGACACCCCAATCACCTACTCAAAACACTACTTAACTGCTATTTGCTTCTTTGTGACTTTCTTCTCATCCTTTGGTAAGATGATATTCAAAATACCATCCTGATAAGAAGCATCTACTTTTTCTTTGTTTACCACGTCTGGTAAGTAAAAAGTTCTTTTGAATGATCCATAGTAGCTTTCTACACTGTGGTAATTTTTGTCCTTCTTCTCATTCTCAAACTTTCTCTCACCACTTACTGTGATTTGATCATCATTTAGATCAATGTTAAAATCACCTTTTTTCATTCCAGGAACATGTAACTGAACTTCGAATTCCTTTTCAGTTTCAGCAATGTCCACTTTCGGTGAGAAGGTCGGCATAGAGCCACCCACAAATTCATCGTTGAAAAACCTGTCTACAAAGCTTCTAAAGCTTGTTGGTCTGTAATCGTCCGTGTTGTACTTTATAAGTCCCATTTTCTTAAGTTTTTTGGTTTTACATGTTTCAAATTCGGTTAGACATTAATCGAATTCTGTACCAATCACTTTACGGACTTAATTTAATGCCATTATGTCTTCATTTGAATGAATAATGACATATTTCATGTCATTATGTCTTATTATCAAGTAATTTAAGATTTTGAAAATTTTTTAATCGGAGGCATTGAGAATTGCAAACTGGATGTTTACATTTGCACTCCTTTTTAGGAAATCTTCTCCCTTAGATGCTGACCGAAGCGTCAGCATTAGAGCAGAGAAGACCTTCTAAAAGGATTGATTTTATAAAAAATTCTCCCTTAGCTCAGCTGGTTAGAGCATCTGACTGTTAATCAGAGGGTCCTTGGTTCGAGCCCAAGAGGGAGAGCAGAAGCCTGGCAAATCGCCGGGCTTTTTTTGTTTCTATTAACATAAAATCTAGTCGTCCCACCACTCAAAGTGGTAGGATGACTTACATGGTTGTTGGTGTTCTTGGATCATGAATATTTTGTTTTAACCATCGCTTAAATCAGCGTCTCATCGAAGACTTTGGCCTAAACTCAAAAAAAGCCACACTGAAAATCAATATTCATGATGCTTTTTTTAACTTTAGCACATAAACCATCGCTTAATTTTGGAACGATTCAAAAAGGTACTTCTCGTTGATGATGACGATATTGTAAATTCAATCAATTCGGTCATTATAAAACATGCAAAATTCGCTGATGAAGTAAAAACCATTAACAATGTTCCGTCGGCTATTGAATTTCTGAATCACGCAAAATCATCAGGTGAAACCCCGGATGTTATTTTTTTAGACCTTAATATGCCTGATCAAGACGGTTGGGATTTCATGGATGAATATGAGAAGCTCGGAATGAATGGCGGCACTAAGGTTGTGATGCTTACATCATCAATTTCAGCTAAAGACGAAGAAAGGGCTTCATTGTCCAAACAGATTGCAGCTTTCATTTCCAAACCACTTTCTCCAGAGCTGCTTTATCAGATTTACGAAGATCACCTGGTGAAAAATTAATTCAGCCTGATTGCAAATGTGGCTCCTTTTCGGGGTTCACTCTCCACTCTTATTCCTCCTCGGTGATAGTCAATGATCATTTTGATGATATAGAGGCCTAAGCCTGACCCATCCACATGAGAATGTAATCGTGTGTAAGGCCTGAAAATCTCCTCCTTATGTTTGATTGAATCAAAACCAAGTCCATTATCCTTGAAGATGAGTGTGGTGTGTCCGCTGACACGCTTGGTTTTTACCCTAATTTGAAGTGGTTTTTCAGGATCTCTATAAGCAATCGCATTAATTAAAAGATGCTTGAAAATCATCTTCAATTGCGATTTTGGATAGTCCAAATCTGCACATTCTGAGAAATCCTTCTTTATAACCGCATTGGCATTTTTAATCTTACTGATATTGCTAGCAACTACCTCTTTTAATACTTCATCAACCTCAAGTAGCTCATTCTCACTGCCCAATTCTTCTCTTACTTTATTCACTTCTACAAGTGAATTCACCGTTTTGTGAAGTTGCTGATTAGTCTTTTTCGCATTATTGAGAATCGCCTTGAAATTGGAAGTATTCATGTTATCCTTTCCTAGCATGTCCAGAAGTGACCCAAGATTTGTAATTGGAGCCTTCAGGTCATCGGCCGTGCTGTAGGAGAAATGTATGAATTGATCAATCTCCTTCTGAGAATAAGACAGTCGATCTGCCATTTCGTTAAATGAATCGACAATATCGCTGGTGATACTGTTTGACGTCAACTTGATTCGAGCATTCAAATTACCACGACCAATTCTCTCTGCACCCGTGCGGATATCTTCTAATGGACGCCATATTTTATAACTGAATGTATAGACTGCTAGTAACGAAAGGATAATGAATAAGAGCGTTAATGTCACTATCCATTTCATAGATAACACCTCTTCCTGCTCCACTATTTTCACCAAAGCTTCAGTGAACATTTCATGACGCATGAGCACACCTTCCACTTGCTTGTTGAATTGATCTTCCTCTGATTCAACACGCTCGGATGCAAATACTGCCTCGTCTATTCTGCCTTCCTCCAAAAGATCAACCACTTCCAACGCATGTTTTTCATAGCTGGTATGGTCACTTTCCAACTTCCTAATTGAAAGCAACAGCCCCTTTAGCTTAATTCGTTGTGCCTCCTGATTGGTCTGCTTCAGTGCATCCACAACCGTCTGTTCGGAATCAAGGAGTAGAATATCTACCAACTGAGCCAAATACCTGAACGTACTATCTGCTTCCGAAAAACCTTGCAAAGCAAGGTTGTTTCCAGGCTCGATTTCTTCTGCATATCGGATTGCGCGCTCAAACGCAATCGCTTGCTCTAACTGATACGTTTCGATCTGAGTGAGAATCTCAATGATTGGCAGGTCGATGTTGGCTACATCGTCGATATCCTTATGGGTAGTCACTATTCGAAGCAATCCAAATGCTCCCAATATCAGAATAAGAAAAATGATAAAGGTGCTCCTCTTAAGAATTACTTCTTTAATCCGGTTAGATTTCTTGGTCATTGGAGATGGCAGTACGTAAAAATAAGGCGACTAATCTAATTCAATTTTTGCCGTCATCACTCGGATTGCATCATCCAAATTCATTGTTTCTATTTTTAATTGCTGTAGCAGCTCTTCATAAGCTTCACGACTTTCCCAATTTAATTTGATTAAATCGATAAGTGCCAAGATCGTAGAAAGTGGATGTCTAATACTATGAGAGGTGTAAAAAGCGTGATCGGAAAGTTTTTTTGCCAGCTTTTCTTTTTCCTTTTCCTCAACCTTCAATGAACTCACCTCATTTCGGTGCAGAAAATCTTCTTTTAACCTAAGTAAGGCGTCATAACATTGGCTGATCATCGAAGATGCAGTAGTCAAAATCAACTTATCTGTGTCGACAAAGTCCTTTTTCGACTTCCATTCAACAACCACAAGACCGAATAGTCGATTGTCATTCCACACCTGAACTGAGGCCCAGGATGTCAGCCTGTTTTTTAGTAAGTAGTCCACTACAAAATCTTCATTTGCTTTTGAGTCATCTGTACTTTGCAGGTGAACAAATAAATTAGTTTTTATTACTTCCATGAATTCCGTAAATGAGGAAGCTTCCAATGCTTTCCCTTTAGATGCTTTTTTTGAATCTACATCATAGGTTTGAATAGCTTCAAACGAAGCATTTTCACTTCTATAAAGCCAAAACGAGGCTTGATAGGCACTAATGCATGCACAGATGGCAGGAATTAACTCAGATACAAAATCCTTGAATTTTCCGCTTTGAAGAGATTCTGACTTTGTGAGCTGCAGTATCGCATCTACCTTGCCTTCTGAAATTTCACTCATAGTGTCAGTTTTAAAGAATTTGAAAGTAGGCAAGATTTCTCAAAAAAGAGAACCACTTTCCTTATTTAGCAAAAATTTCTGAGTCGTTTTTAAAGGCTTTAAACTCAAGTGCATTGCCCGATGGGTCTTTAAAAAACATAGTTGCCTGCTCTCCCACTTCACCTTCAAACCTTACATAAGGATCAATAATAAAATCGATTTTGGCTTCTTGTAATCGTTGGGCTAGGATTTCCCAATCATCCCACTGAAGGACTACCCCGAAGTGTGGCACAGGTACCGAATGGCCATCTACCGGATTTACTTCAAGTTCATCCTTTTTGTCAACCATGTGTATGACAAATTGATGGCCGTAAAAATTGAAATCAACCCATCTGTCTGAAGAGCGGCCTTCCTCAAACCCCATAATATCCCGGTAAAAAGATCTGGTTTCACCCAAATCTCTTACCGGCACAGCTAAATGAAATGGTCTTAAAGGCATTAATCTAAAATTAGCCTAAAAATGGATACCGATAATCAGTAGGCGAAACAAAAGTCTCCTTGATTGTGCGGGCACTTACCCATCGCATCAGGTTCATCATTGCACCTGCTTTATCATTTGTACCGGAAGCTCTTGCTCCTCCAAATGGTTGCTGACCTACAACTGCACCGGTAGGCTTATCATTGATGTAGAAATTACCGGCTGCATTTCTTAATTTATATGTTGCCAAATCAACAGCATATCTGTCCTTACTGAAAATTGCTCCTGTGAGTGCATAAGGAGAGGTTTCATCTACCACACTCAGAATTTCTTCGAACTTATCAGTATCATATACATGAACCGTAAGAACAGGCCCGAAGATTTCCTCGCACATGGTTCTGTACTTAGGATCTTTTGCTTCAAACACGGTTGGCTCAATAAACCAGCCTTTCGAATCATCATAGTTTCCTCCTGCGATAAGCTCAACACCATCTGCCGCTTTAGCGTCATCGATGTAGGCTGAAATTTTCTTAAATGCGATTCCGTCAATAACGGCATTTACAAAATTGGAAGGATCTTCCGGAGAACCCATTTTGATTGACTTCAGGTCTTCTACCATGTATTTTTTCACATCCTCCCATAGATTGGAAGGAATATAAGCTCTTGATGCTGCACTACACTTCTGCCCTTGAAATTCGAACGCTCCTCGCACCAATCCAGTGGCAACTTCTTTTGCATCTGCTGACTTATGAGCAACAACAAAATCTTTACCTCCTGTTTCGCCAACAATCCTTGGATATGTCCTGTAAGCATCCAGATTAGATCCAATCGTTTTCCAAAGCATCTTGAAAACACCGGTACTTCCTGTAAAATGGAGTCCGGCAAAATCACGGTGATTAAAAATCACGTCCCCGGCAACAGGTCCATCCACATATATCAGATTTATAACACCATCCGGTAACCCCGCCTTTTTGAACACTTCCATGATTACCTGTGCCGAATACACTTGTGTATAGCTTGGTTTCCAAACTACAGTATTGCCCATCATGGCTGGCGCAGCAGGAAGATTACCCGAAATCGCTGTAAAATTGAAAGGAGTAATCGCAAAAACAAAGCCCTCCAATGGTCTGTATTCCATCTTATTCCAAACTCCTTCAGAAGAAATTGGCTGCTGCATATACAGCTCTTGCATAAATGCTGCATTGAATCTTAAGAAATCAATGAATTCACATGCTGCATCTATTTCTGCCTGATGAACGTTTTTGCCCTGACCAAGCATGGTTGCCGCATTGATTTTAGATCGATAGGGACCAGCTAATAAATCTGCAGCTTTCAAAAATATACTGGCTCGATTCTCCCAAGTCATTCCTTCCCATTGTTCTTTCGCTGCAAGTGCTGCTGAAACAGCGTCTTCTACATGCGAAGAATCGCCTTCTGAAAAATGACCTAAAACATGCTTGTGATCATGAGGACATGTCATAGCAATTTTTTTGTCGGTATGAACCTCCTTATCTCCGATGTACATCGGCACATCAATTTGCTGATTGTACATTTCCTTGTATTTAGCAAGCAATTCATCTCGCTCAGCAGTGCCTGGAGCGTAGCTTAGTACCGGTTCATTGATTGGATCTGGGACAAAAAAATTTCCTTTTGGCATCTCTTTTCTTTTTTATGAATGGAGCGCAAAATTAAGGGGAATAGTTCAAATTTTAGCCAGGTTATGGAAGAGGCTTCAAACCACGTTTTTAAAACAATTTGATTAGCTCCATATGTGATTGAATGGTGAAATCTGCCAACGACTTTTTACGTCCACTGGGATCATAAAAGACCGTTTTTAGGCCAAATTCTCTGGCCCCATGAATGTCTGTTCTGGGGTTGTCACCAATCATGATACTTTCGGATTTGGATGCGCCTGCTTCCTTCAATGAATATTCGAATATTTCAGGGCTTGGTTTCCTGGAGTTTGCGCATTCTGAGGTGACCATGACATTAAAAAACTTAGAAATCCCTGAGTTGCTTAGCTTTCTATTCTGTGCATCTAAAAACCCATTGGTAATTATATGCAACTCATATTTGCCTGATAGGTAATTGAGAGCAGTCATCGCATCCGACATCAAATAGGGCTTCAAGGAACAATGACTTAAAAAATACGCTGAGGCTAATTTTGACTTGGTTGCATCTATTCCGGAGGTTCGAAACACATCGTTGAAGCGTTCATTTTTGATGTATTCCCGATCCACCAGACCTTCATTGTATTTAACCCAGAGCTTGTTATTCACCTCATAAAAGGTGTTTACGAATTTCTTCTCTGAAAGCCCTAAAGTGGCCAATTCAAGATTTACAAAAATTTCTAATAATGTCTCCTGAGCACTTCGATCGTAATCCCAGATGGTGTGATCCAGATCGAAGAAAATGTGTTTAATTCCCTTCACCTATTATACTTTTTCGCCTCTATCTTATTCTTGGCCAACGCCAAGTTTGCGTTCATTGTTTTATACACTTCTAAATCTTTTCGCAAGATCGGATCTTTACTTAAAAATTCGAAAATCTGACTCACCATATCATATCCCTCCTCTTTAATACTGTAGAAAACCCACTGATCATATTTTCGAAAAGTTACCAAACCAGCATTTTTTAAGTACGTTATATGTCTGGAAGTCTTTGTCTGGGTAAAATCTAAAATTGATTCTAAATCTGAAATGCAAAGCTCTTCTTGACGGTATAAAAGGTGGAGGATACGGGTACGAGACTCATCCGAAAATGACTTGAATATCTGGGTGCCAAAAGTGAGATTGAAATTCTTGAGCCTCATTTTTTCACTACTTTTACCGAAGTTAAACTTTTATTGGCTAAAACTCTTTTAATAGACAAAGGAACTTGATTTGAGATATATACTGATACCATTATTTTTAGTTTTTTGTTTTTTCTCAGCTTCATCTCAGGAGCAAAGCAAGAAGGTTATTCAATTCACAGGAGTTGTTTTTGGCTCGGATAGTACATCGGTTGTTCCCGGAACTCACGTTTACATCCCAAAATCAGGAAGAGGAACCACAACAAATCCTTACGGATTCTTCTCTCTCCCGGTTTTAGAGGGAGATAGCATTGTTTTCAGTGCGGTGGGTTATAAAAGGGCTTACTTTATTGTACCTAAACATGATAAGGAGTCTAGTCTTCGAGTGATCATTGCTTTACAAGATGACATAACATTTCTAGAAGAAGTGGAAATACGACCATACCCTACTGAGAGCATGTTTAAAGAGGCACTTATAAGTATGGAGCTGCCCGATCAAAAAGAATACGCCAATATTCATCAATGGCTCAACAGTCAATACATGAGGGATGCTTACCTTAATATTCCTGCATCACCAAATGCAAATCATCAGTATTATATGCAGCTACAGCGGCAATCCTATATCAACAGGTATTCACCTCCTCAAAATCAATTGCTAAATCCTTTCGCCTGGGCGAATTTTATCAATTCACTCAAGCGAAAGAATTAATTAGTATTAGATATCAGATTGTAGCTCTTGTGCTACTTCCTGTACTCTTCTCCATACTCGGAATGTGTTTTCATAGCAGATTTTTGCTATATCCTCAGGCGAGTAGCCTCTCTTCAATAATTCTTGAATGAGGTTTGGATAGGTAGATACGTCTTTAAGTCCTTTTGGCAGGCTATCTCCTACTCCATCATAGTCTGATCCTAACCCAGCATGATCAACGCCTACCAGGCTTACGACATGATCTATGTGATCAGCTACTTTTTCCACATCCTCATAAACATCATTATCCATGGCATACTGTTTGGCATATGCTTTATAAATAGAATCCTCAGGTGATAAGCTATTTTCAGCCCTGTAGTTTGTCAGATCCTCCCTCATTTTTTCAAATTTGTCCTGAGATTCCTGAGAAAGGAAACTAGAACCGAAATTAATATGAATCACTCCTCCATTATCAGCCATTGCTTTAATTAAAGTATCAGGCATATTTCTTTCCCATCCAGGAGTAAACTTTCTACACGAAGAATGAGAAGCGATCACAGGTGCTTTTGTTAAACGTAGTGCATCAAACGCTGCACTGTCTGTCACATGCGAAATATCAACCATGATCCCCCACTTATTCATTTCTCCAATTACCTGCTCGCCAAATGGGCTCACACCATTCCAGGTATAAGTGGTATCGTAAGATGAATCACAAATTTGATTGTCCTTTGAGTGCGTTAATGTGATATATCGGATTCCTCGATCATAAAAATATTTCACATTATTTATGTCATCCTCGATTGGGGCACCATTTTCCATTCCCATAGGTAATGCGATCAAGCCTTGATCAAATGCAACTTCAATATCTGCTGGAGAATCAGCAAGAGCAAATTTTGATGGAAAAGTCTCGGGTAAACGAGAAACCATATCAATGAGAGAATCTGCAAAAGCCTTAGCTCCTCCGGATTCCTGATACCTTGAAGGAACATATATGGACATAAAAGGTGCATCAAGTCCACCCCTTTTTGCTTTTGGATAGTCAAAGTTTCCGGTGGTTTCTACCGAAACATCTTCTACAGTCTTAGTTATCATAAACCCTTTTACGTTCATTCGATAGGGTAAATCCACATGGCCATCGACAATAATGTAGGCATGAGCCAGTGAGTCAGCGATTTTTGCCAATTCATCATCGCTAAGAGTTGTATAATCAATTGCCTCCTCTTTTGGAGCCGTACAACCGATTATAAATGCTATAGAGACAACTAATGTGAATGCTTTTTTAAGTAAAAAATTCATATTTCTTTTCAAATTGATTGATTTCAACAAAAATACCTAAACCACTTTAGACCACTGCAGAATAAAATAGGATTGTCCGTATTACATTTTTTTGATATTTTACAAGAAAATTAGAGGGATTTAAATGCTTCTTATTTTAATTTGATACGTTGAGTTTTTAAAAAAATTGACATTTTTGTAAAAGGAGTATTTCCGATTTAACAAACAGACGCTATGACTGACCCTATTTCACCTGAACTATTAAATAATTGGAACACTTACGGAGGATACCTTGCCATGGCTGTGGCTGGTGTTGGAGTGTTAATTTTATTAGGCCATTATTTAAAACTACTAGCCACTAGTGATTTTAAAACTCGCTACGACTACATCAACATGCATGAAATTAACATGCTGTGGAATGGAGCACTGCTTATTATTGTAGGTGGCACGCTTTATTTCAACACGATGTTCAGCGAATCCACTTGGTTGTGGTTTTTTGTAAGACTCTTTATGAGTTCAATGTTTGCGGTGATTCTTGGAGTGATCATCCAGAATGTGCTGAAGTTCTATTATCCGTTTTTCATTGAGAAGCGTCTGAAAAAACTACGATATACTCCTAGAACTTCTCCTGACGGAAGAAAAATGAAGCTATTGAGTGAGGAAGAAGAGGATGTATACCTTGATGAAGGTATGCAAGCAGAAGAAGATGCTTTCTCAGTAGACTATGATGTATGGATTGATGAGGAGTCTGGTTTTACTAAAATCGAAAAGTACAATGGTAGGTTACATGCACTTCAGTGCAGCAACTGTAACTACCAGACACTTAAGGTAGATAGAGAAGAAGTTATTCAAACTGCTACTGAAACTGAAGAAGGTGAGTTAATGAAATACTATTCTTGTGGATATTGTGGACACAAGGAAAGAAAATCTTTCAAAATCGCAATGCTTAAAGCAGGCGAGGCTACAACCTAAGAAATTCAAAACCGAATAGATAATATACCCCGGCGATCTCTGTCGGGGTTTTTTATTGCCTAAAGTTTGATGCAAACATTTTGAGACTCTGAGAAAAATCGAAGCGCATCATTTCCACCCTCTCTTCCTATTCCGGAATCTTTCATTCCCCCAAATGGTGTTCTAAGATCTCTGACAAGCCAGCAATTGACCCATATGATTCCGGACTGCACGGCGTGAGAAACACGGTGAGCACGCTTCAAATTGGATGTCCAGATAGTACATGATAGACCATATCGGGTTGAGTTAGCGATATCTATCGCATTTGCTTCGGTCTTGAACGGATTCAGCGTTACTACCGGACCAAAGATTTCTTCCTGATTCGTTCTGCAGTCTTTATCTAATCCCTCAATGACCGTCGGTTCGTAGTAAAAACCTTCTTTGTCAATTCGCTTACCTCCGTGTAAGATGGTTCCCCCCTCTTCCTTAGCAAGCTTTACGTACGAGTCAACTTTATCCAGATGATCGGCCGATACAAGCGCACCCATGATGGATTTAGCATCCATTGGGTCTCCCACAACTATTTTTTTACACTCCTCCAGGAATCGCTTTTTAAATTCATCATAAATCGATTCTTCGATCAAAATTCTCGAACCACACAGGCATATTTCTCCCTGGTTTGTAAAAGAACTTTTCACGCTGGTTTTTACCGCCTCATCCAAATCACAATCTGCGAATATGATATTTGGGTTCTTTCCCCCTAGCTCCAGAGAAACCTTCTTGAATTGCTGTGCTGCAGTAGCTCCTACAATCTTACCAGTTGTTGTTCCTCCGGTAAATGAAATGGCTTTCGTTGCTTCATGCTCTACAATCGCCTGTCCAATTCCTTTGCCTTCACCATGGAGAATATTCAAAACACCCGGCGGCATCCCTGCTTCATTGGCAAGCTTCCCAAGCAAATAGGCTGTCATCGGGGTAAGCTCTGATGGCTTAGCAATCACACAGTTGCCCATAGCAAGGGCTGGGGCAATTTTCCATGAAAAGAGGTAAAGTGGTAGGTTCCAGGGGGAAATACATCCCACAATGCCTATTGGTGCTCTACGCGTGTAGTTTACCATGAAGCCTTCTGAGACCTGTGCTTCCGAAGAATAATTCACTATGGCTGAAGCATAAAAGCGAAAGTTGGTGCTCGCTCGAGGAATATCTACAGCTCTGGCAAGCCACATTGGTTTCCCATTGTCGCGGCTTTCCATCAGCGCAAAGTCATCCAGATTCTGTTCAATGAGATCAGCAAGTTTATTTATAATCTTACTGCGCTTATCCACTGACATGGTGCTCCAAACGGGAAACGCTTCCTTAGCAGCTTCTACAGCCTGATCTAAATCTTCCTGAGTGGAATTTGGAATTTGTGCAAATACCTTTCCTGTGCCTGGCTCTACATTGTCTATGTATTGACCTTTAGCCGGATCAACATATTCGCCATTGATGAAATTTTGAATTCTTTGCATGATCAAATTGAGCCTGTGCGGCCACCGTCTATTCGTAAACTAGTTCCATTGATATAAGCTCCACTATTACTGCATAGAAGCCCTACATATGCTGCGATTTCTTCAGGTTCACCGAAACGACCAGCAGGAATCGTTTTTTTCATATCCTCTTCTATTTCCTCTTCAGATTTACCAAGTTTTTTAGACTTTCCGGCTACCAGACTTTCAATACGAGCCGTGTTGATAAATCCAGGTAAAATATTATTCACGGTGATTCCATACCCTCCTAACTCATTGGCTAACGTTTTCGCCCAGGATGCCATGGCACCCCTAACAGTATTGCTGACACCCAGGCCTGCTATTGGCACTTTCACCGAGGTTGATATGATATTGACAATTCGGCCGTATCCTGCTTCTTTCATTCCTTCGAGTACTTTCTGAACCAAGGTGTGACTCACATGAAGGTGTCTGTTCATTGCGATTTGAAACTCTGAAAGTTCGGCATCTGCCAGTGGTCCCGGGGCTGGTCCGCCTGAATTATTGATTAGGATTTGATAAGGTGCCTTTGCCAATCCCACATCGATTGCATTTTTGACTGCTTCCAAATCGTCGAAATCAGCAACCAGGTAATCATGATCACCAGGTGCCAACTGATTCAGCGCATTCTTGAGTGAATGCTCATTTCGAGCAAATAGTGTCACGTTTGCCCCCATCTCACTCAGTTCCTTTGCTATCGCCAGTCCCATTCCCTGGGAACTACCACAAACTAAAGCTCTTCTTCCTTTCAGGTCTAAATCCATAAATTTTTTCTAACTTTTCTTCAAAAATAAACATCTCTGACATGGCGATAAAAAGACCCTTTAACCTTCAAAAATGGATAGAAGATAATCGAGACCTGCTAAAGCCTCCGGTAGGAAATAAAAACCTCTATGCTGACGCTGGTGACTATATAGTGATGATTGTGGGTGGACCAAATGCACGCAAAGACTATCATTACAATGAAACAGAAGAACTCTTTTATCAACTGGAGGGAGATATAGAGGTAACCATTCAGGAAGACGGAAAGGCTGTAAAAATTCCGATTAAGGAGGGTGAAATGTACCTACACCCAGCGAGGATTCCGCATTCGCCCGCCAGGCCAGCCAATACAGTAGGGCTTGTAATCGAGCGAAAAAGGGAGTCAACTCATCAGGATGGGTTGCTTTGGTACTGCGACAACTGCAACAACAAACTGCACGAAACATATTTCCACCTCACAAACATTGAAAAAGACTTTCTTCCAAGATTTAGAGAGTTTTTCAATTCTGAAGAGTTAAGAACTTGCGATAATTGCGGTGAAATCATGGAAACGGATCCACGATTTACTGACTAAACAATCATTTTGAAGGAAGAAGCATTACAAAAAGCCAAACAACTAGACGAGCAGGATCAGCTATCTAAATTCCGGTCGGAGTTTCACTTTCCTCAAAAAGATGGAAAAGACTGCATCTATCTGTGTGGAAATTCTCTGGGGTTACAGCCAAAAAGAACTTCTGAATTTGTGAATGAAGAGCTTCAAAAGTGGAAAAAATGGGGCGTAGAAGGGCATTTCACCGGTGATAAACCATGGGTAAGTTATCATCAGAATGCTAAGCCATATCTCTCAAAAATTGTAGGTGCTCATGAACACGAGGTAGTGGCCATGAATAACCTGACCACAAACCTGCACCTTGCACTCGCCTCCTTTTACCAGCCGAAAGGAAAACGATCAAAAATCTTAATTGAAAAAGGAGCATTCCCTTCCGATTTTTATGCGGTTAATTCACGGATTAAAGTAAGTGGCTATGACCCTGAGGAAAACCTTATTGAATTAGAGCCGGCAGTTGGATCGGATAACCTTAGCACTCAGGAAATCATTCGAAAAATTGAAGAGCTCGGAGATGAATTAGCTTTGGTGATGTTTCCCGGCATTCAGTATTACACCGGACAGTTTTTTGATATCAACCAAATTGCTGCTGCAGCGCATAAAGTGGGCGCATATGCAGGATTTGACCTGGCTCATGCTGTGGGGAATGTACCACTAAACCTTCATGAGGACAAGGCTGACTTTGCTGTTTGGTGCACATATAAATATCTCAACTCAGGCCCAGGAGGTGTAGGAGGATTGTTTATCCACGAAAATCATGGTAAAAACAAAGAGATGCCACGATTATCCGGATGGTGGGGACATAATGCTGAGGCACGCTTTAAAATGGCTAATCAGATCAATCCAATTCCTACTGTTGATGGCTGGCAGCTGAGTAATGTGAATATTCTTTCTCATGCATCACATCTTGCATCCCTTTCGGTATTTGAAGAGGCTGGCATGGAAAATTTGAGAGCTAAAAGCCTGTTGTTGACGGATTTTATGGAGGAATTGATGTTAAATTCTGAAGTGCTCAATAATCAAATAAAGATTCTCACTCCTACAAGTCATGAAGAGCGTGGAGCTCAACTTTCGATATATCTAACCAATCACGGGAAAAGCGTGTTTGAGTATCTGATTGAACGAGGGGTAATTCTGGACTGGCGAGAGCCTAACGTCATTCGCGTGGCTCCAGTGCCGCTTTACAATTCATTCACTGACGCAGTGAACTTTGTCAAAATTCTTGAAGAAGCTATTTCCAATGAAGGATAAAATCAGCATTGTTGGTGCCGGGCTGGTAGGCTCATTACTGGCCGTAATCTTAAAGCAAAAAGGATTTGATGTCCAGGTCTTTGAAAAGCGAAAAGATCCTCGAAAATCAGAAGTTGCTGAAGGTCGCTCAATCAACCTTGCTTTGAGTCGGAGAGGGATTCTTCCACTAAAAATGGCTGGCGTTTATGACATCATCGAGCCGTATTTGATCCCAATGAAGGGGCGGATGATGCATGACGAAGCTGGCGAGCTTACATTTCAGCCCTATGGAAAAGAAGGCCAATTCATCAACTCTGTATCCCGTGCCCAATTAAATGAACTACTGATAGAAAGTGCAGAGAAAGCAGGCGTTGAGGTTCATTTTGATCACAAATGCACCGATGTGGATTTTGAAAAAAGTATAATACAATTTGATAACGGCAAATCCATCCGGTCAGACTTGATCGTAGGAACAGATGGGGCATTTTCTGCAATCAGAAAAAAACTACAGTTCACAGATCGATTCAATTTTTCTCAGCATTACATCGAGCATGGATATAAAGAATTGTGTATTGAACCAAGAAATGGGAATTTTTTACTAGAGCCAAATTATCTGCACATTTGGCCAAGGGGAAACTTCATGTTAATTGCACTGCCCAATAACGACAAAACATTCACCTGCACCCTCTTTTTCCCTTTTGAAGGAAGTCCGTCATTTGCTAAATTGAATACCAAAGAGGAAGTCAATGATTTCTTTGACAAATATTTTAAGGATGCAAAGGATTTAATCCCAGATTTAGCTGATCAATTTTTTACCAACCCAACTTCTTCTCTAGTCACAACTAAGTGCGAACCATGGCATAAAAACAACACGCTCCTTCTGGGTGATGCAGCTCATGCGATTGTTCCCTTTTACGGTCAGGGGATGAACTCAGGATTTGAGGATGTCCGCCTTTTAGTGGAGATGGCTAAAGAAATGAACTGGAAATGGAATGAAATATTACCAGCTTATAGTTCTACCAGAAAAAAAGATGCGGATGCTATATCAGAACTAGCGCTTCATAACTTTATTGAGATGCGCGATCATGTGGGTGATCCGGATTTCCTGAGAAGGAAAAAACTTGAAGCGCAGATTCAGGAGCAATATCCTAAGGAATGGATCCCTCTTTATAGTATGGTCACCTTCTCAGACTTACCATATTCAGAAGCATTAAGGCTAGGAAAGATCCAGAAAAAGGTAATGGATGAATTTTTGAATCAAAAAGGTGAAATTGATTTTAGTGAAGTAATTGCCCGCTTTAATACTCTAAAGAAAGGCGACTAGTCAACGAGTCTATCGTTCGCTGCTCGTCAGCAGAAATACCGTCTGCTGCATTTGCAAACAAATACATGGCTTCATAAACAAACTCTCGCTCATCAGGGTGTTCTTCCAAATAGCTTTTAAGCGTGTTTAAAAACTTTTTCTCCCACTTATCAATATTCTCAAGTAGGTATCGAAACTCGGTTCTGAAAAGGCTTTCAACTTTTTCAGCATTTGTATTGGGCATCTGGTCCAGGTAGAGAAGCGCCAACCCCTTGGAAATATTAAGCACTCCATCCCACTCTTCTTTGTCCAGTTTTCCATCACTCATACATACGAGCAAGGAGGGGTAAATTTTTAAAATGTAAGTAAACTGATCAAGGCCTAGCTCAGACTTTCTTACTTTATGATATTCTTCAAGTAGTGTCTCGTGCTGATTTTTCATTTCTATGGTGGCTATTGGGGCCTAAAGATAATTTGTTTCGTCAGATAGCCGGTATAGGAATAAATCATTTTTGCCTTAGGCTTACTCCTTTGCAATGGTTTGCATTTGACTTTCCTGCTGTAGAATCTCTTTGTAATTCTGATAGATGTCTAAAATGCGGTCTACATATTCCACAGGTTCTGATCCCCTACAATATCCATATTCAACTACAGGATCATTAAAATATTTTGACCGGGATTTTTTCAGCAAATACTGGCTTACATCATCCCAGCTTTCGGTGTTGCCTCCATATTTTTCTGTAAGTCTGACTGCATCCTGTAGATGCCCAAGCCCAACATTATATGAAGCAAGTACAAATTTCAGCCTTTCTGCATCGTCATCGATCTTTTTCTTCCATTGGCGCTGCAACCAAATCAGATGCTTCATACCCGCGTAAATATTCTGATCGGGATCATACAAGTTTTTAACTCCGTACTCCCTCCCTGTTCTAGGCATTACTTGCATCAACCCTATCGCTCCTGCCCAGGACTCGGCGTTTTGGTCAAACTTCGATTCCCTGAATACTTGTGCGGCTAGCAGCAACCAATCCCATCCAAGTTCAGCAGCAGCATTTTGAATCAAACTATCATAAGGAGATATTGCACCCTCACCGTTTATGGTCGAGTATTTACTTCTTGATCTTCTTAATGCAGACTTTGAGCTCCTAAAATACTTATCGTAAATCACATAGTAATCAGTCGTTTTTCGCATTCTCAAAATCCAATCGTTTAAGGCAGCTAACAACTGATCCGCATTTTTTCGAACGCCCCATGCTATCTGCGTAGAAAAACTTACCGGCGTTTTGATATCAAGATTTGGGTAGTATGTTGAGTTTACTAGCGCAACGTCTTCCTCAGCTACCGTATAATCAATTTTACCCTCCGCGACTTGTTTGATTAATTGTTCGGTTTCAATGTTGGTTTCTCCCGGTACTATAAGGATATCTCCACCAATTTCATCAGACAGGTTTGCCATACGATCATAGTAGGACGAATAAGGTCTCACAACAACCTCCTTTCCTATAAGCTCTACTGGATTTCTAATTAATTCTTTTTCAATTTCATGAAGCTTCATCTGTCTCCAATTATCCGGCTTTCTTTGGATGAGTACCTGGCGTTGAAGATTATGATAATGCGTAAAGGCGATGCGCTTCTTTCGCTCCTTTGTGACGGTTAGGTTATATGCCAGGATATCTCCCTCACCAGTATTCAGTTTGTTGAAGGCTTCCCCCAAATTTTGCGTAATATTTATACGAAGTTCCAGCCCTTGTTCTTCACAAAACATCTTCAGAAGCTCGTATTCATAACCCATGGTCTTGCCCTTGTATACAAAAAGACCCGTAGAGCTGTTGTCCATGATCGCAGTGAGATACCCTCGCTCTTTGATTTTTGGAAGATCTAAATCAATAATAAATTCCTCTCGCTCCGGATAATCATTATTTGATTTACTAGAGGATGATTGCTTGCAGGAAACACTAACCATCAGCATTGTGGTTAGCAAGGCGGTCTTGAAATGAATATTCATATCATTTCTTAAAATACACAAAATATCCTTAATCGTGATGACGAAGTGTCTTAATGCTTCTAGAGTTTAAATCACGGTAGTTTTTGAAGCGACCAACTCATGCGCCGCTTTAACAATTGCCTCAGTATCATATTCGCACTCCCTATGGAGCTGAGGTTGCTCTCCATGCTCAATGATCTTATCAGGAATTCCAAGTCGCTTAACCGCTGCTTGGTAATTATTATCAGCAGCGAACTCCAATACTGCAGACCCAAAACCTCCCATCAAACATCCGTCTTCTACGGTGATTACAGCATTGTGATTTTTGAATATATCATGCAGCAAATTTTCGTCCAATGGTTTTACGAATCTCATATCATAAACAGAAGGATTAAGACCCTCTTTACTTAATTCATCTGCTGCGTCTAATGCATAATTCCCCACCTGGCCAATGGAAAGAATAGCAATTTCTTCACCTTCTATCAATCTTCGTCCTTTTCCTATCTCTACTTGCTCCAATGGAGTCCTCCACTCGGGCATTACACCTGTCCCCCTAGGATATCGAATGGAAAATGGACCGTTGTGCTCACTAGCAGTAAACATTAGATTTCTTAACTCCGACTCATTCATAGGAGCGGAAACCACCATGTTTGGTATACATCGCATATATGCAATATCATATGCTCCATGGTGAGTGGGTCCATCAGCGCCTGCCACTCCGGCCCTATCCATACAGAAAATGACAGGTAGGTTTTGAATGCAGACATCATGAATCACTTGATCATAAGCCCGCTGCATGAATGTGCTGTAAATATTGCAGAATGGTACCATGCCCTGGGTTGCCAATCCTGCAGAGAAGGTGACAGCATGTTGCTCAGCTATTCCCACATCGTAGGATCGATCAGGAAAGGCTTCCATCATGATTTTCATAGAAGATCCGGACGGCATAGCAGGCGTAATCCCTACAATTTTCTCGTTTTTTTCAGCTAACTCAACTAGAGTGTGACCAAACACATCCTGAAATTTCGGAGGCTGTGGCGTGTCATGTTTCTTCTTGTTAATGGCACCTGTAATCTTATCGAAAGTGCCTGGAGCATGCCACAAGGTCTGATCTTTTTCAGCGAGCTCATAGCCCTTTCCTTTTACAGTCAGGCAGTGTAAAATCTTAGGACCCGGGATCTTTTTCAGATCCTCCATCACGTCTACTAAGTGATTCACATCATGTCCATCTATTGGACCAAAGTATCGTAGATTCAAAGACTCAAACAGGTTACTTTGTTTGAGCAGCAAGCTCTTCATTGAGTTTTCAACCTTAGCTGCAATTTCCTGTGCATTTGGCCCGAATTTGCTAATCTTACCCAGGAGCTTCCAAATTTCATCTCTGAATTTGTTGTAAGTCTGGCTTGTAGTGATATCTGTTAAGTAATCCTTTAATGCACCAACATTCGGGTCAATTGACATGCAATTATCATTGAGCACTATCAATAAGTTAGAATTGCTCACTCCAGCATGGTTCATTGCCTCAAACGCTAACCCTCCGGTCATGGCTCCATCACCAATAACAGCAATGTGCTGTTTATCCTTTTCTTCTTTTAATCGTGAAGCTTCAGCCATGCCAAGCGCTGCTGAGATTGATGTTGATGAATGCCCCACTCCGAAAGTGTCATATTCGCTCTCACTACGTTTTGGGAAGCCTGAAATCCCCTTATATTTTCTGTTGGTATGAAATGTTTCTTTTCGTCCTGTTAGGATTTTATGACCATACGCCTGATGACCCACGTCCCACACCAGTTGGTCTGTAGGCGTATTAAAAACATAATGCAATGCGACTGTGAGCTCAGTAACCCCCAGACTGGCCCCAAAATGACCTCCATAGACAGAAACATTATCAATGATAAAATCTCGAAGTTCCTGACATACTTGTGTAAGCTGCCTGGCATCCAGTTTTTTTAGATCCTCAGGTGAATCAATTTCAGCTAAAAGTGGTCCGGGTTTGATCTCCATGTTTTTTCAGTATTTCTTCCAAACGATACTAATGCTCAGATTGTTTGAAAATTGCTGCTCTAATAGAAGGACAGTCTGCAAAAGTAAGCATTAGACAGAAAGGTAAATTAATCAAAGTGAAATTCCATATTGTCAGTAATTTTGGCAGGTGACTACAGATCAAAAATTCGAAATTAAGCTTCCCCTGTTTGAAGGGCCATTTGATTTACTACTATTCTTCATAGAAAGGGACGAATTGGATATTTATGATATCCCGATCGCAAAAATCACGGATGACTTCCTCAAATATTTAGAGCATTTAGAAAAACTAAATGTTGAAGTTGCCAGTGAGTTTATTTTGGTGGCGGCTACCTTAATGCGTATAAAAGCTAAAATGCTACTACCACGACCCGTAGTAGATGAGGAAGGTAACGAGATTGATCCTAGAGAAGAACTGGTGAAGCACCTGCTTGAATATAAGAAGTACAAGTCAGTGGTCTCTACGCTTTCAAAAATGGAATCAGATCGCCTTGACCGAGAAAAAAGAGGCAATCTGAAAAAGGAGATTCGGCACCTGTCGGAAACAATCAATGTAGAAGCCGAGCTTCAGGACCTTGATTTGTATAAAATGATGAAGGTCTTTCAAAAGGTGATGAAGCGTTATGAATTTGAACAAAATAAGCCGGTTCATCAGGTAGTACAGTATCCATACACGATAGATAAGCAAAAAACCAAGCTAATGGAGCGTTTAGTGTATGGTAAAAAACTCTCGTTTGCTGAAATGATTGAAGAAAAGCCGGATAAAATCCTCGTTATATTTAACTTTCTTTCCATTCTGGAGCTTCTTCAGCTCAAGCAAATAGTAATCTCCCTGGGTGAAGGATTTAACAACTTCTGGATTGAAAGGCGCGATGAGTCTGCTATGGCAGATGCGAAGGCATAAAAAAAACCTGTTCATATGAAATCATGAACAGGCCTACTTAAAAAAATCAATTTTTTATTAGAATCTCTCTGTTGCGGAGAAGAAAAAGCTTGCTTCAATTGCAGCATTTTCATCAGAGTCAGATCCATGAATTGCATTTGCTTCAATTGATTTTGCGAATTGCTTTCTGATCGTTCCCTCTTCTGCTTCTGCAGGATTGGTTGCACCAATAAGCTTTCTGAAGTCTTCCACTGCATTATCCTTCTCAAGCACCATTGCTATGATAGGTCCAGAAGACATATAAGCCACTAAGTCATTATAAAACGGACGCTCTTTGTGTACTTCATAAAATTGACCTGCACGCTCAGCAGAAAGCTTCGTCAATTTTGCTGCTTCAATTTTAAATCCTGCCTCCTCAATAATTTTAATGATTGCACCAGAGTTGCCAGCTGCATACGCATCCGGCTTAATCATTGTAAAAGTCTTTTTTCCAGCCATTATTCGTTTTTGTTTACGCTTCTAAAATCGCCGCAAAAATAAAGGAATCGTAAAGAGTTTACTCAGCATTATCATGTTTTATAAATGTTACTAATTTTGCGGTTCACTTTTGCCCGTTTCGGGCATTTTTTATGAAGGACACACAAGCGTTAAAGGACTTCTTACAATCCCCTAAAAAGATCGTTATTACCACTCATGCAAATCCGGATGCGGATGCATTGGGGTCTTCACTGGGTCTGCATCACTTTTTGATACAATTGGGTCATGAAGTGAGTACGATTGTCCCAAATAGCTACCCTGACTTCCTAGAGTGGATGCCGGGCAACCATTTGGTGATAAACTATGAAAAATCAACAGAGGCTGCAGAAAAGCTTTTAGCTAATGCTGAACTACTTTTTTGTCTTGACTATTCCGGTTTCGGAAGAATAAAGGGAATGAAAGAAGCAGCATCCGGCACTTCAGCTAAGATTGCGCTAGTGGATCATCATCTGAATCCTGAAATAAAGCCGGATTTTAATTTTTGGAATGACAAGTCTGCAGCAACGGCCGAGCTCATTTTTGACTTAATTGTAGAGTATAGTGGTAAAAATGCGATTGATAAGGATATTGCAGAATGCCTTTATGCAGGAATAATGACTGACACAGGATCATTTAAGCATCCATCTACCACCTCCAAAATACATCGTATGGTGGCCGAGCTTATAGATCTTGGGGCAGATGTCAATAAGGTGAGCCGTCTCATTTACGACACCAATTCACTTGATCGCCTTCGGTTTCTTGGTCATGCTTTGGCTGAGAAACTAAAAGTCGATGAAAAATCCCGTGTTGCTTACTTTATAATAGGTGAGGAAGACTTTAAAGATTTTAGACTTAAGCAGGGAGATACTGAAGGATTAGTGAATTATGCGCTTTCAATCAAAGGCATAGTAGTTGCTGCAATTATTATCCAGCGTGATAATGAAATAAAACTATCATTCAGGAGTATAGGGGACTTTGCAGTTAATAAATTCGCGGAAGAATACTTTAGTGGTGGTGGACATAAGAATGCTTCTGGCGGAATGTCAGAGTTATCACTACAGGAAACAGAAAAAAAATTCAAGGAATTAATAGAGAAAGACATTTTAAATACAAGAATCAAATGAGAAAATTAGGATATATCGTATTAGCCATCATAATGGTAGCATGTGGATCCAACACCTTTGAAACAGAAGGTGGCACAGTTGTTACCTATGTTGAAAAAGGGGACGGAGAAACACCAGTAGATAGTCTAGTTTCAATGTTCAAAATAAAATATACTACTGAGAATGGATTTGTGATGATGGATGCAAATGAGCCTATGCCTCTTAAGATTGATCCAAATAATGCAGTAGCGCAAGGCGAACTTTTTGAAGTGCTGACACAGCTTAGAACAGGAGATAGTGTTGGATTTGAACTGGTTGCTTCTGAGTTATTCGAAAATACGTTTAGAGCACCACTTCCCGACTCAATTCCGGCTGACAGCAAAATCAAGTTCGAAATTGCCTACATAGATCAGTTGACTGAGCAAGGATACTATGATATGGTAGCTGAAAAAGCAGAGGCTGCTGCAGAAAAGCAAATGGTCATCGATAACGAGCTTTTAGATACTTACCTGGAAGAAAAAGGTATTGATGCTCAAACCACTGAAAGTGGATTGAGATATGTAATCAAAGAAGAAGGAACGGGTCCTAAACCTGAAGTAGGACAAAGCGTAAAAGTAAATTATGCAGGATACGTTTTGAGTGGCGAATATTTTGACACAAGCATTGAATCAATTGCTAAAGAGCAAGGTATTTATAGAGAGGGTAGAGTTTACGAGCCATTTACCTTTCCAATCGGTCAAGGAAGAGTGATAAAAGGATGGGATGAAGGAATTGCTTTGCTGAATGTTGGCACAAAAGCAACACTATATATACCAAGTCCACTTGGATATGGAAGTAGAAGTTCAGGAAATGTGATTAAACCGAATTCTATCCTGGTATTTGACGTTGAGCTAGTAGACATAGTTGAGTAATCAAATGAAAAAAGGGATTTTAATTGGACTAGGGGCTGCCATTTCATTTTTAATGGCCTGTGGTGATGGAAATGTGATCATTCAAGAAGATCCGGATATCCAGCTTGAGAAGGATAGTATTGCTATTGCAGCATATCTTTCAGAGAAGGGCTATGATGATTACAAAATCACTGATACCGGAACAAGATATATAATCCTTGAGGAAGGCGATGGCTTACCTATTGATGAAAGTGACATTGTTTCTTTTGATTATACAGGTATTCTCCTATCCGACACCATTTTTGATACATCAATAAAATCTGTAGGCGATAGCATCAGAGCTCATTTTCTTCAGGATAGTGTGGGTCTTGCAGATAAGTCTATCCACCAAACGTTTTTGACGCTGTTTAGTCAAGGAAAAGTATATGCACCTTTGACTTATACCTATTCCTCATCGGGATGGACCATCAATGAGCAATTTATTACCGGCTTTTCAGATGGTGTCACTGAGACATTCAAAGAAATGAATGTGGGTGGTAAATCAATTATTATCATTCCTTCCGGAATAGCATACGGAACGAGAGGAAACGGAACGCTAATCGCTCCTAATACTCCGATTTTATTTGAACTTTATCCTACCAAAGTAATCAAACAATAAAATGAAGATTTGCTTTGCTTCGCATAATGCTAACAAAGTCAAAGAACTCAATCAGTTAATGCCCGATGACATTCAGATCATCGGGCTTGATGAATTACAAATTACTGAGGACATTCAGGAAACCGGAAAGACACTAGAGGAAAACTCCTTAATCAAAGCCAGGTATGTTTATGATAAACACCGACTACCGGTTTTAGCTGATGATAGTGGATTATTGGTAACCACTCTTAATGGAGAGCCTGGAGTCTACTCGGCAAGATATGCTGGTCTTGAAAAGGACGATAACAAAAACATGGACTTGTTATTGTCAAACCTCAAGGGTAAAACTGACAAATCCGCCGAATTCCAAACAGTAATTACCTTTATTGATAGCGAGGGAGACACCCATCAATTTAAAGGGCATGTAGAAGGGGAAATTATTACTGAAAAAAGGGGAACCAATGGTTTTGGATACGATCCCATATTCATGCCTAAAGGGTATGATAAGACCTTTGCTGAATTATCATCCGAAGTGAAAAATCGCATCTCCCATAGAGCAAAAGCTATTCAAAAGCTACTCGAACATTTACATCATGTCAGCCAATAAACCAATAGTCGTAGGAATAACCGGGGGTAGTGGTTCAGGAAAAACACTTTTCATGAATGAGCTGATTCGTCAAGTGCCCACTGCAGCGCTACATTCAATGGATAATTACTACATTGACAAAAAAAGTCAGCCCAAAGATGATGAGGGGATTGAGAACTTCGATACTCCTGACTCTATTGACCAAAAAAAATTTAGTGAAGACTTATTAACTCTGATTTCAGGCAATAGCATTGAAATCACCGAGTATACCTACAATAATGACCGGGACAACCCCACGCCCAAGAAGCTGATTATTGAAAGTAAGCCTATCATACTTGTGGAGGGAATATTCGCATTCCATACACAGACCGTTCGTGAACTACTCGATTTAAAACTATATATCGAAGCTCCGGATTACCTGATGATGAAGCGAAGAATTATTCGCGATTCCAAGGAAAGGGGTTATGATTTAGATGACGTGCTTTACAGATACGAGCATCATGTGACCCCCGCCTATAAAAAATACATTGAGCCTTCAAAAGATTACGCAGACTTAATAATCCCTAATCACGACAGCTTTGAAAATGCACTAAAAGTAATAACCGCTTTTCTTAATCAGTGATTTTACTACATTTGCCCCCACTTTGAAACCACTCAGATCTATATCGAAGAAATTTTATCAAGCTGTTTTTGGCGTGATGATAGGGATATTTGTGCTTACCCAGGCGGTAATTATTCCAAATGAGCAGGTGGATAAACAGGAGCAAGGCGAATCAGAGAGCGATGCAAGCCAGCAAATCTCCAAGTCAGCGATCGTTCCTACTTCTACTTTACAGATTAACCTGGATTATCAATCGTATTTAGTTACAGAGCTTTTTTATCAAGATGATGAAGATGAAAAAGTGCCTGTGGTCAAGACATTGCTACCGGCTAGTCAAAAAGCATTAAAAATACTTTTCCGGCGTATCATTTCTCCAAACGCGCCCTGAGTCTATCCATTTTTATAGTCTCAAATTCAAGCAAATTTTACAACCAAAACTCATTGGATAATCCAATGAAATAATCTTATAACCATGAAAAACAAAGGATTTATAGTCTTTTTAACGATACTGATTTCATTACTCTGTATCTACTATTTATCGTTTACTTACATCTCTCAAAACATTCAAAAAGAAGCCAGATCGGCTACTGAGAATGCAGATGGAACGGTAGACGTTTCTGAAAAACAGCGATATCTGGATTCTATCTGGAATGAGCCGGTTTACAACCTATTCGGAATTGATTACACCTACAAGGAAATCAAGGAAACTGAATTAAATCTTGGTCTTGACCTTCAGGGTGGTATGCACGTAACATTGGAGGTATCTCCAATTGATATCCTCAAAGGATTAAGCGGAAACAGCACTGATCAGGATTTTCTAGCTGCATTAGCTGCAGCAAAACAAAATGTACGAGGTACACAATTAAACTTTGTTGATGAATTCTATAGTGAGTTCAAAGAGAGAGCACCGGGTAAAGAGCTTGCACAAATCTTTGCTACTGCAGCTAATAGAGGAAGAATCAGCCTTCAAAGCACAGATGCTGAGATACTTGAAATTATCGATACTGAAGTAGAAAGTGCAATTGATCGATCATTCAATATTCTAAGAACAAGGATTGATCGATTTGGTACCTCACAGCCTAACATTCAGAGATTACAAGGAACCGGCAGAATTCAAATTGAGCTTCCGGGAGTTGATAATCCGCAACGGGTTAAAAAACTTTTGCAAGGTGTTGCGAAACTTGAGTTCTGGGAGGTTTACCAGCAGCAGGAAGTAGCACCTGTACTTATGTCTATCAATTCATTGATAGTGGAGGAAATGAAAAACAATCCTTCTTCTATTGATTTGGATGATGAGGGAGACAAACAAGTAAAGGATGACATTACCGCTTTATTAGAGGGTAGTGAAACAGATTCACTTGCTTCCACTGAAGGGGATTCAACGGAAAATGATGCGCTGGACTCTCTGATCAATACAACACAATCTCCATTGTTTGATTTACTTGTAAATTCACAATATGGCGGATTGATTTATGACGTGAAAGATACGTCTAAGGTCAATAGAATCCTGGAGCGTGATGATGTACAAGCAATTATCCCAGCAACTATGAAGTTTTTGTGGGATGTGCAGCCAAAAGATAAAGGCGAAGATGTTGGAGGTCCAGACTTATTGGAACTATATCCTATTCGCACCAATAGAAGTGGTAAAGCATCGCTTACAGGAGAGACTATCTCAAGCGCTACTGCTTCATTAAATGAGCGAGCTGAACCGGAAGTTAGCATGCAAATGAATGCTACAGGCTCAAGAACCTGGGCGAAAATGACAAGAGAAAACATCGGTCAACGAATTGCTATTGTTCTTGATAATTATGTGTTCTCTGCTCCTTATGTAAATGGTGAAATTCCAAATGGAAGCTCATCAATTTCCGGTGGATTTAAAACAATAGAAGAAGCAAAAGATCTTGCTAATATTCTAAAGGCCGGATCTCTTCCTGCTCCTACTACTATTGTGGAAGATGTTGTTGTAGGGCCAACACTCGGAAAAGTAGCGCAGAGTCAAGGACTAAACTCAATCATGATAGGTCTAATCATCGTGATTGTGTTCATGGTTTTTTATTACGCCAAAGGCGGTTTGATTGCAAATCTTGCGCTTTTCTTCAACGTATTCTTCATCATGGGTATTCTAGCCCAGTTTGGTACTTCACTGACATTACCAGGTATAGCAGGTATTGTGCTTACCATCGGTATGGCGATCGATGCGAACGTACTGATCTTCGAAAGAATTAAAGAAGAGCTAAGAAATGGAGCCGGGTTAAAAGCAGCTATTTCTTCCGGGTACTCTAAAGCTTACTGGTCAATTTTTGATGCGAATGTTACCACCTTGATTGTTGGGTTTATCCTTTTCACGCTGGGTCAAGGCCCTGTAAAAGGTTTTGCTATCACATTGATGATAGGTATTGTTTGCTCATTCTTTAGTGCTGTATTCATCACAAGAGTGATTGTAGAAGCATTCTCTAAGAAGGGAGATAATTCGAAGCTTTCATTTGCTAATGCATTCTCTAGAAATGCACTGACAAATCTGAACATCGATTTCTTAAGCAAACGTAAGCTTGCCTATATGTTTAGCATCGTCTTCATCTCTATTGGGGTTGTAGCGATGTTTGTTAAGGGTATTACTTTAGGAGTAGACTTCAAGGGGGGTAGATCTTATGTAATCACATTTGATGAGCCCAGAAACCCAACGGAGATAAAAACTTCATTGAGTAACTACTTTGAAAATGCAGGAACAGAGGTGAAAACCTTTGGGGCTCCAAACGTTTTAAAGATTACCACTTCATATAAGATAGATGAAGAAAATGACGAAGCTGATTTAGTCGTTAGAAACGAGCTGATTAAAGGATTGTCAGAAACAACAGGGCTTTCATACATTGAGGATGGTTCGCAGCTAAGTGATGGGAATTTCACTATATCCAGCTCTTCAAAAGTGACCGCCACTATTGCTGATGATATTAAGAATTCATCCTATAAATCAGGAATCATTGCACTGATCTGTATCTTTATCTATATCGTATTCCGATTTAGAAAATGGCAGTTTGGGCTAGGGGCGATCATCGCACTATTCCACGATACTTTGTTTGTATTGTCTGCTTTTGCAATCGCAAACCTTGCGGGAATCTCCTTTGAGGCTGACCAGGTATTTGTTGCTGCAATTCTGACCATCATTGGTTATTCCATTAATGATACAGTGGTGGTATTCGACAGAATCAGAGAAAACCTGGGAATCAAATCAGGCTCTGAGCTAATCCCTGTATTCAATGAATCACTCAATAATACAGTGAGTAGAACCTTCATCACTTCATTAACTACCTTGATTGTGGTGCTTGTTTTATTCCTTTTTGGTGGGGCAGTTCTTCAAGGATTCTCCTTCGCTTTATTGGTCGGAATTATTGTAGGTACGTATTCATCCATATTCATAGCTACACCAATTGTGGTGGATTTGAATAAAAAAGAAGTCTGATAGTAAGCATTTTAATCAAGCCCACACCCCTTCAGGTGTGGGTTTTTTTATGCCTTTTGATCATTTAGCGACCTTATCAAACACTCCTAAATCTTCATTGATGTTGTCAATTGTCAGATTAACCGTTAAATTCAGGCTACCAAATCACGAATATGTCAAAGGGTAAATTTCCTGTCTACTTCTTCCTAGCGATTGTTTTTTTAGGAATCGCTAAAATCCTGCAAATATTTGTATTTGATGCTGATCAGTACAAAAAGAGCAAGGAAACCAAGTTTTCTAACAGCAATAAAACAGAGACTCCTAAAAAGAAGGATGTTTTGAAGGCAGGAGCCAGTATTGATTCTTTAAGGATAGAAACACAGCCAACCACAGATACGTTAGAAGTGGCTACAAATGTCAATGACGACCTGCAAGAGGCGTCAGGTCAAGAACAGGGAGATTGGGAAGAAAATGAATCTCAGGGATCTGATTTTGCAAACACCAACGATTTAAGTGATCTAAAAAACACTTATTTAGCCCCTATTATTTCTAAGCTTCCTCAGGGTCAGTTGCGTGAAGATGTTGTCATCAGGTACTACCGGCACGATCAGGATGGAGAAAAGGTCTATGCCCTTAAAGATTTAGGCTACTACATTCATGAAAAAGAAGCAACAGAGACAGCCGGACTTGGTAGCAATGTCATTTATTATGGATCGGATGTAGCTGTGGAAGATATTAAAATTGTGGCTTTCACTTTACAGTCACAGGGAATCCCGATCAAATCTATTAAGCCTACTAGTTTTGGCTGGAAATCAAACGCGATTGAAATTGGGACTGATCCAGATCTCATTGATTCGGTGAACTTAACTGTTCTTGATATCCAGAATTTCAGCAAGTAATCACTAATGACGCACTTCGAAACGTGTGAATCCTTGCTTTTCTATCTCTTCAACCTTCACTGTTTCCACTTGAGCAGCTGACGGACCGATGGTGCACCATTGCTTAAAATCCCTAATTGGCTCTTCTTTTCCTTCAATCTCAATTAAGACTGATCCGTCAGGTTCGTTACGAACCCACCCTTTCAAACCAAGCTGATTTGCTTTTTCCTCTGTAGATGCTCTGAAAAAAACACCTTGTACTTTTCCTTTTACTCTGATCCTATTGGCAATCATATAGATTCCTTGGCAAGCTTTTCGTGCATTTCTCCCATCTTCATCAAAGCTGCACTACCATACCAGGGGTGCAACTCCATTTCCAGCCTTCCTGCCTGAATGGCTGGATCTGTTGCCGTTAGCTCTCTTGCTTCTTCAACTGTCTCAACAGCGAAAATATAAATGCCCTTTACTTCCCAATTATCAAAAAACGGCCCTGCCATCACTAATTTTCCTTCTTCAGCCATTCGGGTGATGTTATCAAGATGAGCACGTTGCAGTTGTGCCGCTTCCGTTGAATCTTGATCACGATTTGGACCTTCTTTCAATAAGGCCATTACATACCTTCTCATCCCATAGTCATCTGCTCCCGTTTCAACCGCGAGCAAAGAGTCATAGCTTGATATTATCATTTCGGATTTTTCAGCAGCTGAAGATGCTGCGGGCTTTTCACAGGCAAGTAAAATACCTATCGATAGAAGCGCAAGGAATAATTTTTTCATAAAAGAAGCTTTACTTCTTTAAAGATGAATAAATCAGCCCTCTTCTGCAACCACTTCTTTGACCTCAGGAACCATTCGCTTTAACAGGTTTTCAATGCCATTTTTAAGCGTAATTGTAGATGAAGGACATCCACTGCATGACCCTTGAAGCGTTACCGTTACTATTCCGTCTTTGTACGATGCAAGTTTGATTGCGCCACCATCCATTTCTACAGCAGGCTTTATGTATTCTTCTAAAACCCCTTTGATTTTAGCTTCTGCATCACTACCCGTCAATTCTTCATCAATATTGTCAGTGATTTCTTCCGTAAGAATCTCCTTACCATCGGTAAGAAAATCTTTGATAAACTGTTGAACCTTGGCCTTTACTTCGAACCAATCGATTTCTTCCTTCTTAGTAACCGTAATGAAATTACTCATGTAAAATACACCTGTCACAAAATCAAACGTTTCAAAAAGGGCTTTAGCAAGCGGTGCTTCGTTCGCACTCTCAATAGTTGGAAAGTCCCTGCTGACCCCTTCAGGCATCAACATGAAGTTTACAACGAACTTCAAGGAGTTCGGATTAGGGTTCGATTCAGTGTAGATATTCACTACTCTTGGTTCCTCAGTCATCTGCATAGTTTGTGCGTTTAGCAATACAATTACAAAGTTCGTAGAAAAGTTCGAAAGTAGCTCAGGAATAGCCGTTTATATAGTCACCATACTTCTTAATCGTTATTTATCACCCTAAATCAAAAAGTCATGGTAACCAAGAAAATTCAAGCAGCTATAATGGCTACAGTTATTCTGATAGCTATAGGTCTTTCCGTATACATATCGTATTTGATGCTGGCTTAGGCCTCTGGATTTAATTCTCCTTCTGTGCCTGCCACGAGTGTTGCTACCGTTGCATCACCGGTAACATTAACGACAGTTCGCAACATATCAAGCGGTCTATCAACAGGAAAAATGATAGCGATCCAGGCTGGATTTAATCCGACTGATCCTAGTACGATCATCATCATGATTAACCCTGCGCTTGGTACTGCTGCAGCACCGATTGAGGCTAGTGTGGCAGTGAGTACAATTGTTAACTGCTGACCAAGGGACAAATCAACCATGTGTAGCTGAGCCATGAATATTACTGCAACAGCTTGTAGGAGGCTAGTACCATCCATGTTTACAGTAGCACCGATTGGCAGCACAAAGCTGGCAACATTCTTTGATACACCCATGTTATTTTCAACACACTTCATGGTAACAGGTAGTGTTGCAGCACTGGAGCTTGTTGAAAATGCCATTAGTTGTGCAGGACTGATATTTTTAAATACCTTTTTATAGGTCATTCCTTTTACAAAAAGGATCAGTATGATCGGGTATACAATGAAGATCAGTGTTCCTAATCCTACTACCATTGTCAAGGCATAGGACCCCAGGCTTCTGAAAATTTCCAATACCTCAGCCGGAGTATCCGCCATTTTTGCAATCACACCAGCCAATAGTGCAAACACGAAATATGGTGCCGCCTTCATCACCAGCTCAACCATCTTTAAAAAGACCTCATTTATACTAATAATGAACTGAGCAACTGGCTGGGCTTTCTGTCCAACTATAGCGATAGAAATCCCGAAAAATATCGCAAAGAAAATCACCTGCAACATCAGTCCATTGTTGGAGATGGAGAAGACCAGGTTTTCCGGAACCATATCAACTAAAAACTGTAAAGGAGAAGCCTCTTTGGTAGACTCTGCATTGCTTTGAAGTTTCTCGACCTTTTCATCAATCACCTGTTCTGACCCTGATACTTCCAATACCAGATCCGCATATTGAGGATCATTCAAAAAGTTTTTATTGTCTTTTATCTCTTTCCCTGTCTCATTGGCCCAGAGCTCATAAGAAAGGCGATTTTTAATACGCTGCGTTTCATCCAGAAATGTACCCGGCTTTACTGTATTGACAAGAAGCAATCCTAGTGAGACTGCCAAAACGGTAGTCACCAGGTAAAAGCCGAGGGTTTTAGCACCCATTTTACCTAACCTGGATATATCACTTAATCCGCTGATTCCACTAATAATCGAAAACAGCACTAATGGAACAGCAATAAATTTCAACATGCGAATGAATATGGTACCAAAAGGATCAATCCAATTGATGGTGAATTCATTCCACCCTAATGCACTGGAAATAAATGCATATACAACACCTGCCACCAGGCCAATAATGATTTTTACGTGAAGGGGTAGGTTTTTCATGTTGTTGATTCGTAGTTAAATTAAATAATCTAGACCGAAACTTAGCCTCGCAATTTATTGGTTTGAGCTAATAAATAGAAATCTGCCATGACAATAGCAGACATAGCCTCTACAATTGGTACGGCACGGGGGACTACACACGGGTCATGGCGGCCTTTTCCTTTGACGGTTGTGGCTTTCCCGTCTTTATCTATGGAATCCTGATCCTGCATAATGGTCGCTACCGGCTTGAAGGCCACATTAAAATAAATGTCTTCGCCATTCGAAATCCCTCCTTGTATTCCCCCCGAATGATTGGTTTGGGTTTTGATTTTTTCTCCTGTGTTTTCAATGATATCATTGTGATCAGACCCCCTCATTTGCACACCATCAAAGCCACTTCCGAATTCGAATCCCTTTACTGCATTGATTGTGAGCATCGCATGACCCAATGCAGCATTTAGCTTATCAAAAAGCGGTTCGCCTAGTCCCGCTGGTACACCAGCTATTAAACCGGTCACAACGCCCCCTATGGTATCTCGCTCTTTCCTTACTTTATCAATGTACTCAAACATTTGCTGGGCCATATTTTCATCGGGGCATCTTACATCGTTGGAATCTGTTTTTGAAAGATCCAGCTCGGTATAATGTTTCTCAAGCTTCAAACCCCCAACCTGAGAAACGTATGCATGACTTGAAATTCCGACCTGCTTAAGAATAAGTTTTGCAATGGCACCCGCGGCTACCCAGCCTGCAGTTATTCTGGCTGAGCTTCGCCCTCCTCCTCTATAATCTCGAATGCCATATTTTTCCTGATATGTAAAGTCTGCATGCGAAGGGCGGTAAATGTCTTTTATGTGATCGTAATCCTTACTTTTTTGATCTTGATTTTTGATCAGAATAGTAATTGGAGCTCCTGTTGATTTGCCATCAAATACACCGGAAAAAAACTCGAAAGCATCCCCCTCTTTTCTTTGGGTTGTTATTTTGGATTGACCGGGCTTACGCCTGTTAAGCTCAGACTGAATAAAATCCACATCTAAGTCTATCTCGGCCGGACATCCGTCAATAACAATGCCTACTCCGGCTCCATGAGACTCCCCAAAGGAAGTGATCTTAAATATATTTCCGAGTGTATTACCCATCTACTCTTAATAAATCAAATGGCGACTGACTACTCCTGACCTTATTAAAATCCTTTTTATCGAGTTTACCTAAAATGCTATCCACCATACCTACATTTAAAGTAGCCAATTTATGCAGCCTGACAACAGATGGAAGCTTAAGGTTATAGGTCTCCCAATTATCAAGGACAACATCAAAATGAGAATGGTATTCCTTAGAAGTGATTCTTGCCACTAAAATATCTCCATCTCCGGCATCCAATATTACTAATGCGGGTCTCTTTTTTGATTTTTTGAGATCGGAAAATGGAAATTTTAAAAGGACAATGGTTCCAAATTCAAGCTTCATCGTAGATGGCGTCTACTTCATCATATCCTGTCAAAAACTGTGATACCGTGAGCTCATCAAAAGAATCATTAGCTTCCTCAAACAGAATAATAACTTTTACATCCCGATCGGTCAACAACTCTTCATCCACATTTTTTGGAATGGTAATCTTCTTGTTTTTAATGCTTGATTTGAATTCGATGGCTTTCATGACAGAAAAGTAATCAAAATTTGACCATTAATCATGCTGTCTTTTTAAACAGCAGGTAGGCAGTAAAGCCTAAGATTAAAACGATAAAGATATTAACTATGATGGTAAACCAGCTATTTCCATCAAGTGACTGCAAGTCATTGTCGGCGGAAGCTATTTGGTCATAAAAGTCTCCTAAATCATTCGAAGCTATCGAGAGATTTTTTCTACTATCTCCCGTTACAGTAATGTTATATTCAGAGCGTAGAGTGTCATAGGAATCAATTGCCGGATTAAAATAAATCCACGAGAAAAAATCGGCTAATTGATACTCTCCTGGCTCATTTGGGATCGCATAAAAATCGTAACGCTTCACCCCGGTGACTTTACCCGCTGCACGATTTACTCTTTGAGTCACATTTGGAGCGTAAAAATCAAAAACATCGCTATTCCCCGGATCAGGAGCTTCAATGGAACTGATATTTCCCTCACCAACAATATTGAACGAATAATTAAAGCTTTGTCCCGTTGCTAAGCTCTCGTTGCTCAATTCTTCATCCAATCTGTAATTACCTACAGCTACCTGATCTCTCAATGGATGTGGTGGTAACTCGATAACCTTTACCGTCTTTGCTTTTGAGTAAAATGTCTCGTAATCCTCTTGCCTGTTTCTACCGAAAAACGAAGGGTTCTTGGCAACTCTATATTTGATCATTTTAAGGCCAACAGAAGGGAAATCTATATCCTGCAGTGTCAAAGGATAATAGGCAGTCTGATAAATTTTGTACCTGGTATAGTTCCTTCCTCCGATCGTGACCGGATCTCCTGAAATCTGATCAATACTAAAGTTTTCTTCCCAACAGTTAGGCGGTTTTACAGTTTTTACGATTTCAGTAATTTGATTTGCAAGATCGTAGAACCTCATTTCAGCTCGATTGGATTCCGCCACATAAAATGCGAGTGTAGCAGTGAATCCCTCCCCAACATACACCTCATCCTTATCCAGAGAAAGGGCAACAAAAGCATCTGCTTCCACATCAACAAATTCTTCCGTCTCACTTCTTCCTCCGAAAAACTCCTCAAATGGATCTCTGCTAAATGGACTCTTTCGTGCCTGCCGCTGCACAGCATCTCCAACTACAATTTGCGTACCCTCAGATTTAATTTCTTCGCCATTAATGGTCATATAAAAAGGAGCAAGAAGAAATGTCCCTTTTTCCGTAGCTTGATAATTCTGCGTTAAGCTTTGCGTAGATGACATTCTACCGTTCACGTAGTTGGTAGTTGTTGATGAAGAGGTCCCTCTTTTTATGAATCCTTCTATCTCAGGGAAATCGCTGTACTGCTTCAGTCGATCATTTTCAACCTGAATGGTTATAGTAAAATACTGGTTGATTCCTATCTCATTTTCCCCTATCTTAATGGAAATATCTTGAGAAAAAACAGACATGGTAAAAACCAACATCACGGCACAACCTAAGAGAATCTTGTTCGTTAATTTCATGTAACTCTCGTTATTTTACTCAAACTAAATGTTAAAGATTATCATCCATCAGACCAGAACGCCAAATTTAAGGTGTGGGTTTGATCATTAACAATTATTCACATGCTAGAGTACTTCAAAACTATTTTATCGAAAGTAAGCTTTGATAAACGGCTATTTGAGAAAGAATTAAAAAAGGCCATTAAGGCACTTGTTCCGGAAGAAGTTGTATTACTCAAAGAATGGTGTTATCGTAAATTCAGCAGTCAGTATCAACCAATTTTAGCTACCTGCTTCGAATAAATACAAAAGCCCCGACACATTTAAGTATCGGGGCTGTTTTTTGTTATCTACTAATTCTTCTTTCCCTTTAGTTTTTTGAGAATATCTTCCATGTGTTTCCCTGCGGCTTCACGACCTCCCAGTCCATAGGAAAGTGCAACTGCTACCGCGATCGAGCCTAATGTCAAACCAAACGCCAATTCCACAATGCTATTGGCAATGCCCATTGTCCTCAATGCGATAGCCAGGAACAAACCTATAATTGCCACTCTGGCTATGCCCGCCATAAATGCATTTTCGCCAGAAGCATTCATAGACTTGTAAATGATTGAGCTTAAAAAATTACCCATCACCAGTATGATTAATCCAAAAAGCACATTGCCTGAAAGATTGAGGATCGTGTGTAAAACTTCGGCCAGTCTATCCAAACCAAGCATCTCTACTCCTGAGATCACGCCAAAAAATACCATGAAGAAGAAAATGATATTTGCAACAATGGATGACAGCTTTTGATCTCCCAACACAGACTTAAGTTGCAGGCGTTCTATCATATTGTCCATGCCAATATTCGCAAGTAGATCTTTCACAAAGGAGGTGATGAACCTACCTCCAACCACGAAGATGGAAATGATAAGTATTGCTCCAATGATATTAGGAACTGAATCCAGCATCTGATGCAAAACATTGTTAGCCGGATTGGTAATTGCTTCTAAATGAAGGGCATTAAGGCCCTGGATGATGAAAGGAATGAATATGACAATAAAAACAACTTGTTGGATGAAATGAACCAACTTGTCTGTCTCCTTAAAGCCCATGTTATTGGCGAGCCTGTCAAAGAAACTACCAGCCATTTTCACAAGGTTTGAAATAAACTTAGCAATGATATAACCTATGAAAATGATGGCCATTCCGGCGAGAATATTAGGAATAAACCCAAGGAATTCATTGAGCATGTTTCTGATTGGATCAAGCACATAACTCACACCAAGCATCTCAAGCACGATGAGGAGAACGATGAGCATCAAAATGTAATAAACCAGATTGGCAATGAACTTATTTGTGTCCACAATGGTGTTGCCCAGCAGACGCTCATCCCACTCGGTTTTCTTCATTAAACTATGGACTACTTTGCGTATCAATACAGCAAAGAGCCACCCCACTATGAGAACCACAATGGCTCCCACCACTCCGGGAAGAGATTCACTGATTGTGTGAATTAAACGCTCTAAATAATCTGGCATATTCATGGTTAGATAGGTTTTGTTAAATTAAATCTTCTATTAATCCAAAGATACGGATTTTAGTAACCTATCTAACCACTTATATATTTATGATATCACTCGTCCATCCTCGAGCTGAACTATTCGGGATCCGTATTCAGCAAACTTTTCATTATGTGTTACCTGGATAATCGTCATACCATCCGAATGAAGCTGTTTCAACACATCCATCACTTCCTCTCCCTGAGAGGAATGCAAATTACCGGTAGGCTCATCCGCAAGTAGTAATTTCGGCTTCCCAATGATTGCTCTCACCACACCAACAAGTTGCTGCTGACCGCCTGAAAGCTGCTCTGGGAAAAGGTCTTTCTTAGCAACCATATTGAATTTATCCAGCATTTCGGCAATCATACTCGCACGCTCCTTTCCTTTCACTCCACGATAGATTAGAGGCGTTTCGATGTTTTCATAGACTGTCAGTTCATCAATCAGATGATAGGCCTGGAAGATAAATCCAATGTGCTCTTTATGTATTCTTGAAATACGCTTTTCTCTAAGTTTATGGACTGGTTCATCCATGAAGTAATACTCGCCTTCAGATGGCTTATCCAGCATTCCGATAATGTTGAGCAAGGTAGATTTACCGGAACCGGATGGTCCCATAATGCTAACAAATTCACCTTCTTTTATCTCAAGATCAATCCCCTTCAAAATGAAAGTTCGCTGATATTTGGATTCGATGAATTTGCTGACGTCTTTTAGGTTGATCATTTTAATTAAGTTTTTGACAAGCTAAACCTAACGAATTGAATTGAATTTGGATACATTAATCGTATTTATAACCTCCCGGATTCTCTTCCAGATTTACCCCTAATCCAAGTACAATTCGATTGACAAAATTGAAATAGGAAATGACCAGCGTGGCATCCAGAATCTCTCTATCATTTAACCCAACATTTTTGAGTTGAGATATCAATCTTCCATCATGTGACTTCTCTGGATGTTCTGTAAGTTCTTTTGCAAAGCGACATAAGGCTTTTTCTTTTTCGTCTAAAGATGCGGTTTCAAAATCAATTTGAAAGGCTTTCAGCTTCTCATCATCCTTCCAGAAATTCTTTACAGCTTCGAGGTGATGTATCTGACAGTACTGACATCTATTAGAAATGGAAACTATCACCGCCATCATTTCGCGGTGAACTCTTCGTAGGGGAGATTTGCCAAACATGATGGTCATGTATAAATCCATATGCCTGGTTATTGTCTCAGGGTTCAATGACTGAATCTTATGAACCTCAGCTGTTTTACCACGGCTTTTTACCAGACCGTCATAGATTTCCTTTAAATGGCCTTCTGCTTCATCAGGCTGTATTACATCTATGTAAGGCATTACAGTAATTCATTTGCGAGATTAGCTAATTCCGAACGCTCGCCTTTTTCCAATGTGATGTGAGCAAACATTGGATGATCTTTAATTCGATCAATTAGATACGAAAGTCCGTTAGATTGGGAATCCAGATACGGTGTATCAATCTGGTAAATGTCTCCGGTAAAAATGATTTTCGTATTTTCTCCCGCTCTGGTTATAATCGTTTTTATTTCGTGAGGTGTAAGGTTTTGAGCCTCATCCACTATGAAGAAAATATTTGACAAACTTCTACCTCTGATATACGCCAAAGGTGTAATCATCAATTTTTCCTGATTGACCATATCGGTAATTCGGGTAAATTCTTTGTCATTTTCCTTGAACTGATGCTGGATGTATTTCAGGTTATCCCACAATGGCTCCATGTATGGGTTTAGTTTGGATTTAATATCCCCAGGTAAGTAACCAATGTCCTTATTGCTCAGTGGAACGATAGGTCTTGCCAGGTATATCTGTTTAAAGTTTCTTCTCTGCTCTAAAGCTGATGCAAGAGCTAAAAGTGTTTTGCCTGTTCCGGCAACACCGTTGATACTTACCAGCTTTATCTCAGGGTTGAGCATGGCATGCATGGCAAATGTTTGCTCTGCATTCTTCGGTTTAATGCCATACACAGTTTGCTTTTCTACTTTCTCTACTGTGTCCTCAAGGGGGTTGTAATAACCCAGCACCGAATTCTTCTCACTCTTTAATATGAAGTAGTTATTGGCAGGGAACTTCTTCCGCTTAAGAATCTTTTTGCGATCCACCACATTCTTTTTGAAGAGCTCGTCTATATCTTCTGAATTGATGTCTTCCAGCTCCGTTTTACCAGTGGTAAGGGTGTTTACATTTTTGATTTTACCTGTTTCATAATCTTCGGCCGGAAGCTCAAGAGACTTTGCTTTGAGTCTCAGATTGATGTCTTTAGATACAAGAATTACATTTCGTTTCGGTTCTTGCTCCTTAATGGTAAGTGCAGCGTTTAGGATTCTATGATCATTCTTACCGTCATTAAAAACCTGAGTAGCATCTAAAGTGCTGTCAGTGTCCATGATCACCTTGAAGCACCCTTTGGTTTTTCCATTTAATGGTATCCAGTCCTGCAGGCTATGGTCCTTAGCTAACCTGTCCAGTAAGCGAATAAATTCTCTGGCTTCAAAGTTTTTGGTGTCATTGCCTTTCTTAAACTGATCCAGTTCCTCAAGGACGGTAATTGGGATGCCTACATCATGCTCAGCGAAGTTGAGAATAGAGTCGTGTGAAAATAAAATTACTGAGGTATCGAGTACGAAAATTTTTTTCTGCTTGGAAGATTTTGCCATGCGGAGTAGTGGTTTACAGTTCCAAAAAGGATTGACTGTAATATTGGAGTTTCGCCTGAAAAAAAGAAGAGAAAGTGAAGGAATTTCTGTAAAACCCAAATTATGCTTAAGCATAATTTGCCTGATGGGTCAGACTAAGTGAAACTTGTCTGACTGTGGCCAAAGCGTCATCAGCAGACAAAAGCTTTGCTTTGTCGGAGTTACCCTGACAAAAATTTTCCAACAAGAACTTTTCCGTCAATATGCAATAGAATATTTGGCTTTATTAAACCCAATAGTCTATTGTATATTTCGGGTAAAATTATTCTGTGGGCATGAAGATATCCCCTCCTTTTTTTGGCTCAATTTTTAAAGCCCCAGATAAAGCCAAATGAATTAACTTATTAGACGCAAGCTTTTTATTAAGTCCGCTCAATTGTGTGTACTCTGTCAAAGTTATGCTAGCATTGTTTTCAAAATATTGAAACAACTTTCGAGTTTGCTCCTCAAATTCAATTGGCTGATGAGACCGCTTGCTCTTTTTGAGTATTTGCCTTAATTCATAGCTGGCCTGAATGGACTGGTCATCGCTCCTTACAAATGCTTTTCCATACCGATGTTTCTTTTCAAGGAATGCGAAATGCGGTTTGTTTTCACTTTCAGGAATCTGATAGTGGAGAATTTCAATGTCTTCCTTAACCTGCAATATGTCAACTGAAAAATCAATGACCGGACGGCACAATTCATTGATTGCTTTTGACAATACATACTCGTCTTCCTCGGGGTATTTAAGGCCTGCAAGTATTCCGTTATCATCTACACCAACGAATAGGTTGCCGCCGCTTCCATTAGCAAATGCAACAACCTCACGAATAATTTTCTCAGGGTGATTGGCCTTTTTTTTAAACTCAACAAATTGGCCTTCCCCTCTTCGAATCAGCTTAAGCGCCTCTTTGACTTTTGCTTGTGTATCGCTGTTTTTTGTTGGCCCCATGGAATTCGCATCGTTTCTTTAAATCTTCAACACAACTGCAATTCTGACGAACCCAATTAATCTTCATCCCCCATTTCCGGCATAGAAAACATGCTGGTAAATAAGTCTTTGAATTGCATCCCTTGCTGCAGCTGGTGCTTGCTGAGCATGCTATATTCTGCTAATCCAAATAACGCAAATTCCATTAAAAAGTACTTAAACCCTTCATGAGAAGTTTTTTGATGTTTATTCACAAGTGCTTCTAATCCCGGAATATTTTTAAGTTCCTTTCGATAAGCTTTCTCAGTGGCGGAGAATATTAAATCCACCATATTGCCCTTTTCAAACCACTCTTTGATTGGCTCATAAGGGTTTCCTTCTTCTTTTTTTCGTTCCTTCTCGGGATCTGGGAAGTAATTAATAAACTGCGTCCTAATGGCTTTTCCAACTAGATTGTTGGCTACAATTCCAGGACCCTCCTGTTCTCCTTCATAGACTAGTTCTACCTTACCCGTAATGGATGGTATCACACCAATAAAATCAGTCAAGCGAACCGAAGTTTTTGTCTCTCCACTTTCTAACATTCTTCGCTCACAAGCACTCACCAGATTTTCATAGGCAGAGATGGTCAAACGTGCTGAAACGCCACTTTTAGCATCTACATATTCGCTCTCACGAGCTTCCATCGCGATCTGCTCAATCAGGTCTTTTGCCAGATCATAGATTTCAACACCTTCTTCCTGCTCTTTTGCAAGTGCGGCCTCTTGTGCTGTAATCTTTTTCCCGATTTCGATAGAAGATGGGTAATGTGTAATGATTTGACTGTCGATTCTATCTTTTAAAGGAGTCACAATCGAGCCTCGATTGGTGTAGTCTTCCGGGTTTGCTGTGAAGACAAACTGAACGTCTAGTGGCATCCTCAATTTAAAACCTCTAATCTGTATGTCTCCCTCCTGTAGAATATTAAACAAAGCGACCTGGATTCTGGCTTGCAAATCCGGCAATTCATTGATAACAAATATTCCACGATGTGAGCGAGGCACCAATCCAAAATGAATCACTCGTTCGTCAGAATAAGGTAATTTGAGACTGGCTGCTTTAATCGGGTCTGCATCTCCAATTAAATCAGCAATGGTCACATCCGGAGTTGCTAACTTTTCGGTATATCGCTCATCTCGATGCATCCAACCAACTGGAGTAGCATCTCCCAACTCAGCAACTTTATCACGTGCATATTTTGAGATTGGATTAAGTGGATCATCGTTGAGAGGCGCACCTTCTACTACCGGAATATATTCATCAAGTAATCCGGTCATCATGCGCGCCATTCTCGTTTTCGCCTGACCTCTCAGACCTAAAAAATTGATATTATGACGAGAAAGTATGGCGCGCTCAACATCCGGAATCACCGTATCCTCATAGCCCCAAATACCTTCAAAAACACTTTCTCCTTTTCGTTTCTTCTCGATCAGGTTGGTTCTCAGCTCCTCTTTTATACTTTGAGGATAATAATCACTCGCTTTCAATTCTCCCAAGGTGCTGATTTTCAGCATCTGGTCCGTACTTAGGTCTTTATATTTCATTAGAGGTTTTTTCTTCTATTTCGTCTGTAGTCTTCAAAAATCAAATTCCCTAAACCCTGCAAACTGCTATAGTAAGCATTGCCATTATTTACCTCTGTAAACTCTCTTACAAACTCCTGTAAATACGGGTCAGAAGCAATCATAAACGTGGTTATAGGGATATTTATTCGACGACACTGGGCTCCCAGATTCAGCGTTTTATTTAAAATCTTCGGATCCAGTCCGAAACTATTTTTATAATATTTAATTCCTTCTTTCAAACAGGTGGGTTTCCCATCTGTAATCATGAAGATTTGTTTGTTTTTATTCTTCCTTCTGCGCAATAGATCCATCGCAAGCTCCAGGCCTGCTACGGTATTGGTATGGTATGGACCGACATTCAAATACGGCAAATCTTTTACTTCAATCTGCCAGGCATCATTTCCGAAAACAATAACATCCAGTGTATCTTTTGGATATTTCCGCTTGATTAATTCAGCAAGAGCCATGGCTACTTTCTTTGCCGGAGTGATCCGATCTTCTCCATACAGAATCATAGAGTGACTGATATCTATCATGAGCACTGTAGAGGTTTGGGTTTTGTATTCCCGTTCGCGTATCTCCAGGTCGTTTTCAGTAAGAGTCAGGTCATTGAGCCCATGATTGATCTGTGCATTACGTAAACTCTCCGTCATTTCAATTTGCTCTATGGAATCACCAAACTGAAATTCTCTGTAATCCGATGTAATCTCATCACCTATCCCCGTATGATCTGATCGATGATTGCCTTTCCCTGACTTCTTCAGCTTTCCGAAAATCTCTTCCAGTGCACTTTTTCTTATTTCCTGTTCACTCTTAGCGGTAACTCTAAACTCACCTTTCTCGTTTTTATCATCGATGTATCCTTTGTTTCTTAAATCGTCTATAAAATCTCCAATCCCATATTCTGCATTGGAGATTCCATGTTCACGATCAAGATTAGTCAACCAGCTAAGTGCTTCGCTCACATCACCAGACGTAATGACAAGAAGTTGGAGAAAAATATTGAGCAAATTATCGAATGTATTCTGTTCAGGATTTTTCTCTGGAATGTATTCTGTAAATCGGTATCCGATCATAGCATTAACTTAACTAAAAATGGACAAGAATGATTTCCTGATGCAAGTAGAATAAAATCAAAGAGGCAGATTTTAATTGGCGCAAAGCCCCTCCTTGAATTGCAATTCCGATAGAAAAAACAACATGGCAATGAAATCAGAATTTTTTACGTTAAATTAACGTAAGATATTCCGCATGTTATGCCTGGCAGACGTCCCATATTCGCTTCTTTGATCACCAATTTGTTTTGGGGAACCAGAGATTTACTATTCAAAGCAACACTAGAGCCAGCATCTCCGGAAAAGCGAAAAGAAAGAGAGGCTAAAAAAGCTGCTAAGAAAAAAAAGAAATCGGAGTAGTTATTTCTTAGGCATTGTTCCGAATATCAAATCCCAAAAAGGAGAAGATACCCCGAACGCATTTCCAGGATCCTTATAGTGGTGAATTCCATGATGAACCCAAAGTACTTTCCAAAAGTTTTTAGGTGGCTGGAAGGCATGCACCATATAATGAACCCATAGGTAGGCTGCATACCCCATTAAAAAGCCGGGTAAGAATGCAAAAACGTTCACACCCATGATCAGCTTGAAGAAAAAGAAAAACGCAGTAGATAAAGCAAGGCTAAGTGGAATAGGCATAGCCAATCTGTCTTTGTCTTTTGGATAGTCATGGTGCACCCCATGAACAGTATAGGCAAATTTCTCTTGCTTTTCGTTTTTTGGATTCAAATGAAAAACGAATCTATGCATCACATACTCCACTAGCGTAAACGCTAATAACCCACCAATGAATAATAGAGGAGCAGATACTGCAGTTATATAAGATTGCTGAAACCCATAGATCAATAACCCTGTAGAAATAACTGAGAACACGACTAACGGAATAGCTATATGCGTTCGTGTGAGCCTTTCCATGAATTTATTCTTGAAAAGTGCCTTGGTTCCTTTCACGTGTGGTTTATTCTGTAATTCCATTGCTTCGTTTAATTCAAGACAAAATTAGGGAAAAGAAACCCTAATTTTTTACAAACTCTCTGATAATGACTTTTTATGTTTTTCTAATACTGACTGATAATAGGCCTCATATTTTGGTAAAATATTATTCACGTCAAATTCTTTTGCTCTCGAAAGCGCTCCAATCTTAAAAGCTTCCAGATTATCATTATCCAGAATATGTATTGCGCGCTTGACCATGCTGTCGATATCTCCAACATCGCATACATATCCTGACTCACCTTCTTTGTTTAATTCCGGAAGACCCCCTGCATTAGTTGAGATGACAGGTACTTCACAGGCCATAGCTTCGAGTGCCGCAAGTCCAAAGCTTTCTTTTTCTGAGGTCATCAAGAAAAGATCACTCACTGAAAGTACTTCCTCGACAGCCTCTAGTTTTCCTAAGAAGCGTATATCTTCTGTGCAAATGCCTCTAGCCATATCTTCCATCCTTTGCCTTTCAGGCCCATCACCAATAAGCAACAGTTTCGAAGGCACCACTTTTCTTACCTCACAAAAAACTTTCAGAACATCGTCTACTCGCTTTACCTTTCTAAAATTGGAAGTATGTACAACAAGTTTTTCACCGTTCGGACAAATGGCCTTTTTAAAATGATCTTTGCGCTGCTTTTTAAAGCGTTCCAAATCGATAAAGTTTGGAATCACCTCTATCGGCACAGAAATATCAAAATGCTCCAGAGTGTCACTCTTCAAATCTTCCGATACCGCCGTGACTCCATCAGACTGATTGATTGAAAATGTTACAACCGGTTCATTGGTAGCGTCTTTCCCTACGATTGTAATATCTGTTCCGTGCAAAGTGGTGATGAATGGAATTTCGTATCCTTTGGTTTTAAGGATCTGCTGAGCCATATATGCTGCTGATGCGTGTGGCACAGCATAATGTACATGAAGCAGATCAAGTTTTTCATTTAGTACTACGTCTACCATTCTGCTAGCCAATGCAAGCTCATAAGGAGCATACTGAAATAGCGGATACGATTTAACGCTAACCTCGTGGTAATAAAGATTCGGATTGAAGAAATCTAGCCTGGTGGGCTGAGAGTAGGTAATGAAATGGATTTCGTGCCCTTTTTTAGCAAGTGCTTTTCCAAGCTCAGTGGCAACTACTCCACTTCCTCCATACGTGGGATAACATACAATTCCTACCTTCATTCTTTAGGTCAAATTCTTCAAGGGAGTTAAACCACCACATCGTGAAATAAGTTTCGTTAATTCACGTTTTTGAGCGATTTATAAATCACATCATGCATTTGAGTTCGAATATTTAATTGCCCTAAGCGCCAATTATTAGCGTCTGGATAGATACGATTGGACAGAAACACGTAAATCAAATCCTGATCAGGATCAGCCCAAACCATTGTACCAGTGAACCCCGTGTGACCAAAACTACGATCACTTGCCAGCGAAGCAGCTGCATCTTTTTCACCATCCTTTTTATCCCACCCAAGTCCACGCCTGTTATTTTCAAAGTAGCGTGCATTTAGATGACTTAGCGTTTCCGGTGACAAGTATTGTCTTCCGCCATAATAACCATCATTAAGGAACATATACATCAATTTTGCAAGGTCCCTGGCAGTTGAGAACAGACCGGCATGACCAGCCACACCACCAAAAACCAACGCATTACGATCATGAACTTCTCCCCAAACCTGGTAATTACGATAGCGATTGTCATATTCTGTAGGAGCGATTTCTTTAGGTGATATCCCATTTTTAATGGGTAAGAATGTGGTGCGTTTCATCCCCATTGGATCATAAAAATTTTGGGTAACAAATGCATCAAAAGATAAACCAGACACCTCCTCTACCAGCAAATGAAGGATCATGAATCCTAAATCGCTGTAATTATAGTTTTCCGGGTTTTTGATTAATTCTGACCTGACAATAAAGCTTTTGAGTGAATCTAACATGCTAGGATGTGGCTCCAGGCCGTATGTTCTAATATCCCTTGCCTCGTCCTCAGATGTCTTATAGTAAAACGCATCCAGCCTGTCTCCATCCATCATCATACTCCAAAATGGCACGTATGATCTTAAACCACCATTGTGGGCAAGTAATTGCCTGATGGTTATTTGACCCTTGTTTGACTCATTAAAGGCCTCTAAATGCTGACTTAAAGAATCGTCTAACTGAATTTTATTTTGGTCAATCAAAAGCGCAATAGCCGGTAAAGTAGCAGCCACCTTGGTAATGGAAGCGATATCATAAACCGTATTTCTGGTAACAGGAATGAGGCTGTCATATGTAAAAAAGCCATATGATTTTTCCAGCACCATTTGACCATTTTTAACCACTGCTACTTGCATCCCGGGTGTTGCAAATCGATTGATTGCAAGGGTCGCCAGGGAATCAATCCAAATCAGTTTTTCCTTACTTAACCCTTCACGCTCAAGGTCAGAAAAGCCCAGATAGGCTGGGTTTTTAATTGGGTTGATATGCATATGATTGCTTCTTCCAACAATCTGATGGGCTCCAAACAACATTTGTGCAATGAGCACATCCGGCTCCTCAATGGTAAATTCAGGTAAAACAAGTGCAGAATGATCTTTATTTCCAACTCCTTTTTGAATCAAAATATCGTGATCATAAAGTTTTGTATTAGTATTTCTTTTATCAACAATACACGGGACACCCGGCACCCGATAGTCCAACACCTCCACATACTGCTTCAATCTATTTCTTAATTGAAGGTCTAACCCCAGATATGTTATTCGATCTACCTGAAGTGGGAAAACACTATCAGGATCAAAGGCGAGCACACTTTCTGCAAACATTTTTTCAGCAAGCGAACCTGGCAAATCATATACCGGGAAAAAGGCTGTTTGCTTTGATTGTTTAATGCGGGTGTAAAAAGCATCTAACTCATCCTTGTCCATCTTTTCTCCCCAACGAGACAATTTCTTCGTGTTTGCATCCTGGCTTGCTACCCAAATGGTAGGCTGAACCTTGGCCTCTGTTTCAAACTCTTTTCTTGAATCAGGAAGGGAATAGGAAAGAATCGATTTGTCGATGAAATAAAAAGGAGAATGCTGATTGAGCTCCAGAATTACCTCCTTTTCGAAATCTGTATAGGCGGAGGTATCAGGTAATACCATGTGATTAACCCCCTTGGTTCTACCGAAACTTTCAAGAAAGTGGTAATAATCTTTTCTAAGGGAAGGGTCTGATATTGCTGCTATTGTAGCTAATGAAGGGAGTATGACATCATCCTTAGGCAAAGGGTCAAAGCGATCATCTAATTGAAGTGCTACATAATAGTTTTTATCTTCAAGAAACTGCGCTGCATAGCTAGACCACTCTCCAAAATAGATGGTAGATTTTTTTTTGTGACGGACTGATTTGTAAAAAGAGTCACCATCTATCCACACCTCCTCTCTTGTCTCGTTATCAGAGGCAAGAATGGCAGTACAGACACACATCAACCCTATGAATAGGCGGCTTCTCATATTATCAGTAATCTATTTTAAATAATTTTTCATTGATCGAGTGGTGGTTTCTTTGAAAAATCTGAATACATCTGCTGATGTTCTTTAACGTGTTTAATTAATCTTAAATCTTGACGAACTTTGTTGTCAAGATAAATCCTGATTTTGTAAGCATCAACACAACTTCATATTTAATGTCAAACATCAGGATTAAATTTGAACAATTTTTCACTCATCTCGTGTTCATTTAGACAACATTCGATCAATAAGTATACCTAATGCGATTTCCTTCTCTTTTTAGACTACCAAAACATCAACAATTCCGGATACAGCCACGCTATTATGACCCGGTTAAGGAAGAAATCCTTGAGCGAACAGAAAGAATTCGGGAAGAAATGGAAGGGAAAAAAGCTGAAGAATACCGTTCTACCAAAATCAATTTTAAAAGAAAAACGAAATCAGCTCCTGCAACATCCATGCTTCAGTTGGGAATCGCAGCTCTGCTAGGGAGTATGGTTTTAGGATGGTTACAGTTTGGGAATGATATTTTCTACTACCTATTGTGGGTGATCGTTCCTCTTTACTTAATCTACCGTCTAAGAACATTTAGAAGAAAAAGATGAGTGATGTCATTCACCTATTACCGGACAGCATCGCTAACCAAATTGCAGCTGGTGAAGTGGTGCAAAGACCAGCATCTGTCGTCAAGGAAATGCTTGAAAACAGCGTGGACGCTGGGGCTACTTCTATTAAACTCATTGTAAAAGATGCTGGCAAATCATTGATCCAAGTCATAGATAATGGATGTGGGATGAGTGGCACAGATGCCCGAATGAGTTTTGAGAGACACGCTACTTCAAAAATTCGCACTTCCGATGATCTTTTCAAGATTCGCACTTTGGGGTTCCGAGGGGAGGCGATGGCGTCCATAGCCGCGGTGGCACAGGTGGAGCTAAAAACACGTCAAGAACAAAATGAGCTAGGCACACAGCTTATCATCGAATCTTCGGAAGTTAAGAGTCAGGAGCCCATCGCCTTCAATCAAGGCACATCCATTTGCGTTAAAAATCTTTTCTATAATGTGCCTGCAAGAAGAAATTTTCTTAAATCCAACCCTGTCGAGCTAAGACATATCAATGACGAATTTCAGCGAGTTGCTTTAGCAAATCCTGAAATTGCATTCACCATGGTTCAAAACGACCTGGAGACCTATAAGCTTGACGTTGGTAAGTTGAGTAAGCGTATTGTACAGCTTTTCGGGAAAAATTACCAGCAACAATTGGTGCCATGTAGTGAGGAGACCGACCTTGTTAAGATTACAGGATATATAGGCAAACCTGAAAATGCCAAGAAAACCCGTGGCGAACAGTTCTTTTTCATAAATAATCGTTTCATCAAGAATAGCTACCTCAATCATGCGGTGGTACGCGCCTACCAAGGTCTGTTGAAAGAGGATTACTTTCCTTTCTACGTCTTGTTTATTGAAATAGATCCGATTCATGTAGACATCAATGTGCATCCCACCAAAACGGAAGTGAAGTTTGATGATGATCGGATGCTATATGGCGTAATCAATTCTGCAGTACGTCAGGGCCTTGCGTCCTTTAATGTGACTCCTTCTTTGGATTTCTCTGCTGATGTCAGTTTCGATCACCTTAATATACAGCGAGAGAGCCAGTCCATTTCAAGTAAAAAAGATCGTGATTATGGATCATTTAGATCGCTGGAAAGTAATCAAGAACGACTCGATCGGCTCAACGAGCTGTATGCATCTGCAACGCAAGAAGAAATTGCTACCATAGAAGAGGCAGAAAAAGAACGAGTGGTACAAACCACCTTTTCCAGCTCCATGAATCAGCCGGTTGATTCTGAAGAGAAAAAGCCAACATATCACCTTCATGGACGTTATTTGCTTCGACAGGTGAAGAGCGGAATGGTAGTGTTGGACAAAGTCTCAGCCTTAGAGCGGATACTTTTTGAGCAATACCAAAAGTCCATCAATAGTGGGGCCGGTACTTCACAATCATGCATGTTTCCCCAACAGGTCAACTTAAATCCTTCAGATTTCGCATTGGCCATGGAATTAAAAAGTGAAATCAATCAGCTAGGTTTTGAGTTTGAACAAATGGGCGAAAGTATGATTGTGATCCAGGGGATACCTGCTGAACTTGCGCCCTGCAACGAAAAGGAAGTATTTGAAGGTCTAATAGAGCAGTTTAAGTTTAATGCGAAAAAACTGAACCTTCCAAAAAATGAAAGCCTTGCGCGGGCATTAGCCAAGCGGACTGCAGGAAGTAGGTGTAGTAAACTGAAGGAAGAAGAGATGGATCAGCTGATGGATCGGCTTTTTGCTTGTGAGCAACCAAATTATACGCCTGATGGTAACCCCACGTATGTTTTGGTTAGTTTAGAGCAAATAAATGAATGGTTTAGCAAAAGTTAGAAGTTTAGAAGATTTAAAACGTGTTTAGAAGACTCACTCCCGTAGCTAAAAATATTTTGATCATCAATGTGGCAATCTTGCTGCTTGCATCACTTTTAAAATTGCCATTAAATGAGTGGTTTGGATTGAAAGTGATCTACTCAGACGAGTTTGCTCCGTATCAATTTTTGACCTACATGTGGCTGCATGGTGGCATGTGGCACTTGATAGGCAATATGATCGCTGTACTTGTATTTGCTCCAATGCTGGAGACTGTTTGGGGATCCAAGCGGTTTTTAACTTTCTATCTTGTATGCGGGATAGGAGCCGGCATCCTTTATGGAGCGGCTGATGCATTTGAAAAAATGCCGCTGAAAAATGCCGCTGAGGCCTATCTGGCTGACCCAAGTCCGGAAGCATTTGAAAAATTTGTTATTAGCAATAAATCTTACATAAATGTTGCCAGGGCAAGTGAGCTGATCGACTCTTACTACGAAAATCCGGCCTACGAAGTGCAAACGGTAGCTGCGGTTAGAAGCATCTACGATGGAGTAGTCACTAATGGCACTATGGTAGGAGCATCAGGTGCTGTGTTTGGGATACTGTTTGCTTTTGCTTTTCTCTTTCCAAATACTGAGCTGTTTTTGCTATTCCCTCCAATACCGATCAAGGCAAAATACCTTGTCTTCTTTTATGCGATGTATGAGCTCTATGCCGAATTCAATCGAATGCCGGGAGACAATGTCGCTCACCTGGCTCACTTGAGTGGAATGCTAATTGCTTTTATTTTGTTGAAAATCTGGAAAAACGATACACGTAGATTTTATTAAGAATGAACGGGGGAATAAAAGAAGAATTTAGTAACGCCTGGAGCAAGCCCAACAACGCAGTTGTTCAGATTATACTGATCAACCTGATCATCTTTGCATCGGCTCGGATTTTTAAGGTATTCTTTGATTTAAGTGGAGCGACTGATACATTTTTCTGGATCTTCAGAAAACTTCAGCTTCCTGCAGATATTGGAACATTGTTACTACAACCATGGAGCTTGGTTACATACTTTTTCACCCATTACGACTTCTTCCATATCCTTTTCAACATGCTCTTCCTGTTCTGGTTCGGAAGGATCATACAGGAGTTTCTGAACAGCAAGCGAGTGATCTCACTTTATGTCTTGGGTGGACTTGCCGGAGGGTTACTCTACATTTTTATTTACAATTTCTTCCCATTTTACGCTGATAGAGTAGCTGATTCTATGATGCTGGGAGCATCCGCTGGTGTTTTTGCCATTGTAGTGGGAGCTGCAGTCTTCATGCCAAATTATACCTTTTTCCTTCTGTTTATAGGGCCGGTTAAAATCAAATACATCGCCATCTTTTACGTATTTATGTCTTTCATAGGTACTACAGGAGCAAATGCTGGTGGGGAAATCGCACACTTAGGTGGAGCCGTAGTAGGATGGCTTTATATTTCTCAGCTAAATAAAGGATCGGACATTGGGGGCTGGGTGATTTCTTTTATCCAATTTGTAAAGAGCATGTTTAAGCCTCAACCAAAAATTAAAGTCACTCATCGCTCCGGCAACAGAGGCTCTTCGAAGAAGTCCAGCATGTCAGCGAGCAGTGCCAGCAAAACCCCACAAGCTGAGATCGATGCGATATTGGATAAAATTTCAGAGAAAGGATACGAAAGCCTCACTAAAGACGAGAAGCAAAAGCTATTCAATGCAAGTAAGAAATAGCACGAAATTTGCTTCTATCATGACTTAAAAATATAAGTCATGAAAAAAATTGCTATTCTACTTATCCTTCCTTTTCTCTTTTCATGTGAAGATGAAAAACAAACCTCATCGGATGATTTATTAGAACAGATGAATGCTGTATATGAAGAGATTCAATCAGTCATAGAAGTATCATGTAGCTCTACAAGCCAATGCATTGCAACCCCAATCGGTGTGAAGCCATGCGGAGGGCCAACAAGATTCATTGTTCACTCAAATACCACCGATCAAAATGAATTGGATAGTCTGGTTGATCAATATAATGGCCTAAATGCAAGGTACAATGAGGTCAATAACCTGGGATCTGATTGCTCGATTGAAACAGCACCTGAAATTGAGTGTGTTACAGGTGAATGCCAGGAAGTTACTAGTTAGTTTTAAAGCCGCTTGAAAAATAGCATTTCTTGCGGCTTCCCCCTGTTTTTTTCACTGATGGTATAAAAGTTTCTATTGACCCAGCAAATGGCTTCTCCCTGAGGTTCGGGGACATAATCAATGGAAACAGGATTCCACTCCAGAATACGATCTGCTGCTTTTCCTTCCGATGAGCTCCAATAGTAAATAGCACCATAATGCTTTAATAAAATCTCCCCCTCATCATTCATATCAGCAGCTGTGTAAAGTTTTCCCGGAACAGTCCCAAGAGATTTAATTGTTTTAGGAGAATCGCTCTCTTCAAACTTAAACGAGTAGACAAGTGGTTTTTCTTCTCTTTTCGTAACCAACACAAACTCATCGCTGTAGTAGTCATACAGCATAGCTTCAGCGTCACGTGCTCCTTCTGCATACTTGAAATTCATGACCTTCAACTGGTCGATTTCAATGATAGGATTCCCGCTGAATGCCGGCTCCTCTAAACATATCAGACTTACATAATCATGAACCGCACGGTTGTCCCCAATTTCTGCAACATAAATGAATGACCGATCTCCCTTCTTTATTGTGATTATTTCTTCCCAATCACGATTTTCCACACCACTAAGGACTACCTCCAGTTTTATGTCACCATAGCGATTGATCAAGTACAATACGGGATCACTGCCACTGTCATTGTGTGTCCAGAAATAACCGGGATTTTTATATGACTCTTCTAAGCCTGAGACCTCCACCAATCGATCATCTGTGATAGTGGCAATGACTTTTTGAGTGGAAAAAAAACGAATAATTGAATTTCCGAAAAGAAGCAAAGGTGCAATTAGGATTGGTAGTAGATATCCCTTCCGCATACGTTTTAAATTGAAGCCTGCAATAATAATGGATTATTGAATCATGTGTCAGATCCTTCGATAAAAATCAGGCGACTTTCGATTTATTGGCCAGCTGACCACAGGCGGCATCAATGTCTTTTCCTCTACTCCTTCTCACGCTTGTGTGAATGCCCCCTTTAATTAAGTGATTCGCAAATCGATCGATAGTCTCAGGGTCTGCTTTGGTAAATGAAGCTTCTGAAATAGGGTTGTACTCGATAATGTTCACTCGCACGCCTGGCACTTTGCGAGCGTACTTCAATAATTTGTCAGCATCCTCAATTGAATCGTTAAAGTCATAGAATAGGATGTATTCAAATGTGATCCGATTGCCTGTTTTATCGTAGAAATAATTCAGTGCTTTTAGTAACGCTTCCAATGTATTCGTCTCATTAATGGGCATGATGGAATCACGCTTTTTATCATCCGCCGCATGAAGAGAAAGGGCCAAATTGAATTTCACCTCATCATCCGCCAGCTTCTGTATCATCTTGGCAATACCTGCAGTCGAAACGGTTATGCGTTTCGGAGACATATTCAGGCCATCCGCTGCAGTGATACGATCGATTCCCTCCATCATCCCTTTGTAATTCAACAGAGGCTCACCCATTCCCATAAATACGATATTGGACAATGGTTTTTGATAGTGTTCTTCTGCCTGGTCCCGGATAGCCACCACCTGATCATAAATTTCACCACCATCGAGATTACGCTCACGCTTCATGTAGCCGGTAGCACAAAATTTACAGCTAAGCGAGCAGCCAACCTGTGAAGATACGCATGCCGTCATTCGGTCATCAGCAGGAATAAGAACCCCCTCAATCAAGTGCTTATCGTGAAGTCTAAATGCAGACTTAATCGTGCCATCATTAGAAAGCTGAGAGTTGTCTATTGTTATGTGATTAATCACAAACTCTTTCTTTAACTGATCCCTCAATTCTTTTGAAAGATTGGACATTTCATCGAATGATGTAGCAGATTTAGCCCACAACCACTCCCATACCTGTTTTGCACGGAATTTCTTTTCTCCTTTTGACTCAAACCAGGTAATCAAACCCTCCAACGACTCTTTCCTAATGTCCTTCATTCTGCAAAGGTATGAAGATGGTTTCGGTTCTTTTACTATTTTCGTCGAGTGACCCTCATTGACAACATAAATAAAACCATTGGAAAAGCATCTTCCTGGCTTACATTGGTACTTGTACTTGTGATTGTTGTTGATGTTATTCTACGATATACCCTGAGTATTACATCAGCTGCCTCTTTTGAATTAGAGTGGCATTTGTTTGCTGCAATTTTTCTTCTGGGAGCCGCCTACACCTTACAGCAAGACAAACATGTTCGGGTAGACGTCTTTTATCATCGCTTTTCTGAAAAAACGAAAGCATGGGTAAATCTTGTGGGTACTTTACTTCTTCTATTGCCTTTCTGCGGGGTTGCCTTTTGGGAGTCATTATCTTTTGTTAGAAGTTCATTTTTGCTCAATGAAACTAGCCCACAACCAGGAGGACTTCCTGCAAGATGGATTATTAAATCAACCATCCCAGCGGGATTCTTCTTATTAGCATTGCAAGGAGTTTCGCTAACCTTAAAATCTTTAGTAATAATCACCCATGGAAAAGCAAAAAGTAACTAAGTCTCTAGAGGAAAAAACGCCCAGCTGGCTAAAGACCATTCAGTTAAATAGCTGGGAGGCAGAGCTTTTAGTGTCCGCGTTGGTCCTGTACGCACTCTTTCAAGTGCCTGAGTTTTTAGAAAAAACGTCTCTTCAGACTTTTGATAGAGCTAGCAGAATGCATGGGTTATTCAGGTTGCTCGAAAAAGCAATCCAGTTATTAAGTATTGGCTACATTTTACATATTCTGGTCAGAGGAATTTGGGTCGCGTCTGTCGGATTGAGTTATGTATTTCCAAAGGGTGTAAATCATGAATCGCTAAATTTTAAAGGAAACTTTAAAAAGGAGCTTACCAAAAATGGTTCATTGGTGAAAATGGTGCTTCGCTTGGAAGAGCTATCATCCATTATCTATGGTGTATCATTCATCTTTTTTGGGACGCTGGTAGGCTTTGGATCATTACTCTTTACATTCTTATTCTTCGTAGAGTTTATTGTGCCTTTGATGAATCAGAATCCGTACTTTGCTGTACCCGCTTTCTTTTTCATACTTTTCTATTTTTTACTCTGTATCATCGTTTTCATTGATTTTTTAACCAATGGATATTTTCGAAGAAAAAACTGGTCAGCCGACTGGTTTTATTACGTAGCATTTTTCTTTAGGATAGTCACTTTATCCTTTTTGTACAGAAGGTCTTTATTGGTGCTAATTTCTAACATCAAAGGATGGAGGTCCTATTTAGTACCTTTTGTTGTCTTAGGAGTTACAGGTGGATTTTTGTACCTAAAAGATGAAATCGGTGATAACAGACGTGACAATTACTACCAATCCAATGCAAATGGTGATTATTTATCGGCTAACTATGAGAACCTAAGAGATGACAATGATTATCTGGTAGCCACCGTTCAATCTGATATAATTAATGGAAGCGCATTAAAAGTCTTTCTTAGAGATCTTGGTTCTTTTGGTGGTATTTATGTTTTTGAGGGTAAAACATTAGATGTGCCCAAATGGGAATCACTTTCTTCAGATTCCATTTCAAACTTTTTAAATAAACGATTATCGGTATCAATAGACGATCACCAAATTGATAGCATTAAATGGTTTAAGAACCAACATCCATCCACTTATGCATTCGGATTCACCTCCTTCATCGACTTAGCTTCTTTTGAGCGAGGAACCCATTTCTTAAAAATTGGTATAGACACCACCAATATGAAGGATGCAGCAAAGAAAATAGTGGAAAACGAGAATTACTCTTTGACAACAATCAGCAACATCTACTTTTTCTACGATAAGCCATGATGGAATACCTCCCTCTCATACTGTTCGGAGTAATCTTTCTTTTAATCCTGATCGGCTACCCTGTAGCATTTACACTTGGAGGTTTGTCGGTGTTGGTAGGACTTATCGTTTTTGATATAGATTTTTTCTATCTCCTTTCGCTTCGAGTTTATGGCACGATGCAAAACTTTGTGCTGCTGGCCGTTCCCTTATTCATTTTTATGGGAATGATGCTGGAGAAGTCAGGCATAGCTGAAAAGTTGCTTTACACCATGAGTATGATGTTTGGCCAGGTCCGGGGAGGGCTCGCTATAGCGGTGGTTGTAGTAGGTGCAATGTTGGCAGCATCTACTGGAATAGTTGGTGCTACAGTGGTCACAATGGGGTTGATCAGTCTGCCAACCATGCTGAAAAATGGGTATGGGCCGAGAATAAGTACAGGAGTTATTGCCTCTTCAGGCACTTTGGGCCAAATCATCCCGCCTTCTGTTGTGCTTGTTCTTTTAGGAAGTGTACTCAATGTCTCAGTGGGTGATTTGTTTCTAGCAGCGGTGGTGCCAGGCGTTTGCCTTGTTGGGATTTACCTGCTTTACATCATCATTTATGGGCAGATCTATCCCGAAAGAGTGCCTAAGGTTTCCAAAGAGCAGTTGCAAGCGTTCAAATCAGAAGGGTACACCCTGGAGGTGCTGAAGTCCTTTCTATTTCCATTTATCCTAATATTAATTGTCCTTGGTTCCATATTTGCGGGAGTTGCCTCCCCTACTGAAGCAGCAGGTGTTGGTGCTTTTGGTGCGATGGTACTCGCTGTGGTCAACAAAAAATTCAACCTAAAGATGCTCAAAGGAGTGATGCAAGAAACCACAATGCTCACTTCAATGGTATTCATGATCCTTGTGGGCGCCACGGCTTTTTCTTTAGTGTTCAGAGGGTTAGAGGGCGATAAATTCCTGCTTCATCTGATTGAAAGTGCCAATCTGGATGCCACGGCGTTCTTGATTTTAGTAATGGTCATTGTTTTCATCTCCGGATTTTTTATTGACTTCATTGAGATTGTATTCATATTAGTTCCGGTAGTTGCTCCGATCTTCGTGACCTTAGGAGTTGATTTGATATGGATTGGCATTTTACTGGCTATTAACCTTCAAACATCATTTTTAACACCTCCTTTTGGTTTTGCGCTGTTTTATTTAAAGGGAGTGGCTCCTCCGGAAGTGAAAACCAGCCATATCTATCAAGGCATAATTCCATTCGTGATTATTCAGTTGATTTTTTTAACCCTACTCATCCTGTTTCCATCGATTATTAGCTAAATGAGAATTGAGATAAAATAATATTTCAGTAAATTGTAAGACTATAAAATCAGTTGTAAATCCGTCAAAAACCTTAGTCAACCTCTACACACTATTCTACATAGTGATCTTTAAATCAAGTTCTTATGAAATTTTCTAAGTTATTAATCAGTCTTCTGGTCCTCTCTCCATTTTGGAGCTTTAGTCAGGAAGTTCAAATAACGAACATTCAGATGAAGGGGCCGGATATGGTAATTACCTACAATCTTATCGATGAACGAATCGATCGTAGCTACTCCATGCATCTGTATACCTCACTCGATAACTTTATACAGCCTGTAGAAAAAGTCTCTGGTGATGTAGGAGTAGATATTCCGGTTGGAGCCAATAAAACGATCGTATGGAATGCCAAAGAGGAGTTAGGTGAATTCAACGATGGCATTAAGCTAGAAATAAAAGGCCAAATATATGTGCCATTCATTGAGCTGGATGGGGTTGAGAGGGGAATGATCCTCAAACGAGGAAAAATGACCGACATCCGATGGACAGGTGGTAGAGGAGATAATATTCTAAATGTGGACCTCTACCAGGGAGAAAAATTAGTTAGAGGCCTTGGAGAATTGCCTAACACCGGAAATGCCAATTTAAAAATTCCTAGCAATGTACCTCCAGGCAAAGGATATAGATACAAAATCAGTGATGAACGAAACAGAGATGAGGTAGTATACTCACCATCTTTTGAGGTGAAGAGAAAATTTCCTCTACTGATAAAAGTGGGATCAGGCATCACCATTGGCGTATTCGGGTATTACCTTATTAAAAGCCTCATACCGGTAAATGAGCCGGATATTAGTTCACCACCTTTCCCTGAACAATAAGAATTTTGAGAAGCATGAATATGAGAAGAATATTATCAATCATCGCCTTTGGAGTAGCAATTACATCTATTGCGCAAACTCCTACCTATAAGTGGGTCGGAGGCTCAAATGAGTCAAGAGGTAATACTAATCTTACATTGACAGAGCCAGGTGCACGTATGGGGGCATCTGCGTTTAAAGACTCCAACGGAGATTTCTGGCTTTTTGGAGGAAATGGAAACGACTTTACAGGATATCAGGGATATTACGATGACATGTGGAAATATGATCGATCTTCCGGAATCTGGGAATGGGTAAGCGGAAGAATGACTGTAGATCAACCTATTCCAGTTGATAATAACTCGTTATCCTTTGATGGGATTAATGATCGCATTGAGATCACAAATCCACCGATGGATTTTTCACAAAACCTGACGATAGAGTTTTGGTTCAAGCCTACTCAGGATGGAGTGATGCTTTCCTACTCTGTGGAAGAGGAGGAATCTGACGCGTTTAAGGGCTGGCGCTTTGAAATCGTAAATAGTGGAAATGAAATATGGGTACTTCGCGAACAGTTTTTAATAGCATCCTTTTCTACAAATGCTAATCTATTCGGTGAGTGGCACCACATTGCTTACTCTTACGAAGAAGGAGATGGCCTTTTTCAAGGAAACAAACAAAAGGTTTATCTGGATGGGGAACTAATGTTTGAAAATGGTGATCGACTTTTGGAGGAACCAAGCTATGACAACCATGTAGTATATGTTGGAGGTTATCATGATAGCTCAGACGATATTTACTTTACTGGTGAACTGGATGAATTGCGTTTTTGGAACATTACCAGATCAAGTGGTGAAATTATCTCTAATAAAGACGTAGAGCTGACCGGAACCGAAAATGGGCTTGCAGCATATTACAAATTTAATCAGGGGGTTGCCAACAGCAATGGAAACTCTGAAACTGAGCTCATAAATGAAACGGGAGGGACAAATGGCTATTTCAACAACGGGTTTTATCGGGATGGTGTATTTATTGGTCAGATGGCTGAAGTAAGGGTGTGGAGTGGATATAAGGATTTATATTTTATTTCTTCACAAGCCAATAATATTGTGTCGGGGTTAGAAGCCGACCTTACCAGCGCCTATGATTTCTCGGATGGCACTCCTGAAGGTGATAATACTGGTGTATCACTCATCTCAGATTTGACATCTAATTCATTCGATGGCTCAATCGAAAACTTTTCGTTAACGAGTAACGCTTCAAATTTTACCGAAGACAATCTGGAAATCCTGCCACAACCCTATCCTAATGAGTGGGGTGGGAGAAGATCCAAAATTGGTGATTTTGATGATGACACATTCGTGGATATTGTTACTATCAACAATGATCACTCCTTTAGTTTATTGCTGAATGATCAATCAGGGGGGTTCGAGGCATTCGTTAAGTTTGACCTAGGGACCTTCGCGAGAGATATTGAATCTGGTTATTACAATGATGATCAATTTCTTGATGTCGCAGTGGTTGGTTGGGATAATGGCACTGACGATCGCATACGAATATTTTTCGGAGATGGAAATGGAGATTTTCCATCCTTTATTGATCTGGATCCAGGTGACAATACCCATCCTGAAAGCATTTCCTCCGATGATTTCAATGACGATGGTTTCGATGACCTGGTTATAGGAAATCGAGAAAGTCATCAAGTAAATGTTTATTTAGCCGACGGACTGGGGGGATTTGGAACGCCGCAAGTTTTTGAAGTGGATTGGCTTTATGCAACAAACATCGCACTAGCAGATGTCAATAATGACGGGCATGAAGATATTGCTACTGGTAGTATTTATGGCAGCAATAACAGAGGTAGATTAAATATTTTTCTTAATGATGGTACAGGTAATTTTATCGATCAGGGAACACCACCATCCAGCCCATACATAGAAAATTTATATCCCATTGATATCAATCAGGATGGAAATATAGACTTCTTGTTTCGAAATGGAAACTTTAGCGGAATACTGACTGGAAGCGGTGACGGTACATTTACCTGGGGAGCGGAAACCAATCTGGATAGGGCCTTCGGAGATATTTTACCTTTAGGTTTTGAAGGAGAAAACTTTAGATACATTACTTCCAGCCTCTGGCAAACTAATTTTTATCTTTATGAAGTAACGCCAGATGCTCAGTTCACAGAACTGAAACAATTTAATACAAACTCAAGCCCGGGAAACATTCATCTGGTTGACTTTGATAAAGATGGTATAGATGACCTGGTAATACCTGAAGAAGCCAACAGGGTGAGTGTAATGCTTCTTGAGGGGAATGAATACATGAGAAGCGATCCAGTCAATGTTCTCGATTTTGATGGTGATGATGATTTTATAGAAATACCGGATTTAAGACCATATGATGGAAGCTTTACCTGGGAAGCATGGGTAAAAACTGAGGACAATGGCCCATTATTTTCATTCTCTAGCGACAATCTAATCTCTGAATTCAATTCCGGACACTTTTCCCTAGCAATCAAGGATAAACAATTGACCTTCCTTGTCCATGGAGGTGTTGAAATTGTAGCCGATGGAGAGAATGTCATAACAGATAATAACTGGCACCACCTTGCGCTGGCTATAGACATCAACCCAGCCGGCAATGAAATTGTCACGCTCTACATTGATGGTACTCCAGCGATTAATGAGTACAATCTTAATTTTGATGGAGACATTGATTTTAGCAATACCAATAATACCTCCAAACTTGGATACACCTCTGGTGATTTCAGAAGTGTCTTAGGAACAACCGGCCAAGCAGAAAACTCCAACTGGACCGAAGGTGTCAACTTTCCAGGTCCTGTTCACGGCAGGGCCTACAACGCCTATTGGACCGATGCAAATGATAACTTTTTCACTTTTGGAGGAAAAGGAGAAAACGGGATTTATAACTCCATAAAACAATACGATAAAGAAGCAGACGAATGGATTACTGTCAAAGGGATAGATAGTGGTAGTGCTACAGGAACATATGGTGAAAAGGGAGTTTCAGATGCTTCGAATGAACCCCCTATACGATGGGCTATAGACGCCACTGTTGACAGCAATGGAGATGTTTGGATATTTGGTGGAGCGTCAAATGATGCCGCCAATGAATTTTACAGCGATTTATGGAAATACAATCCAATATCTAATGAATGGACTTGGATAAGCGGACCTTCCACAATCAATGAGCTTCCGGTATATGGAGATGGCTCAGCTCACCCTGATAATATACCGGGCCCAAGGTCTAACCACAAAATCTGGACAGATGAAAATGATAACATTTGGGTATTTGGTGGGTACGGACTAGACTCAGAGGGAGCAGAGGGGTATTTGAATGATCTATGGAAATTCGATACGCAGACTTTGGAGTGGACATGGATGGACGGGGGTAATCTCATTGATCAGGGCGGTGAATTCGGTTCTATTGATGAGTATAACGATAATAATTATCCCGGCTCAAGATCCGCTAGCCTTCTTTGGGAAGACTCCAATGGACTCATTTGGCTTTTTGGCGGGCAGGGTATTGATAAGTTTGGAATCCAATCAGGGTATCTCAATGATCTCTGGAGTTTAAATCCATCTACCGGTCAGTGGGCCTGGCATTCAGGTTCGGATTTCGCAGGGAGTACAGGAAGTTACAATGAACCGGGCTTGAGTTCAACAGATTATGTCCCCGGTGCTAGATGGCATGGTGTAAATTGGATTGACGAAAATGATAAGCTTTGGTTATTCGGAGGATATAAGTTCAACCAGCTTACTACGGGTATTTATAATGATTTCTGGAACTATGAACCATCTACAAAAGAGTGGACCTGGCTAAACGGGTATAGTTCTACCACCAATATCAACGAGCTTGGGGTTTACGGAGAATTTAATGGCGGTTCTTTACCATTTCCGGGATCAAGACACGGAGGATTAACCTGGAATGATAGTAAAGGTACTTTCTGGATGCTTGGAGGAGCTGAATTAGGATCTAGCGTATATGGTTTCTACAATGATTTATGGAAATACGAACCAAGCAAAAATAAATGGACATACATCCTTGGATCAACCGAACTCGAGATTAATGAAGGGGTGTATGGGTCAAAAGGTATTGGGAGTTCATCAAACATACCAAAAAGCAGATGGCATGGAGCCTCTTGGACTGGGACTGATGGAAAATTGTGGTTTTTCGGTGGAATACATCACAATGAAGAAATTAACGATATCGCTTGGTTGAATGACCTTTGGTATTTCGATTCGGAATCTGGAGTTTATACCTGGGCAGGTGGTAGTAGTAAAGTAAATGGGTCTGCTGTTTATGGAATAAAAGGTCAATCAAGCACGGGTCACATTCCTGGCGCCAGAAGCTCTTCCGCCTATTGGCAGGATAGTGACGGGTATTTCTGGTTGTTTGGTGGATACGAGAGCTTTGAGTATAACAATGACCTATGGAAATTCAACCCAAATACGCTGGAATGGACTTGGGTTTCAGGAAACAATTTTCAAAATGCTCCTGGAGTGTATGGTGAAAAGGGGTCTCCCTCAGAATCAAATGTAATAGGAGCCAGAAGGTATACAGACGGAAGAATAGACCAAAAAGGTGACGTTTGGATTTTTGGAGGTGAGGCATATGATAGTCAAGGGCAAAGAGGCTGGCTAAATGACTTATGGAAATATGATGCTTCCACGAATACATGGACATGGATGGCGGGAAGTAAGGTGAGAAATACACCCGGAGTTTTTGGAACTAAAGGTGTACCCGATCCCGATAATTTACCCCCTCCTCGATATGGTCACACGATGTGGATTGATGATTCAGGTAATATCTGGATATTTGGTGGTTATGGTCTTCTGGGGGATGTGGAAAGCCAGGTAGTTGGTCAACTAAATGACCTTTGGAAGTTTGATGTGAAAACAGAAGAGTGGACGTGGATAGACGGTGATTCTGAATTTGTACCTACTGGGGTTTATACTAATCAAGGCTTTTTCAGCAATGATAATAAAATGTTTGGGCGAGCACGTGTCCAAAATTTTGGGGTTTATGATAAAAGTCTTTGGTTTTTCGGTGGTAGAAGAGGTGGATCTATCAGCTTTAATGATTTCTGGGAAATTAAATTCAATCCTGCTTTACCTCGACTAGAAGTGCCTCATGAGGTTAAACAAAACTCCTTCTCTTTCAGATATGATGAACCATGGACCAGGGAGTATCAAATACAGGTTTCCCTTACTGATGATTTTAGTGATCCTTTATTTGACATTGTTACAGCGAATGACGCATCAACCTTTCAAGGACTAACCTCCGGAACATATTATTACTATCGAGTAAACGCACAAAATGAGATAGGTGAATCAGGCTTCACTTCCGGAAGTAGTCTCTTAACTCTACCCACCACCCCAACTTTTGCATCATTAGAGACAGCAGTCTCCGGACTGACGTCTGTAGAAGCAACATTAAACTGGGAAGTAACAGATGGTATTTTGGATGGCTATTACCTGGACGTATCTCAGGATCCTACATTTAGTGACGAAGCATTGGTTCATGAAGACTATTCCGGCAAATCCATTGATATATCTCAGCAGCAGCAAATTTTAGCGCTCAAACAGGGTACACAATACTACGCTCGCATTCAATCATTCAATGCTTCAGGGGTGTCGCCGTTTTCTCAAACTGTACCCTTTTTGACGAAACCTGAAACACCAACATTTGACTCTGAAGTAGTGGTGTCAGAGATTACTCAATCGTCAGCTCTTATAACCTGGAGTGAAGTGCCTGAAATATTGAATGGGTATCGAATTTCGGTTTCTACATTAGATGACGGACATCAGGATTCCACCGCTTTTTTGGCAAACTATTCAAGCTTAAACATCGCTAAAACAAAAACTTCGATCAGATTGAATGGACTCTCGCCAGGAACTAACTATTACGCATACCTGGTAGCTGCCAATTCGTCCGGTGACTCAGAAATATCTGAAAAAATATCCATCATTACTACCCCAGCCTCTCCAGTTTTTGATTTAGAAACGTCTATTTTATCTATTTCACAAGACGAAATCACAATTGCGTGGGAAGCCCCCGAAGGCTTCTTCGAGGGATACTATTTGGAAGTAAGCACGGATCCAAGCTTTGTAAATACAAACCTCATGCTAGCAGGTTATGGCAAAGGAGGAATTCCATTTACACTAAGTCAGGACGATCTTAGCACAACAGTGAGTGGACTTATTCCCGGAATCACATATCATACCAGAATTAAGGCATTCAATGCTGCAGGAGTATCACCAAATTCAAATGTTCTCAGTTTTACTACTGTACCAAAAGCGCCCACCTTGGGTCAGGTAAATAATATTTCTCAGACAGAAGCCACGATCAATTGGCAATCCACCCCTGGAACTGATGTTTACTTGATGGATATCAATACATCTGAGGGCTTTGAAGAGGAGTCAGCTCTATTTACAGATTTTCCACTGGCTGTTCCCTTTTATGTGCTTGAAGAATTGTCTCCAGGTATTCGGTACTATGTCAGGGTTCAATCAAGCAACGCAAGCGGAAGCAGTGGAGAAATGGATCCTGCAGATTACGGACAAGCTAACTTTATTACAATTCCTGGAACGCCAAACCTAAACAATATTGAATATGGCCAAAATCAAGTAACCATCACCTGGCCGGAAGTGACTGGAGCTGCTTCCTACGAGGTAGATGCTTCGGATAACTTCTTTCTTTCATTCCTATCAGATTTCGAAGCAAAAAGTATTACCGATTCAGAAATCGTAATAGATGGTCTGGACCCAGGTGAAGAGTACCAGGTACGGGTAAGGGCAGTAAACGAAGCAGGTGAATCTCCAAATGCGCAAATAGTAGACCTACTGACACTGCCGGGGACACCTACAGCAAGGGATGCTTCTAATTCTTCTTCAAGGGTGTTTACAGCCAACTGGGATGCAGCGAATGGTGCAGATTATTATGTATTAGAGGTGTCACTGGATGGCTTCCAAACATTCCATTACAATGAGCAATTGAGTTCTGCTTCTCCGGTAAAAATTGAAAATTTAATTGCAGGAGAGACTTATGAATATCGAGTGAAGGCCGGAAATGCTTCAGGAGAATCGCCATACTCTTCATCCATCGAAGTGATTGCTCAAAACACTGCCCAATCACTCAGTATTGCTTCGCTGGAATACGAAGATGAATTTGGGGAAAATACGTCTTCTGCGGTTATTTCTGTTCAGTTCTCCGGAGGGGTTGGAGATCCGGCAGTCATTATTCGTCACAAAGAAATTCTAAGTCCAACATGGTCTGATGACATCCCTATGACTGAAATATCACCTACAGAATTTGAGTTTACTGTTCTTTCAAATATGCTTGATGAGGTGGGGATGGTGTTTGAGATTGAAGCAGATGATGGTGTCACTTTAATCCAGCAAAGAAATAATACTATTAAACGTACTTTCACAGAATCAAGTAGTGAGCCATTACCTGCAATAGAACTAGGACAATGGAGTATGATCAGTATTCCATATGTACTGGAAGATAATTTAGTACAATCAATATTTAATGAGCTAAGCGATCTGGCTTATAAGAAACGATGGAGACTAATGACTTACCTGGATGGTGAATATCAGGATCAGGGCGTAGGCTTCACAAGAATCGATCTTGGCAGAGGTTATTGGTTCAATGCACTCAACGATGTGACTATCAGTGTAGGTGCAGGTCAAACCAACAGCACCATTCCATTTGAAATGGCGCTGAATCAGGGGTGGAATCAAATTGGAAACCCATACAACACAACCATCAATTGGGACGAGATTTTAGATGAAAACACGCTAACAATCAATGTTGGAAGGATCATAACGTACGATCCAACAACGAAAGAATTTAGTGAAAGCAGAACATTGGATCCATTTTCAGGGGCTTTTGTTTTTGCGGACCAGGCGATTACGCTTTCTGTGAGTCCCTTAGCAGGATCAACGAACGCAAGAACTGAACAATATCAAGAGTTAGAGGCATTTTCAGGGGACAATTGGATCAAAAAGCTAAGCCTGAACTGGGGGGGTAAGTCGAGAGAAATCGCTGCAGTGGGAATGCACAACGAAGCAAGTTCAAGCAAAGACCGATTTGATAAGCCGGTCATACCTCGATTTGAAAATTATCTTGAGATGTATACGAAGGTAGATGACTTCTTCTATCCAAAATTTAGCCACGATATTAAGCCAAAATCAAAGGAACATGTTTGGGTCTATGACCTGGAGTCCAACCACATCTCTGGTTTGACTGAGCTAACCTGGAATCCGGATATGCTTGGTTCTGGCAAACTGTGGCTGGTAGATGAAACCAATGGTAAAATCACAGAAATGACTAGTGTGAATTCATACGGGTTTGCAATGAATCAGTCGCATCAGTTTTCGATTCATTACTCAGAAGATCCCAATTATGTAGTCATTCCTACCAGGCTGGCATTGGGTGATATTTATCCAAATCCAGTAAGTAAAAGCTCTCATATACCATTACTATTACCGAAACAAAATGAGCGCTATGATTTGCAGCTCAATCTGTATAATATGAATGGTCAGCTTGTGAAGACCATAGCTACCGGAGATTATGCTCCGGGTATTCACATTTTTGAGCTCAATGCAAAAGACATTGGGCTTAGGGATGGTATGTATTTCTATGGAGTTACATTCAAAAACATGGACTATACTCCAAAACAGAAGAAAATTATCATTAAGAGATAGCAAAAACCTTATCCCATGAAAGCATTAATTTTTTCCATTCTTTTTGTGCTGGCAACATTAACCAGCGCACAAATTGTTTCTTCAAGATCCAATGAGGTGCAAGTAGACCTAAGTAGTGATCTGAACGCCTCTTTTGCCCAAATAGAGTGGATATCCCCACGCCTGGAATACACCAACTCGGAGGAAAAGAAACTCGAAATAAAAGCCAACATAACCTCTAACAATCCGCTAGAAAGTGTGACCCTTCATTTTAAACGTAAAAAGGAAGGTGAACCTGTTGCTTCCAGAACGGCCTACATTGAAGATGAGCATAAAACCAATTTCGACCTAACCCTGCGTATGCTTGATGGCGATAACTGGATTGAAATTGTAGCAAAAACAACTACTGGAAGTATTACCAGAGAATACAGAAACATTAAAGTGGGAATGGACGCTATTGGTGATGCTGTAATGGCAGACAGACAAGATTATGCACTACTATTTGGTATTAATAAGTATGATTATTGGTCTGATTTGGTAAATCCGGTTTATGATGTGGAAGCCATTGGCAAAGAACTGGAGGAACGATATGGTTTTAAAGTAGAGATCGTAACTGATGCCAATCAGGATATGGTCATGACCAAACTGAGAGAATACGCCCAGATCAATTATAAGCCTCAAGATCAACTACTAATCTTCTTTGCAGGTCATGGTCAGTATGATGACGTGTTTGGGGAAGGGTTTTTAGTAGCAACCAACTCCCTGAGGAATGATGTCAGTAAAAACTCATACATCTCTCATAACAGGATCAGGAGTAATATTAATAATATACCGTGTGAGCACATCTTCTTAACTATGGATGTCTGTTTTGGTGGAACATTTGACCCGTTACTTGCCTCTTCAAGATCTGCTGCTTACGAGGAAACGAATGACAGAGAATACCTAGTAAGAAAGCTGTCTAAAAAAACCAGGAAATATCTGACTTCAGGTAGTAAAGAATATGTTTCTGATGGAGTGGCAGGAAGCCATTCTCCTTTTGCCAGAAATTTTATCGAGGCACTAAAATCGAATGGAGGAGATGATCGTATTCTCATACTTAGTGAAATTAATAGCTACATGGAACGCCTCAAGTCTACTCCACGATTTGGAGCATTTGGTAACGATGAAAATGGGAGTGATTTTGTTTTTATTGCGAGGTGATTGAGCTGAATAGGAGTTCTTAGATATATCGTTGATAGTGTTCTCAAGGTTGGTTAATTTGGTTTAAATATCCACCTATCTGAAAGCTTGTGCGAAAAACTATCATTATTACTTTCCTTGTTTTTTTATCAACTACAATTAAAAGTCAGCTTCATTCTGACAATAAAGCAATCACCCGAATTAAAGACTTAATTACTGAACAAAAGTTTGAGTCAGCTAAACAATCGGCTGATTCACTGCTTGGTCTGATCAGCCCTCAAGAGCAACCTGTTTTATTTTTAAGAACAACTTCGACTCTAATAAGTGTATATAATAAGCTAGGCTCCTATACCGAAGGAATAAAAATAGGGGATCGATTACTACAACAAGATGCTGAATTAATTGATATTAATAATTATGCCTCCGCAGAATTCTATTTGAGCATTGGTGAGGCCTATCATTTCACACAATCCAATAATGAGAAATCACTTTCCTATTTTAATCAAGCACGTAGTTATTCTGAAAAATCAAAAAATGCTGATCCTGAATTAGAAGCTTCTATTCTAAGAGGAATTGGAGGCACTTACTATTATATGGCAGAATACAAAAAGTCAATTCATTTTTTAGAAATGTCACAATCAATCCTTGAGGATCTCGGAAACGAAGAGAAAATTGCTCTTAACCTACGAAGTATTGGAAATGCATACTGGGGAATGAAAAAATATGATAATGCTGCAGCTAGCTACAATAAAAGCCTAGACGTTTTCCTAAATCAAGACCCTGTAGATAGTTTAAGAGTAGGTCATGTGTTACACGCTATGGGTTACATATATATGGATCAGGAAGACTTTAAAAAGGCTTATATAACATTTGTTAAAGCAAGTGAGCTACTTCAAAAAAAATACCCTGAGGTAAGCTCTCATCTTGTTTGGGTTTATGGCGATGTTGGAAGGGCTCTGATTGAACTGAAAAAATACGAAACGGCATTAGTATGGCTTCAAAAAGCATTGAATGCAAATGTCTTTGAATATCAGCAAAGTGATTACTATCAAAACCCTCCTTTGGTTGATTTGAATGATGATTTTCAGCATTTCATGATCTTAAAGCTAAAGGGTCAAGCATTTTTAAGTAAGTACTTAAAGTCAGGTAATAATAGGGATTTAAATGGATTGATCGACAGCTATATTCAAGCAGACGAACAAATAGATAATATTCGTAGGTCAATCCCTAAAGCAGAAGACCAATCTACAATTTCTTATTACTCAACGGAACTCTATTCAAATGCAATTGACGCTATGGTAGCAGTGTATGAAGAAAATTCGGAGTATCGTTTTCTAGAGCTTGCACATTATTTCATGGAAAAAAGAAAGATCACAAGTGTCCATCTTAAATTTTTGGAAGCTTCAGCAAAGTCCAGTAATCTTTTGCCAGCAGATCTGCTCAAACAGGATCAAGCATTGCTTGATCAGATTGCATCATTGAAAACCAAACTAAGAAAGTATCAAGCGGCCAACTCAGATTCGACATTCATTTTAAGACAACAGCTATTCAAAGCTCAAGAAAGGTATGAAGCATTTATAAATGAGATAAAGCGAGGCTACCCTTCCTATCATGCCTCCCGATTTAATTTAAAAGTAAAATCAGCAAAAAATATTAGTCAATTTTTAAACAACCGATATCATAACAGAGCTATTGTGACCTATTATAACTTTGGTGAAAAGTTAAGAATTAGCATACTCACTAGCGATACGCTAGTGGTGAAGGTTATTCGTCATGACCTACAATTCAATGAATTAGCACAAAACTTCAGAAAAGCCTTAACCAATCCTGAAACAGAGAGGTTGGAGAGCGATACATTAAATCAACTTTTAATTGATCCTATCAAATCAATTTTAGGAATCGAAATCAAACAAATAACATTCATTCTCGATCCTGCCTTACAACTTATCCCCATGGAGTTAATGCGATTAGATGGTTCATATTTATTTGAACGATTCGATATATCCTATCACTTTTCCGGGACCTTATTTGCTTCCGGTAACAACCAAAAATCTTTTGGGAATTCGTTTGTAGGCTTTGCTCCATCATTTGATTCTCTAAGCATGCTTTCGCTACCCGGAGCAAGGGAGGAAGTTAGTAATGCATCTGCTGTATTTGGTGGTTCAATCTATATGGAAGATGAAGCTGATGAAGCAACTTTTAAAGAAAGGGGTGAAAAAAGTGATTTCATTCATCTTGCTACTCATGCAATTGTAGATGATCAGAATCCGGAATCTTCGTATTTACAGTTTAGTCCGGGCAACAACTCAGAGGACGGCCGCTTATATTTTTTTGAAATCTACAACCTGAATCTTAGCGCACAGCTAGTAACTCTTAGTGCCTGTAATACGGGTTTTGGAAAAGTACAAAGAGGTGAAGGTGTAATGTCGCTTTCCAGAGCATTCGCTTATGCTGGGGTACCAGCGACAGTGGTTAGTCTATGGCCTGCCTCTGATAAATCCACACCTGAATTGATGAAGTATTTCTATAAAAACCTGAAGGATGGACAAGCAAAAGATGTCGCTCTCAATAATGCCCGCAAACAATATTTAGCAACAGCTCAAGGTAAAGCCAGACACCCATTCTATTGGGGAGGGTTTGTGCTAATTGGAGATAACAGCCCGATTGAAGAAGATACTAACCTGCTGGTATATCTCATCCCTTCAATACTTATCATTGTAATGATACTTACCATTTATCGAAGGAAACAAAGAGGCACAGCATAAAGCGCATTTTGCAGTAGTATTCCTTCGTTAGGGTTATTATCTTGGTTGGATGAAGCTCACCTACTCTACCTTTCTAATTGGAATTTTTTTCATTCCAATGATATCACTTGCTCAATCAGATAGTACCAAGGCAGCACAGTTCTATGCTATAGGAGAAAAACACTATGCTATTGGGAATATTGACTCTTGCTACTACTATTTTGAGAAATCCAGAGATCTTTTTGAAGAAGTTAGTCTTGAAGGATATGGATATAGCCTTTACAAAATCGGGCTTCTAGACAGAAATAAATATGGGTATTCAGAAGCTCTTAAAAAATTTAACGAGGTTGTACAGATAGGTTATGATATAGCGGAAAAAAAGAAGGATTACGAGCTATTGATGAAAGGGCTACAGGAGGTGGGTTATGCCCATATGATCAGTAAAAGATATCAAGCATCAAACAAAGCTTTAAAAGAACTCTTAGATGTTAGCGAAAAGGCTTCCCAAAGCGGACTAATTAAAGCTACCTGGACCTATGGAATACTCATTTGGAATTATACGCAGACTGGCACCTTTGACTCAGCAGTTTATTATTCCGATAAGGTGTTGGCAACTGCTCAAATTTTAAGAAATGATACTGCTCGAAGTTACGATATAGTAGATGCCATTAGCAGCGCCTACAGTGGAGTTGCCAACTATTATGGCAGAATAGGCCACTTTCCTAATTTCGAAAAATATAATATCATGCAATATGATTTTCTGGTAAGTGAATTTGGAAAGGGTCATCGACTTTTAATGCAACCGCTATTAGGCCTTGGTAACCTGGCTTTTATTAATTCAAATCACACCGAGGCTTTGGATTACTATGACAAAGCATTGTTCATTGCCAATGCCTATAAAGATTCCACCTCTTATAGATACACGATGATTCATGATAAGCTAAGGCTGATTTATTCAGAATTGGAAGAATGGGATAAAGCACTTTATCACAACGAGAAAGCGATGAAAGTTTATCAGCAATTTGACCACCTCAAGCTTGAGCTTTACAAATCATACGCCGTAAAATCTAACATTAATGCAATCATCGGGAATATTCCGGAAGCTAGAAAGTATTTGAAACTTGCTAAGGAAGCCTTTAGTAGAGAAACTGATGGATACTTCCTCAATGCCACAGCTATAACACTTGTAAGCGCGCTCAGCGAAATGGGAGACATAAAAGATGCCATTCAACTTTCTAAAAAGGCCTTAAATATTGGTAAAGGAATATTTCCAGGTCGGAGCTTTGAATTAAGTCAGAATTATCATGCTTTGGCAACTCTCCATATGAAAGATGGTGATTTTGATTCTGCCTACAAGTATTTGGATAGTGCAAGGGTTGCCAATACACGAGAAGATTCTACACAGATTTATGCACAAATCACCATTGATATACATGCGCTTGAAATGTCATTACTTGAAAGAATTTCAAATCAAGAATCACTTGATGTTGCTACAGCCATTAAAAGCATCAAGGATGGACAAGCGTATGTAAATGGAGTTAAATCAGATTTGGAAAGTGATTTGGGACAGGTTTACGAGCCCAATTTTTTTTACAATAACGGTGTAGTTGCCTGTGTTTCGCTTTATAACACCACTTCTGATCCCCGATTCTTTAATCTGGCTTTCCAGCTAACAGAAAATGATCGTTCATTCGACTTGAAAAGATATGTTCGAAAAGCTGATATGTTGAATAGTGCTGACATTCCTGAAATACTAGAAAATGAAAGGAAAAAATCACTCAACGATTTGATTTCTCTCAAATATGAGATCAACAGCAGTAACGATTTAAGCCCAAAAGAAGAGTTAGACTTAAGAGAAAAGTATGCACAGGCAAAGTCAGACTACAACGATTTGATCGCTCGCTTAGAGATGGAAGCTCCCCGTTATTATCAGTATAATTATCAAGTAAATAATGTCTCATTAAAAGAGTTAGAATCAAAGTTGATTGCTACAAATTCAATGATGATTTCTTTTTATGTAACTGATGAAATTTTGTTTGCATTTGGGTTTGACGGCAATGAACGCACGATCGAAAAGATCCCTTGGAATGAAGATCTAAAATCTGATATTATCGAATTTAAGAATTCTCTTAGCAACCCAATATCAGAGAACTATAAAGAACTTTCAGAGCGTATTTCAAACTCGCTGCTGAAACCGACATTAGCTTCAATGTCTAAAAAGAATTTAATCATTCTGGCAAACGATATACTTAATTACATTCCATTCGAGCTATTAATTATAGACAGTAAAGGATCTTTCCTGCTCGAAAAGTACCAAATCAGATACGAATACTCAGCTGAAACTTATCTTAAAAGCAGCCCAAGCTATGGATCTAACATGCTCGCAATGTCACCACAATTTGAATCAGATATTCAAAAAGAGGATGTTGTGAGATCAGAATTAGCTTCTTTGCCAGGTGCAGCTAAAGAAGTTCAGGAATTGTCCAAAATCATGGATGCAAAAACAATTATTGGACCTGAGGCAACAGAAAGCATATTTAAAAATCTTGCTAAAAGTTACGGTGTACTTCACATGGCAACCCATGCAATTGTGGATGATGAAGATCCTAACAACACTCGGTTGATCTTTAGCCTAAAAAATGACTCTCTGGAGGACGGCTACTTGCGCGCATTTGAAATATACAATCTTGATCTTAAGGCAGATTTAGTTACTCTTAGTGCCTGCAATACAGGCTTTGGTAAAATCAAGAAAGGGGAAGGTGTAATGAGTCTGTCACGTGCCTTTGCTTACGCTGGTGTACCGGCTACTGTGGTTAGTCTATGGCCGGCATCAGACAAGTCCACGCCTGAGTTGATGAAATATTTCTATCAAAATCTGAAGGATGGTCAAACAAAAGATGTTGCGTTAAACAATGCAAGGAAGGAGTATCTAGCGACTGCTAAAGGAAAAGCCAGACACCCGTTTTATTGGGGCGGATTTGTACTAATTGGAGATAATAATCCGATTGAGGAAGACACAAATTTACTGGTGTATATCATCCCTTCCGTGCTGGTTGTTGTAATGATACTTACTGTTTATCGTAGGAAGAAAAGAGCTAGTTAAAGTTTGGCTAAAAGCTCAGTAGAAACTGTAGCGAACTCAGATTCTCCTTTACTCAATTCTTCAAGCGGTGGGATAGCAGCTGCTTCGTTTTCCAGTTTCAGATGAATGAGCGCCTTGTACCAGAGAGAGGCGGTTCTATAATCCGTGTCTTCCAATCTTAGGACCTCATTAAGATCCGTAAGTGCTTCTTTGTAATTGGTCACTTGAATATGCGAGATTCCTCTAAAGAAATAATCTGCCGATGACATGGAGTCAAGGGTATTAAAAGCTTGAATCGCGCCGCTGAAATCACCTTGATCATAAGCTAAATAGGCTCTTTCACGATTGGAAGGGTCTTCCTCTCCTCTTACCGTAGTTACTTCATAGTTTGGATAGGTCTCGTAGTACTGATCAAAAAGTGTCGTTTGATCATTGGTAAAATAGAGTACAAGTGAAGCCACCAGAAACAATGAGGCTACAATACTGATATACGCTGGGTTGATTCTTCGGATTTTATTTTTACGCTTTTCAAAGCCTGCCACTTTTTCTTTCAACTCATTTCTGAAACCACGCTCAAGACCTACCCGGATTCCTAATTCAGAAGCCAGCTCTTCTCTATCATCGGATGACAACCCTTCCTCGAAAGCTTTTTGATCAGCCTCCGTCATCTTTCCCTGCAAATATTTTTCTCTTAGCTCATCCATTAGTTAATGGTTTTTTTACCTCTGACCGGATTTTTTCCAGGCATCTTTTCTTGGTAGTGCGAGAAACCCCCTCGTTCTTATGACCCATAATACTCGCTATCTCGCTCATCGATCTTTTTTCATAATAAAACAGCCTCAAAATTTCCTTACAGCCCTCTCCTATTGAATTAAATAATTCAGCTGTCTGTCGTTTGGCCTCCTCAAATATGATAGAGGCATCCCCATCCTCAGCCAGAAATCGGTAATGTTCTTTTAGACCTTCTCCATGCTTCTCCTTTCTTGCCTCACCCTCAAATTGCTGCCTCACCTTATTCTTACCAATTCCAAAAAGGTATGTTTTCAACGAGCTCTCAATGTCTGAAAGCGATCCATTCATCACCTTTTCAAAAAAGATTGTCAATGTATCCTGGTAGTGATCCAGTGCGTCATCCTTTGAGATTCCAAACTTCCCCATGCTCCAGTTCACAAAATCCTTTCTGTATTTAAAATACACATCTTCCATTATCTGCTGATCGCCTTCGCGAATGCTGATAATGATTTCTCTTTCACTTTTTCTAAAACTGATTTTCACTGATTAGTCGTCAAAACATGATTATGTGAACACTTCTCCAAATAAAAGTAAAAATTCTCATGAATGATGTTCACATTCTAAGAATGACATGACTAAGAGTACAAACCAAATCACAATAGTCATGACAAATGTCTTAGTTAAAAAAATCTTCTTCCTTGCCTTTATGCTATCGATGATGGCAATGGCGAGTGCGCAATCTATTTCTTATAATTCAGTCTTTGATTTATCAGGTGGAGCAACGTTTATAGGAAATGCCAGTGTGGCCATGGAGGAAACACAGCCATATGGCCTCATCTTCAACGATGATGGCACTAAAGTGTATACCATTGGATACACAACAGATGGCATCAACCAATATTCATTGTCAACACCGTTTGATATTACCGATGGTATTTCACATGATGGAAGCTTTGTTGGAGATGAAAGTTTTCCTACTTCGCTAAGCTTTAATAACGATGGCTCCAAACTATACATAACAGGTAGCAATAGAGATAGGGTAAATCAATATAGCCTTTCAGTAAATTATGATATTACATCTACAGTTACCTCGGATGGTTTTTATTATGCAGGGTCGAATCCAACTACAATCGTTTTTTCGCCGGACGGCACTAATCTATTTATCGCAAGAACAAATACGATTGAACAGTACTCCCTTAGTACCCCGTATGATGTTACCTCAACGGTTACTTCAATAGCTACCTCTTCAGAGCTTAATTCGTTTTACGATATAAGGTTTAGTCCTGATGGAAAAACATTAGTCTTGCTTAACTATAATAATCAAGTAGAAACATATTACTTAGAGACTGGATTTGACGTTTCTTCAAATATCACCAAGTCCTTTTCTGGATCATTAATCGGCGGCAGTGAAACCATTGCTCGTGCTATGACCTTATCTGGGGATGGGTCCAGTATTTACATTCTTGGCCAAACCACTGACGCTATAAATCAGTTCGACCTCAACCCTGGCATATTCAGCGAGGCAATCGAGAACGATGGTTCCATTCAAAATCCGGTACTTGCTTTTACACTTGACGGAGACCTTTTTAATAATCCAGGAGGTACTCTTACTTATAATACTGATTATCAGATTACCAACCTACCCACAGGACTTAATCCTATTTTGGAAGTAAGTGAGGATGGTGCTCGTGCCCGATTGACCTTAACCGGCCAAGCAACTAACCATCAGGATGCCAACGATGTGGCAAGTCTGACATTTACCTTTACAAACTCAGCATTTGTGTCGGGAGATGCCTCTTCCGTTGCAGGGTCAACGCTGGCTAGCTCTGGCATTGGCATTGACTTTAGGGACAATAGCACACCGCTTATTGCATATGATGCAGCTGATATTTCCAGTCTAAGTTTTTCAGGAAGCTCATTAGATGTATCCGGTGATGAAGTAGCCCCTACTGGTATGACTTTCAACGATGATGGTACTAAACTTTTTATTGTAGGCACAAGTGGCGATGCAGTTGTAGAGTATTCCTTATCTACACCATACGACCTCTCTGCCGGAGCATCAGCTACCGGGAACACCTACGATATTTCCAACGATGACACCTTTTCAAAAGCAATCGAATTCAGTGCCGATGGTAGCAAGATGTTCATATTAGGATCAGAAAATGATGCCGTTATTCAATACAGCCTTTCTGTTCCTTTTGATATTACAAGCACGGTTACTAAGCAAGGGACATACTCAGTAGTAAATGAAACTGTCAACCCAGGCGGATTTTCCTTCTCCAAGGATGGACTTACTTTATATGTGGTAGGACCTGGCATTAATGATACTTACGTTTATTCACTCACCAATGCTTATGACATAACCTCTGGTGTTAGTTTAGTTTATACGACGACCCTTCATTATGGAGAGGACATCACGTTCAGTCAAGACGGAAAAATGGTTTACTTCACCTATTCCTCAGCCATCTATGCTTATAGCATTGAAACTCCATTCTATCTAGGTTATGGAGGTACTTTAGAAGGTACTTATTCAGTATCCTCAGAGGGTACCTCAGTACAGAGTAGCCTTATTAGCCCGGATCGCAGCAAATTATTTGTACTAAGCAGTGCGGCTGATGTAGTCAATCAATACGATTTGAACACAACATTCTTTGAGGAGTCTTTTGATGATAATGGCTCAATAAATGGAAGTATGAATGTGACTGTAGTCGATGATCAATTTACCAATGCTGGGAGCACACTTACACATGGGGTAGACTTTACAGTCAGCAATATACCTTCAGGTATTACTCCTGTATTAACTGTTGCAAATGATGGACTCTCGGCAGAGCTGACTTTATCTGGAAATGCAAATAATCATGCACAGATAAACAATCTGAACAACCTGATTTTCAACTTTACCAACAGTGCCTTTATAGGAGGAGATGCATCGATAGTATTAAATGCCAGTTCAGCGGATAGTTACTATCGAATTGAATATAAGGAGTTGGAGCCTATAATGTACAGTTCAAGTGGTTATGATGTAACCTCCCTTGAGGTAGATGGAAGTCCGCTCGATATTTCATCAGAGGATATTAGTCCCGGTGGGCTGGATTTTAATGCTGATGGTACAAAGCTCTACATGATTGGAAGCGATAACGGCTTGATAGCACAGTATTCACTGACTGTTCCGTATGATATCAATGGGGGTGTAACACTCGATGGTACTTATACCATAACGGAAGAAACGCTACCTATTGATATGGCCTTTAGCAATGATGGCACAAAACTTTTCGTAATTGGTTTTTCCAGTGACAAGGTGAATCAATATAGCCTCTCAACTCCTTTTGATGTTTTGTCTACTGTAACACATGAAGGAGATGTCAGTGTAAGCAATGGTTTAAGTGTGACATTTAGCAGCGATGGGTCTCGCATGTACACCACTTTTAACGGTAGTAGTCAGGTGACCACTTGGCTACTAAATGAAGCGTTTGATATAACTCAGGGTTACAGCACTAGCATAGTATCAAAGAGCACTTACAGGGATCCCGTTTTTTCTCCTGATGGTCGTTCCATGTTCGTTACAAATAACTCAAGCAATTCCATCGATGAAATCACATTGTCTGAACCATTCGATATCTCTACAGCGGAAGCTTCAGGCAATTCTTTTAATGTTGGTTCAGAAGATGCGACACCCCTTGGGTTGGCTATCAGCCCAGACGGTACAACATTTATCGTAGCAGGATCTTCGGATGACGAGCTAAATCAATATAAAGTCACTTCTAAAATCTTTACTGAGGTGACTGCCAATAGCGGAGCGGTAGATGGATCTGCAGGCTTCACACTTAGGGGAGATTCTTTTGTGAATATAGGAAGTAATCTTACTGAAAACACACATTATACCATTACAGGGATACCTGCAGGCCTTAGTCCACTTTTATCTGTTTCTGCTGGAGGTTCTACCGCCACATTGTCCTTTACTGGTAATGCCACAGAACATCAGAATACCAATGATGAGGATTTAGATCTGACCATTACTTTTCTAGATGCAGCTTTCGCTGGTGCAGACGCCTCTGCCATTCGCAACAGCAATATTGTACAACCTGTAAGCTTTGACTTCAACGACAATGGATCGCTTAGTTATACTCCAACCTCATTTTATGAAACCTATCAGAATGAAGGAGAAATAGAAGGCTCAATGCTCATTCAACTAATAGGTGAAACATTCACAAACGCAGGATCTAATTTAACTGAAGGTGAGGACTACTCGATAGCTAACATTCCTTCTGGTCTGGTTCCTGAAATTGCAGTTGCTGCTAATGGGCTATCTGCTATACTCACTTTTTCAGGAGCAGCTGATAATCATCAGGATGCAAATGATCTTGCAGACTTGATTTTTACGTTCGAAAATTCTGCGTTTACTAATTCTGAAGCTCAGTATATATTTAATGCCGTTGGGGCCAGCAGTGGATCATCCATTGATTTCGAGGATAACAACCCACGCATTACTTACGGAAATCAATTTGACTTATCAGATTATCCCGAGTATCGAGTGTCAGTGACTTATGACTTTACAGCTCAAGAGGATAGCCCCGGTGGGATGGCATTCAGCAATGATGGGATGAAAATGTTCATAATTGGCTACACAAATGATGAGGTGTTCGAATACAACCTGACCTCTGCTTTTGATGTTTCGAATGTTACTTACAGTGGTAATTCATATAGTCCTGGTGTAAACTCTCCAAGTGATCTCGTCTTTGATCCAACTGGTACAACAATGTTCATCATGGATGCAAGCGGTGATGAAATAGAGCAATTTAACCTCTCTGCTGCTTTTGATCTTTCATCAACCGTTTCACATCAAGGAACATTTGAAGTTAGTTCTCAAGATATACAGCCATCTGCCATGACATTCAGTCCAAATGGTAAGAAAATGTATATGATTGGTTCCTCTAATGATAAAATATTTCAATATACACTTACCTCACCTTTCGACATCACATCGGGTATTTCCTACGATGGTGTAGAAGCTTCAGTGAGCAATCTAAACTATACGGATATTCAGATTTCTGAAGATGGGAAGAATATATTTCTCTCAAACAGTGCCTTCCCAAGTTCATCTAACATCAGACAATATGAATTGAATACACCATTTGATATTGAAGATGGGATCTCTGCAGTTGGTGGTTTCTACTTTCATGACATTGACTATGGGCCTACAGATTTTGTCGTTAGCCCAGACAGGAAACGTCTGATTGTAATCGGAGCGCAGTTCAACTTGATTTATCAGTTTGATTTAGACATTGATGGTTTTGAGGAAATTTCTCAAAACAATGGTGAAGTTGAAGGATCACTTCATATTGAGATCGATGACGATACATTCGCTAATGCAGGATCAACCATGACATATGGGTCGGATTATTCCATAGATAACTTGCCATCCGGATTAAGTGCATCGATGACTGTAGCTGCTGATGGCTATTCAGCGACTGTCTCATTGAGTGGAGCTGCAACAAATCATCAGGATGTTGATGATACTGAGCTAACATTTACCTTCAACAATTCTGCTTTTGTCAATAGCGATGCAGCAGATGTACAAAATGCCGTTGGTGCAAATAGCACAAGAATGATTGATTATAGAGATAACAATCCGGCACTGAGCTATGGTAATACATTGGATATGGATTTTGCCTCAGCCACCGGGACCCCATTGGATGTTTCATCCTATTCCGATTACACCTCCGGAATTATATTCAGCAATGATGGAATGAAAATGTTTATTTCAGTTTATGGGTTGGGAACTGTTTATGAATATGCACTAAGCAGCCCATATGACCTTACTGGAGCATCTCAAGTTGCTTCGTACGACCATTCCGCAGAAGATATGTATGCAGAAGACCTGGCCTTCTCTACTGATGGAATGAAAATGTTTGTACTTGGTTCGGACAACTATACAATATATCAATACAACCTAACTAGTTCATTTGACATTAGCACCGGAGTAAGTTATAGTGGCATTTCATTTAGCTATGAAGACTATGACAGCTCAGTTTATGGATTCACATTCAATCCAGATGGAAGTAAACTATACCTCGGAGGGGGAAATGAAAATGCAATCATGCAATTCACTTTAAGTTCCCCATATGATCTTTCTACTTTCAGCTTTGACGATCAATTTGACTTGGTTGATGCAAGCCCGACTGGCATGAAGTTTTCCTCTGACGGGAGGTACATAATAATCACTAATGACAATGATTATCAAACCATCCGATATCGACTAAATGAGCCGTATGATGTTACGCAGGGCGGAATCATTGAGGAAACGTTTGACCTGGATGCAATCAGTGTATGGCCAAGCGGGTTGGGTGTTAGCCCTGATGGATCCAGAGTTTTTATCGCTGATGGAGATAATTATGAAATTCTTCAATACAATGTCGATTTAGGTGACTTTACAGAGACCCTTGCAAATGATGGCTCATTAGAAGGAACTGCAAGAATCTATTTGGTTGATGACACTTTCGCCAATGCCGGAGGAACACTTGTTCATGGAGCAGATTATACAATCAACAACTTGCCTTCAGGAATTTCCTCAACTCTAACAGTTGATGCCGATGGATACTTAGCAACTCTTACCTTAACTGGAAGCACTTCTAATCATGGGAATGCTGACGATATCCCAAGTCTGCAGTTCAACTTTGCAAATTCAGCTTTTGCAAATTATGATGCCAACGAAGTAAGCAATGCTTTGAACCATGATGCAGGGTTTGGGATCGATTTCTCGCCTTACACTGAAAATGATATTGAGGCATTCACATTTGCTGAGATCGAGGGTAGTGCAGTTATAGATGAGGGGGCCCATACCGTAACTGCTGAAGCTGTAGCAGGAACGGATATTTCTACCATCACACCTTCAATTACCATATCAACCAATGCAAGCATTTCACCAGATACCGGAGTTGAACAAGACTTTTCATCTCCAGTCACATATGCTGTTACTGCAGAAGATGGAAGCTCTCAGGATTGGAATGTAACTATTACGGAAGAAACCGTCGCTCCTACTGACATTGTGCTATCGGTCACTTCTGTAGATGAAAATAGTTCTGCAGGAACTATTGTAGGTACATTATCAGCCGTAGACGCAAACTTTGAAGAAACATTTACCTTCTATGTGGTAGCTGAACTTGGAAATGATGATTGGCAATCATTTGATATCGATGGAGACAATTTAATAACCACTGACTTCATTACACTGGATTTTGAAAACAAGAGCTCGTTCACATTTGAGCTTGAAGTAAGGGATTCAGAAAATCAACCATATTCAGAGATGGTAACTATAACTCTTAATGACGTCAATGAAGCACCAACTGATATTTTACTTTCGAACACTTCGGTTGATGAAAGTAATCCTTCCGGAACCTTCGTAGGAACATTGAGTCCTGTCGATGAAGACAATGGTGATAGCCATACGTATTCGCTTAAAGAAGGCAATGTTGATAATGCATCATTCGATATTAGTAACGGGGATTTGATTACCAATACAGAGTTAGACTTTGAAACACAATCTGTTTATAACCTTGAAATCATAGTCACTGATCAGGAAGGCTTGACCTTTGAGCAAGAGTTTGCAATATCAGTAAACAACCTACCTGCTCAAATTACCTCGCTGGAGCTTAGCAATTCTTCAGTTGATGAAAATGTTGCCATTGGTAATGCCATAGGTTCTTTTGCAACCTTTGGAGAGGACTTGAGCGGAAGCTTTACATATGATTTGGTAGCCGGTAGTGGCAGTGACGACAATGCATCATTTGATATCTCATCAGATCAACTATTGGTTAATTCAAGCTTAGATTTCGAAACTCAAGATAGCTACTCAATTCGGGTGATGGTTGACGATGGTAGTCTTACATTCGAAAAAGCCTTTACTATTACCGTAAATGATGTCTCAGAGGCACCTACCGATTTAACCCTTAGCGCCAACTCTATTGCTGAGAATAACCAGATTGGTGATGTCATTGGAGCAATGTCAACAACGGATGAAGATGCCGGGGAAAGCTTTACTTACAGTCTGGTGAGTGGAGCTGGCGATACAGATAACGCTTCTTTTAGCATTGTAGGCAATGAATTGCAAGCTGCAGAAGTATTCGACTTTGAAACTCAAAACAGCTACTCAATTCGAATCGAAACGAACGATGGAAATGGTGGTGCTTTCAGTAAGTCATTCACCATAGCAGTGGTCAATCAAAATGAAAGCATACTCGTAGCAAACCCAATTGCAGATCAGGATTTGGATGAAGGATTTACTTCATTGGAAGTCGACTTAATCGGAGTTTTCACAGATCAGGATGGGGATGATTTGACTTATGAAGTGTCAAGTGATGATGAAACTATCGTAACAGTAGGTAATTCAGGAGCAGTTTTAACAATATCAGAAGCTGGAAACTTTGGCTCCTCTACCGTAACAGTTACTGCTGATGATGGTTCTGGAGTGACTACATCCGATGTGTTTGTTGTAACTGTCAGTAATGTCAATGATGCTCCGGTTGTAGCCAATGCAATTGAAGATCAAAATGAAAACGAAGGATTCGGAAGTATCGAACTTGATCTTTCAGCTACTTTCTCTGATGAGGATGGAGATAACTTGACTTTAAGTGCTTCTTCAAGTGATGAGACAGTATCTACTGCAAATCTAAGCGGTACAATCCTGACCCTAACTGAAGTTGGTAATGGATCTACAGTAATTACTGTCACAGCAAATGATGGAAATGGAGGAACGGTAGCCAATGAATTCACACTTACTGTCAATAATGTAAATGATGCGCCGATTGTTGCAAATGCAGTTGCCGATCAAAGTGAAGACGAAGGATTTGGAAGCATCGAACTAGATCTTTCTAACACGTTCTCTGATGAAGATGGGGATAACTTGACTTTAAGTGTTTCCTCAAGCGATGAGGGTGTCGCTACTGCAAGTCTCAGCGGAACAATCCTGACCCTAACTGAAGCAGGTAACGGATCTACAACAATTACGGTCACCGCAAATGATGGAAATGGAGGATCTGTTTCGGATGAATTTGTCATCACTGTAAATAATGTGAATGATGCTCCAGTCGTAATAAATCCGTTAAATGATCAAACAGACCTTGTTGAAGGGTTTGGTTCAGATCAAATCAACTACTCTGATGTCTTTGAAGATCCGGATGGGGATGCACTTACCATATCAGTTACCAGTAGTGATGAAACTGTAGTCACTGTGGAAGTAATCGCTAATAATCAAATTCAGATTAATGAAGTTGGAATTGGAACTGCCACGATTACATTGACTGCTGACGATGGCAATGGAGCTTCTGTTTCAGATGAGTTCATTGTAACGGTTAGCGAAGCACCTAATAATGCACCAATAGTGGTTAATCCTTTAGATGACCAAACAGATCTGGTTGAAGGATTTAGTGCTGCTCAAATCAACTACTCTGATGTCTTTGAAGATCCGGATGGAGATGCACTTACCATATCAGTTACTAGTAGTGATGAAACTGTAGTCACTGTGGAAGTAATCGCTAATAATCAAATTCAGATCAATGAAGTTGGAATTGGAACTGCTTCGATTACATTAACTGCTGACGATGGAAATGGAGGTTCTGTTTCTGATGAATTCATTGTGACCGTAAGTGAAGCACCAAATAATACGCCAGTCGTGGTTAATCCAATTGGAGATCAGCCAGTAGAAACTGAAGGGTTTCGATCTGTTATCATAAGCTATACTCGAGTGTTTGAAGATCCTGACGGAGATGAGCTTACGATTTCTGCAAGCAGCAGTGACGAAAGCGTAGTAACTGTCGAAATAGTTGAGAATAATCAGATTCAAATTAATGAGGTTGGCCTGGGAACCGCTATCATAAAGCTGACCGCTGATGACGGTAATGGTGGAGTTGTATCTGACACATTTACTTTCACAGTAGAGCCAGGGCTAGGTTTTGTAAATGAAGTTGATGTTAATGTTTATCCTAATCCGGTAATGAACTTTTTGAATATTGAATCATCAAAAGAGGTTCGGGTGATGGTGCATGATCTAAATGGAAAATCTGTTCAGTCTGGCATTGGACAGAGCATACGATTAGATATGAGAACCCTGGGTTCAGGAACATACATTTTAAGAATCAATGATGGTGAATCTACCCAAACCAAAAGAGTATTAAAGGTAAACTAAGGCAGCATTAGCTATGGCTAGCTATTGCGATGGGTCGGCTCCAGGAGTCGGCCCTTTTTTATTTTGCATCTTTCCTATCCAGAAAATGCACCTCCTGAATCCTGCCCTCAGTCACTTTATACATTACAATCGCATAAATTTTCCTTCCTTCACCGAATGACACTTCTTCATGCTCAATCACGGTGTTATTCACTGCAATCCGGTTGAGTAAGTTGCAGTTTAAATCTGGTGTCCGTGCAAACATGTTTCCATACTGCACTCTCATTGTTTCCTTTCCCTGATAGAGCAGCTCTCTTTTCTCGTTGTATACTTTCACAGAGTCAGAATAGGGAACTAAAAAAGCCTCAATATCTCGTGCGTTGTATGCTTCAAGTTGCTCATTTGCCAGCTCTTTCGGCGTTTGTGCAAACAAGGAGGTAGCCATAAAACCAATAATGGTAGCTAAAATAAAATGTTTCATATCACATAATTCGTTCATAGAATACACGTTCGCTCACGTTCATCCACACACTCACATCTTTCCTGAATTTTTCAAACGCCTCATACACCTTTTTGCTCGGAGCATCCTTCTCGACTAATTCGTTCAATGCTTCCTTAGTGTAGCCCTTCAATGCCTCTAATACCTCTACCGGAAATGGTGCAACTGTGACATCCGTTTCATTTATAATCTTCTGTAGATACTGACCATTTCGTGCGTCGAACTCAGCACCCATCCAACGATTGGTCCGGTAACAGGCTGTACGAATGATCTCCTGCAAGTCAGATGGTAAGGCATCAAACTTTGGCTTGTTAATTAGCATTTCTAAAGCCGGTCCCGGCTCGTGCCATCCCGGATAATAGTAATACTTGGCTACATTGTAAAAGCCCATCAGGTAATCATGAAACGGACCTATCCATTCTGTGGCATCAATTACTCCCCGCTCCAAATTCGTGTAAATTTCACCTCCAGAAACCAAAACTGGTGTTCCCCCGGCCTTTTCCAATACTTTGGCACCTAGCCCCGGGATACGCATTTTAAGTCCCTTGAGATCCTCGATTGTTTTAATTTCTTTTTTAAACCAGCCTGCCATCTGCACACCTGTATTCCCACAAAGTATCGGCTGTATGTTAAATGGTTTGTACAGTTCTTCCCACAACTCTGCACCTCCCCCAGAGATGATCCAGCTTCCCATCTGTTGCGCATTCATCCCAAAAGGAACAGCAGCAAAAAACTGAGCCGCTGGCACTTTGCCTGCCCAATAGTAGGCGGCTCCATGATTCATTTCAACAGCTCCATTACTCACTGCATCAAATCCCTCCAGCGCGGGTATCAATTCTCCTCCTCCATAAACCGTAATCTCCATCCTGCCACCAGACATTTGCCTAACCCAGTCGGCCAATAGCTTACAGCCCTCTCCCACTACCGGAAAATTGGGAGGCCAGGTGGTGGTCATCTTCCACCGATACGTATTATTGAAATTGATATAGGGTCCTTGATTCCTTTCTTCGGTTTTTACACAGGAAGCTAATGTAGTAGCACCTGCAGCAGCCATTGCTGATTTGGCTAAGAACTTACGACGTTTCATAAGGGAAAGATAATCATTGTGTTTTGAGCTGGTCAAAATTTTGATATTGCTATTTAGAACATAAACTAAACGGTTAAATTCTTTTCACATGATGGTCTAAATGAAGAAATAAAGTATTTTTACCGGGTTAAATTATTCACCATCATGAAAAAATTACTTCAAATTACATGTGCTGTAATCCTTTTGTCAAGCTGCGGATCCGAGGAAAGCATACCCGATTTACTTCAAAACACTGAAAATAGCATGATCATTACGGGTATCAGAGAGTCTATTTCTTATACCTATACCAGCAATAGTGGCCGGTCAGAAAGCAGCGTACCTGAAGATGTCAACATGATCCAAATATTGGTACTTGACAGTAATGATGATGTGGTTTATGAACAATACCACTATAACAACAATGCATACAACCACTATTATTATGATAGTGCTGCGCATGGTGGAGATGATTATATGTTTGAAAATACGATTCCTGATACCCTATATATTCCGCCTTTAGCAGATGGGACATATACCGTTTTGGCTTCTACGACTTATGCATATAGCTATGATTATTATGGAGACAGTATCGGGAACTACCCTTACATTGAATCCTATCAGGTTTCAGATGGTCCTATTTTCGTCGGTAAGGCCACTGCAGAGGTAACGGAGGATACCGACGCTTTAGTGGTAATGGATATGGCGAATGTTTCTGCAAGAATCGATCTTAACATTACCTCTACACTATCTTCTGAATGGAGCCTTGAGATACACCTCGAAACAACTAACGGCATGTATTATTCATTTGAAAATGAAAGTTTGATGAGTAGGGGCAATGATTACTATGACTACTTGTATTTCTGGAGAGATTCCTATTGGAATCAATCATCTTACTATTTCCTTCCAAGGGACTTGAAAAATATCCAATTGTACTTTTATGACAACTCGTCCGGCTTCAACATGAATGTATCTTCAAGTATTGACCCTCAACTGGCTATGAGTGTAGGAGACGTATTTACTTTAAATATAGACATGGACAAGCTGATTGAAGAAGGCGAGAATGTTGCATTCTCATGGGAGAACATCGAATGGAATGATGTAGGAAATATCGACATTCCGTAAAATCAGAAATTCATCCGATCAGTTAACTACGCTCGTAATGTTCTAATATGGCATTGAAGGTTTTCTTGCCAACAATGCCAATGTTTTTCTCTTCGAAATATCCGGGAGTGTAGTTATTCAGCGTGTTTTGAAATCGCTCGACTGCCTCACGGGTGCTTTCTACGTTTCCATCGACTGTTCCCCGGTAATATTCAATTCCCTTTAGCAAGTCCTGTATCAATTTGCATGCTTCTTGATTTGCACTGCTCACACGTACATTAATATTTCCTCCGTTGGAAAGCATCAGCTTTTTCAGCCGAAAGAGCTTGTGCATATAATGTTTGCTGTCATTTTCATATCGATCAGAAGCTGCTACTAGCTTTCGAATAACCGACTTAACCTCCTCTTTATCAAGGGATTGATTAAAATGATTGTTGGAAATGTCTGATAGAGAGGTAAATGAAATTGATTGACTCAGTGTAGTCCTTAGCTGATCATTTTCTTCCTTGCATTTTACTAATTCTTGTTCACGATCCGGTGGAGTTGAATCAGTGTTGTTATTCCCTGACTTGAGTGTTAACAATGTTCCGCCAAGCGTTGTAATTCCTGTTATTGCTGCAACAATGATCGCCTGTTTAAAATTAAACCTCGCAACGGTAATGTTAGGATCTTCATTTGCCATGTTGGTGAGTTTGGAAATGAAGTTAGTAATATTCCATTAATTGGAAAATAATTGAATCTAACCTTTAACCTCCTCTTTTCCGTCTGCATGTAATGCAAACCTTCCCTTGTCTCTTGGGTGAACAAACTCATCCTTCGGCCATGGCCAGCCACCAAATTGAGTTCGCTGATATTCTCGGATGGTTTCGTGAATTTCTTCCTGAGTATTCATTACGAATGGACCCTGCTGAACCACGGGTTCTCCGATTGGCTTTCCCTGAAGCAGTAGAAGATGGGCTTCCTTGCCTCCATTTTTCAACACAATCGAATGATCCGGAGCTAGGTCAGCTCCTTGCTGGTCACTTATTTCCTCATTCCCTATTCGAATAGTGCCTCCCTTGTAGAAATAGATGGATCGGTTGACTTCCTTATCGGCTGTAGGTAGTGTCAATTCACCGTTTTCCTGGATTTTAATAAGCCAAACAGCCACTCCGTTTTCCGGATCAGCAGCCCATGAATCAGGTGTGGTATCTAATGATTTGGTTTCAAAAAAATCTCCTGCTATTAGAGTTATTTCAGCATCTTCTGTCTTGTGAACAGGGATATCTTCTGCCCAAAGCATTTTATAGTGAGGCTCCACGAACTTACTCTTTCGAGGAAGATTCAGCCAGATTTGAAACAGTAACAGCGGATTATCTTTTTCTGCATTTACGAGGGGGAACATTTCAGAATGGAGCACTCCTTTTCCTGCTGTCATCCACTGTACATCACCATGTCCGAACCTACCCGTGGCGCCCATTGAATCAGAGTGGTCGACAAGTCCTTCGGGTACTACAGTTATCGTCTCGAAACCTCTGTGGGGATGTTGGGGGAATCCAGGTACACGCTGACCATGGTACATGCGCCAGCCATCTTTAATGGTAAAGTCCTGTCCAATCATTCGACCTTTCAATTCTTCAGAATCAGGCCCTAACTGATCATTTCCTGCTGGAAAAAGGTCTCTATGGTAGACACAAAACAAAAATGGATCTTGCGTTTGCCAGGGAAATCCAAGCGGATAGATATTTTTAACGGGAAACTGAGACATGGTTGTAAGTTTTTCAATCAACCAATATCAGTAATGGTTTGTTCCTAAGCGGTGTAAAGAGGAAGTGAAACTTTGAAGCTTGTTCCCTTATCTTCCTCACTCTCTACCTCTACTTTGCCTCCATTAAGTTTTACGAAATCATACACTAGCTGGAGACCTAATCCGAGTCCTTTCTCACCGGAGGTGCCTTTCGTAGAAACGTTTTCATTTAGCTTAAACAAGTGCTCGAGCTTTTCTTTGGACATCCCTACCCCATTGTCAATCACTTTGATTACCCCTACTTTATTGGCCTTGTCCTCCTCTGCAATAATTTGAACATGACCATCACCCGGGGTGAACTTGATTGCATTGTTAATCAGGTTTCTCAAGATGGTAGATGAAGTATTTCGATCTACATATAATTGAAAATCATCTTTAAGGTCATAGTCAAGCTTTATGCTTTTGGAATTGGCCATCTCCTCAAACATATCTGTCATATCGTCCAACAGGAATTTGACACTCAATGCCTCAGGCATATGCGGAAAATGCCCCCTCTGCTGAAGAGCCCAGGTAAGAAGATTATCCAGGAGCTTGGTAAGCCTCCCGGTGGCATGCTCCATTTTATCAATCATGTCCATCGTTTGCTCCTTAGTACCCTCTTTCATGTAAATTTTTGAAACAGTCACCAATCCGGAAAGCGTATTGACCGGTCCCCGCAGGTCATGAGAAATGATGGAAAAGAACTTGTCTTTTGTAGAGTTAAGCAAAATCAAGGAGTCCTTTTGTTCTTCAAGTTGCTTATTAAGCCTATTCTTCGTTTTCAAAAAGGAATAGATGATAATCAGGAGGCATATGAACACTGCCATCAATATCCCTCCAATGATCATAATGATTCGGTTACTCCTTCTTTGTTCAAGCAAAAGATCCACTTCCGCTTGTTTCCTTCCTACTTCGAATTCAGTTCTTAAATTCGCCAACCTTTGAGTAGTCTCCAGGTTTTGAATGCTGTCTTTAAAAGCATGATATTTTGTTTGATACTCTAAGGCATCCTGATAGTTACCAAGTGCCATATAACTTAAATACAAGTTGTTGCTTGCATCCCTGGCTTGCTCTTTCAATTCTTCATTTATAGCCAACGAATAGCCTTGCAATGCGTACTCAATAGCCTTTTCATATGAATTCTGCTCTAGGTAAATATTACTAAGCTGATTGTAGTAATCTGACATTCCATAGTTATCTCCGATAGGTTCCAGCATTTCAATCGCAGTAAACAGGTCTTGTTTTGCTTTTTCTACATTGCCCTTTTTCCAGTGAACAAGCGCACGATTACCTACAATGTATGCAATACCAACGTCCATACCGATCTCCTCCAGAAGGGGTTCCGCCTCATTGTAATAAGCCATTGCAGAATCGTATTTATCAATGAGGTAATAGTCATACCCAAAATTCAAAAGGGTAAGTGCCAGCTCTTGTTTCCTTCCGGTTCCCCTTAATAGCTTAATGGTTTTAGCCCCATAGCGTAAGGCATTTTCCGAGTCTCCATTTTGGGTATAGCAAGTAGATATCTCAGCATAAACTTCTGCCAAGAATGGAATAAATTCCTCTTTACCTTCAGCTGCATCCGCACATCTAAATTGATACTCAAGTGCTTCATCAAGATCCCCCATTAGCCTATGGGCAATGCCAATATTCGTGTAAGCTTTTAGTTCGTAAGCCAGATGACCTTCAGATTGAGCGAGTTCCAACAATTCATTGGCATATTCGATGACGTCTTCTGGTGAACTTGAGTAAGATGATAACCAGTAATAAGCATACATCTCACTTTCCCCTTCTAAATCCCCTGATTCCACTAAAAGTTTAAGGCTATCTGCTTTAGACTGGTTTTGTGTGTATGATGTCAAAACCAGAACAAAAAAAGAAATAAGAAACCCTATTTTTTTCAGCGTGAACATGGGTGTTTAATTTGAAGGTTCACCATCCTCATCACCATCTCCTCCTTTTACTCTTATTTTAGGATCCAGTCTTATTACAGGGCCTGAGTTGCCGTTGTACTGGTAAACAATGTCGTACTTTAAATATTCGGTTTTCTCATGAAGATCAGAAGGTATCTGAATTGACCAGAGTCTATTGTAAAAGATTTCATCAGCTTCCTTTTGTAAATGTTGTTCGGAAGTCTCATCAAAATCGATTTCATCAAGATCTTCTAATCCCCATCCGCCATACCAAAACACAGACTCGCCCGGTGAAGCTACTGCAGTTATTGTTGATTCAGTCACTTCCTCATATTTGGTGACACCATCTACATAGGTTTGATACCACAGTTTGTTCTTGTAGTACCGAAGTACGGTTATTGAAACCTTTTCACTGTCTGATCGTCCTTTCGTCGTTTTCAAGTACTCATCTACCAGCTCAATTGCTTGAAGCATATCTTCATCAAGCTGATTGTCATGATCAATAATCTCATCATCTTTTTGACATGCAAAGAATATCATTGAAAATGATATAAGCTGGAACAAGAGATTCCGTAAAGAGTATTTCATTGGTGGTTAATTAGTCGGTGTTTAATATTTAAAGTAATTATCAAATGATAATTCTACACGGTTTTTAGCCTACATATAGGTTTATGGACGATCTGTTACTCCTCATCATTTTTTACTCTGATTTTTGGGTCTAACCTGATGGGAGATTCTGTGCCTTTATATTGATATAAAATGTCGTATTTGTACATGGAAAGATTTCCATCATCAGGAACCTGAATCTTCCACATCTTATCTTCATTTATTTCTTCAGGAAACTCATCAAAGTCCTCTTGAGAGTTAGGATCAAACTCAATTCCATCGAGATCAGTCACCCCTCCTCCGGAATACCAAAACAAGTATTCTCCGGGCTCAACAATTGCAGTAACTGACGTTTCCGTCAATTCCTGATATCCCTTAATCTCGTCTGTATTTGTAGCAAAAAATAATTTGCCTTTATGATATTTTAAAACTGTAATAGACTTTTCCGCATTTGCATCCCTGCCTCTTATGGAATTAAGGTAATCATCAGCCAGTTGGATAGCTGCAATCATATCCTCGTCTGTATCCAGGATCTCTTCTTCTAAATAAGAGTCTTCCTGGCAAGCTATTGCAACTAAAAGAAGGGTAAAGGCAAAGAATAGTCTTAGAACGTGTAAACCTTTCATGAATTGGTGGTTAATGAATTTTAAATGTAATGAAAATTGATAGTAGACATTATCATTTGATAATACTCAAGCGGTTTTTTTCGGCGAATACCCAATATTGTTCCATTAAAGCGCAGGCTGATACAGAATAGTTAATCAGAAAACCAAGTAATTGTTCATTCCCCATTACATAATTTTATGTTATGAATCGAGTCGCCATTTTTTGCGGATCTAAACACGGCAATAAGCCAGATTATGGATTGGAAACCAAAGAGCTAATCACGGCCCTGGTAAAGCGAGATATTGAGATCGTATATGGAGGAGGTGATGTGGGTTTGATGGGTATTGTAGCTGAAACTACGCTGGGTCTAGGAGGAACAATTACAGGTGTAATCCCGGATAAGCTGTACGAAATGGAGGTTGCTCATACAGGTATCACAAAGCTTTACCGTGTAAAAGACATGCATGAACGCAAAGCGCTTATGGCAGATCTTTCTGATGGTTTTATTGCGCTACCCGGTGGAGTAGGTACGTTGGAAGAAATGACCGAAGTAATGACCTGGGCTCAGATTGGCTATCATAGCAAACCCTGTGCATTTCTTAATACGCTTGGGTATTACGATCATTTCATTAACTTTTTTGATCATATGGAAAAAGAAGGGTTCTTATATAAATCTCTCCATGATCAAGCCATTGTCGAAGAAAGTGTGACAACCTTAGTTAAAAGGTTGGTTTCAAAATCTTAACCTCGATCCACCTTCACTTTCTTGAAACCAAGAAATGCGAGGAACAATGCAATAGCAATAAATAGAAGCCGTGTGATCTTTTTCATAACCGTGGTGTTTTTAAATACAATGTAAAGATCGGAGGTTATGTAGCTGATAATCAATCCCCTAAAAGGGGTATTCTTTCAATTTGCCCTCGATTTCACCGATCCAATACAGGTGTCTGTCGAAACTAAAAATGTTCCTTTAAAAAACGGTGAGCATTTTCAAAACAAATCCCTCGTGCAGCATCCTGCACTTTTTGATCTGAATGAAGAAAATAGTCTGACCCTTGAATTGACTTTAGCTTGTCTATCAAATCATTCTCAAAATCATCGAACAATAAAGAGTTGCTATAATCCTGAGTCGGATCGATGTAACCTTCAAAATCTGTACCTAGCGTGAAGTATTCCCAACAAGTGGATTTTTGATCATCGTTAAGTTCATTGCTTTGCAGTATTGCATCCACCATAGCCTTCATATTCTTCCAGATCAAATCGATGCTGTTCACTTTGTCTTTCTTATCACCTAGTATTCGTTGATCAAAGCACACCCCAATCAAACCACCGGTTTTTACTACCCAGATAATGTCTTCTGAACAGACATTGATATTCCATGGATAAAATCCGTCTTTGAGATCATGGTCATTTTCCTGACTTGAATAATTAATCGTTTCGTCAAGACTTTGCCAGCCACTGTATCCTACATGGCTTAAAACAACAGGTACGCGATCACCTTTTTGTAAGCAAGGTGAGACAATGTGGTCATAATACCACTTTCTCGATTTAGCGGCCGTATGCTTAAGATCCACTAACACCCTTCGTCCCAATGAAACATCTCTATCTAATTGATCATTGAGGCTGAGCAGTAGTCTTATCGCTTTGGCACCTTTAGTATTCACAGACTCATTCATTCCATCTGTTTGATCAGAAAGGATTTTTAGAGCGTTAGGAATGCTATGGGCATGCCCACATAAATAATTATTGAAATGATGTGCGATCGTGATGAAGAAGACCGGTTTACTCCACGCTTTTAGTGACATGATGCGTTCTTCAATCAACTCAAGATTGTTGTCAGTGCCTAAGGCATGCAATCCTTCGATTGTAAGAACCATTGCGATTTGGTTATCAGCCAGCGTCTTACTTACCTCCTGATAGTTCTCGCAAACTATATATGTGCCCGTAGCATCAAGGGATTCCGGATATTTCTTACGCAGTTTTTTAACACGTTTATACAACCTTCGAATCCCCGGAATGTGTATTTGATTTTTTGTCTCCACCCCACTTCTGCTTATCAGAAAATCCCTCTCTTTTAGAAGCTCTTCATAATAATCGTACTCTGAAGAGATGAAGTACTTAATACGTCTTAGAGGCATGCGCATCAAAAGCGATTGAAGAAATGCACGTGCGACCTTCAATACAGTAGGGGCACCTGTCACCATAGCAAATGCTACTTGCAACCATCTGAGCGGATTGAGAAATCCGAACCATGTTGTAGACAAAATATCAAGAATTCGAATCAGCTTATTTTGATCAATTTCACCTCCTTTATAAAATCCTTTCTCAAAAGGATACAAAGAGGCAAAGACTAGTTTCGTTTCTCCATTCCATAGTTTCACAGGGTCACATTGTGAATAGCTAAATGCTCTTTTCCCCTTTTCTTGCTTTTTAAAGTTGCTTAGAATGATATTCCATGGGCTGTAGGTAACAGGCTTACCCTCTCTTTTTGTGTGTCTCATCCAGTGAAATGCCCTTGAATGAGGGTGACAGTGCAGGTCAGCATACTTTTTCATAACTGTACAGAATGATGAATGATAAAGGTCTTCATATTCTTGCCCAATCTCAATACCAAAAAGGAGGTAAGTTGCCTACCCAAAAAGTTGCTTAGATTTCTTCTTAACCCGGTAGCCGAAAGTGATCATAACTGGTGGATATAGCATATAAATAAACCCTGCTATTCCAAAGTTTAATGCTCCATGACCAAACGGATGAAAGAATGCAATGATGGTAGAAAAAAATGGAATTGAGCTCATTAATAAATTCTGCCAAAGACTCACCTTAGTGGCAAACACCTCATATTCATTAAGGTCTAAATCATCTCTCTTATTGTATGCTTCTCTGTACAGCCAGGTCATTGACATGAAGATTAGTGTTGCACCAGCACCATATGCCGTCATCAAAAGGGTCATATTATCGCTGTTCATCTGACCACCAAAATCATCCATGAAATTATCAGGCCTTCCAAAAATCAGCCCTGAGTAAAGTTCAACTAAAAACCGAGCAAGGAATTTTAAGGGATAAACATAGATAAGCAACAGAAAGAGTAGCAGTGTATTTACAGTTACTGTTTTCGTGTTTTGAAGTCCATATCTGAGGAAAAACACATAATGCTGATACCAAATCACCACTATCAGCACGATGCAAATAAAGGAAGGAAGGATGTCTTGAATTGATTTTCTGAGCTCTGCAAATGTTTCTGGGACCGTGGTGGACAGCACCACCAACGTAAATGCAACTGCAAAAACTGCGTCGCTAAAGGTTTCAATACGTGTTTGGTTTAACCCTCGGTATTGAAAATTAGGGTCAAGACCCACCAACTGATCCTTTAAATTCCTCATATGGCATCAAATTGAATGCCCAATGATAACCATTCATCTACAAAATAATCCCCTGATAGAAAATTAAAAGGCGATACAAACATTGAGCGTTTTCAATTACTTGGAAACCAACTCTCAACTACTTATGAACTACAACAGAAAATTTTTTGGAATGCTGGCCTTATCATTAATCAGTTTTATGGGTCTGGCACAGCTAAGCACACCTCCTGGAGGAGGTAGTCAACGATCCTATGTAAAACAACATATTGGAGGCGTAGGTAAAGTCGCAATTGAATACAGTAGTCCGGGCGCAAGGGGAAGAACCATCTTTGGCGGAGTGGTCCCTTACGGATTCAACAATTTAGGATTCGGTCTTAGCACCAATGACAATCCCTCACCCTGGAGGGCAGGTGCTGATCAAAACACCACTTTCCACTTTTCACATGATGTGTTGATTGAAGGAAAGGAGCTAAAGGCTGGTAAATATGGGTTTTTCGTAGCACCAGCAGAAGAAGGCCCCTGGACTGTGATATTTTCTAAGGATAACAATCACTGGGGCAGCTTCTTTTACAAGCCTGAAAATGATGCGCTCCGGGTAGAAGTTGAAGCAGAAGACACAGAACCTCGTGAATGGCTGACGTATGATTTCATTGATCGACAACCGACTTCTACTACCGTGGCACTTATATGGGGTGATAAAAAGCTTCCTTTAAAATAGAGCTAAAAGATCCCGTAAAAGCGCACATGGAAGTTCTAGCTGCTGAGCTCAATAATCAAGCGGGTTTTACAGCAGCAAACTACAGTGCAGCAGCAAGATATGCTTCTGGTGCAGGCGAGCATGAAAAGGCCATTGCATGGGCAGATCAAGCAATCAATGCCCCATTCTTCGGTCAAAAAAACTGGGCCACCATGTCTACCAAAGGTGCCGTTCTAACAGCAGCCGGAAAAACAGAAGAAGCACAAGCAGTAATGGATGAAGCTATTGAACTCCCGGGAGCTACCACTTTTGCTATTCACGGATATGGAAGACAACTTATCGGTGCTGGAAAGCCGGACAGGGCTCTAGAAGTATTCAAATACAATCACAAAAAGAATGATGGAGCATGGCCAACAAACTATGGATTGGCCAGAGGCTACTCTGCAGTTGGCAACTACAAGCAAGCTTTGAAATACATGGAGCTTGCCAAAGCAAATGTCCCTGCTGGTGACACAGTAAATCCTCCAATCATCGATCAAAACATAGAGAAACTCAAAAACGGAGAAGACATCAACTAATTCATCGCCAACATAACCGGAAAACCTGTCCAGTCGGATGGGTTTTCTTTTTTCGCTTAAAACTTGTTTAAGCGATATTTCGTTGAAAAACATCTCACTAAAACAATTAATCCATGCGACGACAAATCTTAACCTTCGCTATTGCCTTTTTAACCCTCTCAATCTTTGCTAAAGATCCCGGGATGAAAAAAGGGACACCTGACATTGTTTCACTATCGGTGCTATCGTTTAACGAAGACGGTATTTTATTTATCGGTGACTCCAAAGGAGGCGCTATCTACGCCGTAGACTTAGAAGACAATCAAAAAAGCACGAACGAGGAGCAATTGAACATTCCGGATCTGGAAGACAAACTCGCCGGATTGCTTGGAACAACTGCAGACAACATCATGGTGCATGATATGGCAGTCAATCCCATTTCGCAAAATGTGTATTTGAGTGTTTCCAGAGGTCGTGCAAAGTGGACTTCCCGATGGGAAACACCCAATGACCTGGAAGACGCAAGTATCTTGATAAAGATTACACCTTCAGGTGATATGTCTGAAGCCAGCTTGCAAGACATAGACTACTCAAAAGTAGAAATACCCAACCCGGTTTCACCGGATATTGAACACCGATGGAAAAAAGGAGCCACACTTCGAAGTGATGCGATTACAGATATAGCCTTTGATGACGGAAAGATTTATGTAGCAGGATTATCAAATGAAGAATTCAGGTCTGCAATGTGGACCGCCTCATACCCTTTCACAAAAGATGTGAAAGCCAATACCCTGGAGATTTTCCATGGTGCACATGGGAAGTGGGAAACCGCCTCACCGGTTAGGGCTTTTCTTCCATACGAAATTAATAATCAGAAACAGCTCCTGGCGGCATACCTATGCACACCACTAGTAACAATTGATGCGAGTAAACTCAAGGAAGGACAGCATGTGAAAGGAAAAACAGTTGCGGAATTTGGTGCCGGTAATTATCCAATAGATATGGTGCTTTATCAAAATAATGGCAAGGATTATATTCTAATGTCCAATAGTGCGCTCCCATTATTGCTTTTTGATCCGCAGGATGTAGCAGCATATGAAGGTGAGATTACAGAAGAAGTAGAAGGGTATCTGGCTGGAGTGAAGTATACTCCTCGCTCCGGTAATGGTGTGCAGCAGCTCGCAGACTTCAATTCAAAATACATTCTATCCACTCAGCGACTGCCAAACGGAAAGCTTGCATTAACTTCACTACCAAAATCGTGGCTATATCCGTAATTATATGAAATCAACATTCAAAAAGGGAGGCCACTTGTGCCTCCTTTATTTTTTCCTTATTGCAACTACTGCAACTGGTCAGAGCTTTTTCACCGCCAAAACCTTACCTCAAACAAAAGATTATGGTACGATAACTACTCGGTTAGTACCGGAGGAGATTGTAAGACTCATTGAAAAAGAAAACTTTAGTTTCAGTGAGTGGTCTTCCTTCTTCTTTGTTCAAACCTCTCCCGGAGCTCCTGCGGTATTAGGAACATACAGCATTGCTGAAAACCACCTTTCTTTTAAACCTAAATTTCTTCCTGATCCTAAGGTTCAATATTACATCACCTTCTCGTATCCTAAACTAAACGCACTATTGGACGAAAACATAGCAGAGGAAGCCGAGTATACAGATATTGCCTCATTTGATCCACCGGCAACCACACAGCCGGAAGTCATTTCATTTATCCCGAGACTAGAAGAAGTCCCTTCTAATTTGCTGCGATTCTATGTCTATTTCTCCGCTCCAATGAGCTTACAAAACCCCTATGAATTTATTTCGATTGTAGATAATAGCGGTAAAGAGTTGGTAGATCCATTCGTTATCATTCCGGAAGGACTTTGGAATATCAATCACACCCGTCTAACACTATTATTGCATCCGGGTAGAGTGAAACAAGGCGTTGGACCAAACATGACACTTGGAGATGTGCTAAAGGCTGGAAATAGCTACACATTGAAAATCAATAAGGAATGGAAGGGAGCCAGCGGAGAGCCTCTGAAATCGGCCTTTACACAAACCATCAACGCTACCAATCCCTTGGAACGCGCCATGAATATCAATAGCTGGGCCTTGAGAGCAGAGCGCAAAAACATTGGTGTTTTACATGTGGTAACTGATCACCCACTGGATCAGCCATTAGCGAAGCGTATGTTATTTGTACGGGGCGAAAGTGGTCAAATTTTACCTTCCAGGGTAGAGTTTGATAGTCCGGAAAAATTCCGAATTCTGTGGCAACTCGATGATTCTGAAACATTAGAAATGCTCATCGACCCACGCCTGGAAGACGTGTGTGGCAATACGCCGCATTATGCATTCGACTTGGAAGGGACAGAGCGTACACCTTCGGCCGAAGAATTAAAGCTTGAGTTCAAACTGGATTAGGCACAAAAAAAGGGAGCACCTTCGTACTCCCATAGCCGATCCCAATATGCTGGTTGGATCGAACTTTCGATCCGGAAAATCCGAATCTAATCACCGCCTAATTTACTCGCCTGTAAATGTAGATAGTAAATATAATCAGATAATTCAGTTTTTTCCCTATGAATTTCGATTTTCTTATCACTAAATGATTGAAACCTTTTGAGAACATTGAAACCAATAGTTGCGTTATCTTGCCCTTGAAATATGCTTCATTATTCATTCGGATTTATCGTGTTGATGCAGTTGATTCTGTTTGGTACTGTAGACAGAATACAGAAAGCATTGGAAAAAAAAGAGTATGAAAAAGCCGAGGAACTAATTATTAAAGGACTTGAAAAAGAGCCCCAAAACGCAGGGGTAAGCTATTATCAAGCAAAATTGCTTTTCGATCCGGCCTACAAGAATTACAGCGTAGACTCAGCACGACTTATCATATATATTGCATGGGAAAAACTAAATAAAGCTGATGCCTCTCAACTTGAGGACTTGAAAGAAGACGGCATCACTAAAGAAAAAATCAGGGAGTTATTTGATCAAATAAGGGATAAAATATTTCAACGTACCCTTCAGAATCTCTCAATTGAAACAGCCACAAGCTTTCAAGCCATTTATCCCGAATCTGTATACGACGATATACTTACATTCAAAGTGGATAGTATGCAATTCAAAAGAGCCCGGCAAATTGGGTCACAGGAGGCATTTATCTCATTTATTGAAAAGAACCCAACATCCGTTTTTAAACCTAAGGCAGATTCGATCCTTGATCACTTGCGGGTGAATAGGCTGAGAAAATCCGGAACACTTAACGATTACTACTCCTTTCTTGATACCTATCCACTAACTCGATTTCGAAGCGATGTTGAGGCTTATATCTTAAAAGTTTCTACGGCATCAGGAAGCACACAAAGCCTGAAAGAATTTCTTGCCTTGTCCAAAGTGGACCATCTGAGCAAGCGAGCTGCTGATGTATTGTATTACAAATCTCCGAGTGAGTCCTTGATGCTTCACCCACTGAAAGATTCGATAGACTTGATCGCTGACCTTGCTAAAATTCAGCTTTTCCCAATTGTTAATAACAGCAGACTAGGATTTTATGATACAGAGGGAGTTAAGCGAATTGAGCCAGTATTTGATGAGATCCCTGATCCATATAAATGTGAGCTAATCGAAGATGACTGGATCTATGTAAAAGCGAATGAAAGCGGTAAAGTCATTACAAAAATTGGTCAGGTAGTGCTGGACGACATTGAGAATTATCAATCAATACGCGAAGAGGTTGGCATCATTCAGAGAAATAAGGATAAATGGCTCTATCATAAAAGTGGATTCCAGATTCTTGATGAATCAATAGAAGATGCAAAGCCACTGGATAACGACTGGATCAGTGTGCGTCAGAATGGCAAATGGGGTCTTGTGACCATTCTAGGTTTTCAAATTGCCGAGAGTCGATACGATGAAATTTATAAACTTGGTACTTTTTATGTTTTTGAAAAAGACCAGCGCCTTGCTGCATATACGAAAGCTGATATTTTAGATGAAATTGAAGACAAAGGCCTGTCTTTGGAATTTAAATTCGATGACATTGAATTGGTTAATAACAATGCGTTGATTGGGTTTAGAGGAGAAAGAGAATGCCTGCTTGATTCCACTTTAAACTTTCTTATACCCTGGGGAGAGTATGAAATATATCCGGAAGAGTCTGGGTGGTATTTAAAATCTGAGCAGGGATATCGATTATATAACCCTGCTGAGGCTGATATCATGGATCAGCATTATAAATATTTAGAGTCCAATAATGGATGGCTAGCAATTAAAACAGATCAAGACTGGATGTTACTGCCCAGGATAAAAGAGGTATTACCATCACGGGGGTATGATTCCATCAAGTTGGTGACTGATTATTCAGTCATTCTTCTTGAGGGCGATGAACGAACAGTTCTTTTTTCATCCGGCAAAGAGCTAACGCTTTCGGATGAGAATGTGCTGGCTTTTCCGGAAAGATCCGAATATCTACGAATCAAAAGTGATAATGCAATACGCTTATTTGACAAGGATGGAAATGAAGTTTTGTCGAATAATTTCGAAAGCATATCATTCTTAAACGACACACTGCTTAAGGTTCAAATCAGAGGAAAGCAAGGCCTGATCCACACCAATGGAGACTGGATTCTAAATCCGGTATTTAATAATCTGGATGAAAAAAACGGTCTCATTTTAACGCTTATCGATGGTAAAATAGGCTGCTATGACCCTATAATAAACGAGCTAATAGAGACTGGTTATGAATCTCGTCTTACTCGGATAAAAGAGCACTATTTAGCAAAAAAAGAAGGTAAGTATGGGGTAATTGACTTTGCCAGTCAGGAAGTGATATCGTTTAATTATGACGAAATAAATATGTGGAATGACTCTACCTACCTTGTTAAAAAAAATCAAGCGTATTCCATTATCGATGGTAATGAAGATCCTGTTTTCGAACCATTCGAGAGTGTAAAATTACTTGTAGAAGCGTCTGAACACAACATATATCGCTTCATTAAGGATGGAAAGTACGGGTTGCTCAGCAATCGTTATGGTGAATTGTTGACTCCAGAATTCACAGATATATTCAATGTTGGAAATGCAGATCATCCGGTCCTCTTTGCGGATCAGCATTTGAGCAAGGCAGGCTTTCATGTGGTCAGCTACATAGACCAAAAGGGAAATTTGATCCTATCAAAAGCGTATACCATTGATGAGTTTGAGAAAGTCCTATGTGACGACTAGTTCCTGATAAATTTTCATCACTTGCTTGATGATTGACTCACTGCCATCATTATTGACCACATAGTCAGCTAATGGTCTTTTTTCCTCATCGCTCATTTGCTTGTCGATGATGGCCTTAACATCACTCCGATTTCTATGCTTATCTCTAGAAACAACTCGCTCTATTCTCACTTCTTCCGGTGCAGTCACCAGAATATTTTTATCAAGCGCTTTATAAGAGCCGGTTTCAAAAAGCAGAGCTGCTTCTTTAAGCAATAAGTCAGCATCAGGGTTTTCATTACGCCATTGCTCGACATCCATACCTACAGCCGGGTGTACAAGACCGTTTAGCTTCTCAAGCAGGGCATCATCTTTGAACACTTTTTCAGCAATATATTTCCTGTCAAGCTTTCCATCTACATAAGCTTCTTCTCCGAAGAGTTCCTTGATTTGTGAAACTAACTTCTCATCCGAATGCATGAGCATTTTGGCACGATCATCGGCATAATAAGTTTTAGCACCTAGAACTTCGAAAACTCTACAAACTGTGGTTTTGCCCGAGCCTATTCCTCCGGTAATTCCGATGAAAAGCTGCTTATTTGGCATAAGTGATAGCTAATGAATCAGGTACTGTTTCTACCTCGATAACATGCTCCGGATGGTATACTACAATGGCAGGTGCTGTAGAGTCAGATTTATTGATCAGGTTATAATCAACCACCACTTTGAAATCATCAGTAAAATAGTCCTCCCTTAGCTCCTGCTGAACTACAAAGCGAACCTGAACATTTGGGTCTGCAACATAAACAGATGAATCTTGAGGGAAATTTTGCAGTTCTACCGTGGTAGCGATTTCCAATTGATCAAACCGATCTACCTCAAAACGAACACTCACCGTAGGGGGATTGGAGTGTATCTCATACTCCTCCGGAAGTCCCATTTTGACAAAGCGATCAAAATTCTTATCAATGCTTTCAGCTTCGAGTTTGATTACCAGTTTCTGATCGAGTGTATCGATAAAGCTGGATGGCCCATGTATGATTGCTGTATCAGGGATTAATACAATGGGCGAGATGATTCGATAGTCTTCATCCATGCTAATAGCTGCTGAATCTATCTTTAAATCGACCTTCTTTGATATTTTCCTATCAATGTCGATATAGAGTGTGTCAGTGAAAAGAAAGTTTACCCGATACTCATCCAGCTGATCAGAAACAATGGGAAGAATTGTAGGGCGGGTTAAGTAGCGAATGGCGGCCGGATTATCCAACTCGAATATAATAGGCTCACCAAACCAAAATGTCTCTCTAAAGAGGTCCCAGCCTCCTCCTGACACATCAATCTCTATAAATTCAGGAAGTGGTTTAACCGCAATAAGGCTGTCTGAGTTATAGACAAACTCTATCGGGTGCTGGATACGGTAGTTATAGTCTTTACCCAAAGCACTAAAAAACCAAAAGGTAGTGGCTCCCAAAAATGAGAGAAGCACTACCTTCCAGTTACTTAATATTTTAGGAATCATAACCTAAATCACTTTTTATCTTTTTTCTCAGGCTTATCATTTAAACGCTTGCTCGCCTCCAGCGAAATAGAGGCTTTCTCTACAAGCAATTTCGTTCCTCTGTCCACGTCAATTAGAACGGTAGTATCGGAAACTTCCATGATTTTGCCATGTATACCACCAACGGTAACTACCATGTCTCCTTTTTTGATTTCTTCAAGGTATCTCTTGGTCTCTTTTTGCTTACGCTGCTGAGGACGAATAAAAAAGAAATAGAATATCGCGATCATTCCAATGATCGGCAAAAAAGAAGTGAAATCACTACCTCCTGCTTGTAATAATACTGTATGCATCTTATCTGTTTATTGAAATAAAAAACCCCTGACTGTAAACGTCAGGGGGCAATGTTAATAAAATTTGATGTGGTATCGAGGACTTATTCTCCTTCCTTCACCACATTGGCTTTAATTCTTACTCGCTGAGTTGTAGGCCAGGTGTTAGCAGTAAGAGTAACTGTTTTGTTTTGAACTCCAGGCTTGTTCTTACTATTGAACCTAACCTTGATTTCACCTGTCTCTCCTACTGGGATTGGCTCTCTTGGCCACTCAGGCACTGTACATCCGCATGTTGCTTTTGCATCTGAGATGATCAATGGAGCTTCTCCTTCATTTACGAAAGAAAATACGTGCTCAACTACATCTCCATCTTTGATTGTACCGAAATCATGAAGTTCTTTTTCAAACTTGATAGCCGGAAGTGGACCTTCAGGCTTTTCTGCAGGTGCTGCTGCAGGCGTGGTGTTATTCACTGCAACTGGTTGCGCTGTTGGATTTGCGCGTGCTACTCCACCTTTACCTTCTAGTGCTGCTACTCTACCTTCCAGCTTTGTAATTCTGGATTCCATATCGCTGTTGCCACAGCTAGCCAAGCCAACTGCTACGATCACTCCTAAAACGATTTTTGCTATTTTCATTTTTCTAGTTGTTTAAATCTCATACCTGATTGAGTCGAAAAGTAACCTCCTGCACAGAGGGTTTCTTTTCATATCAAAATACAAATCTACTTAAGATATGGTTTCAAAATTCTTAATGAAATGTTAAAGGATATGTTAATCCTTCTGGATTTGGCTTATGAGTCCGTTTACATCATCCAATAAACGCTCTGCTTTGTCTTTTGCGTCCTTTACGATTTTCTCTCCCTGATTCTTGGCATCATTGCCAAATACTTCCTTCCCGTCAGAGACTTCTTTGACAAAACCTTCCAGCTGATTTTTTAGCTTATCCAGCTGAAAAGTGAGCTTATCACGTGTGTTGGTGCCTTTATCCGGTGCATATAGGATACCTAGGACACCTCCTGTAACTACTCCTAATAGAAATGCAAAAAAAGAACCACCTGCTCTACTCATTGTTGTATTTGTTTATTTATGGAAAATAACGATAAATCTCCTTTCGATGTAATACCCTGGTAAAAACCAATGTATCATTATTTACCACTATTCCAATTCTATAATTACCAATTCTAACTCTATAAAAATTCTGATACCCTTTCAGCTTTTTCAGGTTAGAAACCTCCTCTATGCTTTTACATGATTTAACCTGATCTAAAAGCTGGTCTATTTTACGTCTTACTTTTCGATCTTTTAACCTATTAATATCCTTAAGGAAACTCGAGCGAAAATCGACCTTCATTAACCAAGTGCTTTTCTCACTTCTTCCTCAGAAACAAAATCAGTTGTCTCTCCCTCCTTTATCGCTACTCCCATCGCCACCTCCTCTATTTCCTCAAGAAATTTCGCATCCAAATTTCTAAAATTCAACCCCATTTTGCTAGCCAACTTTTCAAAAAGGGCTTTAGTCTCTTTAGAATCCGCCTGAATTACAATACTTTCCATTATTTGTTATCGATAAGGCCTCTACCGCTCTTACGAATTTTACCACTCGAAGTTAGTTCGTTTGAGAGTACATCCAAAACGCCGTTTACAAATTGTTTGCTTTTTGGTGTGCTGTACATTTTTGAGATCTCAATAGCTTCATTGATGGTGACCTTGACAGGAATGCTTGGCGAATTCATCATTTCCACTAAAGCAAGCTTCAAAATCACTCTATCCGTCAGCGCTATCCGGTCTACATCCCAATTCATGGTCTTGCTTTGAATAATCTCTTCAAGAAATTCATTTTGGTTAATCACATCCATGAATAATCGCTCCAAAAACTTAAAATCCTCTTCACCGTTTTTGGTTAGCTCTGCAAGCTCCAGTTCTTCCCCATCCTGCAACCCTTTGATGGTTTTTACAACCATACTTTTGACGATTGGCTGGTTTTCTACCCAATGCAAATGATTGATCTCTAAATAAGAAGTGATCGCTTCATTTTTGAAAACAACACGTTTGAATAGCTCAAGAACAATATCATTGTCGGGCAATTCTTCCGTCTTCTTACCTCCAAAAAAATGCTGTAGTGGCTCAGCAGTTCTGATTTGTTCTCGATACCAGCTTTTTATATCATCCTGCTCATTATCCCAACTTATGCTAGCTCTTGCAACCTCTTTCTGAAGCAGCTCGGATTCTTTCAGCGTTTTTACAATGGAATTACCAATGAAGGGATATTGTTTTTTCTCTTTGGCGATGTAGGCTTTATCCTCCTTCTCACTATCCAACTTTTCTCTCTGCTCTATTTCGATCGGGAGGAGTAGTAATTTCAGATAAGTGTCCTGAAGCCTTTCGGCCTCTTTCATCATATCGTTTTTTCGTACCCTGGCTTCTTTATGTATTTGATTTTCAAATTCTGACAGGGCGTTATTCACATTTGCCACTACCTCAGCTTCTGCATCACCCGGATTTTCAATTCTACCAGCCAGTAAATTTGCATTAAAGAGCTTGACAGCCTGCTTTTTTCGAGCCTCAAAAAGGGCTTTATCAGCAAAATCATGCTTTGCAGGATCCAGTGCGTGCATCTCCTCCAACTCGTTTCTTTTCACCTCTTTCATGGACTCCACCGCCGTGAAATATCCATATAATGCCTGCATGGCTTTTACTCTAAGTATTCTTCTGTTTAGCATGTTAATTCGGCATTTACGCCCTACTTATCCCTATTTCAAATGTTACCAGTCGTCCGCTTTCGGCTACTGAAGATGTGAGATTATTCCTTATTCTCCAAGTTTTACTTTTCCAATCGCATCGATTCGCTTTAAAGCAAGCTCTAAAGCAGCCTCGTGAGACCCTATATTGTTGTCTTCAGAGTGATGTAGCACTTCTAGACAAACATTGTAAATATGTTCAGTCGAAGCGATCACTCGATCTTTATTATAGTTGCCCAGGTATTCGTGATACACATTGGCGATACCTCCTGAGTTAATCAGAAAATCAGGACAATAAACTATGCCGTGATCACTCAGCATCGCACTGTGCTTTTGCTCATCCGCCAGTTGGTTGTTTGCCGCTCCTGCCACCACCGCACATTTTAATTCGGCAATGGTATCATCGTTGAGCGTTGCTCCCATGGCGCATGGAGAGTAAATATCCATCTCCATTTGGAAAACCTTATTCGGATCTACAACCGAAACTTTTGAGTGCTTATCAGTAATCGCTTTGATTTTGTCATCAAAAATATCTGCGATAAACACATTGGCATTTTCCTCAATCAGATGGTCTACGAGGTACTTTCCTACTTGCCCTGCTCCTTGAACCAAAATATTCTTCCCACCAAGAGAATCAAGCCCATAAGCTTTTTTCGCTCCGGCCTTCATCCCCATGTAAACGCCATAAGCAGTCATAGGGCTAGGATCTCCTGATCCTCCCATGTATTCCGGCTTACCCACTACGTAAGGAGTCTCCATGCTCATGTATTCGATATCACGCATGGTGATGTTCATGTCCTCAGCGGTATAGTATTTACCATTAAGACTGTTTACAAATTTCCCGAAGCGTCTCATCAGTGGTTCGTTCTTCATCTTGCGTGCATCGCCGATGATCACGGCCTTTCCTCCTCCAATGTTCAATCCTGCGAGCGCAGATTTAAATGTCATCCCTCTGGAAAGTCTCAACACATCGTTTAGCGCTTCTTCATCTGTTGCATAATTCCACATTCGGGTGCCGCCCATTGAGGGGCCAAGAACGGTGTTGTGAATTGCAATGATCGCCTTTAATCCAGTCTCCTCATCTCTACAAAAAACCACTTGCTCGTGCTGGAGATCTGCCATTTGATCAAACACGCTATTCGATTTTACTTCGGGTTGTGTATCTATCATTGTAATGAACTTTAATCTAACTTTGAACCTTCTTTCTCGAGTAGAGTTGCTCTCATAAGAAAAAGGGTTGCAAAAATATCTATTTTAACTAAAACGCATTGGCTATCAGGCCTTTATAAAATTCTGTGAAAGACTTAGGATACCTAAATAAATACCTACTCAAATATAAGTTTCACCTAATTTTCGGTGCTTTATTCATAATAATTGCAAATTTCTTTGCGATTGTTCCTGCTGTAATCGTTCGGTATGCCTTCGATATTTTGGGTCGTAGCTACGGCATTTTCTCTTCGTTTGAGGGTTTCGAACTACAGGACAGTACAGTAGGAATCATAGGCTCCAGTATCGTCATTTTGGCAGTTTTGATTCTGACAGCTGCATTGCTCAGAGGTGTGTTCCTGTTTTTTATGCGTCAGACGATCATTGTGATGTCACGACATATTGAATATGACCTAAAAAACGAAATATTTGAGCACTATCAAACCTTACCACTGAGCTTTTACAGAAGGAACAACACCGGCGACCTGATGGCACGAATTTCAGAGGATGTAAGTAAAGTGAGGATGTATGTTGGGCCGGCAATCATGTACGGGATCAACCTTTTCACCTTATTCTTTATGGTGATTCCTTACATGATCTCCATTAACCCAACTTTGACATTTTACTCGCTGTTACCTCTTCCGGTGCTTTCAATTAGTATCTATTTCGTAAGCAACATCATCAATAAACGGTCCACTGAGATTCAGGAAAGCTTATCCGGTCTTTCAACTTATGTTCAGGAAGCATTTTCAGGAATCAGAGTGATAAAAGCATTTGTCAGAGAAGAAGAGGTTGCTAAGAACTTTGAAACAGAAAGTGTTGACTATCGAGATAAGTCGCTAAAACTATCCTTTGTACAGGCGCTTTTCATGCCTTTGATTATGGGGCTCATAGGGCTGAGCATTATTCTCACTGTGTGGGTTGGATCTATTCAGGTATTCAATGGAGAGGTGAGCACGGGTAACATTGCAGAGTTCATTATTTATGTAAATATGCTAACCTGGCCGGTGACAGCTTTGGGGTGGATTACGTCCATCATCCAAAGAGCCGCTGCATCCCAAAAACGAATCAATGAGTTCTTAAATACAAAAACGGATATCATTTCAGAGAAGGAGATCGAGAAAGAAATCGAAGGTCACATCGTATTTGATAATGTAAGTTTCACTTATCCCGACTCAGGCATTCAGGCGCTTAAGAATGTTTCTTTTGAAGTGAGTCCAGGAGAATCCATCGCGATTGTAGGCACAACCGGATCCGGAAAAAGCACCATCGCAAATATGGTCTGCCGGCTCTACGATATTGACAATGGGAAAATAGCTATTGACAATATTGGAGTGAAGGACTTTAGCTTATCTTCCCTAAGAAGTCAAATCGGATATGTTCCTCAGGATGTCTTCTTGTTTTCAGATAGTATCGAGAACAACATATCATTTGGTAATCGAAAGATGAGTAAGGCAGAAATTGAAAAAGCAGCGGAAGACGCAGATTTGCTCAGCAATATCAAGGACTTTAAAAACGGATTTCAAACACGTCTCGGAGAAAGAGGTATTACACTTTCCGGAGGACAAAAGCAACGCGTTTCTATTGCCAGAGCCATAGCACGTGAGCCTAAAATTTTGATTCTGGATGATGCATTGTCTGCTGTAGATACCAAAACTGAAAATGCCATTCTGAATGCCATGCAACGAATCATGCAAGGCAGGACTTCAATCATCATCTCACACCGGGTTTCATCAGCCAAACTAGCTGATAAAGTGGTAATGTTGGATGATGGCAAAGTAGTGGAACAAGGTACTCATGATGAGTTGCTATCTAAAGGTGGTGCGTATAAAGAATTGCAGGACAAACAACTGGCAGGGGAAGAAGTAGCCTAATTATTTCGCCCAATATTCGACACTCATGCTCTCATCCTGGTAATACATTTCAAACCAAAAAGGAAGTAGCACTTCTCCTTCTTCAATCGCCTTTATTTCAACAAGCTCTGCCACTTCTTCCCTGTTGGGTCGTACAAGCCAGTGCCGTGTCATGAAAACCTTGAATATTTTATTGGTTCTGAACTCTTTGTAGGTATACCCGGCAGGCAACCTCAGTACATCACTGATTTCATCAACAGATGCGCCCAGGAAATAATGAATTGAATCTTGTCCAATGGTGTCATTTTCAAAGAACACCAGAGTGAACATGCCCTTTAGCTTACCTGAGTCAATGGCTGCTCTATTTGCCTCCATCCGGGCGGGAAAATCTGCGTTCGGGAATTTTTCGATGTATTCTCTGCCAATTACTGTTCGCTCTCTACCTTCCATCACGAATACTTCTACAGGGTCAAAGCCTCCAAGGGTATAGTAGGTGCTCCAGGCAATGATAATGACGCAAATAACGATGATCGCTAAATATAGCTGCTTGGCATACTTCATGGTTCCAAATATACGAGTGAATCAGACAGCTTTGGCCACCTCTTTGTATTGCATCTGATGAAGTTGGGCATAATATCCATCTATTTCGAGTAGTTCTTCATGGTTTCCTCGCTCAACGATCTGCCCCTTATCCAGAACTAAAATCTGATTGGCATTCTGAATGGTAGACAGCCTATGCGCAATCACAATGGAGGTTCTTCCATACATCATCTTTTGAATGGCAGACTGAATGAGTTCTTCTGTTTCAGTATCAACTGACGATGTAGCCTCATCGAGTACGATAATCTTTGGATCATAGACCATCGCTCTCACAAATGAAATCAGCTGTCGCTGGCCGACGGAAAGTGTTGCCCCTCGTTCCTGTACATTGTAATCAAGTCCCCCGGGTAGCTTTTCAATGAATGGCAATGCACCCACCATCTCTGCTGCTTCTAACACTTTCTCCCTTGAAATATCCGGGTTTCTGAGAGTTATGTTATTGTAAATCGAATCTGAAAAAAGGAAAACATCTTGCAAGACTACTGCAATGTGATTTCTGAGATTCTTTAGATCATACTTTCTTACATCCGTCCCGTCAACGAAAATATTGCCTTTGCTTATCTCATAAAACCTGCTCAACAAATTAATCACCGAGGACTTTCCTGCACCTGTAGCTCCAACGAGGGCAATCGTTTCTCCTGATTTTACTTCAAACGAAATATCCTTTAATACATAATCGTCTTCAACGTAGGCGAACCAAATCTTATCAAAGGTCACATCTCCTTTTACATGCTCCGGATCAAACGTTCCATTGTCTTGGATATGATCGTGGTTATCTAATAAGTCTAGAATTCGATTGGACGAAACAATACCCATCTGCAACGTATTGAAACGATCGGCAATCATACGGATTGGTCGGAAGAACATTTGTAGGTATAGAATGAATGCAATCAACATCCCAAACTCAACATTGCCTTGAATCATTTGACCTCCTCCGTACCATACAATCAAGCCTATTCCAGCTGCCTGAATTACTTCTGCCACCGGGAAATATGTGGCATAATAAAGCACTGATCGTATATTGGCTTTTCTGTGCTCTTTATTGATTTCTTTGAACTTCTCAAACTCTCGCTTCTCGCTGTTGAATATCTGAACAATATTCATCCCCGTGATGTGCTCCTGAACGAATGAATTTAAATTTGATACTGCTGCCCGAACTTCATTGAAGGCAACCTTTACCTTTTCTTTAAACACATAGGTGGCGAACAGCAGAATAGGCAAAAGGGATAAACTCACAAGTGTCAGTGACCAGTCCATCCAAAACATGAACCCCAGAATCACAAGTAATTGCATTACATCGGCAATGATGCCGGCAATCCCGGTGCTAAAAACTTCCGCCAATGTTTCGATATCAGAAACGTTTCGTGTAACCAATCGACCGATAGGCGTCTTATCAAAGAAGGTTAGTTTGAGGCTTTGAATGTGACGGTAAAGCTTGATTCTGATGTCCTTGATAATATTTTGACCCAGCCACCCTGAATAAAAGGTATGTAAGTACTGAACGATCGCCTGAAAGATTAGAAGACCAATCAACAAGAGAATCATATTGACCAGGCCCGGATAGTCCCCATTGGCCACATTATTATCTATGGCTTTTTGTATAAGTAATGGTCGCAATGGACCAGCTATACTCAAAGCAATCGTCAGGAAAACCAGGAAATAAAAAACTCCGATGTATGGTTTAGCAAAGACGAAGAGTCTTTTCAGAACCGTCAGGTCTACAATGTTTCCGCTCGCTTTTTCTTTTTCCAATCGTCTCTAGTCTAAATAAATATCTGTTGGGTAAATCACCTCTTGCAAATACAATCCTTCAGGTGGTACTGCCCTCCCAGCCTTGCGTCTGTCGTTGCTCTCCAGTATCAACTGCAAATCATCGATTGAAGTTTTTTCCAATCCTACATTTAATAATGTTCCTACCATTGCACGAACCATCCCTCGCAAGAATCGGTTTGCTGAAACCTCAAATAAATGATTGGTTTCGTCTTGGATCCACTTGGTCTGGAAAATGTCGCAATTGAAATGATTCACCTCGGTATGAACCTTACTAAAGCACTCAAAGTTCTTCCAACCTTTAATAATATCACAAGCTTTGTTGATTAACTCCACATTCAATTCAGGTTTAAAGTAATAGGACAACCCTACCTTAAATGGGTCTTTTGACTGATGAATGTGATAGTGATATTTTCTGGAAGTTGCTTCAAAACGTGCACTTACATTATCTTTTACTCGTCTGATGCTATTTATCGCAATGCTATCCCCCAGAAAGGAATTGAGTTTGAATACCAGTTGGCTTGTATCAATTTTATGATCTGTATCAAAGTGAGCGATTTGCTGCGAGGCATGAACTCCTGTATCCGTACGGCCACTTCCAAGTATTGAACTTTCTTTTTTTAAGATGGTTGACAAAGCTTTTTCAATTTCCTCCTGCACTGTCACACCATTTGGTTGTATTTGCCAGCCATTGTAGGTCGTTCCTCGATAGCTTATGTCTATGAAATATCTCACGGCGACAAAATTGGGGGATTCCTTCCATTTGATGGTTGTTTCCGTTCATATTTGCAACTTTAATGTTATTTAAAGTTATGCTGAATTTATCCGGGTGGAGCATTCGGTATCTTTCACAATGATTTAAGTAGATTCTGAAACAAGTTCAGAATGACTTTTTATTAAAAAGTATCCTAACTAGAAAAAAATGTTACAACGAGTACAAACCATCTTCATGACAATCGCTGCTATTGCAATGATCCTAATGCTATTTTTTCCTATCTGGGAAAAGTCAGATAGTAATTTCGAAGCAGAGAAGCGAGAATATGCCATAATGGATGCTTTTCAGCTACGTTACGAGCAGCATATTACAGAAACAGGTGAAGTTCAATTGTTGGGAACACAAGACACCTTTTGGATTTCAGCTGGAGCTATTGTGGCCGCACTGGTGATGTTTTTCTCCATTTCGAAATACAAGAATCGAATGACTCAAGTGAAGTTAAATGCCCTTTTCTCGCTCATTACCGCGGGAGTTCTCGTAGGTTCTTACGTTTATATCATGAAGGCTAATCAGCTTTTTGATCCTGAAGCTCAGGGTACATTCTTGATTGGTTTCTATCTCCCAATCGTAGCTATGCTGAATAATTTTCTTGCCAATCGGTTCATTAGAAAAGATGAGGCATTGGTGAGAAGCGCTGACAGAATCAGGTAAAACTTCAAGCAGTTTCCGGCTGGTAAAGCTGCGCTAGTTTTTCTACCGCATAATCGACCTCCTCGATGGTGTTGTATTTGCTAAAAGAGAATCGAATAGCACCTCTGTTTTGATCCCGATCTAGCTCAGCAAGCACATGAGAGCCAATGCTGGATCCACTGCTACACGCACTTCCTCCCGATGCTGAAACACCCTCTATATCCAAGTTGAATAACAGCATGTCGTTATCATCATTTGGAGGTAAACACACATTCAGAACCGTGTAAAGACTTTTGTCGAGCTGATCAGATACCCCATTAAAAGCGATTCCGTCAATGGTCGCTTTCAATTTTTCAATCATATGGGTTTTAAGTCCTTCTATGTGCTTGCGATGGCCTTCCATGTCAGCATAGGCTATTTCCATTGCCTTTGCGAGACCTACGATTCCATATACATTCTCAGTTCCACCTCGCATGTTTCGCTCTTGTGCTCCTCCATGTATAAAGGGATGGATTTTGTTTTCATGATTGATATACAAAAAACCCACACCTTTCGGTCCGTGGAATTTATGTGCCGACCCAACGGCAAAGTCTAATTTGAGCTTAGACATATCATGCGCATAGTGTGCCATACTCTGCACGGTATCCGAATGAAAGCATGCCTGATATTCCTCACACATGTCTCCTACTCGTTCCAGATCCAGCAGGTTTCCTATTTCATTATTTGCATGCATCAAAGTTACCAGCGTATTGGGATTGCTTTTAAGCAAGCTTTCCAGGTGGTCATAGTTGACCTGCCCTTTTTCATCCAAATCCACATAACTCACTTTCATGCCCCTCTTTTCCAAAGACTCAACAGTATGGAGCACTGCATGATGTTCTATTTTACTTGTGACTATGTGCTTGATGCCTTTTTCGCTGACTGTACATCTGATCGCTGTATTGTCTGCTTCAGTTCCGCCGGAAGTAAAGAAAATCTCGGCAGGGGCAGCATTGAGTAGATCTGCAACTTTTTTCCTGGAGCGCTCAATGCCGGTGCGTACTTGTCTTCCATGCGAGTGAATGGAAGATGGATTACCGAAATGTTCAAGCATGTAAGGCTTCATTGCCTCAAATACATCCAGATCAATTGCTGTAGTGGCAGCATTATCAAAGTACACTTTCATAGTCTCGTAGGTTTATGAGGAAATAACTTCCTTAATGTCCATCATCAGCTTATTTGCTAAATGTTCAGCAGTATTCTGACTTTCGGACTCTGCAAAAATACGAATAATCGGCTCAGTATTTGACTTTCGTAATTGCACCCACTCTTTGTCAAACTCAATCTTTACTCCGTCTATCGTATTGATTGGCTGACCTTTATACTTTTCCTTAATCGCATCCAGCACACCATCCACATTGATTTCCGGTGTTAGCTCTATTTTATTTTTGGATATATAATAGTTTGGATATTTGGCTCTAAGCATTGAGCAGCTTTTTCCAAAATTGGCAAGATGAGTCAGAAATAATGCGATACCTGCCAGTGCATCTCTACCATAGTGCAGGTCAGGTACGATGACACCACCATTTCCTTCCCCTCCAATGACCGCATTGGTTTCTTTCATTTTGGTAACCACATGTACTTCTCCTACCGCAGACGCATTGTATTCACATCCATGTTTCTCTGTCACATCCCTAAGCGCTCTGGTTGACGAAAGGTTTGAAACCGTATTTCCCTTCTTCTTAGACAATACATAATCCGCAACAGCCACGAGCGTGTATTCTTCGCCAAAAGGCTCTCCATTTTCACACATTAAAGCCAAACGATCCACATCAGGGTCTACTACAACCCCAAGATCATAATTCCCTTTTTCAAGCTCACTACTAATTTGTTGGAGGTTTTCAGGGAGTGGTTCCGGGTTGTGAGGGAAATTTCCTGTTGGTTCACAAAAGAGTTCTTTCACCTCCACACCCATTTGCCGCAATAAAGGCACAATGGATACTCCTCCGGTACTATTCACTGCATCTACCACTACCTTGAAACCGGCTTTTTTAATGGCTTCCACATCAACTAGTGGATGTTTAAGCACCTGTTCAATGTGATAATCAATGTAGAAATCATTGGTTGTCAGCTTGCCAAACTTACCTGACTGAGCAAACTCAATATCGGGAGATTCTGAGTGATCCAATACTTTTTTACCTTCATCAGCGGAGATGAACTCCCCTCTATCGTTGAGCAGTTTCAGTGCATTCCATCCTGCAGGGTTGTGACTGGCTGTAAGGATAATGCCTCCATGAGCCTTTTCCGCCATAACCGCCATTTCGACAGTTGGCGTGGTGCTCAGTCCAAGATCTACTACATCAATCCCCTGGTTAATAAGTGTATTAGCTACCAATTGGGTGAAAGATGCACCGGATGGCCGGGCGTCTCTACCAATAACTACTTTTGGCGATTTATGCGTCTCCTTGAGCCAGGCGCCATAGCCGGCTGCAAATTTTACGACATCCAGTGGTGATAAATTGTCTCCGGCTTTTCCTCCTATCGTTCCTCGCAGGCCGGATATTGATTTGATTAGTGTCAAAGCGTTCTAATTTTTAAGCGGTGCGCAAAGATAGAAATGTAGGGAGAAGTAAAAAGAGATTATTATGATTGATCTATTATAAAGATTTTCAAATCGATGGTAAAGTCTAGAATTACCCTTTCAATCCCCTAAAGGAACGATTCTAAACAGCTCCCTTGAGGGATGGGGTAGCTTTGAGTTTCAAAAGAAAAATCTTTTCATGTTTAATCATTTCAGAACTTGGCCAACACTTTGTTTACTTCCGAATCAGGGTTACCACAGTCTTCTCCGGGTTGTACAGTTTTACCACAAAATCCACATGAGGCGCCTTCTTTGTTAAGGTATGGATTCTGAGAGGCACACGTCCCCTTAAATTCTCCATCTTTTTTTAGTAAAATCCGAATGGACAACCCTACAAAAAACAACGCGAATATTCCGATTCCTAATAATACTACTTGCATTCGTTCCGATTTTGGTGCAAAATTAGCCAATTTGCGGCTGTAGTTGATGAACAAGCTCATCTTTGTAATAATTCCAAAAGACACCCCTGTAGTCCCCTCAAGGGGATGAGATAAGCGCTGGCAGATATGAATCCCCCTTTGAAGGGGGGTGTGTGGGCAAAAGCGATGGAAGGGGATGTTTATAACTTATTGTAGATATGCCAAACAAACCACTTTCCACCCCGGACCCAAACCGAAAAGCCAAACTGGAAGCATTTGATCGCTTGCTCACCATCATGGATGAGCTCAGAGAAAACTGCCCCTGGGATAAAAAGCAGACGATGGAAACACTGCGTCACCTTACCATAGAGGAGACCTATGAGTTATCCGACGCGATCATTGAAAATGACCTGGAAGAAGTGAAAAAGGAATTGGGAGACCTGATGCTGCACATGGTGTTTTATGCTCGCATTGGAAGAGAAAAAAAGGCCTTTGATGTAGATGATGTGCTGCATTCGGTTTGCGATAAGCTGATCAATCGACACCCGCACATCTATGGAGAAGTAAATGCAGAAGATGAGGAAACGGTAAAAGCCAACTGGGAGAAGATCAAGCTGAAAGAAAAAGGAAATAGATCGGTGCTTGGCGGTGTACCCAAGTCTTTACCCGCTTTAGTGAAAGCCATGCGCATCCAGGAAAAGGCTCGTGGGGTTGGCTTTGACTGGGACAATCAGGATCAGGTATGGGAAAAAGTCCAGGAAGAGATGAATGAGTTTCAAGAGGAGACAGACAAGGAAAAGCAAGCAGGAGAGTTTGGTGACCTGCTATTCTCATTGATCAACTATGCGCGTTTTGTCGACATCAATCCCGAAGAAGCCCTTGAGCGTACCAACAAGAAATTCATCAAACGCTTTCAATATCTGGAGTCAGAATCGAAGAAGGATGGTAAGAGCTTGGGTGAGATGACGCTGGAGGAGATGGATGCGTATTGGGAGAAAGCTAAATCGATTTGATATTTTGAATAAAGAAAGAATTATTCAGACTATGAAGGGAAAACATGTGGTCATTTTTCTAATTATTGTAGTAGCTTGTTATGGATTAATAAATGGGCTTCAGCAGCTTTTAGCAAGGCCTGAATTATGGAGTGAAAGTGATAACGAAATTCTTGTCAATAAGTGCATAAAGGATGCTGGTAAAACTGCTACTAAAGATCCTGATTTAACAAAAGAGTATTGTATCTGCACGACAAAAAAAATTCAAGAAAATTTTTCTAAACAAGAATATTTACGAATCTCTAGTGAATCAACAGGAAAACAATTTCAAGAAATTATGCCAGTGATTGAAACATGCCTCAAAGAATTAGAGCAAAAAATTAAGGGCAATAAAAACAATCTTCAAATCCCCAATTCGAATCAATCGTAAATCAAAGATCACTCTTCAAACGCCCACTCAATCTTTTCTTTCATGTCCTTTACCACAATACCTTCTGCTTTTAGCTCAGCACGTAGCTTGTCCACCCGCTCAAAATCACGGTTAAACTTCGCGTCTTTGTACTCGCCTAAGATCGTATCGATTAGCGCTTTGTAATCCACATCCGCTTCGACTTTCAGGCCTAACACATCCTCAGCAAAACCAAGAAACGTTTCTTTCATTCGCTTAAACGTCTCTTCACCGATTTCGCCATATTTCAGCTGTCCGGTGTGTAAGGAGTTGATCTTCTTTACCAGATTGAACAGGTGCCCGATCGTCAGCGCCGTGTTGAAATCATCGTTCATCGCATAATAGCAGTTGTCGCACATCTTGTTGATCTGCTCTACTTGCTTTTCATTCAGATCGCTATCATCCTTCTTCCATTCCATCTCTTGCATCAAACGCATACCATTGGCCAAACGCACATATCCCTTCCTTGAAGCCTCCAGCGCTTCGTTGGAAAAGTCAAGTGTACTCGCGTAATGTGATTGCATCATAAAGAAACGAACGGTCATGGGGCTATAGCCTCGCTCAAGCAGTTCATGATCGCCTGACATCAATTCTCTTGGGAGGAATGAATTGCCTAATGACTTGCTCATCTTTTGCCCATTCACCGTGAGCATGTTGGTATGTAGCCAGTACCTGGCTCCACCTTTCCCATGGGTTCCGGCATTTTGAGCAATCTCACATTCATGGTGTGGAAACTGTAAATCCATTCCTCCACCATGAATATCAAATTCTTCGCCCAGGTATTTGGTACTCATTACCGAGCACTCTAAATGCCAACCCGGAAAGCCATCACTCCATTCTGTTTTCCATCGCATGATATGTTCAGGTGCAGCCTTCTTCCACAGCGCAAAGTCTAATGGATTACGCTTATCGCCCCCACCATCAAGATCACGAGTCTCGCTCATCAGATCTTCAATTTTTCTTCCTGAAAGCTTGCCATATGAATGATCAGACTCGTTGTGATATTTCTCTACATCGAAATATACCGATCCATTCGACTCGTAAGCATACCCATTATCAATGAGTTTTTTAGTCATCTCTATCTGCTCCATCAGGTGTCCAATAGCAGAGGGCTCTATGTCGGGTGGGATGGCATTGAATAACTTCATCACATCATGAAAATCATTGGCATATAGCTGCACGATCTCCATCGGTTCCAGCTGATCCAGCTTGGCTTTCTTTGAGATTTTATCTTCACCTGTATCCGATAAATGGCCCACATCAGTGATATTACGCACATATCGAACCTTGTACCCAATGAAACTCAGGTAGCGATACACCACATCAAAGCTTAGGAATGTTCGCACGTTTCCAAGATGCACATTGCTATATACGGTCGGTCCACAAACGTACATTCCAACATGCGGGGGGTGAAGTGGTTGGAACTCTTCCTTTTGTCTCGTCAGTGAGTTATAAACTTTTAGTTTTCCGATCATAGTCCTGTTTTGTCTGGCAAAGAAAGGCATTTACCGAAAAATTAACATCCAGGTTGCTCAATCCTTTTTAACTGCAAAAAATTCTTGGTTTCATTCTATGTTCAATTTATCATTTGCTAATTAACGTAGTAGCTTAGTGGTAGTATTTAAATCCACCATGAAAGACGTACTCGCCTGTATATTATTTTCATTGGTAATCGGGTTTTCTAACGCTCAAAATATTGACGGACTAATTGCCCAAGCGGAAGAAAATCTTGAAAAAAACCATTGGGAACAAGCACTAGATAATTTCAACTCTATCATTGAAAAGCATGTTGATGATTTGACATATCATCAACGGGCTAATATTTATAATGATCTCGGGTATCTGAATCTTCAATTGCTAGATCCATTTGAAGCAGAACGCAACCTCAACCTAGCCATACTATACCATGAGGAGGCAGGCATTCCCAATCAAAAGGATTATGCAGACGCACTATTGAATATGGGCGTTCTCTATATGGAACAGGTTGAGTATGACCTTTCCAGACAGTACATTCAAAAATCTCTTGACATATATGATCAACTTCCGGGTGATAAGACAGACTATTGGATTGCTCGATCAAAGCTTGGATTCCTTTACGAGGATGCAGGATCCTATACGTTAGCATTAAGTATCTATAACAATTGCTATGATCAGTTAATTGCATTGGGGAACGAGCTTTCGCCTGATTTCGCGGAAATCTCTATGCACAAAGGTCGAATCCTTATGCTAACCGGAGACCCTATAGAAGGAGAAAAATTCATCAACCTAAGTTCTACTATTTACAGTTCTTTAGGGCCCAATTTTGCCGTAGAGCAGGCTGAATCTCTAGAGCATTTAGCGATCTTTTACGAAAGAATGGGAAGGTACGGTGATGCTGAGAAAACGCTTCTTGAAGTACTAAGACTCAAAAGGAGTATTCCTGATGAAGCTGACATTTTGATCATCGAAACACTAAATGACCTGGGCATTCTGTACCATCAGATTGGCAACCATGAGAAAGCCACTGAGATGTTTGGTGAGGTAGTAAGGGAAAGTGAAGAGAATATGGGAACTGATCATCCTTTTTATGCAACTGCTAAAAACAACCTGGGGACACTGGCCTTAGCGGAAGGAAAAGTATCTGTCGCCCGTGACATGTTTGTAGATGCTCTGGAAACTTATAAAATCAAATTTGGAAGTACACACCCACTTTATGCCAACACACTGAATAACCTCGCTCGTGTGGAGCGTGTGCTGGGGAATGTGTCAATGGCTGAAAATTACTACAAGGAAGTACTTAGCATAGATGAGAAAGTCTATGGAAAAGAGCACCCGGATTACGCAACTACATTGATTAACCTCGGTGTTTTGTATAGTTCGAGCAACCGAGAAGAAGAGGCAGAAAACTATTACAGGGAAGCAGTAGACATTCGTGAGCGAGTGTTGGGAGTAAATCACCCTGCGTACGGTAGCGCTTTAGAATATATGGGAATGCATTGCATTGCTGTGGGGGATGATGCAGATGCTGAAAAATTCTTAAGAAAGGCAGTAGAAATTCAAGTCGGTCAAATCGGAACATTATTCCCAATAATGACTGAACAAGAAAAGTTGGCCTTTTATCAAAGCATCAAGTCCAATGTAGACAGGTACAATTATATCGCGTTTAAGCAACTTGATCAGAATCCTGAATTAATCAAAACCATATTTGATTTTCAACTCAGAACAAAAACCATCCTTTTCAGCACGTCTCATAAGGTTAAAGAAACTGTTTTTGAAAGCACTGATGAGCTACTAAAAGAGCAGTATAGGCGCTGGCAATCTGACAAGAGGCTACTAGCGAGCTATTATCAAATGGGGATTCAGGCGCTTGAGCAGCAAAACGTGAATCTTCAGTATGAAGAGTCTAAAGTAAAGCAACAGGAAAAAGAGCTGGCCAAGCTTCTTGATAATTTCGAAGGCGCTATTCAAACGAATGATCGTGATTGGAAAGCAGTCCAGGAGTATGTGAAACCAGATGAAGCAATCATAGAAATTATTAGAATCCATGAATTCGAATCCTTGACTAAATCTGAAGGCACGCTCTTTGGCTTTACTGATTATACAAAGTACTTAGCCATTATTTTCCAGCCGGGCGAAAGCGGACCTTCGTTTGTTGTTTTAGGAGATGATTATAAAACGGACGAACAGCATTATGCCATGTATAAAAACGCAATGCTTTATAATGTTGACGAAACAGAAACATATCAAGCTTTTTGGGAACCAATTGACAAAGAAATCGATGATGTATCATCTGTAAGAGTGTCCCCTGATGGTATCTTTCAAAAGATCAATCCCAATGCATTTGCAACACCAAATGGAGATCACGTAATTGATAAATATTATGTAACCTATTTGACAAGCACGAATGATCTTTTTAGACCGGAGGCACAAGTGTTTAATAAAAAATCATACTTGTTTGGCAATCCGGTATTCAATCCTGATCAAGTAGATGACAAACTAAATCTCGCACCATTACAAGGAACAGAATCCGAAATCAGTCAGATTGGAAGTATCCTTAACGATGAATGGAACGTTAAAACATACTTGAGACAAGATGCTAATGAATTGCGAATGAGGTCTGCATATAACCCCACAGTGCTCCATATCGCCTCACATGGTTTTTTTACTGATAGGTACAATTTTGTAGCAGCCAATAGCCCTATCAATAATCCTCTTTTCAAATCAGGAATATATTTATCAGGGGCTTCCGTCACTTTTTCCAGGTACGTTGATGGCATACCAACTATCTCTGAAAATGATGGCATTCTTACTGCCTATGAAGCAATGAATCTGGATCTTAGCAGGACACGACTAGTTGTGCTATCAGCGTTTGATTCAGAATTGGAAGACAATGAAAATGCAGAAGGCCTCTACGGTTTACATAGGGCATTCACTGTTGCTGGTGCACGAAATATCATCATCAGCTTAACCAAAGTTGATGACACTGCTGCCAGTGAATTGATGGTGCATTTTTATAAGAAATTTAATGAAACAGGTAAGGTGAGTGAGTCTTTAAAACACGCTCAGCTTAAATTGAAAGAAAAATATGACGACCCCAAAGTGTGGGGCGCCTTTATACTAACAGGTAATGGGTAAAAAAATTGAAGTTATGAAAAAGTTATTCGTTCTATTAGCAGTGGTTACTGCATTTAGTGCCTTTTCACAGCCGGATGTTCAACGATCAACTAAAATGACAATTTTAGGAGATGACTACTTCCAAGTTAAAAATTATATCGATGCGATTGGGTACTATAAGGCTGCCATTGAGACAAATCCAAAGAACACTAAAGCTCAATACAAATTAGCTGAAAGCTATCGACTTATTCAGGATTACGAAAGTGCTGAATATCATTATGAAACAATCGCACAGGAACAGGATATGAGATTCCCATTAGCCGGATTTCACTATGCCTCCATGCAAAAATTAAAAGGTAGATATGAGTCAGCACTTAAAGGTTTTAAGGCCTTCAGACAGTTCCTGGTCGAAAATGATTTACATGAATCTGATGAATTCAGGTCCTACTATAAACAAGCAAAAATTGAAATTGACGGGTGTCAGCTTGCATTGAACCAAATTACCCTTGTTCATCCTGATCATCAATTTCAACCATTATCTGCTCCACTAAACTCTGAATACAATGATTATGCTGCTTTCAGTGTAGGATCTGACGGAGTTGTATGTTTAACATCAGCAAGAGGAAGCGGAAAAAGTAGTTTAGTTGATAAGCAATTCGGGGAGTCTTTTGCTGATCTGTTCAGGTTTGAAAATAAGAATGGTACTTGGGAAGAATACGATCAGGGAGATCGATTTGAAAAAATCATTAACACAAAATATGGAGATGGTTCAGGATCATTCAATAGAGAGCGAACCAAGTTCTACTATACAAATTGCGACGATGATTTAGAGGTTTGCCACATCTATATTTCGAAATTGGAAGGTGGAAGATGGAGTGAACCAAAACCTTTGAATTCAAACATCAACGATTATGAAACCAACTCGAAGCACCCAAACCTTACACCAGGCGGTGACACACTCTTTTTTGTCTCCGACAGAGAAGGAGGCTTTGGTCAGCTTGATATTTATATGAGTATCAATGCCGGGGAAGATAATTGGGGGATACCCGTTAACCTAGGCCCTCAAATCAACACTCCTTTCAATGAAGTATCTCCATTTTATGATCCGGGAGAGCAAGTGCTATTTTTCTCATCAGATGGTCATAGAGGTTTTGGCGGATACGACATATATGTTGCTCGAGGAACCAAATTTGAATCTGCTGAAATCTATAATGCCGGAATCCCTTTTAACTCATATAAGGACGATATTTTCTTCTTTTTAGGCAATAAGCAAGGTTATCTCTCATCCAATAGAGAGGATGAAAATGCGGTTGGTAAGTTCGATATCTATGGTTTTAATATTCGATCCAAAAGCTCGATTATCTCTGACGTTTCCAATGAGGGCACCATTGCCGGAAGAAACTCACTGTTTACCGACGATTACAATTTTGATAGCAATGAAACGGAGATAATCAATCAGATCATCTCCAGGATGCTTTCATCGTCTGTGTCTGATGTGGAATTGATATTGACTCAAAGACAGCTTGAAGTTTATAATGCACTGAGTGAAGATGATAAAGAGCGTATCAAAAAAATCGTAAACGCTAGGGTTCGAAAAATGACCAGCAATATGATCAGGTCTATTCGAACAGAGGATGATTACTACTACCAGCAACTCAGTACCGATAAGCGTAGAAAAGTGGACAACATAGTGTCTACCTATCTGGAGCAACAAGGCATGGGTAATAGTGTGAATCTGAGTAATGAGGTATTTAGCTTCTACAGCGGAGTTAGTAATGACGAGCGAGAAAAAATTGACATTTTAATATCGGATCGATTGAAAAATGCTCAGGATTTCACTCCTGCTACACCGACATACAATTCCTTCGCACCTAAGGAGCAAAAAAGTCTGGATGGAATTGCTATTAAATATCTAAAGCAAAAACGAAACTTAGAAAGCATCGCTCTGGATATGAATGAAAAAGTCTTTATGAGAGACAATAAGGAGACGAGGGGAGATGACGTAAATGCAGCGGTTAGAGAAAGACTAATTGGCTTAAGTAACGAAGAAAAATACCGACTGGTTAAAGAAGATCGTGACTTCTATGAAACACTTACGGAAGAAGAAAAAGAGAAGTTGAAATCAATCGCTCAAACCTTTATGCTTTCTGATTTATCAAACTTTGACCAAAACGTAAGCAACTCAGACCTAGACGTATTTAAGAATAAAAACTCCCAGGATCAAAACAGACTGGACAAGCTTCTTTTAAAGCAAATATCGAATCTTGCAAACTCCAGTATCTACTTAACAGAAACCACTTTCTCACAATCTGAACTACAAGCAGCATTGAGTGAGACTTCTGAAGAAACAGTAGATAAGCTTCTGGAAATGCGACCTGGCTTGTCGGACTTCCAAAGAAAAGCAGTGGAAAGATTCGTAAAGACTGCATATGACTCATATCTGGGAGAAGCAAAACCAATCTTTTTTGATACGACACCAACTGTCGTATCCACTCCGGGTGTTGGCGGTGGAGATCCTTCCGCTCGATTGACCGATGCAGACGTCAATCAGTACGAAACACTAAGTGAAAGTAAAAAGCGAGCTATTGATAACTTAATCGCACTGGATTACATAGTATCAGAGTACCAGGACAGATCTGTTAAGCTTAGTGATGAACATAAGAAAACTAAGCTGAGTGGTGAAGAAAAAGTACACGTTGCAGCTCTTGCTAAAAAAGTATCAGGTGGAGAAATAAAGCCTGCAGAACAAGCCTATATAAGAAGTGCTTTTGTGTATTATAATAACCTATCTCAGGATCGAAAAGCATTTATCAACAGAGTAGTTCTCGACAAAGGATTGCCGAAAAGAAATAGCAATTACGTACTGCCTGAAGCTGATGCTCGAGCCAGAACCACACTGTCAGTAAGTGAAAAAGACCTCATGGATCGTATAAAAAGATTCAGGTTTAATAATGACCGAATTCTTACTGAGAATTTGGCACTGGATGCAAAAGATGTAGATGAAGCGCCTGTAGATTTAATAGCCTTGGCAGGTAGTGTTCCTCCAAGTGGAGATCCTGGAGCTGAAAAGATAATGGGTGCTGAAGATATTCTCGCTTCTGAGGAATTGGATGAAATTAAAATTACTCTTCCAATCAATAGAATTGAAGGGTATGATGAGATCACTATTACAGGGAAACTTGTTGGGTCCGGCTCAGGATCACCTTTATCATCTTACCCGATTAAACTTATCCAATTTGATAATACAAAAACGGTTATAGAAGGGTATACAAATGCTTCCGGCGAGTTTGAATTCAAGGTTACCCCGGAGAAGTATGACCTTACCTTTAAAAAAGCCAGTGCTTCTGAGTCTGTTGTACTTGAAGATTTCAATGTCGAAGGCAGAAGAGAAAAAGAAGCCGGAGTTTATACCAATGCGACTCGTGCGTTTTTTGATGTGAACTCTTCTGAGCTACGTCCGGAAGTAAAAATACTTCTCGATGATGTGGTTGCTTCCTTTAGAAAATCAGGAAATAAAATAGAAATAGAATCACATACTGATGATACAGGAGCGGCAGAGTACAACCTTATTTTAAGTAAGGATCGAGGTTATTCTGCTAGAGATTATTTAATTAACAAAGGTGTAGATCAGTCAAAAATATCTGTTATTTGGCATGGATCTGAAAAACCAATCGCCGACAATAATAATCCATACGGTCGTCAATTGAATAGAAGGATTGATATCAGATTAATTGGTAACCGAAGAGAATCTTTTGGTAATTTTTACCTCGTTCGCCCGGGTGCCACAGTTACTAAAATTGCTTCTAGCATGGGTGTGGCAGAAAGCCATATTAAGACTGTCAATGGGTTAGGTGCTGATGGTCTGCAAGCATATAAGCCAATTAGATTGATAAAAAGTGGAGAGATAGAAGCAGACTTTAACCTTGTAGTGCCTGCAGATATCAAGAGTGGTAGCGACTTTATATACACCGTTCAACCAGGAGATGATTTAACAATCGTATCTGAGAAGTTTAATGTTCCGGAGGAATTGATTATGGAACAAAACGGACTTAACAGCACGGAGCTTGAGCCGGGAACAAGGCTAATAATCTATCCGAAAAATTAATTGATTTAGAATAACGGATTGGAAAGCTTCTTTATATCCAGGTTTCTTCCAAGCGAATAATGAAGGGAAATTTCCATTGAATTTTGCGCCAGATCTACTCCCTTTTCTGGCGCAAACAATGTGCTGTTCATATCATAACTCACTCTCACGGTTAAAGCATTTGCTTTAATACCTCCCATGAAGATGAAAGAATCTCTGTATCGATACCAAACCCCGCCAAGCAACTGAGTTCCTCGTGCTCTGTACCTATCTGTATTTGGAGCATATGCTACGTTTAGCCCGGCATTAAATTGTTGGTTTTGACGGATGTAGAGGTAAAGCAGACTTGGTGTAACGTAGAGTTTGTTAAACTTAAACTCAACTCCTCCATTATATTTCAAAAGCATTGGTTCAATACTTTCTGCATCTGAAGTAAAAGAGGTGTTTGGTCGATTGAGATTGGTTGCGGAGAAACCCAAAAACGCACTGTAATTGTGCAACAAATAATTACGCTCCGGATTATAATAATACATGATTCCTGCATTTACCACCAGGTTTTGTTGCTGTTCATCAAACTCCGTGACGGGAACAGGTAAAGTATCATCAAACCCATAAAAAATATTGTATTGTGATCCCCATGCCAGTTTGCTAAAGTCTAAGGATCTAATTTCATATCCAACCTGGGCGCCAATGGATATGATATAGGAATCAAGTAGTCCAAGCTTCAAATTATGTGCGTAATTCAAATAAGCTGAGTTTTTTTGATAAACCCCACGAAAGCCGAATTTCTCATTAAAGGCCATAATTCCTGCTCCGCCTATTGATTGCTCAAAATCTCCATTAGGTTTAACAGGGAATATGAAGGAAACCTGTGTCAATTCATTGATTACATCTACGCTTTGAAGCTGCCTTTTATGATTCATGTGCAAGGCAGGATCATTATAGATGCCACTAAAAGCAGGGTTTAAGTAAAGAGAAGCAGCGTAATATTGTGAAAATTGAGCATTCTGACCAAAAGCTTTAATCACCAGAATCAACAACAATATGGTAGTAAACTTTTTCATTTCACAAGGTAGAATGCTCCTTTTGTTTGGATTGGCAATCCGGTCTCAAACTGAAACCTGATCGTGTAATAATATAAACCGGCAGGCTCTTCAGCCCCCGTACTCTGGTTTTCACCATCCCAACCAATCGTATTGGCTTCCAGAAATGAGTCTGTTGAATAAACAACTACTCCGTATCGATTATAGACCTGTAGGTTAAAGCCAGACTCAGAAATTTGCTCACCAAAGACTTTGAATGTTTGATTATTAGGGTCGCTTGCATTGGGAGAAAAAGCTTCCGGTATGTAATAGATGCCTTCATTTGGCACAGTAGGTGCCAACCCAACAGCAAAGTAATGATCTAAGGCCGGATCAGGATCAAATCGCATTTCACTAAAGATCTGTCCAAACGTCAAAGAATCAGAGTTGAGCAATCGATCAACTCCCAGCGATCGAAATTCTTCAGCCGGATCATTGGAATATGCTAGTGCAGGAGAATTAACCCTATGCCTAATGTTGTTAATAATTCGCAGCTCAGACAAATCATGCTCATCAAAGTCTATTCGAACGTGTGTTCTGTCCGGGTTTCCGTTTAGCACTTTTATGTTCCAAAGCCCTCGATGAGAAACTCCAATAAGGCTATCTCCAGGAGCTGGGTCAGTTGGATGTTCACGCGTAAAACTTCCAGATATTTCGGAATCAGCTCCTCTTACATCCAGCAAATAAATTGGATGATAAACGCCTTCATCTCCTAATGGGAAAAGCTTCTCTCCACTTCCCATATGAATGAGTGTTCCCTCGAAATGAGAGAACTTAGAACCCCCAACCACTCTGGCATTGCTTTCGAGTACAAACCTTGTGTTATCAGATATTTTTATATTTCCAGACTTTAGATCCAGTCTTTCTAAAACAATATACTCGGTACCCGGAAAATCCACGTTACCATTTGCATTATCAATAACTAGCTCTCTTAAAGTAAGGCTCGGCGGAGCTACACGCTGATTACTGTTTCCTAGTAGTCTGAGTGAGCCTTCTAATCCATTGTAATTGTTATTTATAGTCCAGTCTTTATACAAGGTTAGTGTGCCATTATTCTGTATGATCCCTTCATTCTCTAGATTAGGGCCTACTTCTAGATTGGCTCCTTCAGCAATATGCAAAATGGTGTTAGAAGGCACATATAACTGAGCCTGGCAGTATGCTGACAAAAGAAGAATGAGCGATATGGGAATTAATGTTCTCATTATTAATTATTAGATCTATAAAGTTCTACCCAATTCGTACCAGTCCAAATCAATGATAGAGTATCACCTGTCGAATTAGGAGTCCAATTGCCAGCAAGATTAACATTACCTCCATCGGCAAGTGTGATCCCGCCTGTATAGGTGCCTATGGCAAGAACAAGCATTTGTCCCTGTTTATTTCCATTTCCGATTGTGAAGGTTGTTGCACCAGCATGTGTATCATTAATTGTTCTAAATGATCGATTTTGGATTGCTACATTAACTCCATTTGATGCTACTGGTGCCACAAAATTTGATAAAGCTAAGGCACCATCGACAGTTGCTGAAGTGTTTGCTGTATTCGCTGCTGCACCACTTAATGTGGTCGCTGAGTTAACCGAATTATTACCAACGCTAATATTTCTGGCAGCTGCTCCTGTTCCAATATTAATCGCATTTGCATCAGCGTTATTACCAATATTGATAGCTCCTGAGGAGGCATTGATTTCTACCGTGCTACTGGATGCATCCAATGTTACAGATGTCCCATCAATATCTGCTACGGCATTTGCCGTAAGAGTCAGATTACCAGTTGTTGATGAAACTGTATTTCCATCCAAACTAAGGTTATCAATTGCTACTACTCCACTACCTCCAGGTGTAATACTAATGTCGGAATTACCACCAGAGTTTATAGTGACTCCTGTATTTCCATCTAAATCTAAATTTCCGGCAGAATTAGCAGCAAGTGTCCCACTAGTTGTTGTAGATAAAGTAAGGTTTGAAGATGTGGTATTGATTGTTGATGCTGCACCAGCCTCTATGGAAACTGCACCTCCGGCATCCATATCAATACCTCCATTGGTAGCATTAATATCAATCGCATCTGTTACAGATTCCGCACCAGTTAGAACAATTGATCCCGCAGAAGCATTTGTTGTGATGTCTCCACTTGTAGCCGCATCGATAGTCACTCCTGTATTTCCATCAAGATCTAAGATGCCTACAGAGTTTGCTGCTAGTGTGCCACTTGTGGTAGTTGAAAGCGTGAGATTTGCAGATGTCGTATTAATTGTTGAGGCCGCTCCTCCCTGGATGGAAACTGCTCCACCTGCCGCTATATCTACAACCCCGCCAGCATCTATATCTACACCCCCTCCAACATTATTCGCATTAAGAACAATTGCATTCGAAATTGCATCTGTCGATGTTAGTGAAATCTGTTCTGTTCCGGACACAGTCAATGCATTGTTTCCTGATGTAGTAATTGTATTTCCAACATTATAGGCTGCCTGAAGTGATGATGGAGTGGCTGACTCTACAGCTGTTTCTAAATCTTGCAATGCTCCTTTTATTGTCTCATTGTCATCAATAGTTGATCCGGAGAAAGCACCCAAGTTAAGGGCACTTGCTCCAGCACCGGTCAATGTCTCTAGACTACCTATATCTGCAAAATTTGTATTAATAGTTGTTATGTTGGTAGAAACCTGACCATCCAGGTCATCGAGTGCTTCTTTTATTGTTGCATCGTCTGCTACAACTATTCCATCCCCAAATGTTCCAAGGGCTGAGTTGTTTGTTATTAATGTGCCGTCTTCATCAGGTACAGTCAACACACTCTGCTGACCTGCAGTAACACTGTTCATATCAAACACCGCCGTAGCTGTCGTATTCGTCTCATCTCGCAACGTGAACGAATCATCGTCCTGCGTCAGCGTGGAACTGTTGATCACTGAACCCGCTACAGTAGCCCCATCAATGGTTCCTCCGTCAATATCCGCTGTAGTGATCGTTACCGCTGCTATCGTTCCCCCCTCTACTTTATCACCACTGATCGCATCGTTATCCAAAGTCAGCGTCTGACCCGTCATGTTGATGTCTGATGTAGCAATGGTCGCCCCATCGATCGTGCCACTGTTGATGTCTACATTCGTGAGGTCTACGTTGTTTGCATCCAGGGCCGTGCCACCAAACGTTCCGATGGTTGCCGTATTGATGGTCGTCGCGTTGATCGTGCCGCCTTCTACCACATCTCCACTGATCTGATCGTTCGCCAACGTCAACGTGCCCGCACTCACATCCAAAGTTTCGGTTGCGCCTAAGGTCACCGTGCTGCCATCGTCACTCAACGTTCCATCCACTAAGTCCGTGCCGTCCCATCTCGGTACCGCATTGGCTGCAGTCATACTTACCTCGTCTGCCGCGCTGATATCACTGGTCAAGGCGATTGTGCCATCCGCATCAGGTACAGTCAACACACTCTGCTGACCTGCAGTAACACTGTTCATATCAAACACCGCCGTAGCTGTCGTATTCGTCTCATCTCGCAACGTGAACGAATCATCGTCCTGCGTCAGCGTGGAACTGTTGATCACTGAACCCGCTACAGTAGCACCATCAATGGTTCCTCCGTCAATATCCGCTGTAGTGATCGTTACCGCTGCTATCGTTCCCCCCTCTACTTTATCACCACTGATCGCATCGTTATCCAAAGTCAGCGTCTGACCCGTCATGTTGATGTCTGATGTAGCAATGGTCGCCCCATCGATCGTGCCACTGTTGATGTCTACATTCGTGAGGTCTACGTTGTTTGCATCCAGGGCCGTGCCACCAAACGTTCCGATGGTTGCCGTATTGATGGTCGTCGCGTTGATCGTGCCGCCTTCTACCACATCTCCACTGATCTGATCGTTCGCCAACGTCAACGTGCCCGCACTCACATCCAAAGTTTCGGTTGCGCCTAAGGTCACCGTGCTGCCATCGTCACTCAACGTTCCATCCACTAAGTCCGTGCCGTCCCATCTCGGTACCGCATTGGCTGCAGTCATACTTACCTCGTCTGCCGCGCTGATATCACTGGTCAAGGCGATTGTGCCATCCGCATCAGGTACAGTCAACACACTCTGCTGACCTGCAGTAACACTGTTCATATCAAACACCGCCGTAGCTGTCGTATTCGTCTCATCTCGCAACGTGAACGAATCATCGTCCTGCGTCAGCGTGGAACTGTTGATCACTGAACCCGCTACAGTAGCACCATCAATGGTTCCTCCGTCAATATCCGCTGTAGTGATCGTTACCGCTGCTATCGTTCCCCCCTCTACTTTATCACCACTGATCGCATCGTTATCCAAAGTCAGCGTCTGACCCGTCATGTTGATGTCTGATGTAGCAATGGTCGCCCCATCGATCGTGCCACTGTTGATGTCTACATTCGTGAGGTCTACGTTGTTTGCATCCAGGGCCGTGCCACCAAACGTTCCGATGGTTGCCGTATTGATGGTCGTCGCGTTGATCGTGCCGCCTTCTACCGCATCTCCACTGATCTGATCGTTCGCCAACGTCAACGTGCCCGCACTCACATCCAAAGTTTCGGTTGCGCCTAAGGTCACCGTGCTGCCATCGTCACTCAACGTTCCATCCACTAAGTCCGTGCCGTCCCATCTCGGTACCGCATTGGCTGCAGTCATACTTACCTCGTCTGCCGCGCTGATATCACTGGTCAAGGCGATTGTGCCATCCGCATCAGGTACAGTCAACACACTCTGCTGACCTGCAGTAACACTGTTCATATCAAACACCGCCGTAGCTGTCGTATTCGTCTCATCTCGCAACGTGAACGAATCATCGTCCTGCGTCAGCGTGGAACTGTTGATCACTGAACCCGCTACAGTAGCACCATCAATGGTTCCTCCGTCAATATCCGCTGTAGTGATCGTTACCGCTGCTATCGTTCCCCCCTCTACTTTATCACCACTGATCGCATCGTTATCCAAAGTCAGCGTCTGACCCGTCATGTTGATGTCTGATGTAGCAATGGTCGCCCCATCGATCGTGCCACTGTTGATGTCTACATTCGTGAGGTCTACGTTGTTTGCATCCAGGGCCGTGCCACCAAACGTTCCGATGGTTGCCGTATTGATGGTCGTCGCGTTGATCGTGCCGCCTTCTACCACATCTCCACTGATCTGATCGTTCGCCAACGTCAACGTGCCCGCACTCACATCCAAAGTTTCGGTTGCGCCTAAGGTCACCGTGCTGCCATCGTCACTCAACGTTCCATCCACTAAGTCCGTGCCGTCCCATCTCGGTACCGCATTGGCTGCAGTCATACTTACCTCGTCTGCCGCGCTGATATCACTGGTCAAGGCGATTGTGCCATCCGCATCAGGTACAGTCAACACACTCTGCTGACCTGCAGTAACACTGTTCATATCAAACACCGCCGTAGCTGTCGTATTCGTCTCATCTCGCAACGTGAACGAATCATCGTCCTGCGTCAGCGTGGAACTGTTGATCACTGAACCCGCTACAGTAGCCCCATCAATGGTTCCTCCGTCAATATCCGCTGTAGTGATCGTTACCGCTGCTATCGTTCCCCCCTCTACTTTATCACCACTGATCGCATCGTTATCCAAAGTCAGCGTCTGACCCGTCATGTTGATGTCTGATGTAGCAATGGTCGCCCCATCGATCGTGCCACTGTTGATGTCTACATTCGTGAGGTCTACGTTGTTTGCATCCAGGGCCGTGCCACCAAACGTTCCGATGGTTGCCGTATTGATGGTCGTCGCGTTGATCGTGCCGCCTTCTACCACATCTCCACTGATCTGATCGTTCGCCAACGTCAACGTGCCCGCACTCACATCCAAAGTTTCGGTTGCGCCTAAGGTCACCGTGCTGCCATCGTCACTCAACGTTCCATCCACTAAGTCCGTGCCGTCCCATCTCGGTACCGCATTGGCTGCAGTCATACTTACCTCGTCTGCCGCGCTGATATCACTGGTCAAGGCGATTGTGCCATCCGCATCAGGTACAGTCAACACACTCTGCTGACCTGCAGTAACACTGTTCATATCAAACACCGCCGTAGCTGTCGTATTCGTCTCATCTCGCAACGTGAACGAATCATCGTCCTGCGTCAGCGTGGAACTGTTGATCACTGAACCCGCTACAGTAGCACCATCAATGGTTCCTCCGTCAATATCCGCTGTAGTGATCGTTACCGCTGCTATCGTTCCCCCCTCTACTTTATCACCACTGATCGCATCGTTATCCAAAGTCAGCGTCTGACCCGTCATGTTGATGTCTGATGTAGCAATGGTCGCCCCATCGATCGTGCCACTGTTGATGTCTACATTCGTGAGGTCTACGTTGTTTGCATCCAGGGCCGTGCCACCAAACGTTCCGATGGTTGCCGTATTGATGGTCGTCGCGTTGATCGTGCCGCCTTCTACCACATCTCCACTGATCTGATCGTTCGCCAACGTCAACGTGCCCGCACTCACATCCAAAGTTTCGGTTGCGCCTAAGGTCACCGTGCTGCCATCGTCACTCAACGTTCCATCCACTAAGTCCGTGCCGTCCCATCTCGGTACCGCATTGGCTGCAGTCATACTTACCTCGTCTGCCGCGCTGATATCACTGGTCAAGGCGATTGTGCCATCCGCATCAGGTACAGTCAACACACTCTGCTGACCTGCAGTAACACTGTTCATATCAAACACCGCCGTAGCTGTCGTATTCGTCTCATCTCGCAACGTGAACGAATCATCGTCCTGCGTCAGCGTGGAACTGTTGATCACTGAACCCGCTACAGTAGCACCATCAATGGTTCCTCCGTCAATATCCGCTGTAGTGATCGTTACCGCTGCTATCGTTCCCCCCTCTACTTTATCACCACTGATCGCATCGTTATCCAAAGTCAGCGTCTGACCCGTCATGTTGATGTCTGATGTAGCAATGGTCGCCCCATCGATCGTGCCACTGTTGATGTCTACATTCGTGAGGTCTACGTTGTTTGCATCCAGGGCCGTGCCACCAAACGTTCCGATGGTTGCCGTATTGATGGTCGTCGCGTTGATCGTGCCGCCTTCTACCGCATCTCCACTGATCTGATCGTTCGCCAACGTCAACGTGCCCGCACTCACATCCAAAGTTTCGGTTGCGCCTAAGGTCACCGTGCTGCCATCGTCACTCAACGTTCCATCCACTAAGTCCGTGCCGTCCCATCTCGGTACCGCATTGGCTGCAGTCATACTTACCTCGTCTGCCGCGCTGATATCACTGGTCAAGGCGATTGTGCCATCCGCATCAGGTACAGTCAACACACTCTGCTGACCTGCAGTAACACTGTTCATATCAAACACCGCCGTAGCTGTCGTATTCGTCTCATCTCGCAACGTGAACGAATCATCGTCCTGCGTCAGCGTGGAACTGTTGATCACTGAACCCGCTACAGTAGCACCATCAATGGTTCCTCCGTCAATATCCGCTGTAGTGATCGTTACCGCTGCTATCGTTCCCCCCTCTACTTTATCACCACTGATCGCATCGTTATCCAAAGTCAGCGTCTGACCCGTCATGTTGATGTCTGATGTAGCAATGGTCGCCCCATCGATCGTGCCACTGTTGATGTCTACATTCGTGAGGTCTACGTTGTTTGCATCCAGGGCCGTGCCACCAAACGTTCCGATGGTTGCCGTATTGATGGTCGTCGCGTTGATCGTGCCGCCTTCTACCACATCTCCACTGATCTGATCGTTCGCCAACGTCAACGTGCCCGCACTCACATCCAAAGTTTCGGTTGCACCTAAGGTCACCGTGCTGCCATCGTCACTCAACGTTCCATCCACTAAGTCCGTGCCGTCCCATCTCGGTACCGCATTGGCTGCAGTCATACTTACCTCGTCTGCCGCGCTGATATCACTGGTCAAGGCGATTGTGCCATCCGCATCAGGTACAGTCAACACACTCTGCTGACCTGCAGTAACACTGTTCATATCAAACACCGCCGTAGCTGTCGTATTCGTCTCATCTCGCAACGTGAACGAATCATCGTCCTGCGTCAGCGTGGAACTGTTGATCACTGAACCCGCTACAGTAGCACCATCAATGGTTCCTCCGTCAATATCCGCTGTAGTGATCGTTACCGCTGCTATCGTTCCCCCCTCTACTTTATCACCACTGATCGCATCGTTATCCAAAGTCAGCGTCTGACCCGTTAGGTTAATGTCTGATGTAGCAATGGTCGCCCCATCGATCGTGCCACTGTTGATGTCTACATTCGTGAGGTCTACGTTGTTTGCATCCAGGGCCGTGCCACCAAACGTTCCGATGGTTGCCGTATTGATGGTCGTCGCGTTGATCGTGCCGCCTTCTACCACATCTCCACTGATCTGATCGTTCGCCAACGTCAACGTGCCCGCACTCACATCCAAAGTTTCGGTTGCACCTAAGGTCACCGTGCTGCCATCGTCACTCAACGTTCCATCCACTAAGTCCGTGCCGTCCCATCTCGGTACCGCATTGGCTGCAGTCATACTTACCTCGTCTGCCGCGCTGATATCACTGGTCAAGGCGATTGTGCCATCCGCATCAGGTACAGTCAACACACTCTGCTGACCTGCAGTAACACTGTTCATATCAAACACCGCCGTAGCTGTCGTATTCGTCTCATCTCGCAACGTGAACGAATCATCGTCCTGCGTCAGCGTGGAACTGTTGATCACTGAACCCGCTACAGTAGCACCATCAATGGTTCCTCCGTCAATATCCGCTGTAGTGATCGTTACCGCTGCTATCGTTCCCCCCTCTACTTTATCACCACTGATCGCATCGTTATCCAAAGTCAGCGTCTGACCCGTTAGGTTAATGTCTGATGTAGCAATGGTCGCCCCATCGATCGTGCCACTGTTGATGTCTACATTCGTGAGGTCTACGTTGTTTGCATCCAGGGCCGTGCCACCAAACGTTCCGATGGTTGCCGTATTGATGGTCGTCGCGTTGATCGTGCCGCCTTCTACCGCATCTCCACTGATCTGATCGTTCGCCAACGTCAACGTGCCCGCACTCACATCCAAAGTTTCGGTTGCGCCTAAGGTCACCGTGCTGCCATCGTCACTCAACGTTCCATCCACTAAGTCCGTGCCGTCCCATCTCGGTACCGCATTGGCTGCAGTCATACTTACCTCGTCTGCCGCGCTGATATCACTGGTCAAGGCGATTGTGCCATCCGCATCAGGTACAGTCAACACACTCTGCTGACCTGCAGTAACACTGTTCATATCAAACACCGCCGTAGCTGTCGTATTCGTCTCATCTCGCAACGTGAACGAATCATCGTCCTGCGTCAGCGTGGAACTGTTGATCACTGAACCCGCTACAGTAGCACCATCAATGGTTCCTCCGTCAATATCCGCTGTAGTGATCGTTACCGCTGCTATCGTTCCCCCCTCTACTTTATCACCACTGATCGCATCGTTATCCAAAGTCAGCGTCTGACCCGTTAGGTTAATGTCTGATGTAGCAATGGTCGCCCCATCGATCGTGCCACTGTTGATGTCTACATTCGTGAGGTCTACGTTGTTTGCATCCAGGGCCGTGCCACCAAACGTTCCGATGGTTGCCGTATTGATGGTCGTCGCGTTGATCGTGCCGCCTTCTACCGCATCTCCACTGATCTGATCGTTCGCCAACGTCAACGTGCCCGCACTCACATCCAAAGTTTCGGTTGCGCCTAAGGTCACCGTGCTGCCATCGTCACTCAACGTTCCATCCACTAAGTCCGTGCCGTCCCATCTCGGTACCGCATTGGCTGCAGTCATACTTACCTCGTCTGCCGCGCTGATATCACTGGTCAAGGCGATTGTGCCATCCGCATCAGGTACAGTCAACACACTCTGCTGACCTGCAGTAACACTGTTCATATCAAACACCGCCGTAGCTGTCGTATTCGTCTCATCTCGCAACGTGAACGAATCATCGTCCTGCGTCAGCGTGGAACTGTTGATCACTGAACCCGCTACAGTAGCACCATCAATGGTTCCTCCGTCAATATCCGCTGTAGTGATCGTTACCGCTGCTATCGTTCCCCCCTCTACTTTATCACCACTGATCGCATCGTTATCCAAAGTCAGCGTCTGACCCGTCATGTTGATGTCTGATGTAGCAATGGTCGCCCCATCGATCGTGCCACTGTTGATGTCTACATTCGTGATCGTCTGGCTGTTCGCATCCATCGCTCCGCCTAAGGTCGTGATCGTGCCCGTCGTGATATTTGCAGTACCCAGTGTAGTAGTTCCGGTCACACCTAAGGTGCCAGCGACACTTGTATTGCCCGTGGTTGGGTCTATCGTGGTGGAGCCTACCGTCAGGTTCGCCCCCGTCACATCTAAGCCATTGTTCGCGTCCAAGTTCCCTACAACATCTACCTGATCCGTACCCGCATTCCCAAGGTTGATTACATCGGAGTTTACATTGAAGTCTTGACCGTCTACCGCTTCAACAATATCTCCATTCACATCGGTGGTCAACGCTAAGTCGCCCGTGTAGTTCGTGTTCCCCTGTAACACCACCGTACCATCCGCATCCGGTAAGGTGATCGTGCGGGCTGCCGTTGGATCTTCGATCTCAAAAGTCGTGCGGTTCGTAGCATCTGCCGTCGAACCATCAAAAACAACCGCATTCTGACCCGCTACCAACGTTCCTTCCTGCAACGTGCCATTGATCGCTACTGCATCTGATTCACCATCACCCAAAGTCACCCCATCATTGAACGTCGCTGAAGAGCCCGTCGCTACCGTCAGATTGCCCCCGTTAATATTCGTCGCGCCCGTTAGATCGATCGCATCTCCTGCCGCATTACCTATATCAATCGTGTTCGAGTTGATCGTGGTGGTCGTAGCATCGGTGGATACCGTAAGATCATCGTTGAGTGTAGTAGCTCCATCTACATTCACCACATCGTTGAAGTCCGCATTCGCATTCACTACTAAAGCATCCGCATTCGTGGCTCCTAAGGTCACATTATCGTCCGCCTGCAATAAGCCCGTCACATCCAAGCCCGCATTCGCGTCCACATTGCCTCCAAAGTCTACCTGACCTGCGCCCGTCGTAATCGTGCCATCGCCTACCGTCGTATTTACTCCATTCGCAATCGTGAACGTGCCCCCGTCTACATCCAAGCCCGCATTCGCGTCCAGGTTCCCTGCAACATCTACCTGATCCGTACCCGCATTCCCAAGGTTGATTACATCGGAGTTTACATTGAAGGCTTGACCGTCTACCGCTTCAACAATATCTCCATTCACATCGGTGGTCAACGCTAAGTCGCCCGTGTAGTTCGTGTTCCCCTGCAACACCACCGTACCATCCGCATCCGGTAAGGTGATCGTACGATCTGCCGTTGGATTCGTCACCGCAATGCGCGTCTCAAACGTGTCGTCCGTCCCGCCCTCTAATATCAAAGGGGTTGCGCCCTGGATCTCCGCATTGATACTTACATCGTCCGTGTCATCTGTACCAACCCCGATCAACCCACTGTTGATCGTCGTACTTGTCGCATTTAATGCTGTACTGTTACCCGTAAGGGTCGTCGCGCCCTGGA